>JAOZPE010000001.1 GCA_029932915.1 Candidatus Krumholzibacteriia bacterium
GCCGGTCGAGGAGCAGCCGGTCGAGGTGGAGGAGACCACCCAGCAGGCCGCGGCCGAAGAGGCCGTGGAGGAGACGGCGGAGGGTTCGGAGGCTGCGGCCGAGGCGACGGTCGAGAGCGCCGAAGCCGCCGAGGAGACGGCCGGAGAGGATGCCGCATCCGCCCCTGCATCCTCCGATGAGGAGGCCGTCGAGCCCGATTCGGAGCCGGACGACTCCAAGGAGAAGGACGCCTAGGCGCCTTCTTCGGTCATGGTATAGACTCGGGGGGCGTCGGTGGGCGCCCCTCTCTTCGTCGCCGGGAGGTCTCGATGTCGAAAGCCCAGGACCATCCCCTGCCCTGGCCGGTGGCCGCATCCCGCTTTGCTCCATCCACCCACCGGCGTCTCCTGTGGTTGACGGTCTTCGCCGTGGCCATGGCCCAGATGGAGGCCGCTGTCGTGGTCTACCTGCGGGCTCTGCTCTATCCGGAGGGATTCGCATTTCCCCTGCGACTCATCACCGGTCGGATCGCCTGGGTGGAGATCGCCCGTGAACTGGCGACCATGTTCATGATCCTGGCCGTGGCCCGTCTGAGCAGCCGTGACCCGTGGCGGCGCTTCGCGGGCTTCCTGTTCATCTTCGGGATCTGGGACATCTTCTACTATATCTGGCTGTGGGTGATGCTGGCCTGGCCTCCGAGCTGGTTCACCTCGGACATCCTCTTCCTCATTCCCATGCCCTGGGTGGGACCGGTCTGGGCTCCCATCCTCATCTCGGTGTGCATGGTGGCCGCTTCGGTCACCATCTATTCCCTCCGCGACCGCTATCATCCCATCCGGGTCTACCGCTGGGAATGGACGGTGGTGGGCCTGTCGGCCATGGTCCTGATCGGCATCTTCATCTGGCCCGCTTCGACCATTCTCGACGGTGGCCTGCCGCCCACCTTTCCCTGGTTGCTCTTCCTGATGGCCCTGGCCCCCGGGGTGGGTGTGGCAGTGAGGGTGTGGAACCGGGCGGAGAGGCCGCGTCATCCCTCCCGTTCATTCCCCTAGACGCGCATGCAGCTTCCTCAACTCGACTATCTGCGCTGGATCCGCCAGCCCGCCACCCACGAGGGCGTGCGCTGCTCGCTGGTGCTGAGCGGGATGCCCACGCCCGATGCCTCCTTCCTGGAGGACATTCCCCCCGCTCGATGGCTCGATGCGGTGGGCGTGGATCATCCTCCCCTGGCTCAGCGGATGGCCACCGAATGGGGTCTCTCCCCTCGTCAGGTCCTTCTGCAGCCGGGCAGCCATTGGAACATCCTGCTCGCCGTCGCCAGCCATCTGCGCCGCAGGTGGGGGCCGGTGATCGTCGAGGAACCCGCCTACGAGCCGATGCGCCGTATCCCCGCTGCACTGGGCGCTCCTCTCCTGCGTCTGCCCCGACGGGTCTCCGACGGCCGCCGACTCGATCTCGCCGCGCTGGAGAGCCTGGGAGAGGACTCGCCCAGCCTCCTCGTGTTCAGTCATCCACACAATCCGAGCATGGCCACGCTCTCCGAAGAGGAGATGGAGGCGGTGGCGACGTGGTCCCGCGCCACCGGCTGCGCCGTCCTCAGTGACGAGGTGTATCTGGAGTTCCTGGACGACCCGGAGGCGTCGACCATGCGCCGGGTCCTTCCCGAGGCGGCGGTCATCCGTTCGTTCACCAAGGTGATGGGCCTGGGGTCGATCCGTGCCAGCGTGTTGATCGGTCCGGAGGAATGGATCGCCTCGGCCGCGGCGCTCAGCGACTACGGACCGGGTTTCCTGCCTGCGCCGAGCCTGGCGGCGGCGGAGGCGGCCTGGGACCGTCGCGAGGAACTGTGGAGGCGGGCCCGCCGGCTGGGGGCCGACCGACGGCCGCAGGTACGGCGTTGGGCCGAGGAGATGCGCGACATCCTCGAGGTGGAGCTCAACGACGCGGGCATCATCGCCTTCTGCCGGCTCCACCCGGAGGCGGCTCGTGCCGCGGCGGCCTTCGCCCGCCGCCGGGGCATCCAGGGAGATTTCGGTTTCTCCCTGGACGGTGATCCGGACTCGTCCATCTGGTGGATCGAGGATCTGCGCCGACGCGACGGCGTGCTGGTCACTCCGGGGGCCTTCTTCGAGGAACCCCAGGGGTTCCGCTTGGGTTTCGGAGTGGAGGAGACGACCTTGGAGGACGGCCTCGCGCTCCTGTCGCGCTATCTGCGCGAGGCGACGGCCCCGCCCGCCTGAGCCGGTGAGCGGTGCTTGCGCCGGGAGAAGGGGTGGCCTAGTCTGAGCCAGCGCATTCATTCCATTGGGGGGGAACATGAGCCAGAAGACGCAGGCCGAGATGAAGGTCGGGATCACCGGGGTGGGCATGCACGTGCCCGAGAAGATCCTGACCAACAAGGACTTCGAGAAGATCGTCGACACCAGTGATGAGTGGATCGTCGAGCGTACGGGCATCCGCGAACGCCACGTCGTCGAGCCCGGGACGCCGGCCAGCGCGCTGGGCGCGCCGGCGGCACTGCAGGCGCTGGAGATGGCCAAGGTCGATCCCATGGAGATCGGGGTCATCATCGTTCCCACCGTCACCCCGGACATGCTCTTCCCGTCGACCGCCTGCATCATCCAGGAGAAGATCGGTGCGAAGAACGCCTGGGCCTTCGACATCCTCGGCGCATGCAGCGGTTTCACCTATTCGCTGGGCCTGGCCGACAGCCTCATCCGTTCGGGCGCCCACGACACGGTCCTGGTGATCGGGGCGGAGATCATGACCTCCATCGCCGACTACACCGACCGCAACACCTGCATCCTCTTCGGTGACATGGCCGCGGCGGTCGTGGTGCAGCGTCTGCGCGACGATCTCGATGGCTTCCTGGCCTGGGAGAACGGGGCGGACGGTTCGGGGGCCAAGTATCTCTACATGAAGGGCGGAGGCAGCCTGCATCCGGCCACCCATGAGACCGTCGATGCCAAGATGCACTACCTGTGGCAGGACGGCAAAGCGGTGTACAAGGTGGCGGTCGAGGGCATGGCCCGGATCAGCGAGCGCGTGCTGGAGAAGGCGGGCTTGACCGGTGAGGACGTCGATCTGTTCATTCCCCATCAGGCCAACCTGCGCATCATGGACTACACCCGGCGCAAGCTGAAGATTCCTCCGGAGAAGATGATGGTCACCATCGACCGCTACGGGAACACCACCTCGGCCACCATCCCCGGTGCCCTGCGGGTGGCCTACGACGAGGGCAAGCTGCACGAGGGCGATACGCTCCTCTTCGCCACCTTTGGCGCGGGCTTCACCTTCGGCGGCGTCGTGGTGAAGTGGACGCCCGCGGGAGGGTACAAGACCCCGGCATGATCGAGGTCCAGGATCTGCACCATCGTTACGGTCCTCTCACCGCGGTGGAAGACCTCAGCTTCCGTGTGCAGAAGGGGGAGGTGCTCGGTCTGCTGGGCCCCAACGGGGCGGGCAAGAGCACCACTCTTCGCGCGATCGTCGGCCTGCTCACGCCCACCCGGGGCCGGGTGATCGTCGAGGGCGAGGACATGGCCACCGATGCGGTCGCGGCGCGGCGCCATCTGGGTTTCCTGCCCGAGGCGGTCGAGCTCTACCGCGAACTGCGCGTGGACGAGATGCTCGCGGGCTTCGCCCGGATCAAGGGTGTTTCCGCCCGCCAGGTGGATGCGGAGATCGACCGGGTGGTGGAGATCTGCTCGCTGCAGGAAGTACGCCGGCGGCTGATCGGTTACTGCTCGCGGGGCTACCGCCAGCGGATCGGTCTGGCCCAGGCCCTGTTGGGCGATCCCGAGGTCCTGGTCCTGGACGAGCCCACCGTGGGTCTGGATCCGGCCCAGGTGGTGGACATCCGCCAGCGCATCGCCGAGCTGGCCCGCACCAAGGCGATCATCCTCTCCACGCACATCCTTTCAGAGGCCCAAGCTCTCTGTGATCGCGTCCTCATCCTCAACCGGGGTCGCTGTGTGGCCGAGGACCGGCCGGAGGTGCTGGAGGGGCGTCTGCGCGGCGGGACCCTCCTGCGCCTGGTGACGGTCGACGCGCCCGGTGATTTCCTCCGGCGCCTGGGTGAACTCGAGTTCGTGCAGGCTGTACGGGCGGTGGAGTCTGCGCCGGGCGGTGCTTCCCGCTCGCAGGTCTTCCAGGTGGAACTCGATCGAAGCCAGTCGGCGGCCGCCCTGAGCGCCGTGGTGGTGGAGATGGGGGCGGGATTGCTGGAACTCTCGCCCGAGCATCTGGGTCTGGAAGAGGTCTTCCTGCGCCTGGTCCGAGAGGAGGGGCAATGAACGGCATCGTAGCCCTGGCCCGGCTGGAGGCGCGCAGGAGTTTCCGCACTCCGGTCGCCTTCGCAGTGATGGGCCTGTTCCTGCTCGTGCACGGCACGTACTTCGTCTCGCTCATGGAGAACTACACCAGCTCGAGCATGACTGCGATCGCCTCGGGTCAGACCCCCGACCGGCTCAATCTCATCGACCTCGTGCTGCAACCGTTGGCCTCGGCCGACACCTTCCTGCTGCTCCTGCTGCTGCCGGGCATCAGCATGCGGCTGTTGTCCGAGGAGTGGCGCAGCCGGACCAGTGAACTCCTGTTGAGCCTGCCCCTGAGCGAGGCCGAGGTGGTCTGGGGGAAGTTCCTGGGCGCGGCGCTCCTGCTGACGGCGCTCCTGTTGCTGGGGTTGCTGGCCCCGCTGAGCGCGGCCTTCTTCGGCACGGTCGAGTGGTGGACGGTGCTCGCCCAATGGCTGGGCCTCTTCTTCTTCGGTCTGGCCGGTCTGGCCGTCGGACTCTTCTACTCTTCGATCACCGGCAGCCAGATCCTGGCCTACGGGCTCACCGTGGTCACCCTCTTCGGCTCGTGGCTGTTGGGATGGTGGGGCCGGGCCCTGGATGGGACGGCCGGCGCGGTGGTGAGCTGGATGTCCATGGCCACCCACTTCAACCCATCGAGTCTGGGCATCCTGCGGCTGAGCGATCTGGTGTTCTTCGTCGGAGTGATCCTGGGCGGCCTGCATCTGGCCGCCGGGGTGCTCCAGTCCCGCCGCTGGAGGAAGGCCCGATGAGCGGGGGCAAGCCGCGCTCGTCGCCTCCGCGGGCCGTCCTGTGGCTGGTGCAGACCGTTCTGTGGCTGGCGGTGTTCCTCGTGGCCGGTGCGCTCACCACCCGTCACGACCTGCGGGTGGACCTCTCGTGGGGCGAACGGCGCAGTCTGGCCCCGCAGACCGTACAATTGTTGAAGAAGCTCGATCAGCCGGTGAAGGCGGTGGCCTTCTTCGCCGAGGCACCCCAGGAGCGCCGGATGACCCAGCGCCTTCTCGAACGCTACCGCCGGCACAGTCCCTTCTTCAGCTACGAGTTCGTCGATCTCGACCGTCATCCGGAGATGGCCGACACCTATCAGGTGAGCCTGAACCGCACGGTGGTGCTGGTCAGTGGTGATCTGCAGATCCGGCTGCACGAGCCCAGGGAAGCCGAGTTGAGTGGTGCCCTGCTGAGGATCCTCGATCGCGATCCGGCCCAGGTGCTGTTCATCACCGGACACGGCGAGGCCTCCATCGAGGACGCCGGTGGCAAGGGCGTGAAGAAACTGGCCGAATCCCTGCGCCATCAGAACTACCGGGTGGGCGAGCTCAATCTCCCCTCGACCTCGTCCGTGCCCTCCACCGCCGACGTGTTGGTCCTGGCCGCGCCGGAGGGTCCCATGGCCCCTCGCGAACTCGACCTTCTCACGGACTATCTCATGGGGGGCGGCCGGCTGATGGCCATGCTGGAGGTCGGAGGATCGAGCTCGGCCGATTCGCTGGTGGAGATCTTCGGGATCCATCCCGAGCGGGCCTTCGTGATCGATCCCTCCGAGGAGCAGCGCAACGTCACCGGCGGGGCCAGCCGGCGCATCGCCATGGCGCGTGGAGCCGACGGCCAGCATCCGGCCACCCGAGGCTTCACCTACGTCACCGTCTATCCCATCGCCCGCCCGCTGTCCTCGG
This sequence comes from Candidatus Krumholzibacteriia bacterium, assembly GCA_029932915.1. Taxonomy (GTDB): domain Bacteria; phylum Krumholzibacteriota; class Krumholzibacteriia; order JAJRXK01; family JAJRXK01; genus JAOZPE01. The sequence goes on from JAOZPE010000001.1 coordinate 5,973, forward strand.
TGCAACCGCCGCCGCCGGGCGTGAAGGTGACACCATTGGTGCGCACCGGAGCGGAGGCGTGGGGAGAGACCACCCTCGATCAGTTGGGTGATCCCGCCGCCCGCTACGACCCGGGGGTCGATCGCAAGGGACCGATCACCCTGGTCTATGCGGTCGACGCCGACCTGAGGATCTTCCGGCCCGACTGGCGCGAGCATCCCGGCGGGATCGACGAATCCCTGCGCGAGCACAACGTACTCCATGCGGGCAGCGAGGGTGCCCTGGGCACGACGGTGGTGACAGGCGATTCCCTCACTTCGCGGCCGCGCATCCATGCCCGCCTGGTGGTCACCGGGGACGTCGACTTCGTCGACAACGCCAACATCGGCGCGTGGGGCAACGGCGATCTCTTCCTCCAGTTGCTCTCGTGGCTGAGTGACGCCGAGGACCGTCTGGCCTTCGCGCCGGGGCCGAGGCTGTACCAGCCGGTGGTCCTGACCATGCGTCAGCTCCGCTGGTTGCGCATCCTGGGCATCGCCGTGATCCCGGCCCTCTTCTTCGCGGCGGCCGTGGTGGTGGCCTGGAGGCGAAGGAGTTGGGTGTGAGACGCCGTCTCCTCCTTCCCCTCCTGGTCCTGGCCGTCCTGGCCTCGGCGCTCTTCGTGTGGGATCTGCCGCGGCAGGAGGATCGGCAGCGGGAAGATCTCCAGGCGCGTCGCCTCAGTCACCTCGATCCGGCGCTGGTGGACACCCTGCGTCTCATCCAGGGCCAGCAGCAGCTGGTCGTGGCGCGCAACGCCGAGGGCTGGCGTCTGCTCGCTCCGGTGGACGAACCGGCCAACGAGAGCGCGGTACGCGGAATGATCGCGGCCTTCTGCCACGCCGTCGAGTCGAAGCTGATCGATGCGCAGGCCGACACCACCGCGCTGGAGGCCTACGGTCTCGGTGGGCTGAGGCGGGCCGACCATCGGGTGGAGCTGATGGCTGCAGGCCACCCTCCGGTGATCTACGAGTTCGGACGCTCCAATCCGTCGGGCCGCGGCCACTACCTGCGGGTGGTGGGCACCCGGCGCATCCGTCTGGTGGACAATCGTCTGGAGGCCTTGAGCCGCACCTCCTACCAGGCCCTGCGCATCTACGATCTCTTCTCCTTCGATGCGGCCCAGGTCGACAGCATCGCACTCGATCGCAACGGACTGCACCTGCAGGCGGTCCGGGATTCCCGGGGGCTGTGGTTCACCCGGGAGGATCCCCCGCGCCAGCTCAAGCGGCGCGATCTGTACACCATGGCCTACGACCTGTGTGAGATGAGGATCCAGCGCTTCGTGGTCGATGACGCCGACGACGAGGCGTTCTCCATGTATGGATTCGCCTCGCCCACCCTCGATCTGCGCTTCCGTGCGCGGGGTCATCGCCACCGTCTGCGTCTGGGGGACGACGCGGGAGAAGGGCTCAACTTCGCCCGCCGCGACGAGGAGACGAGCGTGCTCGAGGTGGACTCGCAGTTGCTGGAGAGCACCGACAAGAGCCTCCAGGAGCTGCTGGAGACCAACCCCGTCCCGGACAACTACGCCCGGCTGGACAGCGTGGTGGTGAGCTGGCACACCGGAGGGACGGTCACCGCCATCGCCCGGGGGCTACGGCGTCAGTGGGACCTGCGGCCTCCACGGGGTTTCGCCGGACCGGCCGATTCCTTCCAGGTGGCGGCCCGCAACCTCGTCTACGGGCTCGAGGAACTGGAATCGACCGAGGTGGTCGACCTCCCCGACGAGGAGGCCGCGTCGCGCTACCTGAAGGTGAAGAAGATCGGCTACGTGCTCTACTGGCCCGACCGGACGGTCCGGGTCGAACTCGGCTGGCGCAGGGGAGAGGACGCCCATTGGTTGCATGTGGTCGGCGAGAAGCGAGTGTACCGGATTCCCCGCGATCTCTTCTTCCGTCTGCGGGCCGCCCTGCTCATCACCGGGGCCATCGATCCCCATTCGTGATCGGCCCCGGGTCGGGCCGTATGGGTGGGGGAGGGCGACCGGCCCGTCCCCGTTTCCCCCCGTCCGACTTTCCCATATATTGAAGCTCGTCGTGGAAGGCCCGCAGGAGGGCCGCCCGCGCTGCATCCGTCCTCGCTCGCTTCGCCCCCCGGGGGGAGAAGGAGGCCTTCCTTGAACCGCCGCTGGATCGTCCTGGCCCCCTTGCTGCTGGTCCTGGCCACCACCGGGTCGACCTGCTCGAATTCCCAGACCGGACCCGAATACATCCGCGAGACGGGAGTTCGCGTGGAGCCCAGCGGATTCTGGCCGCTGGTCTCCGGGCAGGGCTTCTATGAGATCTGGCTGGGGGTTCCCGCGGTGGAGGTGGGCGAGGGAGAGGATCCCTGGCAGGTCGAGCAGCAGTGGACCGCGGCGGCCGCCTTCCGGGTGGGTGGGGACGGCAAGGTCTACGATCTGGCGGGCCATCTCGACGACTTCTTTCCCCTGCCCGGCGAGCTCGACACGGACCGGATCGCCCGCGGCATCATCACCTACCAACCCGCCTCCGATGTGGGAGCTCCCCACCCGATGGGCATGCCCCTGGCCATCGGCGACTTCACCGCTCCGGGCGGCACGATCACCACGACCCTGCACTGGGACGACGACGAGGTCTTCCCCAAGGATCTGCGCGAGATCTCCGGTCACTTCCGGCTCCGCGTGGAGACGCTCGAAGAGGGTCTCGCTCTGCCGCATGGGGTGTGGTTCTTCGACCCCGGGATGATGGACGCACCCTCCCTGCAGTTGGGAACGCCTCTGCCCGAGGGCTTCATCTACCAGGCATGGGCCTTCCAGCGCGACAGCCTGAGCAGCCTGATCCCCTTGCAGATCTTCTCGCTGGGGCGCTTCTCCCAGGCCATCGGAGCGGACAGCGACGGTGCCGGTCCCTACGCCTCGCCGGGCATCGAGGGTCCGCCCTTTCCCGGTCAGGACTTCGTGCAGGACGTCGTCGTCGACCTCAACGACGGAAGCTGGTGGGTCATGGTCACCATCGAACCGGTGGACGACCCCTCGCCGACGGTGCCCACGAGTCTGCGGGTGCTCGAACGCGACATCCTGCAGACCGACGGGGTCGACGTGCCCATCACCCTGGTCAACCGCGCCCAGCACGACGGTCTACCCCAGGCCTTCGTGACCGTGGTCCGCTGAGCGGCGTGGACACGGAGCCCATCGCCGGGCGGATCGGCCTGTCGCGCAGCATCGGCCTCGGCCTGGCCGCCGTCGTGGGTTCGGGCATCTTCGTCCTGCCCGCCTATGTGGCCCGGCAGCTTCCCGCCCCCCGTGACTTCCTCCTGATCTGGCCTCTCGGGGCGCTCGTGGCCCTGGCCTCGGCGCTGAGCTACGCCGAACTGGCTGCCGTCTTCCCCCGCACCGGCGGCTACGTCGTCTACCTGCGGCGCATCTGGGGACGCCAGGTGGCCTTCGTGTACGGCTGGGCCGCGATCCTCGTGCTCTATCCGGCGAGCATCGCCGCCCTGGCCCGCATCAGCGGCCGTTCGGCGGCCGCTCTGCTCTCCCTCCTCGGCGGGGACGGCCGTCTCGCCGCCCTTGCCGTCCTCGTCGCCGTTGCCGTCAACCTGGCCCGCGTCCGGATCAGCAGCCGGGTGCAGGGCGTCCTCGGAGGTCTCAAGCTCGCGGCTCTGCTGGCACTGGGGGTGGCCGGCCTGTGGCTGAGGGCGGCGCCACAGGCCGCCGATGCCACGTTGCGATCGGCGGCGGAGGTGGCTGGAGGGGGAGTGGGAGCGTGGGCACTGGCCCTGGTGGGTGTGCTCTGGTGCTACGAGGGTTTCCTGGAGATCGTGGTGGTCGCGGGCGAGATCGACCGCCCGGCGCGGACCGTGGTCCGGGCGCTGGTGACGGTGGTCGTCGCCGTCGGGGTGGTCTATGCGATCTATACCTTCGCGCTGGTGAAGGTCCTCGGCGTGGGAGCGATCGCCAGCTCGCCGACCGTCGCCGCCGAACTGGCCCGCAGCGTGTTCCCCGTCGGTGGGGAGGTGATGATCCATCTGCTGGTGGCCGTGGCCACCTTCTCGGCGGCGCAGGCCCTTCTCTTCAGCGCGCCGCGGTTGCTGGTGGGCCTGGCCGAGGAGGGCGTGATCCCCGCTGCACTGGGGCGCTGGAGCGGTCGCCACCGTATCCCCCGCGTCGCCATCCTCCTGTGTGCCGCGGTCAGCCTGGTCTACACGGCCACGGGCAGTTTCGAGGAACTGGTGAAGTACTTCGCATTCGCGACGGGTCTGTTCTCCGCGCTCATCCTGGCCGGAGGACTTCGCCTGCGGATGAGCGGTGCGGTGGCCGCCGGACTGCGGCGCATTCCCCTGTGGCCGCTCCCACCGCTCCTGGCGATGGCGGCTTCGCTGGCCGCCACCGGCTGGGTGCTCGTCGATCAGCCCCGCTCCTCGCTCGTCGGCCTGGCGATCATGGCCCTGTCGTGGCCGCTGTCGTCGCTCGTCGGCCCGCACCGGCGATGATGGGTTTGCCCGCCAGCAGGATCGACGTATCCTCGCCGGCGCGAGGCGCCCACCTCGTCCGCCCACGGTCTTTGGAGGCTTGCCCATGGTTCGTCTGATGTCCATCGCCGTCGGGGGCGCCGCCGGCGCGCTTCTCCGCTACCTGGTCTCCGGGTGGGTGCACCGGGGCATGGGCGCGGCCTTTCCCTGGGGAACCCTCGTGGTGAACGTGGCCGGCTGTCTCTTCATCGGTCTGATGGGAGCGGTCATCACCGGTCCGCTGCTGCTGCGGGGCGATCTGCGCGTGGGCATCCTCGTGGGCCTGCTCGGTGCGTTCACGACCTTCAGCACCTTCGGTTGGGAGACGCTCATGCTGGTCAATGACGGCCGCTGGGCCCTGGCCACCGGCAACCTGCTGTTGAGCAACGGTCTCGGCCTGGCCGCGGTCTACTTCGGCTACCATCTGGCCCAGCGCATCTGGGGGGTGTGAGATGCATTCGATCGAACCCATTCCCGAGAAGGCCTGGCTGCTGCGGATCTTCCTGGGCGAAGGCGACCGCTACGACCACAAGCCCCTGTACGAGGTCATCGTGAAGCGGGCGAAGGAGCTGGGTCTGGCCGGCGCCACCGTCCTGCGCGGATCGATGGGTTTCGGCGCGCAGAGCCGCCTGCACACCGCGCGGGTGCTGCGCCTGTCCGAGGACCTTCCCATGGTCATCGAGATCGTCGACGAGCGGGAGAAGATCGACCGCCTCCTGCGGGAAGCGGTCGAGGTGCTGGCGGGCGGTCTGGTGACCCTCGAGCAGGTCACCGTCGTCCACTACCGTCCGCACGGGGAGAAAGCAGTCGAGGACTGAGCCGGCGGCGGCCGTCGCCTCCCGTGGGGGAAGCGACGGCGGACGCGCGGCAGCTCAGCCCTCGCGGCGCTCACCTGCCGCGCGGGTAGGGAGGCCGCGGCGGCCACGGCTTCTCCTGCTTCAGCTCCTGGAGGATCACCTCGACGGCCTTCTCCAGTTGGGGATCGCGTCCCTTCGCCACCAGGTCGGGACGGTTGTCCACCTCGATGTCCGGATCGACGCCGTGGTTCTCGACGATCCACTCGCCTCCGTTGGCCGGTGTCCAGAACGCGATCTCCGGGGCGGTCACCCGGCCGCCGTCGATCAGCGGGATCTGGCGCGAGATGCCCACCAGTCCGCCCCAGGTGCGCATGCCGATGACCGGTCCGATTCGCTCCTGCTGGAAGTACCAGGGGAAGGCGTCGCCGCCGCTGCCGGCGAACTCGTTGGCGATGAGCACCTTCGGCCCGTAGATGGTGCGCGGCGGCCAGGGGGTGTCCTCACCGTTGCGGGGGCTGATGAAGTTCAGCAGTCCCTTCTTGAGCTTGTTGGTGTAGAAGTCGGGAATCATGCCGCCGGCGTTGAAGCGTTCGTCGACGATGAGGGCCTTCTTGAGCACCTGCCCCTGCAGGTACTTGTCGAACTCCCTCAGGCCGGCGATCGAGGTGTTCGGCACGTGCATGTATCCGACCTTGCCGTCGGTGGCCTTCTCCACGAAGGCCCGCTTGCTCTCCACCCAGTCCAGGTAGCGCAGACCCCGCTCGCTGGTGATGGTGGTCACGAGGATCTCGTGCGCGCCGTCGCGGCTGGGCTTGTCGTTGACCAGCAGGTTCACCTCGCGCTCGCCCTTGCCCTGGAAGTAGGCGTAGGGATTCGCGTCACCAGGGATCTCCACTCCGTCGACGGCGATGAGATAGTCGCCTTCGGCCACCTTCAGACCGGGCTGGGCGAGGGGGGCCAGGCGGTCCTCGTCCCAGTCCTCACCGCGGTAGATGCGGGCGATCCTCCAGTACTTCTCTCCACCGGCGAAATCGACGCCCAGCAAGCCCACGCTGACCCGCTTGCCATGGGGAAGGTCGCCGCCGCCCACGTAGGAGTGCGAGGTGGCCAGCTCACCGATGAGCTCGCCGATGAGGTAGTTGAGATCGTTGCGATGGGCCACCCACGGCAGCAGCTTCGCGTAGCGCTCGCCGATCTTCTTCCAGTCCTTGCCGCCCATGTCCGGGTCCCAGAAGAAGTCGCGCTCGATGCGCCAGGCCTCGTGGAAGATCTGCGCCCACTCCTGGCGGTAGTCCACCCGCGCGGAGAGACCGGAGAAGTCGAGCGTGCCGTCCCCGGGCTTCTGGCCCTTGGCCGCGTCGACGATGGCGTAGGATCCCTTGGCAGAGCGGTAGAGCAGCTTCTTGCCCTCGGCATCGAGCATGAAAGCGCTGATCTCGCCGAGGACGGTGTTCTCCTCCCGCTCGTCCATGTCGAAGACCTTCAGCTCGAACCCCCGGGGCGCGTCGGGCCGGGCCGCCTGCTGCGACTCGAAGGCGATGCTCCCGTAGAAGAGCTTGCCCTTGCCTGCCTGCAGGTTGGTGTAGCTTCCCGCGGGGACGGGCAGGGCCACCACCCGGGCGGAGATGCCCTCGAGGTCGACCACGATGGGTTCGACGCCTTCATCCCCTTCGTCCTCGTCCTTCCCGGCCTTGTCGTCCTTCCCGTCCTTCTTCCCGCTGTCCTTCTTCGCGTCGTCCTTCTTCGCCGCGCCGTCGTCCTCTTCTCCTTCCTCGTCGCTCTTGGGCGCGAAGGGAGAAGGCTCGCTGCGGTCGAGGATCACGGCGAAGAGGCCGTCGGTCTGGTAGTAGCCGAAGTGCCAGTCCAGGGCGTCCCCGCTGGGGTAGAAGGAGCGCGACGAGCCGAAGTACAGGTACTTGCCATTCAGGTCGAAGGTGGGCTGGAAGTCGTTGTAGAAGCCGTCGGTGACCCGGCTCTTCGAATGGTCCTGCTCCGACCACAGCCAGATCTCCTGGTTGCCGTAGCTCTCGTTTCTCTCGTAGGCGAGCCAACGGCTGTCCGGTGACCACGAGGGGTTGGACACCCCGCCCCGTATCGGCGAGGAGTCGACGAGGACGCGCTTCTTCGAGTCGACATCGACGCACCACAGGCGGGTCATGCTGTCCCAGTAGACGATCCTGCTTCCGTCGGGCGAGAAGATCATGCCGAAGGGATAGGCCTGATCCTTGGTGTCGATGAGCTTGGTCTCCTCGCCGCCCTTCTGGTCCTGAAGGAAGATCGACCATTCACCGCCGCGGTCGCTGAAGTAGGCGATGCGATCGCCGGAGGGCGACCACACTGCGTCGCGCTCGAAGACCCCGCTGCTGTGGGTGAGCTGACGGGTGGGCCCGTCCTCGGCCGGAACGGTGAAGATCTCACCGCGCGCCTCCACCACCACCCGCTTGGCGTGGGGGCTGATGGAGACCGAGTGGATGTTCTTCTTCAACGGGATCGTCTTGGGCCGGGCCACCAGCAGTTCACTGCGCACGGAGATGGACACCGGGTGTTCCTTCCGGGTCTTCAGGTCGAAGACGTGCAGGATGCCGCCGTTCTCGAAGACGATCGCGCCGGGGCCCAGGGCGGGCCACTTCACGTCGAACTCGGTGAAGTGGGTGAGCTGTTCGGCCGACTTCTCGCCGGGCTTCCAGCGCCACAGGTTCAAGTGACGATCGCGATCGGAGGCGAAGTAGATGCCCGTCTCGTCCCACATGGGCCAGAAGTCGTTGGCCTCGGTGCGCGGAACCTCCTCGTAGCTCTCGTCCTTCAGGTTGAACAGGGCCACGTAGCCGGTGCGCCCTCCCCGGTAGCGCTTCCAGGTGCGGGTCTCCCGCGCGCGCGGGTCGTAGGCGATCGATGTGCCATCGGGCGAGTAGGAGGCCGGTCCACCGTGGGGGATGGGCAGCATCTCGGGCATTCCGCCGCCGTCGACTTGGATCTCGAAGTAGCGGGGATAGCGTGCGGGCGCGCTGTAGCGGGGCGACAGGAACAGGATCTTCTTGCCGTCGGGACTCCAGTCGGCCACCAGGTCCCAGGAGGGGTGGAAGGTGAGACGCCGCGGCGTGCCTCCTTCGGCCGGTATGACGTAGACATCGCTGTTGCCGTCGTACGAGGCGGTGTAGGCCACCCACTTCCCGTCGGGGGAGAAGTGGGGAAGGATCTCCTCGCCCTCGTGACTGGTGAGACGCCGGGCGTCGCCTCCTCCACGGGGAGCGATCCATAGATCGCCGGCGTAGACGAAGACGATCTCATCGGCGGAGATGTCCGGGTAGCGGAGGAGTCTGGTTCCGGAATCGGCCGCCTCGGCGGCGGTGACCGCGGTCACCAGCAGGGTGAGCAACAACAGGGAGATGACACGTTCTTTCACGGCCTCGACGCTTCCTTGGGTTGGAGGGTTGGGTTGAAGGGAAGAGAACGAAGTGCGGATGGAAAAGGGCCGCAGCCGCACCGACTACGGGGAATCGCCCCGAAGAGTTTCTCCCGCCGGTCCCGATTTTCCCAGAACAACTCCGCTCGCCTCGTCCCAAAGGCTAGAACCCTCGCTCGCGTACCCGCTGAAGGTCGAGGCCGGCGGCGGTGAAGCATCGACGCAGGGCGTCCTCGTCGAGGACCGGCGGCAGGGGCGTCGCCGGATCGGCCAGGCGCCGGAGGGCGTCGGCCAGCAGGGCGGCCGAGCGCGCCAGGCCCGCCGGATCGAGTTCCTCCAGGCGGTCGGCCGCGGTGTGGATCCGATCCAGGGCGCCGGGGCTGCGATGGCAGGCCAGGGTGAAGGAGGGCAGGCCGGTCAGCACGAAGGGCATGTGGTCGCTGTAGAGGTCGAGGATCTCCTGGACCCCGCCATCGAGCTTCCACCGGCGGAACTCGAGCAGGCTCGCCCGCAGGGGGGCACGCAGGGAACGGCCGCAGTGGATGACGAAACCGGCCGGATCCTCGGGCATCTCCAGATTGACCACGAGCGACGGCAGGGCCTCCTCGCCCCGCTGGGCCGCCTCCAGGTAGGCACGGCTACCCTCCAATCCCCGTTCCTCGCCGGTGAACACCACGAAGCGCAGGGGACGGGTGGAGGACTCCCTCAGGCGGGCATCGGCGGCGAGCCGGCGCGCGGTCTCCAGCAGGACGGCGACGCCGGCCGCGTTGTCCAGTGCCCCCTGGCCCAGGGACCAGGCGTCCAGGTGGGCGCTCACGAGGATGGGCCGTTCGCCCGGGCCCAGGGGCCGCAGGTCGGCGATACCGTTGTGCGAGGAAACTTCGATCCAGGCCCCTCCGGCGCCCTTCGCGGAGGCGATCTCCAGACTCACGGCCGCGCTCGTCCGCAGGGCCTCCAGCAGGGGCCGGCCCTGCGCGGTGCTGAACACCGGCAGGGGGGAGGGAGCCTTCCATCCCACCACGCCCTGGACCTCCTCGCCCTCCGCGCCCAGGAGGATCAGGGCGGCCGCCCCGGCTCGCCGCGCCGCCGCCACCTTCTCCAGGCGGTGGATGGGACGCGCTTCGGTCGGGGGGCTGCCCTCGCGGGCCAGGAGGATGCGGCCTGGGGCGAGCACGGCATTCGTCACGATCTCGGCCGGGGTGCCCCAACCCACCTCCAGCAGGCGGTGGGTGCCGGTGAGCTCCCCTCCGCTGCCGGCGAGCGCGTGCAGCATGAGGGTCCGGGTGCGGCCCGATGCATCGGTCCATCGCGCCGGCAGAGCTTCGATTTCCCAGCGGTGGGCGCGTACCGGCTGGAGATGCCAGTCGCAGCCGAGCGCCTCCATCCTCTGGCCCACCCACTGCAGGGCATGGCGGTAGCCCTCGGTGCCGGGCACCCGTGGCTCCCCCTCGCACAGCGCCTGCAGGGTGGTGGAGACCGAGACCGTGGCGTCTTCGCTCCGCAAGGTGGCGTCGGATGGTGTCGCTGCCGCTTCGGCCCGGGCGGCGGTCTTCGACCCGGCCGGGGCTGCTGTGGCCTCGCTTCCGTCCGCGCTCGGGGGCAGGGCCACCGCGCCCAGCACGAGGAGAAGGCTGAGCAGCAGCTCGACGATTCCGCGCGTGCCGTCCACCCTCAGGCGCCGGGCCCGGGACAGGCGCTGCCGGGCCCGGGGCAGGATCACCGCGGGCAGATGGTGCTCACGGGCCAGGACCGCGGCGTGTCCCAGCAGGCTCCCGCTCTCGCAGACCAGGGCCGCGCAGCGCTCGAAGACCAGGGCGTCGGCGGGCACCACCGAGGGCACGACGAGGACCTCTCCCGGCCGGGGTCCGCCTTCGGCCTGGGCCGAGGGCAGGGAACGCACCGGGCCTTCGGCCGTTCCCGGCGAGAGGGGGAAGCCCACCACGCGTTCCCCGGCCTCCGCCGGCGGCGCCCATTCGGGATGCCGGCGGGCGAAGGAGGCCTCCCAGCGCAGCAGGAGCCTCTCGCCCCGCGTCCGCGCCCGCCGCCATCGTTCCTCCCCGGGCGCTTCGATCATCGCTTCCACGTCCTCGGGCAGCAGATCGAGGATCTCCGCCTGCTCCGCCTCCGGGTGCAGCCAGCCCTGGAGATCGAGCGCGGCGGCCCGGAAGAGGGCGTAGGCCCGTCCGAGCAGTTCGTCGTCGTCCTCGAGGGCGGCCAGGGCCCTGCCGGCCACGAGCCGCCAGCTCTGCCGCTCGTCCGCTTTGGACGGCGATGCGCGAGGTGGTGTCGGTTCCGAGGGAGGAAGCCCACGGGCCCGCCTCTCCACTTCGGCGATCAGCGGTGTGGGGTCTTCACTCCAGGGGACGGCCCGTCCGTCCCAGCCGCCCGGGGCGTGGTGGCCATGGCGGCTGAGGAAGTCCTCCAGCGCCTGCTCTCGCGCCGGATCATCGTGGGGATGATCGGCCCAGGATCGGGCCAGCGCATCCAGATCCCGTTTCCTGCGCTCGGCGGCCGTCTCCGGCAGGGGCGGTGGCTCGGTGTCCCCCAGGCGCTGCAGGGCCTCGAGCAGACGGTGGGTGAGCCGGCGCAGACGGTGACTGCTGCCGTCGTAGTAGTGCTCCTGCCAGCGCAGCCAGGCGGTGGTGAAGGGCCCCCAGCTCGAAGGTGCGGGCAGCGGATCGTAGCGGCGGCGCAGCGAATCGAGGCCCGTCTGGAGGCGGGGCAGGTGTTCCTTCTCCCACTGTTGGAGAGCGTGGTCGACCGCGTGCGCGGCGGCCCGGGCCTCGGCCTCCGCGCTCGGCTCGCCGGCCGCCCGGCCTTTCTCCTCGTCCTCCGGCTCGACGCGGTCGTGCCAGCGCCCGTCGATCAGGCGGGAGGGATGGCGGGGTCCCTTGGCACGGATCCAGCGCAGGAAGAGTCCGGCCAGCAGGGGGCAGAGCGGTGCCGAGGCGTGCTCGGCGTCCAGTTTCCAGCTCTCGTCCCGATCGCTCTCGAAGAGAGGGAAATCGGCCAGGGGGGGCTCTTCGCGGGGGGGTGGCGGGGCGGCCTGGACGACCGGGCGCCGCTGGAGCAGCCGGGCCCGTCCTCCTTCCACGCCGATCTCCAGCAGCCATGGGCCCGTGCGGTCACGAAGGGCCGCTCGCGCCAGCGACAGGATCTCGCTCCACCCCTTCCCCGCAATCTCCTTCGCGCTCGCTTCTGCCGCTTTGGCCGGAACCTGCAGCCAGAGGGGCAGACGGCCCCGCGTGGTGGTGCGCCATCCCTCCACCAGCAGGAATTCCGCATCGCCTCCCTGGACCGTGCACCAGGCATCGAGTTCGAGCCGGGGCTGGGCCAGGACGGCGAGGGACAGTTCCTCACCGGGAGGGACGCCCACCATCTCGCGCAGTTTCTCGTCCCGTATGGTGGAGGCCATGCGGCGCAGTGCCCGTACGACGGCGTCCTCGCGGGCCGCGCAGGAGACGGTGGGGAACAGACCGGCCGCGCTGGAGGAAGGACGGTCCTCCCAGGGGGAGGATGAGCGCAGGAGCAGACGGTCGGCCTCGGGGATCGAGCGCAGGAGTTCAGCCGCCGCTTCCCGGGCGCGTGCTTCACTCCCGGCCAGCTCCGGGAGCGCCTCGGTGTCGAGGACCCACGAGGGCGGAACGGGCAGGCCTTCTGCGAGGGCCAGTGCCAGCTCCGCCGCCTTGCCGCCGTAGCGTTCCACTTCATGGGGGTCGATGGCGTCGAGGGCGGTCCACATGGTCACCCTCCCCGGGGGAGATCAGCGTCCGGCGGCGTCGGCCTCGGTGGTCTGTCGTTCGAGGACCAGGGTCTCGTCACGGCTGTCGGCGATGCGCTCGAGTTCGGCCTGCAGTTCGTCGCGCCGTTGGATGAAGCGGGCCATCCGCTCGGCCTCGATCGGGGCGGCCGGGGGAAGGTCGAGCTTGCGTGGATTCAACCACTTGCCGTTGTGCTTCACCCGGTAGTCCAGATGCGGGGCGGTCGCCGTACCGGTCATGCCCACGTAGCCGATGAGATCGCCCTGTTTGACCTTCTGGCCCACGTGCAGCCCGCGCGCGAAACGCGAGAGGTGGAGGTAGTAGGTCTCGTAACCGTTTCCGTGACGCAGGTGCACGTAGTTGCCGTTGCCCCGCCGGCGTTCCCGGTTGACGACGGTGCCATTGGCGGTGGCGTACACCGGCGTGCCCGTCGGAGCCGCGTAGTCCACCCCGTAGTGGGGCCGGTAGACGTGATACACCGGATGCAGACGGTGCAGTGAGAAATTGCTGCTGATGCGGCTGTATTTCAGGGGAGCGCGCAGGAACTGCTTCTCCAGACTGTTTCCGTTCTCGTCGTAGTAGGCGGGGAAACCCAGCTTGTTCTCGAAGAGGAAGGCCGAGTACTCATGACCCCGGTTGACGAAGCGCGCGGCGAGGATGCGTCCGTCCCGGACGCGGCGTCCCTCGCGGGTGAACTCCTCGTAGAGCAGGGTGAAGCGGTCGCCCTTGCGCAGGTCGCGGAAGAAGTCGATGTCCCAGCCGAGGATCTCGCTCAACTGGGTGGCCAACTGCGGATCGGCGCCCTCTTCCACGAGTGCCTCGAATAGGCTCGACTTGATCTCCCCCTTCACGCCGCGCACGGTCCGCTCCAACTGATAGGCGCCGATCTCGGTCTGCCACGACGAGTCGCTCCGGGTGGCGATGAGGTAGTGCTCGGCGTCGAGTTCGGCATGGAAGGCAGTGAGCGCGCCGTCCTCGTTGCGCTCGATCCGGAAGACGTCGCCCGACTGGACGCGCCGGAAATTCGAGTAGGGCTTGCAGGCCTTCACCAACTGCATCACGTCTTCGTGGGAGACGCCGGCGCCGGTCATGGCCACGTAGAAGGACTGGCCGCGTCCGATCTCCACGCTCTCCCACCGGTCGCCGTCACCGGCTGCGGCTCCTTCGTCCGTCAGGGAGTCGACGGTCTCGGAGGTGGCCGGTGCCGAGATCCCATCATCCGGCGAGGGGGCCTCTTGCTCCACCCGGGCGAGTTCGGTGGAAGCGTCCGGCTTGGATCCGACTTCCGGGGAGGGGCCGAAACCGCCCAGCCGGGCGTAGATCCAGCCGGTGGCGATCAGGACCACGAGGATACCCAGATAGCGTCGCATGGAGACTCCACGGGAAGCGTTCAGCGGACAGGCACATGCCTGTCGACGATCGGGCCCACCCTAGTCGCAGGCCTGCCCGGGTGCAAGCGAGAACAATCGTTCACGCAGAGCATGGTTGGAGCCTTCCCGGCGGTGGACTATCGTTGCCGTGTCCTTAGGCAGGAGGCCGTTCGATGACTACCCGCAAGCATTTCTCCGAAGCCCTCGACTACCACCGTCGAGGCCGTCCGGGCAAGATCCAGATCCGTCCCACCAAGCCCACCGCCACACAGCACGATCTCAGCATGGCCTACACACCGGGCGTGGCCGAGCCCTGCCTGGAGATCCAGAAGAATCCCCACGATGCGTTCCTGTACACGAACCGCGCCAACCTGGTGGCGGTCGTCTCCAACGGAAGTGCGGTGCTGGGTCTGGGCAACATCGGAGCGCTGGCGGGAAAGCCGGTGATGGAGGGCAAGGCGGTCCTGTTCAAGCGCTTCGCCGACATCGACGTCTTCGATCTCGAACTGGCGACCGACGATCCCGACGAGATCATCCGCACCTGCGAACTGCTCGAGCCCACCTTCGGGGGCATCAACCTCGAGGACATCAAGGCGCCCGAGTGCTTCTACATCGAAGAGACCCTGAAGAAGAAGCTGGAGATCCCGGTCTTCCACGACGACCAGCACGGGACGGCCATCATCGCCGGTGCCGGTCTGTTGAACGCCTGTGAGGTCACCGGCCGCAAGCTCGAGGACGTCAAGTTGGTGGTGAGCGGTGCCGGTGCCGCGGGCATCGCCTGTTCACGTTTCATGGTCGAGTTGGGCGTGCGCAAGGAGAACGTCCTGCTGTGCGATTCCAAGGGCGTCATCCACAGCGGACGCGACGACCTGAACTCCATCAAGCAGGAGTGGGCGGTCGAAACCGAAGCCCGCAACCTGGCCGATGCCATGGTGGACGCCGACGTGTTCCTCGGCGTCTCGGTGAAGGATCTGGTGACCAAGGACATGGTCCGCAGCATGGCCCCTCGCCCCATCATCTTCGCCCTGGCCAATCCCGACCCGGAGATCAGCTATGAGGACGCCAAGGAAGCGCGGCCCGATTCCATCGTGGCAACCGGCCGCAGTGACTACCCCAACCAGGTGAACAACGTCCTGGGATTTCCCTTCATCTTCCGCGGCGCTCTCGACGTGAAGGCCAAGGGCATCACCGAGACGATGAAGGTCGCGGCCTCGCAGGCCCTGGCCCGTCTGGCCAAGGAGGACGTGCCCGATTCGGTGTTGAAGGCCTACAACCTCGAGCATCTGGAGTTCGGCGAGGACTACGTCATTCCCAAGCCCTTCGATCCGCGCGTGCTGTGGTACGTCGCTCCGGCCATCGCCAAGGCCGCCACCGAGGAGGGCATCGCCCGCGAACCGCTGGACGACCTGGACGCCTACGCCGAGGCCCTGCGGGCCCGCTTCCAGGCCTCGTACAATCTCATGCAGGCGGTGCGGGTGCGCGCGCAGCGCAAGCCCCAGCAGGTGGTCTATCCCCACGGTGCGGACATCCGCTTCATCCGGGCCGCCCGCCGGGTCGTGGACGAACAGATCGGCCTGCCCATCCTGCTGGGCCGGGAGGAGGAGATCGAGAAGCTCGCGGCCGAGCGCAACATCTCCCTCGGTGGCATCGAGGTGCACGATCCCAGGTTGAAGGACGAGTGCCATGTCGAGTTGGCCGAGAACCTCTTCCATCTGCGCGCACGCAAGGGCATGACCATCGAGGACGCCCGGCGCGCCCTGCTCGAACCGAACATGCACGCGGCGATGATGTTGCACTCGGGCAAGGCCGACGCGGTGGTGGGAGGTCTGACCACCTACTATCCGGAGACCATCCGGCCTGCCCTGCAGGTCCTTCCCATGGCTCCCGGACGCACCACGGTGATGGCCGCCTACGTGGTGCTGATCGGACAGCGGCCCTACCTGCTCGCCGACTGTGCGGTGAACCGCGAGCCCACTGCCGAGCAACTGGCCGAGATCGCCATGGCCGTGGCCGATGTCGCCCGTGAGCTGCAGATCGAGCCCCGCGTCGCCATGCTCAGCTACAGCAACTTCGGCAGCGCCCAGGGTGGGGAGGTGGACAAGGTGCGTCGGGCGGTGCAGATCTGCTGGGAGAAGGCTCCCGACCTTCCGCTGGACGGGGAGATGCACGCCGACACCGCGGTGGTGAAGGAGATCCTCCAGGAGCGCCATCCCTTCAACCGCCTGGGTCGCCAGGCCAACTGCCTGGTCTTCCCCAACCTGTCGGCAGCGAACATCGCCTACAAGCTCCTGCACCGTCTCGGCGGCGGCGAGATCATCGGTCCCATCCTCAACGGTCTGTCGCGCTCGGTGCACGTGCTGCAGAGGGACGCCGAGGTGGGCGACATCGTCAACCTCACCGCCATCGCGGTACTCGACGCGCAGCGCAAGGCGGCTCGGCGCTGAGCGTGGCCTGCCGGCCCCTCGCGGGCCGGCCACGGCGGTCGAATGGGCGAAATCGGTCGATTCACGGACCAAAGCCTGGAAACGGGCAGGCTCCTTGCTCAATAATGGTATGCAGAGGGATCGTCCGCGGTGTCTCGCCGCGGCCGATTGCGCCCAGATCCATCCAGACGGGAGTTGCCATGAGTCGCCGTCACACCGCTCGAACCGTCGTCTTCGCCCTGATCCTCGCGGGTCTGCTGACCGCGACGGCTGCCTTCGTCTCGGCCCAGACCATCTCCTCGGCCCTGTCCGCGCCGAGCGCCGCCGCCGGTGGGCTCTACGGCCAGTCGGTCAACGACGCTGGCGATGTCAACGGCGACGGCCTTGCCGACCTCATCGTCGGTTCGCCGGGCGACAGCCGCAATGGGATCAATCTGGGCAGCGCCACCATCTTCTTCGGCGGCAGCGGCGACCGTCTCTACCTGGAGGGAAGTCTGGGGCGGGAGGCGTTCGGCTGGTCCGTGGCCGGAATCGGCGACGTCAACGGCGACGGCTATGACGACGTGGCCGTCGGCGCGCCCCTGAACAACGCGGTAGGGACGGAACAGGGTCGCGTCTACGTGTATTACGGTGGAGCATCCATGGACGCCACGGCCGATCTCGTCCTGGACGGGGAACTGCCCTATGACCACTTCGGCTGGTGTGTGTCGCGCGGCGGCGACCTCGACGGCGACGGCCGGCCGGACTTCCTGGTCGGAGCGCCGATGGCCAACGCCGGGGCCAGTGACAACGGGGCGGTCTATCTGTATCTGGGCGACAACGGCGACCCTTCGACCGACTATGCCAAGCGTTTCGAGGGAGAGATCGGTGGCGACCAGTTCGGCTACTCCGTCAGCGACGTGCCCGACTACAAGGGCGACGGTACGCCGGCCTTCGTCGTGGGCGCGCCCTACGTCGACCAACCGGTGACCAATGGCGGCCGCGCCTATCTCTTCTTCGCCGGTTCCGGGGGCAACCTGCCCTCATCCACCGCCGACGTGGTGTTCAAACCGGATAGCGGCGATCCGTCCGACATGAACCTGGGATGGTCGGTGAGCCAGGCCGGTTTCTTCAACGCCGACGCGCGGACCGACGTGGTCATCGGGGCTCCGGGCTACCTGGCAGCCCGAGGTCTGGCCGCAGTCTTCTACGGGGAAGCGGATCCGAGCGCGGAACCCTCGCCCGATCAGGTCATCCTCGGTGAGACCGGCGGCGACAGCCTGGGGGTGAGTGTGGCCGACGTCGGCGACGTTCTCGGCAGCGATCGCACCGAGATCGTCGTGGGCGCGCCGTCCCGCGACGTTCCCGGCGAGAACGCCGGCATGGTCTATCTCTTCGAAGGAGGCTCGACCTACACGAGCGCCTCCCAGGGGATCGTCGTCGAGCGGGGCGGGCTGGCCTTGATCGCGCCGGCAGGCGACCGCCTCGGTGTGTCGGCCAGCTATGCCGGTGACCTCGACGGCGATGGCGTCGCCGACTTCGCCCTGGGTGCCCCCGTGGGCAACAACGCCCAGAACGCCCTGACCGGCTATGTGGGCATCGTCTCCTCCAGTGGGGTGCCGGTGCCGGTGATTCCCGTCCGGATGGATCAGCGCCCCCTGGCCGATGACCGCTGTCGCCTGGAGTTCCGCGGGCCGGTGGTCGATGCGCCGCTGGTCTCCCTGTGGTCGGTGGAGACGGGGGGAGGGCGGCTCCTCGCCGACCTCCACGAGGGACTCGTCCACGAGGGCGACGCGCTGGTCGCGGTTCTCTCGTCGGCCCTGCTCAGGGAGATGGAGGAAGTCGAGCTGCGGTGGACCACGGCCGAAGGTCTGCAGGAGGTCGAGCGCTTCGCTCTGCCCACCTTGCCCGCCCTGCACTTCCGCCTGCTTCCCCCTTCGCCCAATCCCTTCAACCCGGCCACGGTGGTGGGCTTCGAGTTGCCTTCGGCGATGCACGTGAGCCTTCAGGTGCTGGATCTGCGGGGAAGGGTGGTGCGCACCCTCCTGAACGGGCCGGCCGGCCCCGGCCACATGGACCTGCGTTTCGACGGACGGGACGAGGAGGGCCGGATCCTGGCCAACGGGGTCTACCACTTCCTCCTGAAGGGCCATGGAATGCGGGCCACCACACGGGCGGTCCTGGTGAAATAGCGTCGCCCCGGCGGAGCCGGGTTCCGGAGAGCCCGGCTGCTGCTCGATCTTCCCCCCGGGGGTGGCCTGCCCCTTGCACGCTGACCGGCTGTGACTCCGAGCCGCTCCCACTCGGATGATATCGAGCGCGAACTGGCTAGGACCGGTATGCCGAAAACCGTTGACAACACACAACTTCCAGCTCTCCAAGGGGATGACGCGGAGAACTCCGGAGTCGTTCGTCCTACCCGCCTGATCTCGCTCACTGCCATGGTCTGCGGCGTATTGCGCAACAGTTCCCGTTTTTCCTGGTTGGACCGGGAGGTGTATCACCAGACCGTCGTGCTCCAACAGGTGCTGGTGGATCTGGCGAAGGAGGAGCCCCTGACCCTCGAATTCACCCGTGACGGGCTCGTGCTGGGCGACGAGACGATGACCGACATGCCCCGTGCGGTGCGTCAGTTCCACGCCATGGCCGCCCGCAAGTCCATCCGCCGCCTGGTCTTCACCAACGAGGTCACTTCGGCCGAGATCATGACCCTGCTGCGACTCCTGCAGACCAAGAGCAGCCTGGTGTTCCTGGAAGACCGCAAGAAGATGCCGCACATCGAGATCTGCCACGACACCGGCGACGACAGCATCGAATTGCCCGATCAGAACGGCTATCCCGCCATCCATCTCCGCGGGGGAAGCCGCTTCCAGCGCATGTTCGACGAGGGGGAGAAGGAAGGGGACGCGGTGCGCGACATGGTCGCGGGCATCACCGATGCCATCGACGCGATCACCGCTGCCCGTCAGGAGAAGGAGAAGGTCTCCGGCGAGGCCCAACCCCTGGCCGACCTGGTGCACCACCTCGACCATGCCACCGAGGTGACCTTGATCCTGGCGAGCCTGCGTGCCCACGACTCGTACACCTACGACCACTCGGTCAACGTGGGACTCTTGTCCATCGCATTGGCCCGCGCCATCGGCTGGAAGGGCAGCGACCTGTCCGAGTTCGGGGTGGCCGCGCTCATCCACGACGTGGGCAAGCTCTATACGCCCCTGGAGGTCTTGAACAAACCGGGCCGTTTCACTCCCCAGGAGTGGGTGCTGATGAAGCGGCATCCGGTGGACGGGGCGGAGATCCTCAAGGAAGCGGGCGTGGGCAGTGAGCTGGCGCAGAAGATCGCCCTGGAACACCACACCAATCCGGACGGCTCGGGTTATCCTCCGCTTCCCTACTCCGTCGACGAACTGCAGACCGGTTCGAAGATCGTCAAGATCGCCGACTGCTACGACGCCTTCACCACCGTGCGTCCCTACCGCAGCCAGGCCCGACCGTTCGAGGTGCTCAAGATGCTGCAGAAGCAGAGGGGCACCCAGTTCGATCCGGAGCTGGTGGACGTCTTCGTGGAGATGATGGGCGTCTATCCCATCGGCAGCGTGGTGAAACTGCGCAGCG
This sequence comes from Candidatus Krumholzibacteriia bacterium, assembly GCA_029932915.1. Classification (GTDB taxonomy): domain Bacteria; phylum Krumholzibacteriota; class Krumholzibacteriia; order JAJRXK01; family JAJRXK01; genus JAOZPE01. The sequence goes on from JAOZPE010000001.1 coordinate 25,812, forward strand.
GGTCGATCGACCTGGTGGTGCAGACCAACCTCACCTTGCGTGACCGCCCGGTGGTGCGCCTGCTCCAGGACGAGCAGGGACGCAAGCCGAAGGGCACCGTGCTCATCGATCTGTCCGAGAAGGACCCGGTCACCGGCGAGTACCTCGACGAGATCGTCGAGTGCATCGACCCGGTCATCCGCAACATCCCCATCGGCCGCTACGTCTGAGCCGGCCGAGCGCCGTTCCTCTCCTTCTTCGCTGTCGTGCCTCGTCTGGAGGCCGGGAGGCCCCTCTCGGCCACCACCGCTGCTTGGCCCCGGCCGCGCTTGCCCTATGATGGAGCGGCCATGGTCACACCGCCTACCTCCGATCGCCGGCCCACCGCGCCGGACGCCTCTCCGTCGACGGTGTCCGGCCGCGGCGCTCTGCCTCCCCTGGTGGAACTGCATCTGCACCTGGAGGGCTGCCTGAGCGCGGACCGGGCCCGTGCCCTGTGGGCCGATCGCCCTCATCTGCAGGCCCCACCGACGGGGCGGTTGGGCCGGGACGGCTGGGAACTGGACGATCTGGGCTCCTTCCTGCGTCTCTTCGGGTGGGCCGGACGTCTGCTGGATGGTCCTGCGGCCTATCTGGAGGTGCTGGACGACACCCTGGACATGCTCGAGCGGCAGGGGATCATCTACGCCGAACTCTTCGTGGCGATCGGGATGATGCACTACTTCGGGCACGACAGCGTGTCCATCGTCCGCGCCTTGGGGCAGAAGGCGGCCGAGCGTGCGAAGGCGGGAGGCGTGGATGTCCGCTTCATCGCCGACGGGGTGCGCCAGTTCGGGGTGGAGGCAGCCGGCAGGGTGCTCGACGACGCGCTCGTTCTCATGGACCACCGTGTCGTGGGCTTCGGTCTGGGCGGTGACGAGGCGGCGATCCCCGCCGGTGACTTCCGGGAGCTGTACCAGCGGGCTCGGGAGGCGGGTCTGGGCACCTCGCTGCATGCCGGTGAGGGCGACCGTCCCGAGGCGGTCGCCGAGGCGATCGATCTGGGGGTGGACCGCATCGGTCACGGCATCGCCGCCGCTGCCGATCCGGAGGTGTTGGGACGTCTGGCCGCTTCTGCGATCACCGTCGAGGTCTGTCCCACCTCGAACGAGCGGACCGGGGTCTGGCCCGCTGCGCGAGGCCCGCACCCGGTGGTCCGGATGGCCGCGGCCGGGGTGAAGGTATGCCTGGGCAGCGACGATCCGGCCTTCTTCGGCACCTCGTTGCGCCAGGAGTGGGAACGCTGCCGGCGGCGGGGGATCGCGGCCGAGGAACTCCGCCGTTGGAACGAGAACGCGGCGCGGGCGGCCTTCCTGCCCGCCGACGAACGGGATGTACTGCTGGAGAGAATCCGGGAGGGACGATGACGAAGCTGTACTCGTGGAACGTCAACGGTGCCCGTTCGGTGTACCGCAAGGGCTTCGTGGACTGGCTGGAGGCCAGACGACCGGACGTGCTGTTCCTGCAGGAGGTGCGGGCCGAACACGCCCAGGTGCCCGGTCCGATGGCCCACCCGCCGGGTTACCACGTGTGGTGGAATCCTTCGAAGACGAAGCGGGGGTATGCGGGAACCGCGCTGTACTCGCGCGTCGAACCGCTCTCGGTGAAGTTCGGGACGGGGGTGAAGAAGTACGACGACGAGGGTCGGACCATCGTGGCCGAGTACGACGAGTACTGGGCCGTGGGCTGCTACTTCCCCAACGGCGGCAACGACCATGGCCGCGTTCCCTTCAAGCTGGGCTTCTACGCGGCCTTCCTGCGCATGTGCGAGCGTCTGCGCAAGACGAAGCCGGTGATCTTCTGCGGCGACGTCAACACCGCCCACCATCCCATCGACCTGGCCCGGCCCAAGGCCAACGAGAACACCACCGGCTTCTTGCCCGAGGAGCGGGCCTGGTTGGACAAGTTCGAGGCCAAGGGCTATGTCGATGCGTTCCGCGCCTTCCACCCCGACGAGCCCGAGCAGTACACCTGGTGGTCCCAGAGGATGCGCGCACGGGACCGGAACGTCGGCTGGCGGATCGACTACTTCTGGGTCACCCGGGAATGGATGGATCACGTCGAGGACTGTTTCCATGAGCCCGAGGTCACCGGCAGCGACCACTGCCCGATCGGGCTGGTGGTGAAGGGATAGCGGGTCCATGCGGTGTCCGCTGTGCGGCGACGAGGGGGCGGCGTGCCTTCTGCCCGAACGGGCGGAGACCACAGGCCGTGGAGCGGACTCGTCCCGGCTGGGGGCCTACCGGCAGTGTCCGGTCTGTGGACTGGTCTTCCTTCCCCCGGCCTTCCATCCCAGCCGTGAACAGGAGCGGCGGCGCTACCTGGCCCACCGCAATTCGCTGGAGGACGAGGGCTACCGCGCACACCTGTCGAGGACCCTGGACCCCTTGCTCGAGGTGCTGGAGGCCTCGTCCCGCGTGGAGTCCTCCGGCGGCCGTGGGACCCTCAGGGGCCTGGACTTCGGCTGCGGGCCGACACCCGCGGTCGAGACCCTGCTCGCCGAGCGGGGATGGACGTGCGCCAGTTACGACCCCTTCTTCGCCGATCATCCGCAGCTGCTGGACGAACGCTACGACTTCGTGGTGGCCATCGAGGTGGTCGAACACCTGCGCCGGCCGGCGGAGACCTGGGCCCTCTTCGACCGCCTGCTCGAAGCCGGAGGCTGGCTGGCGGTGGGCACGATGATCCTGAGCGGTGGAATCGACTTCGAGCAGTGGTGGTACCGGCGCGATCTCACGCACCTGTGTTTCTACCGGCCGCGGACGATGGAGTGGATCGCCCATCGTTTCGGCTGGACCATGCGTGAAGCGGGCGCGAATGTGCGCTTGTTCGGCAAACCACCGGAGGGTCGGGGCACCGGGCGCAGCGGCGGGGTTCCCCTTGCCCGGAGATGATGTGAGGTTCCCCTTGCCCGGAAGCGATGGGAGGTTCCCCTCGCCCGGAGGCGATGGGAGGCTCCCTGGTGGTTCAGAGCAGATTCTCCTGGACGAAGCGGCGGGCGAAGTAGTGTCCGATTCCGAATCCGATCAGACTCAGGAAGAAGGCCAGCCCCATGCCGCCCGGTTTTCCCACGAACCAACCAAGCCAGCTTCCGGCTGCTCCCCCCATGATGGTGAGCATGTGATTCATCATCGTTGACCGTCCCGTTTGCCTCCCGTCGTTTCACGCGGCAGCGAACGGTGGCACGCGACGGCGGGATCTTCCCGGATGGGCGAAGCCATCCGGCGGTGGGGACGCTGCATATTCCACGCCGTCTGATGCGATGCGCCTTCTCGCCTCGGGGGTGGGGCTCTTCGGTCAGGATGTGTGTGGGCAGCGGGGATCAGGCCTCCAGCACTGCTTCCAGCCGCTTCTTCTCCGCTTCGATGCGCTCGTCGTCGATCTTGGTGAAGAGGATCCCCGGATTGCCGATGGGGTGTCCCTCGCTCAGCATCCAGTCGCCCCGGACCCAGCCGTGCTGCCACAGCTCCTCGTCCAGGTTCAGGGCGTCCCACAGCTTCTGCATCGAGAAGGGCAGGATCATCGCCCACAGGCCGGCGAAGGCCCGCAGGAACTGTGAGCACACGTACAGGGTGGTACCGCAACGGGCCATGTCACTCTTGCGTGTGGACCAGGGCTGTTCCTCGTCGAAGTACTGGTTGGCCCGCTTGCTCATCAACAGGAGGGTCTCGGCGGCGGCGCGCAACTGGAAGCTCTCCATCTGCTCGCGTGAGCGTTCGGCCGCCTCCTCGATGGCGGCCAGGGCCTGCCGGTCGTTGTCGTTCAGTTCGCCACGCGGGGGGACCTTGCCGTCGAAGTAGCGGGTGACGAAGGTCACCGTGCGGTTGACGAAGTTGCCGATGACGTCGGCCAACTCGTTGTTGTGGCGCGCCTGGAAATCGTCCCAGGTGAAGTTGGTGTCGCGCGACTCGGGAAGGTTGCGCGCGAGGCAGTAGCGCAGGCTATCGGGTTCGAAACGCTCGAGGTACTCGGGCAGCCACACCGCATAGCCGCGCGAGGTCGACAGCTTGCGCCCCTCCAGGTTCAGGAACTCGTTGGCCGGTACGTTGTCCGGCAGCACGTAGGGCTCACTGTGCGCGTGCAGCATGGCCGGGAAGAGCAGCGCGTGGAAGACGATGTTGTCCTTGCCGATGAAGTGGATGAGACGGGTGCCCTCGTCCTGCCACCAGCGGCGCCACATCTCGGGGTCGCCCTGTCGCTGGGCCCATTCCCGGGTGGCCGAGATGTAGCCGATGGGTGCCTCGAACCACACGTAGAGCACCTTGCCGTCGTGGTCGGGCAGGGGAACGGGAACGCCCCAGTCCAGATCACGGGTGACGGCGCGATCGCCCAGACCGCGCTCGAACCAGCCGCGGCAGTAGTTCAGCACGTTCTCGCGCCAGTTCTCGTGGCCTTCGATCCACTGCTGCAGATAGGGCTGCATGTCGCCCATGGGCAGGAACCAGTGATCGCTCTCCTTCAGGCCGACCGGAGTGCCGTCGACCACGCTGTGTGGTTCGATCAACTTGTCCGGCTCCATCTGTGAGCCGCAGGCCTCGCACTGATCGCCGCGGGCACCCTCGGCTCCGCAGTAGGGGCAGGTTCCCTCGACGTAGCGGTCGGGCAGGAAACGCTGGGCCCGCTCGCTGTAGAACTGCAGGGTGGTCTTGCGCTTGAGGATGCCCTGCTCGTAGAGGTCGAGGAAGAAGGCCTGGGAGGTCTCGTGGTGGATGGGACGGCTGGTCTGCGAGTAGTTGTCGAAGAGGACCCCGAGCTTCTCGAAGCTCTCCTTCATCATCGTGTAGTTGCGGTCGACGAGCTGCTTCGGGGTGATGCCCTCCTTCTCGGCGGCGAGGGTGATGGGGACGCCGTGTTCGTCGCTGCCGCAGATGAACAGGACCTCGTCGCCGTGCAGGCGCTTGAAGCGCACGTAGATGTCGGCGGGAACATAGACGCCGGCCAGGTGGCCCAGGTGGATGGGGCCGTTGGCGTAGGGCAGCGCGGCGGTGACCAGGGTGCGTTGGAATTCGCTCACGGAATCCTCCTCGAGGGTGAGGGCTATTCCAGGCCCATCTCCTCCATGTCCTCTTCGGTGAAGCCCAGGTAGTGGGCCAGTTCATGCCATACCGTCAGGCGGATCTCCTCCTCCAGGACGGCCTGGTCGGGACAGATGCGTTCGAGGTTCTTCTGGAAGAGAAAGATCACCCCGGCCTCCTCCACCGGGTTGAATACCGACTGGTCGAGACGGCTCGATCCCACGAACAGGCCGAGCAGGTCGGGGGGGAAGGGATCCTCGTCCCCGGCCAGCGGCTTGACCATCTCCCAGTCGGGGAGATCACGGACCGTCACCGGCACCTGGCCCAGGGCCTCGTGGAACTCGCTGGGCAGGTCATGGACCGCTCGCTCGATCACCTGCTGCATCACTTCCTCGGAGATGCGGGTCGGCATGGGATAGATCTCCGCGGCCAGACGGGATGCCTCACGATAGCCTCGGCGGGCGCCGATCTCGTCGCCCAGGAACTCGCGGATCTGGGCGTAGAGGAACCATGCGTCGGCGAAGTCCTCCACCTCACGCACCAGCTCGGTGATGATCGCCGACGCCTCGTCCATCTCCCACAGCCGGAAACGGCTGGATGCCACATAGAAACGCTGCAGATGGGGGCTGTCACAGCCGAGCTCCCCTGCGCGCAGGGCGGCCTCCAGGCAGTCGCGGCTGAAGCCGGCCTGATGCGCGGCGACGGCGTGGGCCAGGGCCACATCGCCGTCGTTGGGATGGGTTCTCTCCAGATCGAGGGCCAGTTCGAGCCCATCGAGAACCTCCCCCTCTTCCAGGGCGGCGTAGATGTTGGCCAGCTCCTCGGCGGGGGCCGGTCCATCGCCGGAGGGGGGATTCGTGTCGTCGAACAAGGGAGCTCCTCTCGTGGAGCCGCTAGTGTAGGCCCCTGGGGCGGTGGCGGCAAGCGGGGGCCCCGGGGGCTTCTCCCCGGCGGTGACGGACACTTGTTCCGCCCCGGGGGGATTCCCTTCTGGCGGGCACAGGGGTGGGGAAGTTATGCTCGGCGGGTCATGGAGCAGTACATCGTCTTCGCCACCCTCCTGGGTGCGCTGGCCCTCTTCCTGTGGGGCCGGTGGCGGCCCGATCTGGTCGCCGTCGTGGCGCTGATGGTGCTGGCGTTGACCCGGGTGATCGAACCCTCGCGCATCTTCTCCGGTTTCGGCAACGAGGCGGTCATCTCGGTGGCGGCCATCTTCATGATGGGTCGTGCCGTCGACCGGGCCGGCCTGACCGAACCCCTGGCCCGCGGGCTGAAGAGGGTGGGAGGGGGCGTGGTGGGCCAGAACTTCGCCCTCTTCGGCAGCACGGCCTTCCTCTCGTCGACGATGAACAACACCGGGGCTCTGGCCATCCTCATGCCCCTGGCCATCCGCCTGGCCCGCGACGCCCGGCGCATGGCCTCGAAGGTGTTGATGCCCCTGGCCTTCGCCTCGCTGCTGGGCGGATTGATCACCGTCATCGGGACGCCGCCGAACATCCTGGTGGCCCAGCTCCGGGCCGAACACATGGGCGAGCCCTTCCACTTCTTCGACTTCACCCCGGTGGGGCTGGGATTGACCCTGGTGGGACTGATCTTCCTCTCACTGATCGGATGGCGGCTCCTGCCGGCCCGCCGTGGGGCGGCGTCCACGCACGATTTCTACCGCATCGGCAGCTACTTCGCCGAGGTGGTGGTGCCCGTCGGCGGGGAACTGGTCGGCCATCCCCTGGCGTCCTTCTCGAAGCTGGGCGTCGATGTGAACGTGGTGGGTCTGATCCGCAAGGGGAAGAAGATCCTCACCCCGCCGCCGGAGGAGATCCTCCAGGGCGGGGACGCGCTGCTGGTGGAGGCCACCAGTGAGGAGCTGCGCAAGCTCTTGAAGACGGCCGGGCTGCAACTGGGTTCGGACCGGCGCATCGCCGAGAACGAACTGGGTTCGGGAGAGATCCTCCTGCAGGAGGTCGTGGTTACCCAGAGTTCGCCCCTGGTGGGGCGCACCGCCCGCAGCATGGCCCTGCGCAGCCGCATGGGCCTGAACGTGCTGGCCATCCATCGCTCGGGCGAGAGCATCGTGCACCGTCTGCGCGAGACCCGCTTCGCCCCAGGTGACGTGCTGCTGGTGCAGGCGCGGGCCGAGGAATGGGGCGAATCGCTGCACGATCTGCGCCTGCTGCCCCTGCGCGAGCGGGACATCGAGCTGGTGTCGACGCCGCGGGCCCTGAAGTGCCTGCTGATCTTCGCTGGGGCGGTGGTGGCCATCGCCACCGGGGTCTTGTCCCTGGGAGTGGCCTTCACCAGCGCCGCGGTGCTGATGATCCTCACCGGGGTGCTGTCGCTGAAGGAGGCCTACAACGCGGTCGACTGGCCGGTGATCATCCTGCTGGGGGCGACCCTCCCGCTGGGGTGGGCCCTGGAGAGTACCGGTGGGGCCCAGACCATCGCCAACCTGCTCATGAACTTCGAACCCTCCGCTCCGGGCTACATGCTGGTGGGGACGGTGCTCCTGGTGACCATGCTGCTCTCCAATCTCATCAACAACGCGGCCACGGCGGTCATCATGGCACCCATCGCCTACCGCTTCGCCCTGGAGATCGGGGCCAATCCGGACACCTTCTTCATGGCCGTCGCCGTCGGGGCGTCGAGCGCCTTCCTCACCCCCATCGGCCACCAGTGCAACCTGCTGGTGCTGGGCCCCGGTGGCTACCGCTTCTCCGACTACTCGCGGGTGGGCATCCCTCTGTCCATTCTGACCATCCTGGCCGCGATTCCGCTCATCCTGTGGGTCTGGCCCCTGCACGGCTGATGGCGGCGCCGGTGGTTTTCGCCCGGGCGCCTTTGGGGCTATCTTGTGGGCTCATTTCATGGAACGCACCTTCTGTCGCCCTGTGGGGATGTCATGCGTGAATTGCTGTCGTTCATCGAGAGAAGTGTGAGGATCCCAGGCGGCCTCGGGGCTCCCATCCGGCCGGCCGGGAGCCGATGCGGCCACGGTCGGTTCCGTCCGGGGGCAGGGCCGGCTTTGGTCCTGTTCGTGGTGGCCGCTGCCCTGCTTGCGGCAGCTGGCCAGGGTCTCCAGCTGGGATGGATGGGGCTTGGCCCCGCTCTGGCCGCGCCTCCGGCGGGCGGACTCGACGAGTTGCCCTTCGAGGCGCCCGGGGACGCCGCCGATGCGGTCACCGCCGAACTGGTGGCCGAGAGCCGGACCATCGTCCCCGGCCAGACCCTTCAGCTGGGCGTCCATCTGGAGATGAAGCCGGGCTGGCACACCTACTGGCAGAACGGCGGCGACGCCGGGCTGCCCACCACCATCCAGTGGGATCTGCCGGAGGGCTTCGTGGCCGGGCCGATCGAGTGGCCGGTGCCGCACCGCTACGTCGAGAGCGGGGACATCGTCACCTATGGCTACGCCGACGAGGTGACCCTGCTCGTGGCGATGAATGTCCCGGCCGACGTGGAGGTGGGCGAGGCGATCACCCTGAAGGCCCAGGTCGAATGGCTGCAGTGCAAGTCGCTGTGTGTGCCCGGTGAGGCCACCGTCTCCCTGCGTCTGCCGGTGGCCCGCCACAGCGAGCTCGATCCGGCCGCCGCGCCCCTCTTCGCCGCGGCGCGGGAACACCTGCCCCGGCCGGTCAGCGACTACGAGGGCCTGCACCTCGATTCGTTCCTGAGCCTGAATGCGGTGCCTCCCGGACAGGGCGCGCACGTGGCTTTCATCATCGACGGTCTGTCCCTGAGCGGGAAGGCCACCCTCACCTGGTTCCCCGAACTGCACCCGCCGGTGAGCGTCGGCGAAGCCCTGATCGACCGGACCAACGGCACGCTGCGGGTGGTGGCGCCGCTGGAAGTGGGAGCGGAGGCCGAGGCGGCCAGCGAAGCCACGATGGCCGCGGTGTTGAAGATCGTCGATGGATCGCGGCACTGGTATCTGCGCCTGACCGAGGTGGTGCCCATCGCCCGGCCCGATCAGCAGTTGCGGGCCCAACACGAGGAACTGTTCGGGGCCATCCTGGAGGGCGCGGCCGTCTCCGGCGGAGGCAGCGGAGCACCGGGAGCTGGTGGAGAGGGTGGTGGAACGGCCGGCCCGGGCGTCTCCGGGGGCGGCGCAGGAGGTACAGGCGCCGCAAATGCTTTCGCTCCGACCGGCTCGGTGTGGCGCTACCTGCTGCTGGCCCTCATCGGCGGGGTGATCCTGAACATCATGCCCTGCGTCTTGCCGGTCTTGTCGTTGAAGGTGATGGGCTTCGTGAGCCACGCCGACCGCGACCGGGCGACGGTCTTCAAACTGGGTCTGATGTTCGCGGCCGGGGTGCTGGCCAGCTTCTTGACCCTGGCCCTGGTGGTCGTGGTCCTGCAACGCGCGGGCGCGCTGTTGGGCTGGGGCTTCCAGTTCCAGAATCCCACCTTCGTGGTGGTGATGATCGCCATCATCTTCGGCTTCGGGCTGAACCTCTTCGGACTCTTCGAGATCGTACCCCCGGTCGGCCGGCTGGGTCAGGGGGTGACGAACCACTACACCGAGCAGTTCTTCAACGGGGTGCTGGCGACCATCCTGGCCACCCCGTGCAGCGCGCCCTTTTTGGGGACGGCCCTGGGCTTCGCCTTCACCCAGCCGCCCTGGGTGATCGTGGCCATCTTCCTGACCATCGGCGCGGGTCTGGCCCTGCCCTACGTGCTCCTGTCCATCAATCCCTCGTGGCTGCGCTTCGTGCCCAAGCCGGGCCCGTGGATGGAGCGCTTCAAGCAGTTCATGGGATTCCTGCTGATGGCCACGGCGGTGTGGCTGCTGTGGGTGCTGGGACAGCAGCTCGGCGGCGACGGGGTGATCCAGGTGCTGTGGTTCGTCCTGGTGCTCTCACTGGTCCTGTGGATCCACGGGGCTTTCCTCGATCTGAGCGCATCGCGCAGGCGGCGTATCGTGGTGTGGACGGTGGGTGTGCTGTTGCTCGTGGGCGGATGGAAGTACTTCCTCGCCGGCACCCTGTCGAGTGAGGGCCTGGCCCGGGCGGCCACACAGCGCGGCACGGTTGCCACCCAACATGAGGGCGGACGCGAGTGGGTGACGTTCACGCCGCAGAAGCTGGAGGCGACGGTGCGCGCGGGCAAGACCGTGTTCCTGGACTTCACCGCCGCGTGGTGTCTCACCTGCAAGGCCAACGAGAAGGCGGTGATCGACAGCGGTGAGGTGCAGTCGAAGTTCGACGAGCTGGGTGTGGTGACGATGGTGGGCGACTGGACCCAGCGGGATCCGGAAATCTCGAAGATGCTGCGCCGCTACGGGCGCAGCGGGGTGCCCTTCTACGCGGTGTTCCCCGCCGGCCGTCCGGACGATCCCATCGTCCTGCCCGAAGTCATCAACCGCTCGATGGTGGTGGATGCCCTGGAGAAGGCCGGGCCGAGCCGATGAAGACGCCGGATGATCTGCAGGGCGAGATCGTCTTCTGGGACGAGCGGGCGGTCGACGAGCAGTACCGCGCGCAGATGGAGATCCCCCCTTCGCAGTACATCGACCAGGAGGTGTGGCTGGCCGAGTGGAAGAAGCTGCTGCCCGACCTTCATGGCAAGCGCGTCCTCGACTGCGGCAGCGGGATGGGGGCCATCGCCGCCTGGTGCGCACAGCAGGGGGCCGAGGTGGTGGGCTTCGACATCGCCCAGGGCATGGCGCGCCTGGCGGTCGAGTACGCGCGCCGGCACCGCTGCCGGGTGGAGATGATCGCCTCGACCTTCGAGGAACTGCCCTTGGCCGATGCTAGCATCGACGTGGCCGTCGGCCAGTACATCCTGCACCACACCGACGTCGACCGCTCGGTCGACGAACTCAAAAGGGTGGTCAAACCCGGCGGGATGGCACTCTTCGTGGAGAACATGGCGCTCAATCCCCTCATCCGCCGTTACGTCACCTCCTCGCTGTTCGAGGAGGGCGTGCTGCGCGAAGGCTCGCCGGAGGAGTGCCCCATCCTGCCGGAGAAGGTCGAGCACATGCGCCGGGTGTGCCGCTCCGTTCAATTGCACTGGCCCAGCTTCGTCTTCTTCGAGATCCTCTTCGACCGGCTGCCGCTGGTGCCGAGGCGTTGGGGGCAGGCGTTGGACGATCTTCTGTATCCCCTGTTGAAGGGGCATCCGAAACTGTTGAAGAACAGCTATTTCGCGGTGGTGGAGATGAGGTTCTAGGGCGCTTGTCGCAGACACGCGGGCTTGACACGGTGTGATCCACAGAACAGTCCATGGCAGCTTCTGCAAAACACGAGTATATTGTTTTGTCCATTTTTTTGTCTCTTTTCGTCGATAAAGGAGATATGCCATGCAATTCGATTCCACCCACATCACCGTCATTCTCGATCGCAGCGGATCGATGCACTCCATCCGCAATGATGTCATCGGCGGATTCAATTCCTTTCTGCAGGAGCAGAAGACCGAAGCGGACAGCGCGACGCTCACCCTGGTTCAGTTCGATTCGGTGAATCCGTACGAGCTTGTCCACAACGAGCTTCCCCTCGATGAGGTTCCCGATCTCACCCGCCGAAGCTATGTCCCGCGCGGTACCACGCCGCTTCTCGACGCCCTGGGCCGGGGAATCCATGAGGTCGAAGCTCGTCGGAACGAACGGGCCGGTCGGCAGAGCCCTGCGAAGGAGGTCTTTGCGGTCATCACCGATGGTCGCGAGAACGCGAGCCGGGAGTACCGCAGGGCCCAGGTGGAGGAGATGGTGAAGGAGAAGACGGAGAAGGACGGTTGGCAGTTCGTCTTTCTCAGTGCAGACCTTTCCTCCATCAGAGATGCCCTGTCGGTGGGAATCGAAGCCGACGCCATCCTGCTCTTCAAGAAGAGCCACGAGGGAACCCACCATGCGTGGAGAACCCTCTCCGCCCACACATCGCGATTCAGGAGGGGAGGAGTCGGCAGGGTCGCTTTCGATCCGCAGGACCGCTTGCACCCGGATGATCCGATGAGGAAACATCGATGATACCCGGTCGAGTGAGCTGATGGTGCTATTCCGCTCTTCCCTGCGGATAGCCCGGGTGTAGATCCTCTCTTCGGCGCCGCCGGATCGCCGCGACCCGACGCGCCGCTCTCGTGGAGAGCAACCGGGGGTCGGCTTCGATCCCCAGCCGACACAGGTCGAGCCGGTCGGCATCCCACAGGCAAGCCGCCAGCGGATCGTCGGTGGTCCTTCCGTCGGCATGACGGGCGATGGCTTCGCACAGGCGAGGCGCGTCGAGATGGGGATAGAAGGTCTTCAAGAGTCTTCGGGCCAGGACGGCCGAGTCATGGGCGTGGCGGTTTCCGCCCCCGTCATGGACGCGCGCGCAGTCGTGGAGGAAGCCGGCCACGACGGCTGATTCGACGTCGCAGCCCACGAGAACGGCGAGACGGCCCGCGGTGAGGGCGACCTGTCGCAGGTGGGGCATGCCATGGATGTCCAGTTCCTCGCAGCTGCAGAACGGCCCGCACCGCGTCTCCACCTCACGGACCATGGCCTCGATTTCACGCTTGTCCATCGTTCCCTTCCCGGCTCATGATGATCGCCAGGTTGTTCCGTATCCCATCAAGGAGCTCAAGCATGAAGCAGCGTGTGTCCTACCTGTTCCTCGCCGTGCTGGTGGTCCTCTTCGCCGGCTCCTCGGCGCGGGCCCAGTTTGCAAATACCCAGCCGTTGAACCAGGTGGAGCAGGCACCCGGCGAGGAGGGGGAACCCTATCTCTTCGGTCCCGTCGACCGCCAGGGATTTTCGATGATGCCCTTCGCCCAGTGGTTCCAGGAGAACTACGACGGCTACGATCCCGATCCGAAGGTTCTCGAGAAACTCGAGCCGCTGGTGAAGGATTGCACGATCGAGGTCTTCATGGGCACCTGGTGCGGCGACAGCCAGCGGGAGATCCCCCGCCTGTACCGCATTCTCGATGGGGTCGGTTTCGAGGAACGATCCCTGAAGGTGTGTGCGATGGCCCCCTCCTCGGTCGATCCCCGAAGATGCCCGGATCGACGGCAGGAGCAGCGGAACATCGTCCGCATCCCCACGATCATCGTCAGCCGCGAGGGGGAGGAACTCGGCCGCATCATCGAATACCCGGTGAAGACCCTGGAGGAAGATCTGCTGGCCATCGTGCGCGGCGACCCGTACCAGCCGAACTACGCGCTGCCATCGCAGATCCATCTCTACGTGCAGGAGCATGGCCTTGAGGCTCTGGAGGCGAATCGCGACAGTCTGGACCAGTGGTTTCAGTCGCAGGGTTTCTCCCACGACGAGGTCGCCGAGGCGGTGAGTCAGACGATCGCCCGTTACCGGAAGGAATAGAAGGCCTCTCCGCTGTTCTCAGCTCGATCGGCTTGTCACGGAACGTGTTGCCGTCGCTGACGTAGTTCTCAGCTCCCGCGCAGGTGCGCCAGGAGGATGCCCGCCGCCACGCCGACGTTGAGACTCTCGGTGGCCGGCGAAGCGTGTTCCCCGCGTGGAATCATCACCAGCTGGTCGCAGCGTTTGCGAGTGAGCTGACGCAGCCCGCTTCCCTCGGCGCCCAGCACCAACACGCAACGCAGGGGAGGGGCGAGCTGGCGGTAATCGACCGCCTCCTCAAGGCCCGCACCGACCACGAAGAAGTCTTCCTTCTGCAGGCGTTGCAGAGCGGTCGAGAGGTTGGATACCTCCACCACCGGGAAGAACTCGAGCGCGCCGGCCGAGGCCTTCGATGCCGCGGCCGAGAGCGGCGCGCTGTGGGCGCGCAGCACGAGCAGACCATGGGCCCCGAGAAAAGCAGCCGAGCGGGTGATGCTTCCCAGGTTCTGGGGGTCTTCCACCTGGTCGAGGGCGACGATGAGAGAAGGGGAGGGAAGCGGATCGACCGTATCGAGGAAGTCGTCGAGCGAGAGTACGGGAAGCTCACCACACTCGAGAACCACTCCCTGATGATGACGGGTGTGTGCGAGCTGCCCCAGCTCGTGCGTGTTGCTCTCGACGATCTCGACTCCGGCCGTGCGCGCCAGTTGTACGATCTCCCGCAGCCGGGGCCCCGCCTTGCCTGCTTTCATGTGCAGACGTTGCAACGAACGCCGTCGACTGCGCAGGGCCTGGGCCACCGGTTCGATCCCATAGAGCAAGGGGCGATCTCCTGGAAGGGGGAGAATCGAGCATGACACCGCCTCGCCCGGGGCGCAAGGGAAGCTCCCGCTTCAGGGAATGAGCGGAGCATCTCGACCGGAGAGGAATCCCTGACAGAACCCCGGCTCCGGGGTACACTTCATCCAGCCGACGCTGTTGACGCCATCTCCAAGGAGTGCACGCCATGAGCTACCGCCTGCTGGGCCCGACCGGCCTGATGGTCCATCCCCTGTGCCTGGGCACCATGAATTTCGGCGACGAGGTGTGGGGATGCGATGAGAAGACCAGCCTGCGCATCCTGGAGAGCTACGCCGAGCGCGGCGGCAACTTCATCGACACCGCCAACCGCTACAGCGCCGGGCGCAGCGAGGAGATCGTCGGGAAATTCCTGCGGGGGCGCCGCGACGAGATGGTCGTGGCCACCAAGTGCTTCTTTCCGGAGGGCAAGGGCCCCAATCGCATGGGCCTCACTCGCAAGAACATCTTCGACCAGGTGGAGAACTCACTGCGGCGCTTGGGCACCGACTACATCGACCTCTATCAGGTGCACGTCTGGGACCCGCTGACCCCCATCGACGAGACCCTCTCGGCGTTGACCGACCTGGTGCACCAGGGCAAGGTGCGCTACCTGGGCAACTGCAACTTCACCGCCTGGCAGACCGTCCTCGCCGCCGAGCGCGCCGAATCGGAGGGCCTGGAGTCCTTCGTCTCCACCCAGGTGCAGTACAACCTGCTGTGCCGGGAGATCGAGGCCGAGGTCATTCCCGCCTGCGAGCCCTACGAGATGGGGATCCTCGCGTGGAGCCCGCTGGCCTTCGGTCTGCTCAGCGGCAAGTACAGCCGGGATGGCGGGCCCGAGGGCGCGCGGATGAGCGCTCCTCCTGACGACAGCGTCATGGCTCCCTGGCGCGAGCGCATCTGGACCGACCGCAACTTCCACATCGTCGAGGCGGTGAAGACCGCCGCAAACCGGCTGGAGATGCCTCCGGCTGCCCTGTCCACCAGTTGGGTCCTGCAGCAGGAGTCGATCACCAGCGCCATCATCGGCCCGCGCAGCGTCGAACAGTTGGACACCTACTGGGAAGCCGTCGATCGACCCGCACCCATCGACGTGCTCGAGGAACTCGACGAGGTGAGCGCTCCCGACGAAGGTTGCATCGCCTTCATGCAGCGCTCGATCACCGATCAACGGATGGAAGAGCTGGAATAGGCGCAGTCCTGGGGGGGTCTAGCGCAACGCCATCTGCTGGGTGATGTAGCCGGGGAGATGGGGGGACTCCAGCCCGTAGACGTAACGGTCGAACCACCCGTGGAAGTCGTGGCCGGTCAGGTCCAACAGGGCCGCTTCGAGGGTCTGGCGGGTCAATACGAAGTCGGGATCGCGCTGTGCTCTGACGGCCAGATCGTACATCAGATCGTCCAGGCTCTCCTGTTGGCGGGTGACGTCGTCGATCTGCTCGTCCAGCCCGGCCGCGACGAAGAGACCGCCGCTGTAGGTGTAGCGCGTGGTCTCGCGGTCGATGAGCACCTTCTTGCTGGCCTGGGCGAGACTGATCTTGCCCCGTAGCGGGTGGACCTCGTACTCGCGGTGGAAGCGATCGCTCAACACCGAGGCGTAGTCGGGGAAGCTCAGCATGCCCGCCTCCAGACGTGTCTGGTAGGCATAGAACTCGGTGACCCCTTCGATGAACCAGTTCATGTCGTAGCGGTGCTGGCGGATGAGTTCGCCGCACCAGTTGTGGTAGAACTCGTGGGCGCAGAGCTGGGCCGGTTCCTGCTGCAGGCGCTTGCGGTCGGTGTTGGTGTCGATGAGCAGGATCATGCTGCCGTCGTAGTGCAGGCCGAAGTAGTGCAGGATCTCGGGGTCGCCCGATTCGGGATGGGGGCCGACCAGGAAGACGTACTCGTCGCGCAGGGGGCCTCCGAAGATGTCCATCTGGATGCCGGCCAACTGACTGAGGACCGCCAGCAGGTCGCGGTCCTGGAAGTCGTAGCGCCCGGTGACGGCCACCCGCAGCCGACAGCCACGGACCGTGCGCTCGAGGGTCCGCAGACGCCCCATGCCGACCGCCGAATGGTAGAGTGACTTGACGTCGGGCACGACCGCCGCCGTGGCGGTGCACTGGAAGGGATGCACCAGTTCCCAGTGGGGCGGCAGGGTGTATTCCACCCGGATATTGCGGAGGTCGCCGAAGACCGGGATGATGAAGATGTCCGAGCCGACCAACCGCGCGCTCGTCTCGGTGATGTCGCTGAGCATCTGGCGGGAGAAGACCCCGGTGTCGATTCCCGCCCGCAACCACACTTCATAGCGCAGGTCGATGCCGCCTCCCTTGGCCCGGATCTTCCAGTAGTCGTCCTGGGCCTCCACCGGGGTGTCGTGGCCGTTGAGATCGCGGGCTTCCCGCAGGCGGAAACGGGCGGACAGGCGGTTCTGGTCGGGAGAGACCACCACGGTGGTCAGGTAGAGGTTGGGTGAACGCATGCCTTCGGCGTGCAGCCGTACCTGCAGCACGCCGTTCTTCAGGTCGAGCACCTTCACCTGGTAGGAGAGTTCGTACTGTTCGGTGTCGGGGTCGACGCGCAGGGCGAAACCGAGCGCCGCGCCGCCGATGACGGCGGCGACGATGCCCACCAGCGCGGCACGCCACAGGGGCGGGCGCTCCCGCACGAAACCCGGGGATCCGAGGATCTCCAGACTGCCGGGTCCTGTATGCTTCCCGAAGATGGTGTGTGCTACCCCGACGTGTCCCCCAGAAGACCTTTCGGAGAACTGCACGCAACGTGCCAGGAAGATTCAGAAGTCGAAGTGAAGCACGGGGATTCCCGGATCATCGATGGAAGGAGGAGGCAGCCAGCTCAAGCGCGCCTGCCTTGCCGCATCGTCCCCGCTGCCGTCTCCTCCGTCGCCCTCCATGGCTTGTCCCACCGCCGAGGACACGAAGAAGCCGATGGTCCAGCCGAGCAGGACATCCGACGGGAAGTGCTTGTTGCCCTGCAGGCGGCTCAGACCAGCGAAGACGGCCGCTGTATAGGCGGGCACTCCGATCCACCACCCGAAGCGCATCTGCAGCATCCGGGCCGAGGCCATGGTCGCGCTGGCGTGGCCGGAGGGAAGGTTCTTGTCGTTGCTGCCGTCGGGTCGTTCCCTCTGCGCGGTGATCTTGATCAACTCGGTGATGCCGGCGGTGATGAGGTTCGCTTCGGCGTAGAGCACACCGGTGTCCCGCACGTGATGGTTCCCGACGAGCTGTCCTCCTCCGGCCAGCGCGATGCTCACCGCCGTCACCCACTTGCGGTGTCCGAGCTCACGGCCCAGATCGACCGCGCCGTCGCCCAGGGGCTGTTCATCCCGGAACCATTCGGTGATCTCCCCATCCCAAGGGGAGATGAGCAGGGCGGCCGCGGCGCCGCCGGCCGCCATCAGGAGCAGATCCCGATCGCCGGCGTGATGCCAGACGCGGGCCAGGTGCCGGGGGGTGAAGGGGTAGGGGGGCGATGCAACGGGCCCGGGTGGCTCGGCCTGTGCACCATGCGCCGGCAGCGGCAGCAGGGCCACCAGCAGGAGAGGGACGATCAGCAGGAGGCCGGCCGGGATCCAGGGTCGAGGGGCGGTCGGTGGTTGGGTGGAGAGGTCCATGGATGGTCCAGCTCGAGGGGGGCTCGATCGGCAGCATCGGTCAATGTGCACCCAAAAGCAAGGAGCGGCGCGGCCCTTGAAATGTACCTTCGCGTCCACTACCCTGCAGTGGTCGTCGGCACACGGAAGCCGTGTTCCAGGCGGATTCCGGCGTTCTCGGGGGCAAGGACCGCTCGCGGCACCGTCGGCACCCAGCTTTCCACGGTCGAAGTGCTTGCGGTGGGGCGCTTTCTCTAGAGATCCACGACGGGAGGATCCGGTGAAGATCAAGCAACGCGAAGTGGGCGACATCGTCGTCCTCGAGCTGTCCGGCAAGATCATGGGCGGCGACGATTTCGATCTCTTCAACAATACGATCAAGCAGTTGATCGCCGAGGGGAAGATCGACATCGTGCTGAACATGTCCAGGGTCAGGTGGATCAACAGCACCGGTCTGGGCTTGATGGTCTCGGCCTATACCACCCTGGTCAAGAACGGCGGGCGCATGAAGATCTGCGAGATGAGCGACCGCGTCGACAACATCCTGCACGTCACCCAGTTGGGCCTGGTCTTCGAGCATTATGACAAGGAAGAGGACGCTCTGGCCTCCTTCCAGGACTGACGGGACCCCCCGGAGGGCCGGGAGCGGATCTGTACGCGAAATCATGGGAAAGGACGGGGAATGACGGGAAACCGCCCCCGTCCTTCTTGTATGGGTCGGCCTGTTCCTTGCGTATGGACCAGGGGATTCCGGAGGAAGCCCGATCGCAGGGGCACCACCGGACAGTCAAGGAGAGGCCGATCATGCCCGATCGTCAGCCCGATGGTGTCAACCACAAGCCCTTGCTCGACAATGAGCAGGCCGTCGCCAGCGTGGTGGACACCCTCAAGGCCAACGAGCCCGTGTGCGAGGAAGACCCCGTCCGTGCCCTGGCCGAGATGCAGGAATTCCTCGAGGCCCGTGGGCCCCATCCACAGCTTCTGAGCCGCATCGCCGTGCTCCAGCAGCGGCTGGGTCGGCCCGAGGCCCTGGAGACGGCCCGTGAGGCCGGCCGCCTGGCCATCAGCCTGGGCAACACCGCCGCGGTGGCCGAGCTGCTCGCTCCATTCGGCGAGCAGTGGGACGCCCTGGGTTGGGACCAGGAGCACTGGCTCAAACTGGCCTCGTCCCAGCGCTCGTTGGGGTACCTGGAGATGGCCCAGCGGATCTACCGCCATGTGCTGGCCGACGATCCGGGCTCACTGGGTGCGATCAAGGGCCTCCTGCAGATCGCCGACAGCTACCTGCGCCAGAAGGAGACCCGCGAGCGGGCCAACGAGGTGTACGACATCCTCGACGAGCTGGCCCCGGATCATCCCTTCCAGGACTACGTGGAGATGGGACGCGAGAAGGCGGCTCGCCCGGCCGAAGCCGTGCGCTGAGGCCGCGCCCGTCCCCACCACCGGCCGAAGCCGTGCGCCGAGGCCGCACCCGTCGCCACCACCGGCCGCGGATCCGGCTGCGGGGGGTCTCCCTCAGTCCGCTTCCCCCTGCTCGGCGATCCACAGCTTCACGTCCCGCAGGAAGCGTCCCAGGACGGTGAGGCTCGCCCACAGGAAGCCGGGGAAACCGTCGCGGAATCCACCCCGGGCCACATAGAAACGCCAGAAGGTGGCCGGAGGGCTGCCCAGCAGATGTCCCAGCCGGAAGGGCCGCGGCCGGTCGGCGATCTCCAGACTGGTGTAGAGGTCCATCTTGCGCACGTAGGCGTCCACCCCTCCGAAGGTGTAGTGGTCGAGTGCCTCCTCCAGGCGTCCCACCGGCAGGCGGGGCGGAAGCACCACTCCTTCGTGGACCCGGCTGTCGGTGTAGTGGGCCCCCTCGCGCCGGAACAGCCTCAGAGGATAGTCCCGATCCAGCCCCATCGAGCGCATCTCGTGGCCCAGGATGAAGTTGCGCCGCCGCACCCGGTAGCCTCCCATGCCCACCAGTTGCTGGTTGGCCACCAGGTGTTCCCACTTGGCCGCCAGCTCCGTCGAGACCCGCTCGTCGGCGTCCAGGGCCAGGACCCAGTCGCCTTCGGCCAGTTCCAGGACCCGTTGCTTGGCATGGCCGAAGTCGTCGAAGACCCCCTCGAAGAGCCGCACCTTCGGGTGGGCCGAGGCGATCGAGAGCGTGGCGTCCCGGCTTCCGGTGTCCAGGACGACGATCTCGTCGGCCATCTCCTCCACGCTGGCCAGCGCCCCGGGGAGCTTGTCCTCCTCGTCGCGGACGATCATGGTGACGCTCAAACGCATGGATTCTCCCCCGATGCCGGTCGGCCGATGGGCTCAGGCTTGCCCCCGGCCCCTGTCGGTACTTCCTTGGGGCTCTGCCGCAGGACAGTATCGGCGCCGCCGGGGCCGGGCGTCAACGCCGCGACCCCCGGATGCGGTCTTTTCACAGGAGCAGGACAGGATGGGCATCACGCAACGACAAGTGGAAGAAGCGCTGAAGACGGTGAAGTATCCGGGCTTCAGCCGGGACATCGTCTCCTTCGGACTGGTTCGGGAGATCCGCGTCGAAGGGGGCAAGGTGCACGTACTCGTCGAACACCGGATCGACGACGCGGCCACCCTGGAGACCTTCCAGCAGGAGGCCCAACGGGCTCTCGATGGGATCGAAGGGGTCGAGGAGGCCCATATCGAGTGGCGGGGCAAGGCTGCCTCCGAAGGGAAGGGCGATGAGAAGGGCACCCCGGCCGGGAAGCCCGAGGTATCGACCGCTTCCGCCGGCGCGTCGGCGAAGACCGCGACCAAGGGCGGCTACGTGGCCGCTCCCTCGCTCTCCACGCCTTCGCCGGATCCATGGGCCGATCAGGCGCCCCTGCCCGGGGTCAAGGCGGTCATCGCCGTGGCCAGTGCCAAGGGAGGAGTCGGCAAGTCCACGGTGGCCACCAACCTGGCCCTGGCCCTGTCGGCCAAGGGCAAGAAGGTCGGTCTGCTCGACGCGGACATCTACGGTCCGAGTCTTCCCACCATGATGGGAGTGAACGAGCGGCCGGAGGTGCAGGACGGCAACAAGATCCTTCCGGTGATGAAGGAGGGCATCGCGTGCATGTCCATCGGTTTCCTGGTGCCCCAGGACAAGGCCATGATCTGGCGCGGTCCGATGGTCATGGGGGCGATCAACCAGTTCCTGGACGACGTGCGATGGAACGGCCTGGACGTGCTCATCGTCGATCTGCCCCCGGGAACCGGTGACGCCCAGTTGTCGCTGGCCCAGAAGGTTCCCCTGACCGGGGTGATCATGGTCACCACACCCCAGGACGTCGCGGTGATCGATGTCGTCCGCGGCATCCAGATGTTCGAGGAGACCAAGGTGCCCATCGTGGGCATCATCGAGAACATGAGTGTCTTCGTCTGCCCCCACTGTGGGCACGAGGAACACATCTTCGGCGAGGGCGGGGGCAAGCGGACCGCCGAGCGTTTCGGTGTGCCCTACCTGGGCGGTATCCCCCTGGAGCCCGCGGTGGTGGCCACCGGGGACGAAGGCCGCCCGGTGGTGGTGGCCCGGCCCGACAGCGCGTCGGCCAAAGCATTCCTGGCCGTGGCCGAGCAGGTGGAGCAGTATCTGCAGACCCCGCACGGGGGCCATCACCACGGACATGGACATGGCGGGCACAGCCATGCCGGTCACGGTCACTGAGACCGTTCCACCGGCGACCGATGAACACAGCGGCGTGACCATGGGGGCCACGCCGCCCGATCTTCCCCATCCGCTCGGCAGCGACGATGAAACTGATCGAGTACACCAGCGAGGAACTCTGTCTGGCCGGCCTGCGCGTGCCGGACAAGGAGAGCTGTCTCGATCGCATGTGCGCGCGGCTGGAGGAAGCCGGTCGCCTGAAGGAGCGGTCTGCGCTCCATCGGGCTCTTTTGGAGCGTGAGAAGGTGGAATCGACGGGCATCGGAGGCGGGATCGCCCTTCCCCATGCCCGCTGTGAGGACTTCGACGGCCACGCGGTGGCCATCGCCCATCTGGCCGAGCCCATCGACTACGGCGCTCCCGATGGGAGGCCGGTCGACCTGGTCTTCCTGTTGGCCGGATCCAGCCGCCGTCCCGGGCAGCAGCTTCGGGTCCTGGCCCGGATCTCCACCCTGGTGAGGATCGACTCCTTCCTGGCCGAGCTGCGGGCGGCGTCCACCCCGGAGGCGATGTGCCGGGCCCTGCGGAAGGCCGAGGGGCTCTAGGGCCCCGAGGGCGCAAGGAGATTCTCCGCCACTTGCTGCAGGTCGGGGGCACTCCGGTGTTCCGGCCGGGTTGGGGTCCGTTCCCGGCGGCCGTCCTTTCCCCTTCCCCCCGGCGGGGCCATTTGCTAGTGTGGATTTCCTTTCCCATCCCGCGGATCGGTTTCGGCCTGCATTTCCGGTGGAGTCCTTGCCTCGAGGACGGCCGCCGGGGTGAGGTCGCTCTCCCGGAATTCCATCGGCGGCCTCCCTCCATGGGCCGCCAGCCAAGGAGCTGGACCCTTGCGACGCACTTTCGGAATGGTCACCACGACGACTGCTTCGACTCTTTCGATCCTTCTCTTCCTTCTTGTGCTGAGCCCCAACCTCGCGTCGGCCCAACCGACGGTGACCGATGTGCAGACCCCCGATCTGCTCTCGGTGCTGATCACCTTCTCCGAGGCGATCGATCCGACGACGGGCAACACGGTTGCCAACTACCTCATCTACGAAAAGGATGACATCGGCAATCGTCCGCCCATCTCCTCGGCGGTCACTTCCGGCTCGCAGGTGACGCTCGCCCTGGATGCCGCGCTCACCGACGGCATGGTCTATTCGCTGCGTGTGCAGGGTGTGGAGAACACCTCGGGCGAGGTGATGGAGACGCAGATCGTCGACTTCACCGCGTCGGGCCCGGACATCACGCCACCGGAGGTCACCGGGGCCTCGGCCGTCGACGACCAGACGGTGCGGATCGACTTCAACGAGGCCATCGATGCGGGCAGCGCCGCCGACCCCGGTTCCTATCTGTTGTATCCCACCGCGCAGCCGGGCAGTCCCTTGACCATCACCGCCATCGGCACGGCCACCTCCAGCGTGACCCTCACCCTCGGTTCCTCCCTGAGCGACGGTGTCGAGTACACGGTGGAGGTCAGTGACGTCGAGGACCTCGCAGGCAACGCCATCGAGGACAACAACACCGCCACCTTCACCTACACCGCCTCGTCTGCCGCCACCCCCATCGCCGACATCCAGGCCGATCCGGATTCGTGGGAAGGTCAGGTGGTGACCGTCGAGGGTGTGGTCTACATCCCCAGTGATTACCGGGGGACGGTCGTCAGCGGCTTCATCCAGGACGAGTCGGGCCGCGGCATCAACCTCTTCGGAACGGGGATGGATGTGGCGGCCCTGCAGACCGTGGGCAACCGGGTGCGGGTCACCGGCACGGTCACCTCGTACTTCACCACGGTGGAGATCCAGGACCCCACCGAGGTCACCCTCATCAGCAGCGGCAATCCCCGTCCCACGCCGGTGCAGTTGGGAACGGGAGCGGCAGCGTCTACCCAGTGGGAAGGCACTTTCATTGAAGTGAGCGGGTCCATTCAGAGTCAGGTGGTTGCCAATGGTGCCGTCAACTACACCGTCAATGATGGGAGCGGTCCGATCATTGTGCGGGTGGTCGACACCCTGGGCGCGCCGAGCTTCTCCAACGGCACCACCATCACCGCCCGGGGAGCGGGCGCTCAGTACCAGAGCGACTACCAGGTGCTGGTGGGCCTGGCCAGCGATGTCTTCGAGGGCAACGGAGGGGACACGACGCCACCGCAGGTGATCAGCGCGAGTGGCTCGAACGAGACCTCGATCGTGGTGAATTTCAACGAGGCGCTCGATCCCACCACCGCCCAGGTCTCGGCCAACTACGAGGTATATGAGAGTTCAGCCCCGTCGAACACCCTCACGGTGACTGCCGCTTCGCTGACGGGCAGCCGGGTCACCCTCACCCTGGCCTCGGCCATGAACGAGGGCACCTCCTACACGGTGACGGTTTCCAATGTCGAGGACCTCGCTGGCAATGTCATCGCCGGGAACAACACCGCGACCTTCACCTATACCCCATCCTCGGGGGCCACACCCATCGCCGACATCCAGGCCGATCCAGAGGCTTACGAGGGTCAAGAGGTCACCGTCGAAGGCGTGGTCTACATTCCGACGAACTACCGGGGAACGACCACCAGCGGCTTCATCCAGGATGAGTCCGGCCGCGGGATCAACCTCTTCGGCCGGGGCATGGACGTCCCTGCCCTGACGACGGTGGGCAACCGGGTGCGGGTGACCGGAACCATCGACATCTATTTCACCACGGTGGAGCTCACCAGCCCCACCGAGGTCACGCTCATCAGCAGCGGCACGCGGATCCCGCCCACCCAGTTGAGCACCGGGGCGGCGGCGAACCACCAGTGGGAGGGCACCTTCATCGAGGTCTCCGGACCCATCCAGAGCCAGGCCGTCGCCGGCACCGCCATCAACTACACGGTGGACGACGGAAGCGGCCCGATCATCGTGCG
Source organism: Candidatus Krumholzibacteriia bacterium (assembly GCA_029932915.1). Lineage (GTDB taxonomy): Bacteria > Krumholzibacteriota > Krumholzibacteriia > JAJRXK01 > JAJRXK01 > JAOZPE01. Next base: position 50,091 of record JAOZPE010000001.1, read on the forward strand.
GGTGGTGGACACCCTGGGTGCGCCGAGCTTCGACAACGGGACCACCATCACCGCTCGGGGAGCGGGTGGCCAGTACCAGAGTGACTTCCAGGTGCTGGTGGGCCTGGTCAGCGACATCTTCGAGGGCACCGGCGGCGACCTCACGCCGCCGCGGATCGAACGGGCCAGCCTGGAGACCGCGACCACGGTGATCATCGACTTCAGTGAGGGAGTCGAAGCCACTTCGGCCACCACCGCCGACAACTACGAGGTGTTCCGGACCAACAGTCCCGGCGAGACGGCCGGGGTCACCGGCGTGGAGTTCGTCTCGGGCAGCAACAACCGCGTCCGTCTGCAGCTCGACCGCAGCGTGAGTCTGGACGAAGGCTGGTCGGTGCGGGTGCGCAACGTGGCCGATCTCAACGGCAACGCCATTTCGCCGAGCGGGGTGACGGCGCGGCTCGAGGCCCTTCTCAAGGAAGAGATCGACCTGGAGGGACCGCCCTTCACCTTCCTGCCTCGCGACGGGGAACGCTATCCGTTGACCATCAATCTCACCTCGGAGCTGGTTGACCACAACGCCGAGGTGGTCCTGAGGATCTTCAACATGAACGGGGCCCTGGTACGGACGCTCTATGACAGCCGGGTGGCTCCATTGAGTTCCGTCTTCAGGGACAACCGGGCGACCATCGAATGGGACGGTACCGATGACTACAAGGAATGGGTGCCGGCCGGAGCATACGTGGCGCACCTGCAGGTGCGCGAGGCTGGAGGTAGCGGTTCCAATGAGGTCCATATTCCCGTGGTCGTGGCCACGCGCCTGGATCGATAGGAGCAGAAGACCAATGCATACGAAAAGAACCTCGATTCTCCTCCTGCTTCTCTTCGGTCTCCTGCTGCTCGGCAGCAGTGCAAGAGCCGCGTTCGACGACATCGCGGTGAGTCCCCGGGCCCGCGCCATGGGCGAGGCCTACGTGGCCGTCGGCGGCGATGCCTGGAGCTGGTACCACAATCCGGCTCTCCTGCCGTGGATCACTTCACCGGAGATCGCCGCGGCGGGCACCGAACCCAACGGCGGTGGTTACAACTCCCTGGGGACCATCGGCGGCATCCTTCCGGTGAAGGGTGGCTGGACGGGTCTGGCGGTCGGCCTGCGCCGCTACGGCGTCGACTACCGGGATGTCTCCCTCCTCACCGAGTACACGATCTCGATCGCGCAGGGCATCCAGTTGTTCAAGGACGACGCTTCGGGCGCTTCCTTCGGCTGGGCCCTCAACTTCTACAACCTCGATCTGGGCCAGAGCATCGGTCTGGCCGGGGACGGCACCGACGGCATCGACCCGGGCAACGCGTGGGCGATGGGCCTCGATCTCTCCGCGGTGGTTCAGGTGTGGGACCGCACCAAGGTGGGTTTCAACGCCAAGAACATCAACAGCCCGACCATCGGCGACGAGAACGAGGAGTTGCTGCAGCAGTTCAGCGTGGGGCTGAGCTATGAGCCGTACGAGGCGGTCATCACCGCGCTGGACATCCGCAGCCGGCCGGGGGAGGACTTCCGTCTCCATGCGGGCGCCGAGTTCGGGGTGCTGGAGGTGCTCGATCTGCGAGCGGGTCTGGAGACCGATCCCGACAAACTCACCGCGGGTTTCGGCGTGCACCTGTACGGCGTCACCCTCGACTATGCCTTCTCCACCGGCGGCGGCGTTCTCGAGTCGACGCATCAGTTCGGCTTGAGCTATCGCTTCTCGGGAGGGGGGGAGTAGCGTGTACGCTCCGCGCAAACAACTGGGGCGCGGAATTCTCGTGGCACTGGCCTTCAGCCTGTTGCTCGCGGCGCCGGTCCGCGCTCAATACGAGCAGGGAGACTCCCGGCGAGAGGCCATCGAGCCGAGGCAGCTCAAGGGCGAGGTGGACCTGGCCGGAGGGAAGCTCGATCTGAATCGCGCGACCCGCGATCAGATCCGTTCCCTTCCCATTCCTCCTGAAGTCGCCGACGCCATCTGGGAATACCGCACCTATCGCAGTTACTTCAGCTCCATCTACGATCTGAGCAAGGTCGAGGGCGTCACGCCCGAGATGATCAAGGAGCTGATCCCCCTGGTGGCCACCATGCCGCCGGAGAAGCAGGAAGCCTGGGTACGTCGCTTCGACGCCTCGTTCCGGGCGATGCAGCGATTCCTGAGCCGTGAAGGGGCCAGCGAGGAGCTCGCCGACGAATACCGCGACCTCCTGCTGGAACCGCGCAACATCAACGATCTGTCCATCTATGCCCTGGAGAGCTACCAGAACGTCTCCCCGGTGGATGCCACCGCCATCCTCAAGGCGCGCAAGAGGTCGGGCGGCATCCAGAACCAGCGGCAACTGCGCAGCGTCGACGGCCTGACCTACTGGGCCTACCGCAACCTGCGGGACTACGTCGTCTACGAACCGCCGGCGGGGGAGATGAAGCTGCACGGTGGGGCCCAGGTGCAGGTGTACAACACCCCGTACATGCTCGACGACCGGGACATCCTCACCGAGGACTACGTGGGGGCCCCATCCCGCGACTTCGACGAGGGGACGCCCTACGGGATCAAGAATCTGGACAGCGCGAATCCGGCCATCCTGAGCAAGTTGAAGCTGCGGCTGGGCAACCAGTGGAAGGCCGGCATGAGCACCTTCCGCAATGTCGGTGAGCGCAACGTGGCCGAGACGCTCAAGGGCTTCATCGAGTGGCACAACCCGCGGGCGAAGTCCTACCGCCTGGACAAGTTCGTGCTGGGCAATTTCCGGATCGCCTTCGGACAGGGCCTGGTGATGGACAACACCGACTACTTCCTCAGTCGCAAGACCGGCACGGGCTTCAACAAGCGTCCACGGGGCTTGATCGGTGACATGAGCCGATCCTACGAGTTCGCCCTGCGCGGCGCGGCCGCAGAAGCCGCCCTGGGGAATCTGCACGTCGTCGGTTTCTACAGCAACACCGACAAGGACGGCATCCTCAACCTCGACGAGAACGGCAACGCGGTGAGCATCAACAAGTACGTGGTGGGCAAGCCGCGGTTCGAGAACAGTGAATACGAGTTGATGAACACCGCCATCCGGCGGGGCGCCTTCGACGAGGAACTCTACGGTGGTGTTCTGCACTATCAGTTCGTGCCGGGAACCTTCGTGGGAATCTCGGGCTACGAGGCCCGCCACGACCTTCCCTGGGATCCGAAGGTCTCCACCCTGGTGACCGAGGTAGGTCGCTTGGAGGCTCGGGACAACGAACTGTTCAACGCCTACGATTCGACCCAACTGGGCAACTTCCGACGCGTTCTGGGCGCTGAATTCCAGACCGTGATCAGCAACGTCGCCCTGGCCGGCGAGTATGCCAAGCTCGACTCGAACCCCACCGGCGGCATCTTCTCCAATGCTCCCGACGCCATGGTGTTCACCGGCTACACCCAGTGGTCGAACTTCAACATCTTCGCGCTCTATCGTGACTACGATGTGGGCTTCGACAATCCCTATGCCCGGCCGTTCGGGCAGGACAACCGTTACGAGCAGACCTTGCTCGGCGATCCCTTCCGTTTGAATTCACCTCTGTACAGTTGGCTGGAGTCGACCACGCCGCAGACCAAGGCCGAGCAGGGGATCTTCCTGCAGACGCGCTACCGGATCAGCCGTCAGCTCACGATCTCCGGCCTGGAATTCGATCAGTGGAAGCGGAAGGCCGACGGACAGAGCCAGCATCGCTACACCTTGCGTCTGGAGTACGCGCCGATCTGGCCGCTGCGTTTCCGTCTGCGTGAACGCTACAGCGACCGGGCACCCGAGGAGCTGAGCGACAACCGGCGTTTCAAGAGCTGGGATACGCGGCTCGAGCTGCGGGCGCGGCTGAGCGGCTACGACGAATTGCGCTTGCTCTACAGCAATACCAACACCCAGTTCGCGCCGCGGCCCCGTCTGGGAGGACCGGCCGATCCGGACGGCAGCAACTTCACCCCGCTGGCGCAGGAAGCCGCCCCGGGCCAGGCCATCCAGGCCATGCTGGTGCACAACGTCAACGATCGTCTCCAGTTCACGTTCAGCACCGAGCTCTACGAGGGCTTCCTCTGGAACTTCGAAGACAACGAGTTCGTCGTGGTCGACGGCAACGGCATGCGCAACTGGTTCCTCATCCAGAGCCGACTCGATGACCACTTCCTCGTTCGATTCAAGATGACCAACGATCGTCAGCGGACCCGTGACAACCTGGAGATCCGCGATTATGCCAATTCCACCCCCAGCGAGTTGCGCGCGGGCGACAAGCGTCAGTACACCGCTTTCCGCCTCCAGCTCGACTACAACTTCTAGGGAGTATCCCATGCGTGGCAGTGTTTGCAGAAGCATACGGATCCTGACCCTCGTCCTGGCGGCGGCGTCGCTTCTCGCCTCCCCCGCGCGCGCATTCACCACTCTGGATGCGGCATACGGTACGCCATGGGATGCGGAGAACCCGCGCACGGCGGCCATGGGTTCGGTCGGGGCGGCTCTGTACCAGGGGGCGGGAAACCTCGTCTCGAATCCGGCGATGCTCGCCTACATGGACGGCCGCATCCTGGTGGAGCTCAACGGGGGATTTCTCCAGGCCAACGAGGACCGCTATCAGCCCCTGTACAATTCCTTCGACTCGTACGTGACCGATACCGTCATCGCGAGCAACCGCAACAGCTACGGGCAACTGCAGGGCGGTGTCCTGTTCAGCCTTTCCCGCGAGCATGCGATGAGCTTCGGGATCGGCGTGTTCGACCGCTACATCTTCGACTACGACTACAGTGAGGAGATCCGCGATCCCTCTCCCTTCGTCGACACCCGCGACGCGGTCATCCAGTTGCGTCAGTACCATATCGAGGGAAGACTCCGCTCGATCACCGCGGGCTGGGGGATGGAAGTGATTCCGCGCCTGTCGCTGGGTCTGAGCGTGAACTACTACCTCGGAAAGTTGCAGCACCGGGTGGCGACCTCGACCACGCCTACCTACGAGAACACCTTCCTGAGCGATCCGGGCCCGGCGGCCTTCGACCACGATCTCGACGGCTGGAGTGTCGCGCTGGGTCTGGAGGGAAGGGTTTCCGACCGCCTCGATCTCGGAGTGAACTTCGAGAGCGGCTTCACCGTCGAGGGGGCCATCACCTCCATGGATTCGACGATCGGGACCTGGGTGCCCTACGACCGCGAGGAGACCGTGCTCGCCGTGGGTGGGGAGGATGTGAAGATCAAGTATCCTTCGACCCTGCGGGCGGGGATGACCTTCCATCCGCGCAACCAGCTCAAGACCACCTTCTCGTTCGACCTGGTCCGCCGCTTCTGGGAGGGCGTTTCCAGCGATAGCTACCGTACGGCGGCCTTTGGCGGCGGATACACGCTGCGGGACACCTGGGACGTCCGGGTGGGTCTGGAGCATGTCTTCTACAACAAGGTGCCGGCCCGCTTCGGTTTTCGTTATCTTGAGAACTACGCCGACCCCGAGTCACAGCGGTCGATCTTCTCGGCGGGGACGGGTTGGTCGACGGCGGGTCTTACCCTGGAAGCGACGGTGCAGTACCACCGGCAGACCACCCGCCAGGACTATCTCTTCGACCGCACCCTGGAGTGGACGGACCGTCCGCCGGACGTTCCCGACGACGGGCTCTCCAAAGTGGAGGATGGAACGGTGACCCTCCTGCTGGGGGTTTCCCGGCGCTTCTAGCCTCTGGAAGGGATGACGCTCTTGGAGCGCGGAATTCGTTCGTTCATCGGCCGTGCCGCCGTTGTCTCTGTGACGGCGGCGCTGCTTCTGCTGGGCGCCTGCTCGTCGAAGGCACCGGTGGAGGGAGTGATCCTTCCACCCAGCGATTCGATCAGCGTGGTCGATCGCAGCGTACTGTGGCACACCGACGAGCCGGCCCGGGGTCTCGTGCGCTACGGTCTCGATCGTGGGCATCTCGATCACGTCGCCTATCCCGCCGCGGCCGCCCGTGAGGACCGCTCCTTCGTCAAGGAACACCGGGTGACCCTGCTGGACGTGCAGGCCGGCCGGACCATCTACTACCAGGTGGGGGTGGAGACGAGTCTCAGCGGCTGCCGTTTCACCGCCATCGATTCCTTCGTCTCGCAGCTGGGTCCGGCGCCGGGCGTGCTGACGTCGACCATGGTCCACATCGGCTTCGGTGATGCGCACGTGTTGACCATGCCCACCAACGGACGCCATGTGCTCATCGACGCCGGTACGCGCGAAGCGGCCGTCTCGGTGCGTCAGTATCTGCTGGAGCATGGCATCGACGCCTTCAGCGGCATGCTCGCCACCCACGTGCACATCGATCACATCGGAGGCATCCTCGGCTACGATCGCGGTGGCATCCTGGCGAGTCACCCGCCTTCGATCTTCTACGATTCGGCACGCAAGGACGTGGGCTCGGAGAAGTACGCCTACAGCGAGGTGCAGTCGATGATCGCCGAGGAGAACGTCGACGAAGCCGTCCTGCATCGCTTCGATACCTCATCGAGCGTGGCGGCGCTGCAATGGGATCCCGAGGTCGAGGTGACGGTGTTGAACAGTGGCACTCCCGACGACTACGTCCCGGACGGCTACGAGGGTACGGACATCAACAACGAGTCGATCGTGTTGCTCATCGCCTACGGCGACGTCCGCTTCGTCATCGGCGGCGACGCCGAGCAGGAGGCCGAGGCCAGCATGCTGGCGGCCTTCGCTCCCGCGGACCTGGAAGTGCAGTACTACAAGGTGCAGCACCATGGTCTCTCCGATGCCTCGAGCACGGCGTGGGTGAACACGTTGAGGCCGCGGGTGGCGTTCATCCCCAACACGGCGTGGTCGTGGGACGGAGACCTCGATGGGGCCATCAGCCAGACCACGGGACGGCTGGAGGCCATCGGAGCGCAGATCTATGTCATCGACGACGTGCCGATGATCGGTGAGCCCCGCTCGATGGGCATCCAGCACAACATCACCTTCGCCACCGACGGTGTCAGCTATGAGGTGCGGGTGGAGACGGCACAACAGACGGCACCGCACAAGATGGCCTCCACCGCCTCGTGTGTCCGCGGCGATCCCGACCTGCAGAATCTCTTTCCTCTCCATGACCACGAGGGCGATTCCGGCCTCGACAGGGTGAAGACCGACTCTCCGCCGCCGACGGCGGACAGCTCCCAGGAGTAGAGCCATGCGCGCAGTTTCCGCTCTCGCTATCTTGTTCATTCTCGCCGCGACGGGTCTGGCCGTCTCCGATGCTTCGGCCGGAGAGACCGTGCGCCTTCATCTCATCTGGACCAACGACATCCATGGCCACGTGGGCAATGAGGAAGCGCGCTTCATGAATCCCGAGTTCCCCCCGCCTCTGGGTGGGGGGGCCTCGGCGGCGGCCTACGTGCAGAAGGTGCGCGCCGCGTGTGAGAAGGACCCCGACTCGGACGTGCTGCTGCTCGACGCCGGCGATACCTGGCAGGGCGCCCCGGTGGGCACGCTCAGTGCGGGCCGGGTCATGGAAGCTTACTTCGATGCCATGCAGTACGATGCGGTCACCGTCGGCAACCACGAGTTCGACAAGGGCCTCGACGTTCCCATCCGCATGTCACAGGCCATGCGGCAGAAGTTCGTCTGCGCAAACATCTACAAAGAGGGCACGGAGGAAATGGTCGACTGGACCGAGCCCTACCGGGTGGTGGAGAAGGCCGGCCTGCGCATCGGCATCGTCGGGGCGGTCACTCCTTCCACGAAGTCGATGGCCTTCGCCGAGAACGTGGCCGGGATCGATTTCGGCCCGATTGCCCCGGTGCTGGAGAAGTACCGTGACATCCTTCTGGAGCGCGAACACGTCGATCTGGTGGTGGCTCTGATTCACGAGGGTTTGCCCTACAACCCGGACGAAGGCTGGGAAGATCTGGTGCGACGGGTGAAGGAGGGCGTCGATCTGCGGCTGCATGCGCGCAGTGCCATGGAGATCGCCCACGTGGTCCACGGGATCCCCATCTTCGTCGGCGGCCACACCCACCGCGGCTACCGCAAGCCGTGGATCGATCCGGTGACCCAGGCCATGGTCTTCGAGACCTTCGGCAACGGCTCATCGGTGGGACACGTGATCATCCTCATCGACCGCCCCACCGACCAGGTGGTCGGTTACGAGAGCCCCCGGCGCGACGGCACCCTGGTGACCCTGTTCGAGGACGAGTGGTGGCCGGATGAGAAGATGGCGGCCGAACTCGAACCCTATATCCACGAAGCCCGGGCCGGTCTGGACGAGACGGTGGGGCGCTCGGCGGTCGAATTGAGCCGCCGCGGCGGACCTCTCTCGCGGATGGGGATCCTCGTGACCAGCGCCATGCTCGAGGCCACCGGGGCCGATTTCGCCTTCTCCAACACCGGCGGCCTGCGCAGTGATCTGCCTCCGGGCCGGATCACCCTGGGCGACCTCATCCGGGTCCTGCCCTTCGGCAACGCCCTGGCCACCGTCGAGATGGACGGAGCCATGATCCGCAAGATCTTCGAACGCAAGAGCGGGCGTCGCAGCAGCGGCATCGCCTTCTCCGGGGTGAAGGTGGTCGTCGATCCGGACGCCCCGCAGGGACGCCGGGTCCTCGAGCTGACCCTGCTCGACGGCACGCCCATCGTGCCGGGGCGGCGCTACCTCGTGGCGACCTCGGACTTCCTCATGGAGGGCAACAGCGGCCTGGACTTCCTGGCCGAGATCCCGCCGGATCAGGTCAACTACACCGGCATCCTCACCCGCGACGCCCTGGCCGAATACCTGCGCAAGCACAGCCCGGTGGCGCCTCATGCGGACGACCGGTGGAGGGAGAAGGTGGGGGGGACGCCCGCCGACTATCTGCAGACCCCGGCCGTCCAGTAGGCTCCGCCGATCCGGCCCCTCCCTCGAAGGCTCCCGCCGTCTCGCGGGCTGCGGGCACGTCGTCGTTTTGCAAGTCATCGCAGCTTTTGCAAGCCTTCCTCCGCTTGCGCAAACGTGCCAATCGGGGCCGAGGAGGTCCATTCCCGCCCCGGACGGTGCGAGGCAAGCGGCCGCCGGCTTCCCCGGCCTCGCTCTCGTGAGTTCCCCTGCGTTCCCATGATTCCCCGTAGAGGAGCGCGCTTACGGGCGTGGTGGCCTGGAGCCGGCCGGTGGCCGGTCACGGGTTGGGAGGGGGGACGCCGGAGCCGTGGGGACGGTCCTGATCCTGCATATCCCGATGGTTCCAGGAACACCGCCTCACATCCCGGGGGGACCAGGGGCGGTGGTTGCGGCCCGTGCCGTCCCCATGGAGGAGATCGCGTTGACCCAACCCGCACCGTGCCCCGTCGTTCCCGATCAGCCGGTCCGTCTCGATCCCACCCGGCGCAACCCCCAGCTCGTCCGCTTCCACGAACTGATGGAACGGATGGTGGTGGGTCAGCCGGGAGCGCTGGAGACGGTCACGAACTCCTTCTCGCGTCTGCTGGCGGGGATCCACGATCCGGAGAGCCCGATCCTGACCATGATGCTGCTGGGACCGACCGGCGTGGGCAAGACCGAGACCGTACGCTGTCTGGCCCAGGCCCTCTTCGGAAGCCGCCGGGCCTTCACCCGGGTGAACTGCCAGGAGTACTCGGCCCACTACAACCTCTCGAAGTTGCTGGGCAGCCCACCGGGCTACGTCGGTGGCGAGATCAAACCCCTGCTGAGCCAGGAGAACCTCGACCGGCACTACAAGAAGGCCATGGAGGAGGGGTTGGGGATCTTCCAGGACGACCTGGGCCGGATCGGCGGTGGCCCGGACGGGGACCACGCGCTCTCGCTCATCCTCTTCGACGAGATCGAGAAGGCCCATCCCAAGCTGTGGAACATGCTGCTGGGCATCCTCGAGGATGGCACCCTGGTGCTGGGCAACAACGAAGAGGTCGATTTCACCCACAGCATCATCGTCCTGACCACCAACGTGGGCAGCGAGGCGATGGGCAAGCACCTCTCCCACGAGAACATCGGTTTCGTCAGCGGTGAGGACCTCGAGCAGATGGACCGTGACATCCACGAGGCGGCGCTGCGGGAGGCCCGCAAGGTCTTCCCCTTCGAATTCCTGAATCGCTTCGACGAGCTCATCACCTACGACACCCTCAAGGAATCGCACCTGTACCAGATCCTGGACAATCTCATCGCCGACATCCACATCCGCAGCATCGGTTGCACCCAGCCCTTCCTGTTGAAGGTGGAGGAGGCGGCCAAGCGCAAGCTGGTGGAGGAGGGCTACGACCCCCGTTTCGGCGCCCGTCCCCTGCGGCGGGCGGTCGAGACCCGCCTGGTGACGCCCATCGGACACCTGATCTCCAGTGGCCAGGTGGTGCGCGGAGACCTGGTCACCGTCGACTGGGTCGATGGAGAATGGGTCTTCGGGAAGGAATCGGGAGTGATGACCGCCGAGGAGATCGCGGCCTTCGAGGCCCGTCAGGCCGAGAAGGAGAGAAGCCGCGATCTGGATGGGATGGACGACGGGGGCGAGGCCAAGCGGATCGTCGAGGAACTCGACGAGGTGGTGGCCCACGGGCACATGCTCGGTGACGGTTCGGACCTTCCCGGCGGGCTGTAGACCTCAGGCCGCGGATACGTCGAAGGGGAGACCCGCGCAGCCGGATCTCCCCTCATCCCCATCTCGATACGGTTTCGTCGCCGGCGCCGCCCTCACCGCGTTCCGCCCCCGGTGCCTCGACGCTGGGGTCGACACGGCGGACAGTCGGCCGCCTACTTCCGGCTGGTCTCCACTGCCTCGACGATCTCCTCGACGGCCGCCTTCTTGGGCTTGGCCGAGGGATTCGGATTGGAAGCGGTGTGGTGTTCCTTGCCCGTGGGCATCGAACACGAACCCTGGAAGAACACGGTCTCGTCCATCTGCAGGGAAGGCGTGATGACGTCGCCCTGCAGGCGGCCATTGTGCTTGAGTTCGACGCGCTCGGAGGCCTCGACGCTTCCCTTCACCGAACCCTTGATGGTGATCGTGCGGGTGGTGATCTGCGCGTCGACCTCGGCGTTCTCGCCGATGACCAGGTTGCCGGTGCTCTCGATCTCGCCCTTGAAGGTTCCCTCGATGAGGACGGAGTTCTCGAAGCGCAACTTGCCCTCGATGTGGACATCGGGGCCCAGATAGGCCGTGATCTGGTTGGAATCGTGGTTCTTGCCGCGGGACGGCGACGGAGTGGACTTCTCCACGCGAGGAAGCTCCACGCTTGCTTGCGGCTCGTCCTTCTTGTCTTTTCCTCCGAACATGCTGCCTCCAGGCTTGCGTTCCGCTGCACAGCGGAGTGAGGGGATCGGGCGGCGAGGGGGCGATGAGGCCACCTCCACGGCGAGCGGGGAGAACCGTACCGGGGACTTCCTCCCGGCCGGCATATCCTCCGCGGGCCGCCATCGCAGTCCAAGCGGGAGCAATGCCGGTGCCTTTGCTCCGGCCAGGGGAGAACTCGTTGGAAATCAATGGCTTATGCCGATGTGACCCCGGCCGGCCCGGGCGGCACGGATGGTCAGATTCTGACCGCTTTGGGCCCACCACGGTGGAAGGGGACCAGGGACGGCGGGGGGCTCGGAATCAGGGCCAGAAGAGGATCCGGCCGCAGGTCTCGCAGTAGACGACCTTGTCCTGGTTGACCGCGCTGGTGAAGCTCGACGGGATGTTGGTGAAGCAGCCGGTGCACACACCGTCGACCACCGGGACCACCGCACGTCCCAGGCGCTGGGTGAGGCGCCGGTAGCGGCTCACCAGGGCCCGGGGAATGCGGGCCTCGAGCTTCTCGTGGGCCTTGCGCAACTCCTCCAGGCCGGTCACCGGGAAGCCCATCTTCTCCAGGGCCGCCCGCTTGGATGCGTCCTCGGCTTCCTTGATCATCTGCTCGAGATCCTGCAGCGCCACCAGCAGTTGAGCGTCCTTGGGAGCGGTCATTTCTGGGCCTCTCTCAGCGCGGCGACCATCGAGTCGAAGTCCTTGGCCGCGAGCAGTTTCTCCCGCACCTGGTCGTTCTGGACCAGACCGGTGATGACGCCCAGGGCCTGCAGGTAGATGTTTCCGCTGTCCTGGGGCGGCGCCAGCAGGAGGAAGAAGAGGTAGGTGGGCTTGCCGTCGATGCTGTCGAAGTCGACCCCCTTGGGGGCGCGGGCGACCAGGATGGTCAGCTCGCTGATGGCCACCGAACGCCCATGGGGGAACGCCACACCGCTTCCCACCGCCGTGCTTCCCAGCGCTTCGCGGTTCTGGAGCATCTCCAGGATGAGCTCTCCGTTCTTCACCTTGCCGGCCGACACCAGGACCTCGGTGAGTTTCTGGAGGACTTCTTCCTTGTTGCGTGCGCGGAGGTTGCCCACCCAGAGGGCGGGATCCATATGTTGAATCAGGTCTTCGATCGTCATGGAAGGGGCCGGACGAGGCCGCAGTCGGCTCTCCGGCGGGTCATGAGATGTACGCGTGAGCGCAAACCAAGCTAGCAGATCGAGGTGTCCTAGACAAGGACGCACGTCTGGTGTTCCCTGGATCCCGTCAGCAGAGGGGGGATCGATCGTATGGGCGAGAGCGAGCAAGGGCATCCAGCGGGGACGCAGCCGATCCGGCACGAGGGGCTGGTCGTCCAGCACGGAGCCAACCGTTACCTGGTGGAGGTGCACGAGGCCTCGGGTCCCCGGCAGTGGGCCTGCTCGATCGCCGGGCGCCTGCGTCAGGGACCGCGTCAGCAGGTGCGCCTGGCGGTGATCGGCGACCGGGTGCGGATCGAGGCCCAGGGATCGCCGGAGAGGGCGGAGGCGTCCATCGTCGAGGTCCTGCCCCGGCGCAACGCCATCTCGCGTCCGGCCCCGGCGGGCGGCGCGCGCCGGGGGGCCCGTGAGCAACTCGTGATCGCCAACCTCGACCGGCTGTGGGTGATCGCCTCGGTGGCCCAACCTCCCCTGAACCTGTATTTCGTCGACCGTGTCCTGGCCGCGGCCGCCCATCAGGGGGTTCCGGCCGGACTCATCCTGAACAAGATCGATCTCCTCGACGAGGAGCCCGACGGGGTGGTCGGGCTGTACCGTGGGCTGGGCTATCCGGTCCACCTGTGCTCGGCCCGCGACGGCCGGGGCGTCGAGCAGCTCGCCGCGGCCTTCCGGGAGGGCATCGGCGCCCTGGTGGGCCGATCCGGGGTGGGCAAGACCAGCCTGCTGGAGGCGGTCCAACCGGGTCTGCGCCTGAAGACCGGCGAGGTGAGCCCCCGCCGCGGCCACGGGCGCCACACCACCACCGTCAGCCGGCTGTACCGTCTCGACGGCGGCGGCTACCTGGCGGACACCCCGGGGATGCGTGAGTTCGGTCTGTGGGGGATGGTGCGGGCCGATCTGGCCGCGTCGTTCGTGGAATTCCCCTCCTTCGCCGCCGACTGCCGCTTCCGCGATTGCCTGCACGTTCGTGAGCCCGGCTGTGCGGTCCGCGCGGCGGCCGAGGACGGCCGAATCGATCCCGGGCGCTACCGTCACTACCTCGAGCTGCTGAAGGAGCTGCCCGAGCGACGTCCACCGCGCTCGGGTGGTGCTTCCAGGGGGATGTGAGCGTGGGACGGATCAACCGACGCAGGGATCGCTGGCTGAAGCGTCTGCTCGAACATCTGTTGCGGCCCTTCTTCCATCGGCCGCGCATGGATCTCGAGCAGATCCGCAGGGAGGATCCCCGCCGGATCCTCATCGTCCGCCAGCACAACCAGATGGGGGACATGCTGTGTGCGGTGCCCGCCCTGCGGGCCATCCACGAGAGCTTCCCCCGAGCCCGCAAGATGCTGGTGACCGCTCCGGTGAACGACGGTGTGGTGCGGGGCAATCCCTATCTCGACGAGATCCTTCTCTTCGACAAGGTCGCCGTTCGCCGTTCCCCCCGGCAGGCTGTGGGTTTCCTCAAGAGCCTGCGCTCCTTCGCACCCGAGCTGGCCATCGTCCTCAACAGCGTCTCCTACAGCGGGACCTCATCGTGGATCGCCGTGCTCAGCGGTGCCCGCCGGATCATCGGGGGCGACAGTACACCCTTCGGATGGTCCTTCAGCCGATGGCTCTACAACCTGGAGATGCCGGTCCAGGTGGAGTTGAAGGGGCATGCCATCGAGCACTCCCTGGCTCCACTGCGTGCGGTGGGAATGGACACGGCCGATCGCTCCACGGTTCTCATCCCCGGATGGGAGGATCGCGCGCAGGCCCGGCGTTTCCTCGAATCGGTGGGGCCGTCCCCCTGGGCCGCGATCCATCCCGGCGCGGGCAAGGAGGAGAACCGCTGGCCGGCCGAGCGCTTCGCCGCGGTGGTGCACAAGCTTCGCCGCCGTGGCTGGTCGGTGTGGTGCATCGAGGGACCGGCCGATCGCCATGCCACCGAGCAGCTGCTCGCGTCGCTGGAAGAGCCGGTGAAGGTGCTGCGGGGTGTCTCGGTGCGGACGGTGGCCGCCGCCCTGGCCGCTTCCCAGCTCGCCCTGGTGAACGACACGGGCATCATGCACGTGGCCGGCGCGGTGGGGACCGCCACGGTGGCGCTCTTCGGTCCGACCGCGGCGGAGAGTTGGAGACCACCGGGCGATGCCGTCCGGGCCCTGCAGAGTCCGGACGGCACCATGGAAGGCCTTGGTCTCGATGTGGTGTGGGACGCCGTGTCCCGCCTGGCCGGCGAGGTGGAGGCTCGAACGGCCGGCTGAGAGCCACTTCAACCGACCGCGCGGTGTCCTCAGTCGCCCTGGGTGTCCGGCGCTCCCAGTCCCGCGGTGACCTGCTCCAGATAGGTCGCGGCCCTCTCGTTCGAGGGATCGGCCTCCAGCGCGTGCTTCCACGCCTCGACCGCCTTGTCGACCTTGCCCAGTTTGTGCTGGGCGTTGCCCAGGTTGGTCCAGGCCGCGCTGACGTCGCACTGGTGCCCCACCGCCTCCTTGTACATCTCGATGGCCGCCTCGTAGTTCTCCTGCAGGAAGAGGGCGTAGCCGAGATTGTTGTAGGTGGCGCCCAGTTCGGGGTCGAGCTCCAGGGCCGACTCGAAGGCCGCCTGGGCTTCTTCGTGCCGTCCGAGCTCGGTCAGGGCCAGCCCCAGATTGTTGAAGGCCTGGGCGAAGCGACAGTCCTTGTCGATGGCCTTCTCGAAGAGTTGAACGGCGGTGTCGTGCTCACCGGCGTGATACGCACTCACCCCGGCGTTGTTGAGCCGACGCGCCTCCTCCTTGAGACGCCGCTCCTCCTCGGCCGCCGCCCGCTCCTTCTCCCGCTCGAAGAAGGCATTCATCTCCTGCTGGCTCTTCTCGAGCTGGCTTCCCATCTCCTTCAGCGCACGGTTCTCCTCCTCCACCGAGGCGATCCGCTGGTTGTTCTCATCGCGCCATTGCTGCAGGCTTTCATGGATCCTGTTGGATTCCTCCTGCAGGGACGCCTCGATCGAGCCGATCTTCTCGTTCCAGCTCTCGCCACGGGAACGGAGCTCCTCCTCGATCCGCTGCTGGAGTTCATCCTTCTGTTGCCGGCCCTGCTCCGCCCATTCCTCCAGTTTGCGGCCATGCTCGTCGAAACGAGCCTCGAGGCGCTCATCCAGGAGGCGGGAGAGGGTCTCTTCCCAGCTCGAGGTGAGTCGTTCGACGCGCTCGTCCAGGGCGCTGTGGAGCTTCTCCTCCCAGCTCGATGCGAGTCGTTCGATGCGTTCGTCCAGCACGCGCTGGAGGATCTCCTCCCAGCGTGAGCCGATCTCGTCGAGGCGTTCGGAGAAGATGCGGCCGATGTTCTCCTCGCTGTGGCCGGCGATCCGCTCCGCCTCTTCCTTCCACTGGTGGACGAGTTCCTCACGGGCCTCCTGTTGCCACCACTCCAGCAGCGAATCCCGGTGGCGGGTGAGTGTCTCGTCGAGTGGCTCGGCGTCCTCGTCGGCCGCTTCGCGTTCACTCCAGGCCTGGAGCCGCTCACCGAGGAGTTCCTCCATCTGGGAGCGGAACTTGTCCTCCAGACGCCGGGTCTCGCTGGACAGCCGGTGTTCCATCTGGTCGACGACGCCGTCGAGCCCTTCGGCCAGGGTCTTGCGCCAGGCCGATTCGCGGTTGTGGGCGTCGTCCTTCACCTCGTCGGCGAGACGATCGGTTGCCTGGGCGAGACCCTCGAGTGCCTCGAGGATCCCCGTGTCGTCGTGGAGGTCTTCCCTGTAGGAAGGCGTTTCCTCCTGAACCGTGGTTCCCTGGTCGTGGCTCTCCTCGTACATATCTTCTTCCTCTCGAGACTAGAGGGTGCTCACCTTCGAGAGCACGGCCTTGTACTCTCCGGCGAGATCGCTCAGGTAACGGCCGTAGGCCTTCGATGCGCGCTCGCGGGCACGCGTTCCGTAACGTTGATTGTCGAACAACAGTTGGTAGCGGGCGAAGGCCTCGGCATGGCGTCCGCTGCGCGCCGCGCATTCGGCCAGACGCCAACCGATCTCATCCACCCAGAAGTCCTCCGCGCGTGACTCGATCGATTTGAGGACCGCCTCGGCGCGGGTGACGCGATCGCGGCGGAGGTAGGCATCCGCCAGCAGACAAGCACGGCGCAGCGCTTGTTCCCCGGCGCAGTTGGCCTCGCTCAGGGTGGCCGCCGCTTCCTCGGCCTCATCGCGCTCGAGCAGCAGTGCGGCCAGGGTGAGCCGGGCTTCGTCGTCGCCGGGATCGTTCTCGATCCGCTCACGGAGGGCCTTGCTCTCGCGATCGAGGCGTTCGATCTTCCAGCGTCCCACCATGGCGTAGATCTCGGTCCATTCCATGTCGCCATGGGCAAGGCCCTTGAAGATCTCCAGCGCCTCGTCGTGACGGCCCAGATGTTCCAGTCCCCGCGCCAGTTCCGAACCCAGGCGCACCCGGTCCTCGCCCTCGGCCTTCTCGAAGGCCTTCCGCAGCACGGCCACGCTCTCCTCACGGCGGCCTGCCTGCCGCAACGATTCGGCCTGGTTCAGCACGAAGAGCACGCGGACATGGCCGCGCCGGGGCGCGGCGGCCAGGCGCTCGCTGAGGGCTTCCTGACGGTCTTGACCCAGGGCACTCGGGTCGGGAAGGGCCTCGAGGGCTTCCTCCACCCGGCCCAGGCGCAGCAGGAGGTCGTGGTGCAACAGACGCAGCTCACCGTGTTCGCTGGCCCCGTCGAGGGCCTGCCGGCAGATGGCCAGGGCCCGATCGACGTCGAGGTCCTCGTTCGCCACCACCTTCCACAACAGGCGTGCGGCCTCGTCGCGTTCGCCGGCCTCCACGTGCAGTTTCGCCAGTTCCATCGTCAGTCCGCCGTGCTCGGGGATCCTCTGGTGGAACTCCTCGAGAATGGCCCGGCGCTCCTCCACCGGATGGCTGCCGTCTCCGATGGCGGAGACGATGAGTTGGGCCGCCGAGTCGATTTGCTTGTGGGCCAGGAGGATCCGGGCGCTGGTGTGGATGGGGAGGAGTTCGTCGGGGTGCTCGCGCGCGCTCAGGCGCAACTCGGTGGTCACCCGCTTGAACTCGTCGGTGTCCTGGCTGTAGATCTCGGTGAGGATGCGGCAGCTCTCCTCGAGCTTGCCGGCGGTGCGGGCGGCGCGGGCCGCGGCGTAGCGCAGAGGCGTCGCAGCCGTCGGGTTGGCGATCTCCTCCGATAGACTGGCCAGGATGCGATCGGCCATCTCCGGCTGCAGACGCAGTGCCCGTTCGTAACCGCGGGCAGCGGTATCGGCGTCACGGAAGCGTCGATCGAAGTCGGCCACCTGGAGGATGTGCTCGCCGGTGACCGAGGGGACGGACAGCAGTGCATCGAGACGTTGGGCGACCTCTGCCACCAGGCTGCGGTCCTGCCGGGCTGCGGTGCAGAAGGCGGTCACCGCGGTGTCCGGATCGTTGGCCCGGTGGCTGGCGAGCCCCAGGAGGAACTGAGCGCGACCGTGGTCCGGATCGATCTCGGTGAGGCGGCGCAGGGTCTCGACCGCCTTCTGCGGAGAGACCTCCTGTTCCTGCAGCAGCAGCTCCAGATGGCTCACCGCGTCGTCCAGACGTCCTTCGTCCATCAGCACGCGGGCCTGCAGGAGACGCAGGTCGGCCAGGGCAGTGGGGGCCAGTGAGGAGACGATGGCCCGCTGGATGAGGGCGTCGAGCTGGGAGAAACGGCTCACCGAGTACAGGGCTTCCCCGTACTCGAGCCACAGGGTGGAATTCTCCGGTGCCTTCTCCAGCAGTTGTTCGAAGCGCTCGCTCAGTTCTTCGATGCGCTCGGGTTGGGCCCGCAGCGCGCGGGAGAGGCATTGCCCGGCCTCTTCCTCCTCCTTGGCTTCCCACAGCAGGTCGAATGCGGCCAGGTTGAGGTCGGCGTCGTCGGGTTCCTCCACGAGCGCCCGGCGCAGTCGGCTCAGCACGTCCTCGGCGAGCTGAGGACGCGCCATCAACAGGATCTGGAATTCGGGGACCGCACGCTGGATCTGATGGCAGCTCAGGGCGGCGCAGGCCACCGGATAGCGCAGCAGTTGGCTGGCTCCCAGTTCACGGTCGACCCCGTCGAGCAGTTTCAGGATGTGCTCGGCGTGTTCGGGATGCTCGTCCATGTGCGCGACCAGGTCGTCGGCAGTCCACTTGAAGTCTTCGGCGTTGTGGCGGAGCAGGCCGTCGAGGGCCTGGGCCAGGAGATCACTGCGTCCGTGTTCCAGGGCCGGTTGCAGCATGGCGCTCAGCAGACGGGCCGAGGGGTGGATGCGTTGCAGACAGGTCTCGGTCACCGCGAACAGAGGCCTTGGATCGCTCTCCTGCTCCCACAGCTCGGCCAGGGTGTCGTTGGCGCCATGTTGCTGGCCCAGACGCGCGTAGAGCACCGCCTGCATCGCGGTCAGTTCGAAGCGTCCCTCGTCCTCCCACTGGGGCAGGACCTTCTCGATCGAGCGGATGAGCTTGTTCAGGGTGTGCTCGTCCTGGTCGGGGATCTCGTTGGCGTGGATGGCGGCGGCGTGGAGATCCTTGGCCTGCAGGGCCGCGTCCGCCAGCAGATACGACATCTCGGCCTCGGCCGGACCGTCGTCGTTTCCCTCGCCCATGAGGGCCTGCAGTTCTTCGGGGTCGACCTGTCCTTCCTTGCGCAAGCGCTCGATCAACTGCGGGACGGTGTTGAACTTCCGCATCACCACCAGCAGGCGCAGTTGCAGCTTCCACAGGGGAGCGGCGGCCGAGGGTTCCAGAGAGGGAGGCAGGTTCTCCAAATGCGCAAGGATGTCCCGGCGCAGGGTGGGCTGGGCATCGGCTGCGGCAAAGAAATGGCGGGCCGAGGCCTCGGTGTCCCCGGTGGCCAGGGCCAATTCACCGAGGGTCTTCAACCAGGTACCGCGGACCTCCTCGCTGGTCCGGTGGTCGCGGATCTGCTCGAGCAGCGAGGACGCCACCTCGGGTTCGGCCGAAGCCGCACTGAGGAAGGAGCAGGCCAGGGCCTCCTCACCGGCCTGCAGGGCGCACAGTCCCACCGCGGCGGCCAGTTCAGGCGAACGGGAGTGGATCTTCATCTCCGCCTGGCACAACGGCAGAAGGGCTTTCGCCTGGTCCGGGACGGTCTCCAGCAGCATCCGCACCGCGCGGGCGAAGTCCTCCGGACGCTTCTGGGCGTGGGCGATCCCCAATTGGGTGGTGTGGCCCACCCGGCTCAGTTCGTCGGAGGGGTTGGCGGCCAACGAGCGCAGACGGACTGCCAGCTTCTTGCGGTAGGTCTCCAGGTCGTCGTCGCTGAGTCGGCCGATGACCTCCATCGCCTCGTCGATCTGGGACTTGGCCAGGTAGCGATCGACGAGGAATTCCCCCAGGGGCAGGATGGGCTCGGCCTCGTAGCGCTCGGTGACCGCTTCCAGGACCCTTCCGCGGCTGTCGGGGGCGTAGCGCAGGAGACTCTTCAACCACCGCAGTCCAATCGCATGATCGCCCAGGTCGAAGGCCACCATGGCCGCCTCGTACTGGTAGTGCGGCGTGTCGGGATGTTTGCGGGCCCAGTCCTGGAGCTGCTTGAGGGCCTTTTCCAGTTGTCCCTTGCTGCGCAGGCCCTGGATCTTGCGGAGGTTTTTCTCGAGATTGCGGTCCATGGTGCTCCCCATGCGGGCAAAATGCGGATTTCAGGCCCCGCTGAGCGGTGGTCGCAGGGGCCCCGGCTTCAGCAGCGAAAGTCGTACCAATCGGCCGCTACGGGGACGGATCTTCCGCCACGGGAAGCCGGCGGGAACGAAAAGACTCCCCACCCGGGCAGGGGGGGAGTCTCGTGGGCCGAATCGGAACGGTGCGGCGATCAGCGTGCCCGAGGCTGGGGCAGATCCGGATCGGGAACGGTCACCTGGACCGGAGCGCTGCGGCCGCTCTCGTTGCGATGGATGTCGCGGGCCGCCACCGAGTACCAGTAGGTGTGTCCCGGCTGGGCGTCGGTGTCCACGTAGGAGTTGGTGGTGACCGTGCCGTGGGTCAGGGGCAGATAGCCCGAGTCGGCCGCGTTGCTGCGGTAGACCACGTAGCCCGCCAGATCGGGATCGACCGTGTTGGCGGCCCAGCTCAGGGACACCGACGAAGTCGTCAGGATGTCACCGGAGAGATCCAGCGGGATGGTGGGGGGAACCGTGTCCAGGGTCGGATCGGTGGTGCCGACCTCGTTGCTGCAGCCGGCGAAGAGCGCGAACGAAACCGTCGCCACCACCAGCAGGATGAGAGAAACGCGGGGGGTGCTTGCCATGATCAGGGACCTCCACTCCAGACAGATGCAGAATCGAGTCGCGTCGTCCATCGGGCGCCGCATCGACCCCCGCCTACGGCGGGATCCTCCCGGTCGAATGCGCGCTCCCCGTTCCTGCCTTTCGAGCAAAGGAAGTGCCAGCCTTCCGGGCCGTCTGGGTGGATTCTTCAAGTTATTGAAAACACATCAGTTGAGTGGTCATTGGGCAAATCCCGCAGGCGGCGGTGAGCAAGATCCGTCGCCTCGGCCCCTCCGTCCTCCTCATTTTGAAAGCCCCAGGGAGAATCTGCACGGCCGCCCGCCGACGGCGACCGGCGGGTGGGGAAGGCGGTGCGCGGGGACTTGGCCCAAAGTCCATGTTGACAACAGGTTAGATGGGGCGTATCCCTTGAGACGCGGCTGGGGACGGTTCCGGCCGGCCGGAGAGGGGTTTCTCCGGTTTCGATCTCTCCATCCCACGGGTGTTCCCATGACCAAACAGGACATCGTCGAGGACATCGCCTTGCGGACCGGCCTCACCAAGAAGGAGGTCGCCGAAGCCGTCGAACTCTTCCTGAAGAAGATCGGCGAGGCGCTCGCGGAGGGAAAGCATCTGGAGATCCGGGGCTTCGGCACCTTCAAGGTGAAGGAGCGCAAGGCCCGGATGGCGCGCAATCCCCGCACCGGCGAGGCGGTTCCCGTGCCCGAACGCCGGGTCCCCGTCTTCAAGGTGAGCAAGGTGCTCAAGGACCGGGTGGCCCTGACCTGACCCTTCCAGGGACTCGATGCCCTCCGCCTGAGTCTTCCGCCGGTGGAGGAATGAGCCTCAAAGCGGGACCATCCATCCATGGAACGGCTCGATTTTCGAAGCGATACCATCACCCGTCCGGATGAGGCGATGCGTCATGTCATCGCGCAGGCCGAGGTCGGCGACGACGTCTTCGGAGACGATCCCACCGTCCTGCATCTGCAGGAGAGGGTGGCCGGGATGCTGGGCACCGAGGACGCGCTGTTCGTGCCCAGTGGAACCATGGGCAACCAGATCGCCCTGGCCCTGCATACCCAACCGGGCGACCAGATCATCCTCGAGGCCGACAGCCACATCTATCACTACGAAGCCGGAGCCGCGGCCGCCCTTTCCGGTCTGTGGCCCACTCTGGTCTCCGCCCCCGGCGGCGCGCTGCACTGGGCACAGGTGGAGGAGGTGCTGAACCCCGATGACGTCCACAAGCCCCGTCCCGCGCTGGTCTGCCTGGAGAACACGCACAACCGGGCCGGTGGAGCAGTCGTTCCCCTCGAGCTCATCGACGAGGTGGCCGAAGGCTGCCATCGCCGCGGGCTGAAGCTGCATCTCGATGGGGCCCGCCTGTGGAACGCGGCCGTGGCGACGGGCATTCCCCTGGAGCGCTGGTGCCGGGGTGTCGATACCGTATCGGTCTGCTTCTCCAAGGGCCTCGGTGCGCCGGTGGGCTCGTGCCTGGCCGGCACGCGGGAGGACATGCAGGAGGCGCGGAGGTTGCGCAAGCGCCTCGGAGGGGGAATGCGTCAGGTGGGCCTGCTCGCGGCCGCCTGTCTGTACGCCCTCGATCACAATCTCGATCGTCTGGCCGAGGACCACGAGAACGCGCGTCTGATCGCCGAGGGTCTCGACCATCCCCGTCTGCGGGTGGCGGTGATGCCCGACACGAACATCCTGCTCATCGATCTGGACGAGGACATCGCGGCCGACGGATTCTTGCATCTTCTCGCTGAGCGGGGTGTCCTGGGCGTGGCATTCGGCGAGCACCGCATCCGGCTGACCACCCACAAGGACGTCTCGCGTGAGGACTGCCGCAGGGCGGTCGAGATCCTCAATGGTCTGGAGATTTGAGATGAAGGCAAGGGAGGCCGGGCGATGAAGATCATCATCGTCGGGGCGGGAGCGGTAGGTTCGATCGTGGCCGAGAGGCTCAGCCGCGCCAACCACGACGTCATCCTCATCGAAGCGGAGGACTCGGTGGTGGCCGAGGCGCAGGAGCATCTGGATGCCCTGGTGCTGCAGGGCAACGGCGCCACCATCCCCGTTCTCAAGCAGGCCGAGGTCGAGAAGGCCGACATCCTCATCGCGGTCACCAACGTCGATGAGATCAACATCCTGGCGTGTCTCACCGCGCATCGTCTGGGTGTGCCCACCAAGGTCGCCCGGGTGCGCAACGAGGAGTACTACGTCGGCGAGAAGGCGTGTTTCGACGAGATCGACCACCTCATCAATCCCGACCGCGAGGCGGTCAAGGCGCTGCACGAACTGTTGATCAAGCAGGCGGCCACGGACATCTACGAGTTCGCCGAAGGACGGGTGCAGGTGATCGGGGCCCGGGTCGGCGCGGGCGCGATGGTGGTGGGCAAGAGTCTC
This sequence comes from Candidatus Krumholzibacteriia bacterium, assembly GCA_029932915.1. Classification (GTDB taxonomy): domain Bacteria; phylum Krumholzibacteriota; class Krumholzibacteriia; order JAJRXK01; family JAJRXK01; genus JAOZPE01. Next base: position 73,095 of record JAOZPE010000001.1, read on the forward strand.
GGAGAGATCGGCCGCGAGATCGGATCGCGCTGGGCCCTGGTGGCGTCGATCACCCGCGGAGGAAAGACCATCATTCCCTGCGGCGAGGATGTCCTGCAGGAGGACGACCAGGTCTTCCTGGTGGGCCGGCGCGGCAAGATCGAGGAGAGCCTGAAGTATCTGGCCCTGCCCACCGCTCCGGTCGAATCGGTGATGATCGCCGGCGCCAATCCCATCGGGGTGAGTCTGACCCGCATGCTCAGTGAGCGGGGCATCGCGGTGAAGTTGCTGGAACCCGATTCGTCGCTGGCGCACAAGGCCAGCATGAAATTGGACAATGCACTGGTCCTGCTGGGCGATCCCACCGATCTGGAGTTCCTCCAGAGCGAGGGCCTGGAGGACGTCGACGGGTTCGTCGCCGTCAGCGAGGACGACGACATGAATCTCATGGCCAGCCTCCTCGCCCGCACCCACGGTGCGCGCAAGACCATCGCGCTGATCCGGCGTCCAAACTACGTTCCCCTGCTGTCGACCATCGGGGTGGACGCCGCCGTCTCACCGCGCCTGTCGACCGCCGATGCGATCATGCGCTACTTCCGCCGGGGCAACATGTTGAGCCTCACCTCGCTCAAGGAGAACGAGGCGGAGATCATCGAACTCGAGGCGACGGAGAAGTCGAAGGTGGTGGGTGTCCCCATCTCCGAGCTCGAATTCGTGGACAACGCCCTGTTGGGCGCCATCATCAAACCGTATCAAGTGGTGATCCCCCGCGGCGGCGACGTGATCGAGGCCGGCGACAAGGTGCTGGTCTTCGCGCTTCCCAAGGCGGTCTCGGCCGTACAGAAACTCTTCTAGCGGCAGGTGACGAAGGTGAACCCCCGCGTGGTCCTGAAGGTCCTGGGTCTGCTCGTCTTCGCCACGGCATCGGCCATGATCCTGCCTCTGGCCGCCGCGTTCTACTACGGCGAGAGCGAAGCTGTCATCTTCAGCGCGTGCATGGTCGGCGGTGTGCTGGTGGGGGGTGGACTCGCCCTCTTCGGCCGCGGCCGCCACGATCTCAGTGGCCGAGACGGCTTCCTCATCGTCACCTTCGGCTGGCTCGTGGTGGCCCTGATCGGTGCCCTGCCCTTCGTCATCAGCGGTTCCATCCCCGACTTCACCGACGCCTACTTCGAGTCGATGAGCGGTTTCACCACCACCGGTGCGAGCATCCTCACCGACATCGAGGCCCAGCCCCATTCGATGCTCTTGTGGCGCTCACTGGTGCAGTGGCTCGGGGGAATGGGCATCGTGGTGTTGAGCCTGGCCATCCTTCCCGTCCTGGGCATCGGGGGAATGCAGCTCTTCCGGGCCGAGGCGCCCGGTCCCACCCCCGACCGCCTGACCCCGCGTATCAAGGAGACGGCCAAACTGCTGTGGGGAGTCTACGTGCTGATCTCCGCGGCGGAGGTCCTGGCCCTGGTGCTCACCGGCCTGTCCCCCTACGACGCCCTGTGCCATACCTTCACCACCATGGCCACCGGAGGTTTCTCCACCCGGAACGCCTCGGTGGCCGCCTTCGGCAATCCGGCGGCGGAGATCGTCATCACCGTCTTCATGTTCATCGCCGGGGCGAACTTCTCGCTGCACTTCTCCGCGTTGCGGGGACGTCTGGGCAGCTATTTCCGCGACGACGAGTTCAAGACCTATCTCACCGTCACCGTGGCGGCGTCGGCCATCATCTTCCTCTCGAACCTGCATCTGGGAGAGATGGCGATCGGGAGGAACCTGCGGGGCAGTGTCTTCCAGGTGGTTTCCATCCTGACCACCACCGGTTTCGGGACCGAGGACTACGAACGGTGGGGACACATGGCGGTGTACCTGCTGCTGGTGTTGATGTTCATCGGCGGATCGGCGGGCTCCACCGGGGGCGGGATGAAGAACGTCCGCTTTCTGATCTTCCTGCGGCATGCCTTCAACGAACTGCGCAAGTTGCTGCACCCGCGAGGGGTCTACGCCATCCGTTTCAACCACGCTGCGGTCGCTCCGGAGATCGTGACCAACATCCTCGGCTTCATCCTCCTGATGACGATCATCACGACCGTGGCCACCTTCCTGATGACCCTGGTCGGGTTGGATCTGGTCTCGGCGTTCTCCAGCGTGGCCGCCACGCTGAACAACATCGGCCCCGGAGCGGGCAGTGTCGGGCCCACCGACAACTACGCGCATGTTCCGGTGATCGGGAAGTGGGTTCTCATCTTCTGCATGCTCCTCGGGAGGCTCGAGATCTATACTGTGCTCGTTCTCTTCGCTCCGGAGTTCTGGCGCCGGCATTGAGATCATCGGAGCCGAGGGGGCAAGGGGGAACGAGGGTGCCGGCCCCGACGGAACCGTAGTCGTGTACCTGCAAGGAAAGGGAAGGACATGGACCTGAGAATCGGCCTGGCACAGTGTGATCTCCGCCTGGGCGATGTGACGGCCAACGCGGAGGAACACCGCAAGTGGATCGAACGGGCGCGGAAGGAGGGGGTCGACCTGCTGGTGTTCCCCGAGCTCTCCCTCACCGGCTATCTCCTGCAGGACATGGTGGGTGACGTCGCCCTGCGCGCGGACGATCCGGTCCTGGGGAAACTGGCCGCCGATGCGGGCGAGATGTCCGTCATCGCGGGAGGAATCGAGGAGAGCGAGGAGCACGCCCAGTACATCGCCTCGTTCTACATGGAAGAGGGAGCGGTCCGTCATGTGCACCGGAAGGTGTACCTGGCCAGCTACGGCGTCTTCGACGAGGCGCGCTTCGTCGGCGCCGGAGGAAGCATCGCCGCCGCCGACACCCGCTTCGGAAGACTCGGCCTGTCCATCTGCGAGGATGCCTGGCACCCCTCCATGATCACCACCTTGCTGCTCGATGGCGCCCAGCTCGTGGTGGTCCAGACCGCCAGCCCGGTGCGCGACCTCCGGGAAGGGGAGATCCCCCAGAACGCGCTGACCTGGGTCGATACCCTGCGGACCTACGCCCGGCTCTACGGTTGCTACATCGCCTTCTGCAACCGGGTGGGAGCCGAGGATGGACTCGTGTTCTGGGGGCGCAGCGTCCTCATCGGTCCCGACGGTGAGGAGATCGCCGTCGGTGCGCTCTACGATGAGGACCTGGTGGTTGCCAAGATCGACTTCGAGCGGGTACGGCAGGCGCGTCTGAGCAACCCGGTGCTGCGGGACGAGAAGCTCGACCTGACCCGGCGGGAGTGGTCGCGCATCGCGGAGCGCCGCAGCCGTGCCGCCGGCGGTGATGGCGAGATGGAAGGGGAGCAGGGGTCATGAACGCCGGCTCGTCGCCCCCTTCTCCCCATGCCGGCGATCTGCCCCGTCTCGATGACGAGGCGGTGGTCTCGGTCCTGTGCCGGGGTCTGCGGCGGGAGGTCCAGCGCGCTGCTTTCTCCAAGGTCGTACTGGGACTCTCCGGCGGGATCGACTCCACGCTGGTGGCCTATCTGGCGGCGCGTGCGTTCTCCCCGGAGAACGTCCTGGCCCTGCTCATGCCCTACCGCAGCAGCTCGGCCGACAGCCTCCGGCACGGGCGCGTGGTGGTGGACGCTCTGGGCATCCGGGCAGTCGAGGAGGAGATCACCCCGCAGATCGATGCCTACTTCGAACGGCACGGCGAAGCCGACCGCTCGCGCCGGGGCAACAAGATGGCGCGCGAGCGCATGACCATCCTCTACGACCACAGTCAGGCCGAAGGCGCCCTCGTCCTGGGAACCTCCAACAAGACCGAGCTGCTGCTGGGCTACTCGACCATCTACGGCGATTCGGCCAGCGCGGTGAATCCCATCGGCGATCTGTACAAGACCCAGGTCTTCGCCGTCTCCCGCTGGTTGGGGGTGCCCGAGGAGATCGTGGACAAGGCGCCCAGCGCCGATCTGTGGGTGGGCCAGACCGACGAGGACGAGCTGGGTTTCTCCTACGCCGAGGTCGATCGCCTGCTCTACCACATGGTCGATCGCCGCGAACGCCGGCAGGGCTTGCTGCGCTTGGGTTTCTCGGCCGAGCTCATCGACCGCGTCTTCGAGCTGATGCGCCGAAGCCAGTACAAGCGGAAGATGCCGGTCATCGTGAAGCTGAGCAATCGCACCGTCGACAAGGACTTCCTCTATCCCCGCGACTGGACCGGATGACCGCCGTGCTCACCCTCGTCGCCACCCCCATCGGCAATGTCGACGACCTGCCGCCTCGCGCGATCGAGGTGATGCGGCGCGCCCAGTGGCTCTACGCGGAGGACACCCGGCACACCGGACGCCTGCTGGCGCGTCTGGGTATCGAGAAGAAGCTCCGTTCGTGCCACGATCACAACGAGAGACAGAGGGCCGAGGAGATCGTCGCCCATCTTCGCCGTGGGGAGGAGGTCGCCCTGGTGAGCGACGCCGGAATGCCGGGTGTGGCCGACCCCGGTTACCGGGTGGTCCGCGCGGCGATCGAGGCCGGTTTCGCGGTGAGCATGGTTCCCGGTCCGTCGAGCATCCTCATGGCCCTGGTCCTCAGCGGTTTCCCCACCGACCGCTTCGTCTTCGAGGGCTGGATGGCCCGCCGTCAAGGGCGTCTGCGCGCACAGATCGAGAGTTGGGTGGATGAGGAGAGGACCATCGTGGTCCTCGAATCGAACCACCGTCTGCTCAAGAGCCTGCCGCTGCTTGCCGAACTGCTTCCCCAGCGGCCGATGGCCGTCTGCCGCGAGTTGACCAAGCTCCATGAGGAGATCCGGCGCGGAAGCGCGGCCCAGCTCCTCGATCACTACCGCGAGCACCGTCCCAAGGGCGAGATCGTCCTGGTGATCGCCCCCGGCTTGGCTTGACACCGTTCCATCGGCAGGGTTGACTGACAGCCATGAGCAAACTCGATCTCCACGATGCGGTACGGGGGAAGGTCACCCCACTCGTGGCCGCGCTGGACAGGGTGGGTTTCACCCCGACCAGCCTGACCTTCCTGGGTCTCCTTCTGAACTTCGGTGCAGCCTGGGTGGTGTGGGAAGGCCACCTCTTCTGGGGCGGACTGGCCTTCCTCCTGGCCAGCGCCTTCGACATGCTCGACGGGGCCCTGGCCCGCCGGCAGGGGAGGGTCACCGAGCTCGGCGCCTTCCTCGATTCCACCTTCGACCGGGTCAGCGAGACCGCACTCTTCGTCGCCCTCCTGCACGACCAGGCCCATCATGCCTATTCGCTGCCCTGGATCGGCGAGATCACCCTCATCGCGCTGGCCGGATCGCTGACCATCAGCTATGCGCGGGCGCGGGCCGAGGGACTGCGGACCGAGTGCAAGGTGGGGTGGCTGGAACGACCGGAGCGCATCGTCCTGCTCGGGGTGGGTCTGCTCCTGGGGCGACCCGTCCTGGGTTTCGTGCTCTTCGCCCTGGCGCCCTTGACCTGGATCACGGTGATCCAGCGGATCGCCCACGTATGGCCCAAGCTGAATCGCCCGCCGCAGGACGATTGATCAGTGGGGTCCCGATCCCCGGGGAGAGATCCAGCCTTGGATCTCACCGTCCGGGTGGCTCTCAGTGGACACCCGCACGTAGGTGTCGCCGTCGGCCATGGCCCGGGCGAAATCGTCGAGACTCATGCCGGCCAAGGGGCCGAGCAGCTCGGAGGACTCGATCCTTCCCCAGGCCAGCACTCCGTTCACCCGTCCCTCCCAGGTCACCGGCGGAGGGCCATCGGGGTAAAGCCACGTCACCACCGGGTCATCCGCTCCGTCGACGGCTAGGTATACCCGGGCCATCGTCACATCCTCGATATTGGAGACGATGAGCCGGAAGTAGAGGATGCTACCGTCGAGCGAGCGCTGGAACCAGGCCTGCCCCCGGGCGTGCGTGGTGACTTCCAGTTCGTCGCCGTTGAGCACCGCGCGGAAGTTGCGGGTACGCCTGTCTTCGCTGCGGTCCTGGGAAGGCCGGAGGGTGTCGGGAAGCTCGAGGCGGCCGTTTCCGGCGTCGCTCATCTCCACCGGGGCGGCGGCGCCATCGACGGCGGTGGGGGCCTCGCCGGAGCAGGCGGCCAGACCCAGCAGGAGTGCCATCGTCAGCACTGTGAGCCAGCTTGCAGGGCGCATGGGGAATCTCTCCTTGGCAGCGGTATGAAGGGCCCCAGAGAACTCCGGAACCATTCTAACACGGATGAGTGCGGCGCGGGTGCAGCGCAGCCAGGCTGGTCAGCGGCCGGTGAAGGCCGTACACTCCCTGCGGTTTCCCGTCGCTCTTCTCCGGGTCCCATCCGGCCCTGGGTTTCCGTGGAGGTTGGGTGTGTATCCCCGTCGAGGCGTCCTGATCACCTTCGAGGGAGTGGAGGGTTGTGGCAAGTCCACGTTGCTGGACGGCCTGGCCGCCCGCCTGGAGGAAGCCGGTCTGCCGGTGCGGCGCAGCCGCGAGCCGGGAGGGACGCCCCTGGGGGAGGATGTGCGACGCCTGGTCCTCGACGCCCGCCACCGGCGGGTGAATCCCTGGAGCGAGTTGTTCCTGATGCTGGCGGCGCGGGCGCAGCTCGTACAGGAGGTCCTGCGGCCGGCGATGGAGAGCCGCCAGATCGTTCTGTGTGACCGCTACGGCGACGCCTCCACGGCCTATCAGGGTGTCGGGCGGGGATTGGGCCTGGAGACGGTCGAGCGCCTGAACGAGCTGGCCACCGGAGGGCTCGTTCCCGACGTGACCTTTCTCGTCGACCTCGATCCCGCCGAGGGCCAGCGGAGGATGGGCGACCGCGCCCGCGACCGCCTCGAACGCGAGAAGACCGCATTCCATGAGAGCGTGCGCGAGGGCTATCTCGAGCTGGCCCGACGTCACAGGGGGCGCTTCGAGGTGCTGGACGGAGCTCTTCCCCCCGCTTCGCTGCTGGAGGAGGCCTGGGCCCGCCTGGAGGACTTCCGCCGCCGGGAGCGGCTCTGGTGACTGGAAAAGGCCCTCCGGCGGCGTTTCCGGAGCGAGCCTCAAGACGGGTGCCGGCGGAACACATATTGCTGCCGTCGGTACAAGCTCGTACCCTGGGCCAGGTAGGCGTCGTCCTTGTCCATTTCGTGAACTCCGAGTCGACCCGATTTCCGATCGATCGCCGGTGATCCGGCCCCTTCCAACCTTTTCGAGGATCATCCATGCAGCGTCCCAGCCGTAAACTTCTGATCACCCTGGGTGTGGTGTGTCTGCTCAGCCTGGGATTCGTTCTCGGTGCGACCGCGGGTCGCGATGAGCGTCCCGACAAGAAGGGGACCCGCAGTCAGGAGTACTACGACAGTCTCGAGCTCTTCGGCCGGGTCTACGAGCGCATCACCCGCAACTACGTCGACGAACTCGATCCGCAGGAGCTGATCGACTCGGCGATCGAGGGGATGCTCGACCAGCTCGATCCGCACAGCCAGCTGTTGACCCCGCAGAGCTACGAAGACCTGATGACCAGTACCCAGGGCGAGTTCGGCGGTCTGGGCATCCAGATCACCGTGCGGGACGGATGGATCACCGTGGTGTCGCCCATCGAAGGCACCCCCGCCTATCTCATGGGTATCCAGGGCGGCGACCAGATCGTCGAGATCGAGGGGGAGAGCACCGAGGGCTGGAAGACCACCGATGCGGTGAAGAAGCTGCGTGGCCCCAAGGGGACCCAGGTCACCATCGGGATCCGCCGCCCCGGCGAGGATGCCATCCGCCACTACACCATCACCCGCGACATCATCAAGCTCGAGAGCGTGCCCTATGCGTTCATGATCGACGAGGACGCGAAGGTGGGCTACGTGCGCATCACCAACTTCGCCCGCACCACCGCCACCGAGCTCAAGACGGCCATCGACTCGCTGAAGGTGCAGGGGATGAAGCGCCTGCTCATCGACCTGCGCTACAACCCCGGCGGACTGTTGAGTTCGGCCAAGGACGTCAGTGAACTCTTCCTGAAGGAAGGCCAGCTCATCGTCTACACCAAGGGCCGCTACATGCGGAACAACCTCAGCTACTACGCCACCGGCCAGAGCGAGGCCGACTGGGACGACACCCCTCTGCTGGTCCTGGTGAACGGCAGCTCGGCCAGCGCCAGTGAGATCCTCTCCGGTGCGATCCAGGACCACGACGTGGGGCTCATCGCCGGCCAGACCACCTTCGGGAAGGGTTCGGTGCAGACGGTCTTCGATCTGCCGCCGGACCGCGCGCTGAAGCTCACCACCGCCCGTTACTACACCCCCAGTGGACGCTCCATCCACCGTGAGCGCACGCGGGAGGGCGAGTTGGTGGAGAAGGGTGGCGAGAAGGCTTCCGAGGGAAAGGATGACCTCGACGCCACGCAGGAGAAGGACGAGGGCAAGCAGGACGGGGATGAGGACGACGGGTCGTCCGCTCCGAAGGCCTCGGACGCGGGGGAGGAGCAGACGGACGCCGACGAGCCGACCGAGGTCTTCTTCACCGACATGGGCCGCAAGGTCTACGGCGGGGGCGGCATCACCCCGGACGTGGAGATCGAGCCCACGCTGCTGAGCGATCCGGAGCTGTGTCTGGAGCGGGACGGCATCTTCTTCGCCTTCGCCACCGAGTACAGCATCACCCACGACAAGCTGCCCGCGGACTTCCAGGTGACCCCTGCCATGCTCGATGACTTCTTCGAGAAGGCCTCCGAGCGGGAGAATCTCGAGAAGTACCTCGCCGAGTTCGATCTCAAGTGGACCCGCGAACTCATGGACGAGAATCTCCAGTACGTGAAGGACGGGATCCGCCGGGAGATCGAACGGCACTACCATGGTCCGATGGCCGCCTACCGGATCTCCATCCAGGACGACGGCCAACTCTGGGAGGCGGTCGATCTGTTGCGTCAGGCGGACAACCGCCTCGGTCTGTTCCACGTGGCCGATGAGTACAACGCCCACAAGCTGGCCGAGGCGGAAGAGGCCGGGACCGAGGCGGAGAAGGAAGCCGCCGTCCAGGCCCACTGATCGACCCGGCCGGGACGGGAGGGCTTCGGCAGGGCAGCCGGTCCGGGAGTGTGGTGGAAGGGCAGGTCGAAGCCGGCACCTGGCAGGCGGATGCGGCAGACGGATGTGAAGAAGGGGAGACCGGCTGGTCTCCCCTTCTTCATTGTCGAGTCATGGGTCGCTCGCCGTTCAGCGGGTGCCGAAGAGCGCTTTCACCTGTCCCCACGAGTCGGACTCGGTGGGCACCGGCGATGCGGCGCGGATGAGAACCACGAGGTCGTTGAAGTCGTTGTCGGTCGAGTTGGGTCCGGCGGTGGCGGTGATCTCCAGGCCCGAATCGATGTCCTCCCAGGCCAGGATGTAGGCCGGCTGCCCGAAGAGATAGGAGACGTTGTAGATGAGGCACTGCGGATCGCCGTTCTCCGGGGGATGGATGGCGCCGCTGCCGTCCGGGCCGATGTCGTTGAGACTACGGTCGGTGTAGAAACGTTCGGGTTGGGGCGCTCCACGGCTGTCCAGCTCACCGTTGGGATCGAGCCAGAAGCCGAAGCGGATGGGGGTGTCGAAGGTGATGACCTTGGTGGTCCCCACCCCGTCGCTTCCCTCGAAGATCACGCCGTCGTTGAAGCCGTCGATCTCGGGGAAACCGATCTCGTACCAACCCATGGTGTTGTTGTCCTGATAGCCGGCGAGTTCCTCGACGATCATTCCACTGAAGTCCGAGTCCTCCCAGTAGGGCACCGGATCGAGGTCGGCGTCGCCGGGAAGATAGCCCTCGTACATGGTGAGGACGTCGATGTCGCCGGGGGAGTAGGTCGTGGGGAACTCCGTCGAGAGATAGTCGTCGATGACGTCCTGCAGGGGGACACCGTCCCAGGACGTTCCCCAGCTCACATCGAAGACGGCGTGAGCGGGGGGGGCCATGACGAGACCCAGGGCCACGAGGGCGATGAGAGCGCCGATGGTGCGGATGCGCAGATGCATGAGGGATCCTCTCTGGGAAGTACACTTCTCCGAGAGCACGGCAATGCCGGCGCTGCTCGGTAGTTCCACCCGTCCGTCCTGCCCCGGAGGCGAACGAGACTCGTGCCAGGAATGGGCTCATTTTATCACCAAACGGCTGGAACGACAAGTAGGTGACTGGTTTTTGGCCATTCAGGGAAGTACGAGCGCGTTGGAGGGGCCTACGGGGGGCTTTTCCGCCCGTAGAGGCCTGAAGGAGGCTCGGGGCGGGAGCCCGCAGGTGACAGGTCCGCTCGGGCGCGCTAGGATGCCCGGGTGGGATTCGGCCGGATTTCCCTGAAATCCCTGCAACCTCCTGTCCTTTCAAGGCGTAGAGCATTTCGTGTCCACCGAGACCTACATCGTCCAGGCTCAGGACCTGCACCAGTCCTACGGCCCTCGTCCGGTCCTGCACGGGCTCGACTTCACGCTCTCCCCGGGGGCGGTGGGCCTGCTGGGTCCCAACGGCAGCGGGAAGACCACCCTCCTGAGGACCCTCCTGGGCCTCTTGCCGGTGGAACCCGGTCACGCCCGGGTCCTGGGCCACGATCCCGCACTCGAACCGCTGAGGATCCGCTCGAGGATCGGCCTGGTTCCCGAGAGCGAGTGTCTCGTGCCGGGAATGAATGCGGTCGAGTTGACCTCCTACGCCGGCGAGCTCAGCGGCATGGATCCCCGCGATGCCATGCAACGGGCCCATCAGGTGCTCTACTACGTGGGATTGGGAGAGGCCCGGTACCGTGATCTCGGCTCGTACAGTCAGGGCATGAAGCAACGGCTCAAGCTGGCCCAGGCCCTGGTCCATGATCCCGATCTCCTCTTGCTGGACGAGCCCACCAGCGGCATGGATCCACCGGGGCGGGAGGCCATGCTGGCGCTGATCCGGGAGCTGGCCGGTGTCCATGGGATCTCGGTCATCCTCAGCACGCATCTGCTGGCCGACGTGGAGGAGACCTGCAGCAGCGTTCTCATCCTCCAGGAGGGCCGCCTGAAGGCGCAGCGGCCGGTGCTCGCCGATTCCCTGCACCCGCACCTGGTCTTCGACGTGAAGGGCCGGGGGGATTTCGAGGCGCTCGGAGGGATGCTGGAGTCGGAAGGGCATCACTGGACGGCGATCAAGGGGGGAATCCGGGTCCGCCTGCGCGAGGATGCGCGGGGGCCTCGGCCCATCCTCGAGGCCTTGACGAAGCTGGAAGGACGGGTCCAGGTGCGACACCTGGTTCCGGCGGGTCGGTCGGTGGAGGACACCTTCTTCGAGGTGGTGGACTGATGCCCATCTACGACCAGGGTTATGCCCGCTGGGAGGGGAGCCTGCGCCGCCGGCCGCTGCGGTGGTGGCCCATCGTGCGGCGGAACTTCCCGGCCGAGTTGCGTCGGCGCCGTACCCTGTTGTTGCTGATGCTGGCCTGGGCGGCGGTCCTGGTCCAGGGGGTCATCCTCTACGGTGACCTGCGGGCGGGCGGGCTGTTGCGCTCGTCCGGCCTCCTCAAGGGCGGCATGCTCTACTTCTACCAGGCGGTCAACCACCAGGGACCCTTCGTGCTGCTCTTCGTGCTCCTGTCGGGGACCGAACTCATCTCCCGCGACCGGCGCTACCAGGCGCTGCAGATCTACTTCTCCCGGCCTCTCACCCGCAACGACTACATCCTGGGCAAACTGGGCATCGTGGCGGCCTTCGTGTTCCTGGTGAGCTGGCTGCCGGTGCTCGTGCTCTGGCTCTTCGCGGTGATCGTCAGCACCCAGCCGGGCTATCTCGCCTCGGTCTGGATGGCTCCGCTCTCCCTCACCGTGTACTGCGCGGTGTGGTCCCTGGCGGCCGGTCTGTTGATCCTCGCCCTGTCCTCGCTGGCCCGCCGCAGCGCCATCATCGCCGTCAGCTGGGTGCTGCTGTATGGCCTGCTGGTCATCCGCGGGGTGACCACCCTGGTGGCCTCGCTCACCCACTGGCCGTACTGGGGCGCCCTCGATCTGGACCGCAACGTCAAACAGGTGGGTGCCTGGTTCTTCGGCGTCGATGGTCCGCTGGACTACTCCCCCCTGTGGAGCCTTGTGATCGTGGCCGCCGTCGTGGTGGGATGCTATCTGATCCTGCGCCGCAGGATCCGCCCGGTGGAGGTGGCCCTGTGAACGGCCCGTCGCCATCGTCGAGGGTGACCCTGGCCACCGAGGAGCTGAGCCGCTGGTACGGCCAGGTCATCGGCGTCAACGATGTGACGGTGTCCATCACCCCGGGGGTCACCGGACTGCTCGGTCTCAACGGGGCAGGCAAGAGCACCCTGTTCAAGGTCATGGCGGGGCAACTGACTCCGTCCAAGGGAGTGGTCCGCGTCCTCGGACACGATCTCTTCCGGCATCGGGGTCTCTTCCGCCGCATCGGCTTCGTGGCCGAGGCCGACGCCCTGTACGAGTCGATGACCGGCCGGGAGATGCTCGTGTACCTCACCCGCCTGCAGGGCTTCAGCCGGGCCGAGGCCCGCCGTCGGGCCGATGCCGCTTTGGAGCGGACGCACCTGAGTGACGACGCCGACCGCACGGTGCGGGGCTATTCGAAGGGGATGCGCCAGAAGATCAAGCTCGCCCAGGCGCTCGCGCATGACCCGGAGGTCTTCTTCCTCGACGAACCCTTCAACGGCATGGACCCGGTGAGCCGGCGTGAGGCCATGGAACTGGTGGTCCGTCTCGGGGAGGAGGGGAAGACGGTCCTGGTGAGCAGCCACATCCTCCACGAGGTCGAGGCCATGACCTCCAGGATCCTGCTCATGCACCGGGGAAGGATCCTGGCCGAGGGCGACATCGGTGAGATCCGCGACGCCGTCGAACGCCATCCCCACCGCATCGAGATCCGCTGTGACCAGCCGCGGGCGCTGGCCCCGCGTTTCATCGAGATGGAGGAGGTACAGGGGGTGAGGGTGGAATCGGAGAAGATCCTGCTCGTCGAGTCCGATCTGCCACGAGAAGTCTTCCGCCGGCTTCCCCATCTCGCCCTGGACGCCTCACTGGGCATCCACTCGTGGACCACACTGGACGACGACCTCAAGAGCCTCTTCGAATACCTGGTGGAGGACGGAAGATGAGCGCAGTGGATCCGGCCCAAGGGACCGTCGTCGGCGGGAGCCGTCCCGATGCTCCCGATCGCGTCCTTCCCGTGGTCCAGACCGTGGGCCTGGTGTACGGAGCCGCCGTGCTCGAACTCGTCCGGCGCAAGCGCCTGGTCTTCCTCGGTCTGGCCCTTCTGCTCCCCCTGTTGTTGACCGTGGTATGGCGGATCTACGGGATGGACCATCTCGACGCCACCCGTTTCTTCGCCAATCTGGGGGGGATGATCTACCTGAAGGCGCTGGTCTATCTGGTGAGCCTGTTCTACGGGGTTCCCGCCGTCCATGACGAGATCGAGGGGCACACGCTGGTCTACCTCTTCACGCGCCCACTGTCGAAGATGGCGATCTTCGTCGGCCGCCTGTTGGCGGTACAGACCGTGGCCGGTCTGCTGCTGGCTGCCTCGCTGGCGGTGTGTTTCCTGTTGATGATCGTGGGCAACACGGCGGCGATCGATCTGGAGTTCATCGAGGTCTACACCAACTACTTCCTGGTCGTCCTGTTGGCGGTGTTCTGTTACACCGCCGTCTTCGCTCTGATGGGAACGGCTTTCAAGAAGCCGCTGGTATGGGGTGTGCTCTACATCTTCGCCTGGGAGACCAGCGTCTCGGTGATCCCGGCCCGTCTGCAGATGTGGACCCTCGAGTGGCACCTGCGCAATCTGATTCTCCACCAGCAGGATGTCGCCGCTTCGCTCAACCGTTTCGTGCTCCAGTTCCTGTCGGTGGATTATGCGATGCCCTGGTGGGGATCGCTGGCGATCCTGCTGGCCGCTCTGTCGATCTTCACCCTCGCCGGCGGCTGGGTGTTCTCGCGCAAGGAGTACCTGCTCGGATGAACGGTCTGCGTCTCCGTTCGCTGCATGTCCTCCGTTCCCTGCATCTCGGCGGGTTCCATCGATGAGTCTGCGTTTCCCCGCCTCCCGCCGCTTGCGGCGCCGTTTCTTCACCCGTGACCCCATCACTCTCGCGATGGACCTGCTGGGCTGCGCCCTGGTGTGGAAGAAGGGTGATCGGGTCCTGGCGGTGCGTCTGGTGGAGGTGGAGGCCTACCTGGGCGAGGGGGAGGATCCGGCCAGTCACGCCTGGCGGGGACGGACGGCCCGCAATTCCCAGATGTTTGCAACCGGCGGCCGTCTCTACGTGTACTTCACCTACGGCATGCACTACTGCATGAACGTGGTGTCGGGAAAGGAGGGGCAGGCGGGGGCGGTCCTGTTGAGAGCGGCCGAGCCCCTGGTGGGGGAGGCCCTCATGGAACGGCGCCGCGGGCGTGGTGGACGTGAGTTGACCAATGGTCCGGCCAAGCTGTGCCAGGCCATGGGAATCGATCTGCGGCACAATGGTCTGGACCTGGTCGAGGGGCCACTGGGGATCTGGCCCCATGAGCGCCCCGGATCGATCGTCCGCACGCCGAGGATCGGCATCCGGAGGGGTCGGGAGCTGCTTCTACGCTTCCACGATCCGGTATCCCCCTATGTGTCCCACCGCTCGCAGCGGAAGCCGCGAAGCGAGCACTGATGAAGGGAGACTTTGACCGATGGCATCGAGTGCTGGTAATGTTCACTTCCTGCGGCGAGACCCCCGGTGGCTTCGTCCCTTGTTTTCTCCATTCCTCGACAGCCTCTCATACTCGGAGGAGGGCAGATGCGCAGAGCAGTTCTGACGTGTCTTTTCCTGCTGGCGATCCTTGTTCAGAGCGTCGCCGTCGCGAGCGCCCAGGACATCGCGAGACTGGAAAAGAGCATCACCACTTTCACGTTGGACAACGGTCTACGTTTCATCGTGGTGGAACGCCACGAGGCACCGGTGTTCAGCTACGTCTCCATGTGCAAGGTGGGTTCGGTGAACGAAGTACCCGGAATCACCGGCCTGGCGCACATGTTCGAACACATGGCATTCAAGGGCTCGACGCAGATCGGGACCAAGGACTACTCCAAGGAGAAGAAGGCGCTCGATGCGGTGGACGAGGCCCAGGCCCGATGGTGGCAACTGAAACTCAGCGGCGCCGATGAGGCTGAGATCCAGGAGGCCATGGATGCGATGAAGGCGGCCGAGGATGCCGCCGATGAATTCGTCGTCACCAACGAGTTCGGCAACATCGTCGAAGAGGCGGGGGGTACCGGTCTGAACGCCTCGACCGAGAGCGATGTGACGACCTACTTCTACAAACTTCCCAGCAACAAGCTCGAGCTATGGGCCTATCTGGAATCGCAGCGTTTCATGCACCCGGTCTTCCGCGAGTTCTACAAGGAACGCGATGTGGTGGAGGAGGAGCGCCGCATGCGGGTCGACTCCTCGCCCTTCGGCCGTCTGCTGGAGGAGTTCGTGGCCACCGCCTACAAGGCCCATCCCTACGGGCAGCCGACCATCGGTCATATGAGTGATCTGGAGGCATTCACCCGTGGGGACGCCCGGGCGTTCCGTGACAAGTACTATGTGCCCGGGAACGTGGTGTTCTGTCTGGTCGGCGACGTCGATCCCGCCCAGGTGCAGAAACTGGCCAAGAAGTATTTCGGCTCGTGGAAGAAGGCCCCGGTTCCCGAACCGGTGCGCACCGTCGAGCCCGAGCAGATCGCGATGAGGACGGTGGTGCTGGAGGATCCGGGACAACCGCTCCTGGTGATGGGTTATCACAAGCCCGCGGCCAGCGATCCCGATGACACCGCCTTCAAGGTTCTCACCGAAGTGCTGGCGAACGGGCGCAGCAGCCGCTTGTTCCGGCGTCTGGTCAAGGAGGACAAGTCGGCGGTCCAGTTGGGGGCCTTCGTCGGCTATCCCGGAGAGCTCTATCCCTCGCTCTTCCTGATCTACGCGGTTCCGTCCAAGGGCTTCACCGCGGAGCAATGCGAGAACACCATCTTCGAGGAGATCGAGGCCATCCAGGACGGGCAGATCACCGCGGCCGAGCTGCAATCGGCCCAGACCCGGCTGAAGGCCAATTGGATCCGCAGTATGCGTTCCAACACCGGTCTGGCCCGGCGGCTGTGCGGCGATGAGATCATCCTGGGTGACTGGAAGAAGGGTCTGGACTTCGCCCGGGAGGTCGATGCGGTCACCGTCGACGACCTCACCCGTCTGGCCCAGCACTACCTGATCAAGAAGAATCTCACGGTGGGCACCATCGTGACGGAGAAGAAGGAGGCCAAGGATGCGAGCTAGAAGAAACCGCGGCCTTGCGGCCGCGCTGGCCGTGGCCATCGTGATCTCCCTCTTCCTCACCCTGTTTGCGGACGACGCATCCGCGCGGAGCAAGCCCTGGGAGAAGCTGCACTACCCGCCGCTGGGCACGGTGCAGGTTCCCAGCTACGAACGGCATGAACTGGACAACGGCCTGGTCGTCTACCTCATGGAGGATCACGACTGGCCGCTCGTGGAAGGCCGCTTCCTGGTTCGGACCGGTGCGGTCTATGAACCGGCGGGAAAGGTCGGTCTGGCCTCCATCACCGGCGATGTGCTGCGGACCGGTGGAACCGAGAAGCTCAGCAGTGACGAACTCGATGAGACCCTCGAGGGCATGGGTGCCTACGTCGAGAGCCAGATCGAGGACACCGACGGCACCGTCGTGTTCTCCTTCCTCAGCCAGGATCTCGATCGGGGCCTCGAACTCGTCGCCGACATCCTGCGGCACCCGGCGTTCGAGCAGGACAAGATCGACGTGGCCAAGACGGCCGAACGGGCGATGATCGCCCGCCGCAACGACGAACTCATGAGCATCCTGCAGCGGGAGATCCCCAAGGCGGTGTGGGGCGAGGACCACCCCTACGCGCGCTATCCCGAGTACGACACCATCGATGCCATCAGCCGGGACGACGTGGTGGAGTTCTACGGCTACTTCTATCACCCGGAGAACATGACCCTGGCCGTCTGGGGAGACTTCGACAGCCAGGCGTTGCTGGCTGCCCTGGAGAAGCGTTTCGCGGACTGGCCCAAGGTCTCCAATCCGATTCCCCCGTTGCCCAAGGCGCCCGAACCGAAACCGCGGCGGGTCCTGGTGGCGGACAAGGAGGACGTCACCCAGACCTGGTTCGCCGCGGGTCATCTGGGCATGCGGATGGACGATCCCGACTACTACTCGATGATCGTCATGAACCGCATCCTGGGAGGATCGTTCGGTTCGCGTCTGTTCAACGAGGTGCGCAGCAAGCTGGGGCTGGCCTACAGCGTGGGGAGTTCGGCCGGAACCGGCATGGCCCACGAGGGCGCGTTCATGGCCTATTGCGGCACGAAGAACGACACGGTGAGCGAGGCGCTGAGGGCCGTGCTCAGTGAGATCGACAGGATGCGCGACCAGGAGGTGAGCGACGCGGAGCTGAAGCGGGCCAAGGAGGCCATGCTCAACTCCTACGTGTTCAACTTCGAACGGAAGAGCCAGACCCTGAGGCGTCTGCAGCGCTACGATTTCTTCGGCTATCCCAGCGACTTCCTCGAGCAGTATCCGGACAAGATCCGCAGCGTGGACAAGGCCGCGGTGGAGGACGTGGCGCAGCGCCGTATCCACCCCGAAGAGTTCGCGATCGTGGCGGTGGGGAAGAAGAGCGAGTGGGACAGCGATCTCAGCGAGTTCGGGCCGGTCGAGGAGCTGGACATCAGCATTCCCGAGCCCAGCGCTCCGGATTTCCCCGCTCCCACGCCCGAGACCATCGAGCAGGGTCAGGCCATCATGGCCGCGGCCCAGACGGCGATGGGTGGGGAGAAGCTGGCGCAGATCAAGACCGTCCATCGCAAGGACGATGTCACCTTGTTCGTACAGGGCATGGAATTGAAGATGTCCATCGAATCGTGGACGGCCTATCCCGAACGCAGCCGTGCCGATATCACCCTGCCGATGAATCAGGGGGTGTTGAAGCGCGGGGTCTCGCCCAAGGGAGCGTGGGTCGATCAGCCCGGCAAGGGAGTGATGGATCTGGGCGAGGATGAAGCGGAGAAGTCCCGGCGGAATATCCTCGAGGACAGCCACTACCTCGTCGGCCACTTCGGCGATTTCCAGGTGCAGGCCCTTCCGCCGGAGACGGTCGGAGAGGTCCAGGCCGATGTGGTGCTCGTGCGTCTCGATGGCGACAGATGGATGAAGTTCTACTTCGATCCGCAGTCGCACCTGCTGCTGAAGGACGCATCGATGCAGCCGAACATGATCACCGACATGGTGGCCTTGCAGGAGTCCAGCTATTCGGACTGGCACGAGGTCGACGGCGTGCTCTATCCGTCGAAGGTCCATATCGTCCATGGCGGAGAGCCATTGATGGACGTGCAGAACACGCTCCTGGAGCTCGATCTTCCCCTGGACGATTCCCTCTTCGAGCCGCCGCAATCCTGACGCCCCATACGGACTTCCCTGCGCCGCCACGGCGGTGCAGGGAAGGCGAGAAAGGGCGAAGAGGGGAAGGTGAAGCGGCGAAAGGGAAGAGTGGATGCGGTGAAGGTCGCCGGGGGAAGGGACGACAGCATGGGACAGAAGGAAAGGCCCGGGACCTGTGTCCCGGGCCTTTCAATTCGTGCGAGCCGCCTCGAAGGCTGTCCCGGATTTGAAACGTGGTTAGCCGAACCGAGTGGCCAATGGGAGGCAGCCCGCATCACTGAGCATAGTCGACGCGCTGGGCCGTGACCAGAAGAAATCGCAGCGAAAGAGCCCGGCCGGGGCGAGAGTTCTCGCCCCGGCCCTGGGCTTCCTTCTTCTGCGGCCGCTTCACTGGCAGATTGGCGAGCATAGCATATTACAAGAGAACGATTTAGGTTGTCTGTCGAAATGGCAGCGCTCTGTCAGGTACGCGGGCCGGCCGGGCCACCAGTCCAGTCGGGCAACTTCCTCTGCGGCCGTCCGTAGAAGGAGTAGACTCTGCGGGAGGATGGACCATGTGGGATCTCTTTGCTGTTCTCATCGGCCTGGCCGCCGTGGGCGTGGTGGCCATGATTGCGCTCTTCGTTCTCAAGCTTCTGGTGGGCTTGATTCTCTTGCCGCTCAAATTGGGACTCATCCTGGTGAAACTCATCGTCGGGGTGGTCCTGGGTGCCCTGGCGTTGCTGCTGCTTCCCCCCTCGCTGCTTCTCTTGTTCCCGCTGCTCCTGCTCAGCCTGATCGCCCTTCCCTTCCTCGTGCTTCGCCTCCTGCTCGCGCCCTTCTGGCTCTGACCGGGCTGGCCCAGCCAGGACGAGAGGGGAATCCCTGCGGCCTTGTTCAAAGGGCGAAGGGTTTGGGGCCGTCCGCGGCCGGCTCGACTCCCAGGTGGTGGGCGATACTCGGAGCGATGCGGTAGTCGTGCAACTCGGCTGGCCAATCCGGAGACCCCTCACCGAACAGGATGAGCATCGCCTGCTCGGGGGGGGCGACCTCGGGGTGCCCCATCGAGGCCTGCTCGTCCTGGAAACTGTGACCCTTGCCGGCCAGAGCCAGAAGGGTCCCCGGGCGGGCTGGAGGCTGCAGGGCCGACGGACCGCCGGCCTCGATCCATGCCTGCAGGAGTTCGCCGTGGAGGACGCGTTCGACGCCGCGCAGCCGCAGCAGACGCTCCCGCAGAGCGCCGACGGCCTCGGGGGGTGCCTCGATGCGCAGGACCGCACTGTGGATCTCGTGGGGATGGGCCAGGGGAGGGAGGTCGATCTTCCGGCCGGCCGGCTGCAGGCCCGGTCCCCCCACCACCAGGTGGGTCTGCCCAGGGGAGGCCGCGTCGATCTCGCGACACAGGCTTTCGTCGAAGCGACGGGCCGCCTCCAGCCGCTCCGGAGAGTCCAGGCCCCATCTCTGCGCAGCCTGCGCGATTCCTCCTTCCTTTTGCAGGCGGAGACGTCCGGGAGGGATCGATTCCAGGCCTCTGAGGACGACTCTCTCCAGGGTCTCGCTCAGGCAGGGGAAGGAGCAGACCAGCCCCGCGCTTCGGCGGGCCCGCTGCTGCAGGCCGGGCATGGCGCCTCCCTCCAGCAGCCTGCGTGAGAGACCCGCCACCAGATGCAGGACCAGGTCGGTCATCGTGATCCCTCCTCCCGGTCCGGTTGACCTTCCCTCTTTCCTCTGGTGGAAGGGGAGGGGAGGTCCCCGGCCGAGCTGTCCGGAGAGTTCGCGCCGGCCATCGCAGGGGGCCACCAGCGGTAGTGCCAGGGTTCGGGATGGTACAAGCCGCGGTCCTCGGGATCGGGGGGATAGCTCAGGCGAAAGCCCCATCGCTGTGCGTGCGCGGCCAGCCAGCGGCCCTCCTCGGTGGCGGCGAAGCCGGGTTCGAGCACCTGGCGCAGCTCGGCGTCGGCGAAGTCGACGGTGGTTCCCAGTTGGTGTTCGCTGGCGCCCGGCGGCGCCACCCATCGTTGATGCTCACCGTGGCGGGCCTGTGCACTCCGGTAGAGGACCTGCTGCCGTTGCCACGAACGGAAGGCGCTGACCACCCGCAGCTCGATGCCCTCCCGGCGGGCTGCCGCACACATGTCCATCAGCGCCTGCTGTGCCGGCGCGCGCAGGAGCAGACCCTTGCGTGA
The DNA here is from genome assembly GCA_029932915.1 of Candidatus Krumholzibacteriia bacterium. GTDB lineage: Bacteria > Krumholzibacteriota > Krumholzibacteriia > JAJRXK01 > JAJRXK01 > JAOZPE01. The sequence continues at coordinate 93,539 of JAOZPE010000001.1, forward strand.
GGCCGGAGGCACGGGGATCTCCACCAGGTCGGAGGGAAGGTAGCCGGCCGCGAGTCGGTGCCGGGGATCGACGAGAGCCAAGGACGGGTCCGGCGCTTCGGCGGCCACGCCCAGACTGTCCAGCGAGGATGGGTCCGGGGCGTCGGTGGCCACGTCCAGGCTCTCCGCTTCGGCACGGCGGGTCGTCGGAGGTGTGGCCCGCTCGGGAGGGGACTCTGGAGCCCTCGGCTCCTCGGGCGTCGCCGGGCTCTGCACCTCGTCCAGCGGAGGCAGGCGCAGGAGGACGGGTCCCTCCGGGTGTTCCTCGATCACCGTGCAGCGGGCGAGCAGGCGGTCCCAGTCCGCGCCATCCACCCACTTGCTGTGACGTCCCTGTCCCAGGGCCAGGATGGTGGCGCGCCGAAGGGGGGCCATGCGGCGCAGTCGCTCGAGGATCTGCGGACTTCGGGGGAGGAACACCACCTCGCGCCGACTCTCCCACGCCAGATGGGCGCTTTCGGTGAAGACCGCGGCCAGGGGGTCGCCGGCGCGGCGCAGTTTCTGGACCACCGGTGCCGGCGCCTTCCGGTAGGCCGGAGGCCAGGCGTCGAGGTCGTGCAGAGGGGAAGAGGCCAGGCCGGGAGGGAGGAACCATCCGGCCGCCACTGCCGCCGCGGCAAGGGCCGCGAGCGCAGCAGGGGAACTGAGCCGGCCGCCGAGCCGGGCCAGGCCGGCTCCCGCCCAGAGGCAGACCACCGGCAGAAGGGGAAAGAGGGGGCGAAACTCGGCGCTGAAGGGAGCCAGCACGATCGCCACCGCGGCGATCACCAGGGCGTCGCGCAGGGCCAGTCGCCATTCTCCCGCCGCGCCGTACACGGCCAACGCCGCCACCGGCCAGGCGATCCAGGTGTTCAGGTGCAGCAGGTGCATCTTCACGCGGTGCAGTCCCAGGGCGACGACCTCGCCGCTCCGGCTCGCCATCACCTGCCAGGTGGGCTGTGGGGTCAGTCCGCGGTAGGGCCCCAGGCCGCCGGGATCGTCGAGATTGCGGGCGAGTTCGGCGTAGGACTGCAACAGTCCCAGAGGATGCCCACTCAACAGCCACAGGCGCAGGTGCCAGGGCACGACGGCCGCGGCCGCACCCAGGACCAGCCAGCCCAGATGGCGGCGATCGTAGCGATCCCCGCGGGCGGCAAGGGCGGCGGCGGCCAGCAGCCACCCGGTCGGATGCAGCAGGGGAAGCAGTCCGTAGAGCGTTCCACAGGCCAGATGGGCCAGTGCTCCGCCGCCGCGCGGCCTCCAGCTCCAGACGATCAGGGTCAACAGGGCCAGGGCGATCTCCGGCCCGCCGCCGAGCAGAACCCTCCAGGTGGTGAAGGAAGCAGCCAGAGCGAGGGCGGCCAGCCCTCCCGCTCCTCCGCCGAAGGCCTGATCGCCCACCGTCCGCATCCAGTAGAGGAGGGCGGCCAGGAGCGCGGCGGCCAGCCAGACCCCGGCCCTTGAACCCGCCCCCGCGGCCACCACCGGGCTCAACGCGAGGGGCCACAGGGGGGGACGCGTCAGGTTGTCGGGAGGGAAGCTTCCCGCTCCGGGGAACACCATGCGCAGCGGGTAGACGATCAAGGGCCGCAGGCCTTCACCCTGGGTGGCATGCCAGGCCCGTCCCACGTAGTCGTAGCGGTCCAGATTCGGGGGAGGGTCGACGCTCACAGCCCAGCTCGCCGCCAGGGCGGCGGCGGCACCGGCCAGCACGAAGAGAACGAGCGAGAGACGCCGTGCCCGCTCAGGCCCCATGGCGGGAACCCGGGGAATCCAGCGGGATGCCCTGGGCGCACAGGGGACACTGCGAGGGATCCCAGGTCTGGACCTCTTCGGTCACGAGAGCGTGGACCGGCACGGGCAGATCGACGCCTGCCTCCCGTCGGTCGACGATGACCGCGATGCCATGCACCGTGGCCTCGGACGCCTCCACGAGGGCCTGCATCTCACGGAAGGAGGTCCCTCGGGTGAGCACGTCGTCCACCAGCAACACCGACTCGCTCTTGCGCACGGAGAAGCCCCGCCGCAGTTGGAGATGGCCGTCCTTGCGCTCGCAGAAGAGGTGGCGCCGCCCCAGGGCCCGCGCCACCTCATGGCCGATGAGGATGCCGCCGACCGCCGGTGAGAGCACCAGGTCGTATTCGAGTTCGTTGCAGCGCTCCGCCAGCAGTCGTCCCAGTTCACGGGCCAGCTCGGGGTACTGCAGGACCTGGGCGCACTGGAAATAGCGGTTGCTGTGCAGGCCGCTGCTCAGTTGGAAGTGGCCCGTGAGAAGGGCACCGAGCTCGGTGAGCCGGTCGGCCACATCTTCCGGTCGAAGGTGTTCATCGGGGGGGAGCCCACGAGAAGCCATGCTATTCTCCTGATGAGCGGATCGCCGGTCGTGTAACGGGTTTTCACCCTACACCGGCCCGACCCTTCCGTCCACCGTCCCCCGCGCGGTCTCGTTCGGCGCAGGGCGTCCGGACGGTCAAGCGTGCGCCATCTCCTCGAGGATCGCCCGCAGGGCGGCCACCGGAGCGGCGGCCCGGGTGAGCGGCCGGCCGATCACCAGCAGGTCGGCGCCCGCTTGCAGGGCCGAGGCCGGGGTGGCCACCCGTCTCTGGTCCTGCGAATCGCTGCCGCCGGGCCGGATGCCCGGGGTGACCAGGAGCGGATCGCCGCCCAGCTTCCGCCGCAGCGCCCGCACCTCCTGGGGAGAGGAGACCAGGCCGGTGGCGCCTTCGCGGATGGCGGCCCGGGCCAGGCGTTGCACCAGATGGGCCGTCGAGTGGGGTTTCTGGGCCCACCATCGTCCCAGTGTGCCCTCCGCCCGCAGTTTCTCCCTTCCTCCCAGCAGCCGCTGCAACTCGCCCTCCTCGAAGCTGGTGAGGACCGTCACCGCCAGCACGCCCACCGGCGGATTGTGGCGGGCTCCGGCCTCGGCCGCCGCGGCGACTCCCCGGCCCGCCGCCGCGTGGACCGTGCACAGGCTGGCGCCCATGGCCGCTGCGCTGGCGACGGCGCCGGCCATGGTGGCCGGGATGTCGTGGAACTTCAGGTCGAGGAAGACCTTCAGACCGTCCCTGCGCAGACGCTGGACGAGGGACGGACCCTCGGCGGTGAACAACTGCATGCCCACCTTCACCCACCGCAGCTCGTCGTGCAGTTCCTCGACCATCCGCAGGGCCTCGTCGGCCGACGGGAAGTCCAGGGCCAGGGCCAGACGATCGCGGACGTCGTCCCGCCGGAAGAGGGGAGGGGAACTCGTCATGGCTGAGATGACCTCTTGCTTGGGTGGACCACCCTCGGCTAGCTTGGGCGGCGGGGAAGTCCCGTCGGCGTGTTGATACCCTACCGCTGCCGCCGGTGCAACCAACACGAGGAGAGGCCGTGCTCGATCGTCGATTCATCCGGGAAAATCTCGAGCTCGTGGGGGAGGCCATCGCCGCCAAACGGGAATCGGCCGACCTGGACCGCTTCGTCGAGCTCGATCGCCGTCGCCGGGAGCTGTTGGGGGAGATCGAGACGCTCAAGGCCCGGCGGAACCAGGCCTCGGCGGCCATCGGTGAGGCGAAGAAGCGCGGCGAGGACGCCCAGGAGGCGATCGCGGCGATGCGGGAGGTCTCCTCGCAGATCAAGGAGGGCGACGAACGCCTGGCGGAGTTGGAGGCCGAGCTCCTCCAGGAGCAGTTGCGCATCCCCAACCTTCCCGACCCGGACGTGCCGCGCGGCGGCGAGGAGGAGAACGAGATCGTGCGGAGCTGGGGCGAGCCGCGCCATCTGGAGTACGCCCGGCCGCACTGGGAGATCGGCGAGTCCCTGGGCCTGCTCGATCTCGAAGCGGCTTCCCGGATGAGTGGAAGCGGCTTCACCGTCCTCAAGGGGGACGGCGCGCGCCTGGAGCGGGCGCTCATCAACTGGTTCCTCGATGTGCATGTCGAAGGGCAGGGCTACGTCGAGGTCAACGCCCCCTACCTGGTCCGCAGCGAGGCGGTGCAGGGAACCGGTCAGCTTCCCAAGCTCGCCGACGACATGTACCGCACCACCACCGACGGACTGTGGCTCATTCCCACCGCCGAGGTGTCGGTGACGAACCTGCACCGGGAGACCATTCTCGGGCCGGACGAGATTCCCCGCCGTTACGTTTCCTTCAGCCCGTGTTTCCGGAGGGAAGCGGGCAGCGCGGGCAAGGACACCCGTGGGATGCTGCGGGTGCACCAGTTCCACAAGGTCGAGATGGTGCGCTTCGCCCGTCCGCAGGACAGTGAGAAGGAACTCGAGGAACTGGTGAACGACGCCGCCGTACTGTTGGAGGGACTCGAGTTGCCCTACCGCGTGGTGAAGCTGGCCTCGGGCGACCTGTCCTTCGCCGCTGCCAAGTGCTACGACCTGGAGGTCTACAGTCCAGGGGTGGACGCCTGGCTCGAGGTGAGCTCGTGCAGCAATTTCCGCGACTTCCAGGCCCGCCGCGCGAACATCCGCTGGCGGGCGGAGAAGGGAAGCAAGCCCATCCATCCGCACACCCTCAACGGAAGCGGGCTGGCTCTGCCGCGGGTGCTGGTGGCCATCCTGGAGAACCACCTGACCGGCACGGGCAAGGTGCGCATTCCCGAGGTGCTGCGTCCCTACATGGGCGGCCGCGAGTACATCCACTCTTGAGGGGAGGCCGGCGATGACGCCCCGGGGCGTGTTGCGGGGACCCACCGTGCGGGCTCTGCTGAAGAGCTACATCCTCGTCGGCCTGGCTCTCATCGTCGTCGGCATCGTGGTCTTCTCCCTGGGACTCAACGCCGATGTCGAGCGGCAATCGCGACTGACCACCCGTCTGCTGGCCGATCTGGCGGCCGAGCGTCTGCTCTCGGAGAATCCCTCGCAATTGCAGCAACTGAAGGAAGCGCTCGACGCGCTCGCCGTTCCGGTGATCCTCACCGACGCCTCGGGCCGGCCGGTGTTCTGGAACGCCAACCAGGTGGGCATTCCGCTGCCGTCGGATCCGAGCATCTTCGAGAGGGACGATCCTCTGGCCCCCCACGATCCCGTGCTGGCGGAGTTGATGGCGAAGGTGAAGATCTTCGACGCCCGCCGTTCTCCGCTGCCGGTGCGCGCCCCCGACGGAGGACCGGTCCTCTTCTACCTGCACTACGGCGAGAGCGAACTCTCCCGCCGCCTGACGGTCATGCCCCTGCTCGAGGCCGCATTGATCGTGGCCTTCATGGGCGTCGCGCTGTTCGCCTTCCGCAACCTCAAACGCAGTGAGGAGCGCAGCCTGTGGGTGGGCATGGCCAAGGAGACCGCGCACCAGATGGGCACGCCGCTGACCAGCATGAGCGGATGGCTCGCCCTGCTGGCCGAGGACGAAGGAAGGAAGCCCCCGGAAGCTCCGCCCTCGTCCACTCTCGAGGGGGTCGGGATCGATCGCCAGCAGGTGCTGGCCGAACTCCAGAGGGATCATCAGCGTCTGGCCAAGGTCTCCGCCCGTTTCTCCCAGATCGGAAGCCGCCCGAAGCTCGTCTCGGCGCGGGTCGATGAACTGGTCGAGAGCGCCTGCGCCTACTTCGACCGCCGCCTTCCCCACTTGAAGAAGCACGTGACCATCGTCACCGAGGTGGAGGAGACGCCGCTGGCTCCGATCAATCCCGACCTGCTGGAATGGGCCCTGGAGAACCTCATCAAGAACGCCCTGGACGCCATCGACAAGGACCCGGGCCTGGTGAAGGTGGCTTGCCGTTACGATCCCAGGACCCTGTCGGTGGTGATCACCGTGACCGACAACGGCAAGGGAATGAGCGCGGCGGTGCAGCGCCGGATCTTCTCGCCGGGCTTCAGCACGCGGGAAGGCGGTTGGGGTCTGGGGCTGGTGCTCGTGCGGCGGATCATCGACGAGTATCACGGAGGGAAGGTCGATGTGGCCTGGAGCGAGCCCGGCCGGGGCTCCACCTTGCGGGTGCGGCTGAAGACACGCTGAATAGGGTATGTGAACATCGGTGCATGGCAGGAGAAGACATGAATTCCAGGACCATCCTCTGGGTCGACGACCAGATCTCCGAACTTCGCAGCCAGATCCTCTTCCTGGAGTCGAAGGGCTACGAGGTCATCGGGGTCAGCAACGGTGACGACGCGCTCGAGCAACTGAGGAATCGGCGTTTCGACGCCATCCTCCTGGACGAGATGATGCCCGGGCGCAACGGGATGGAGACCCTTCAGGGAATCCGCGAGATCGACGGCACCGTGCCCGTGATCATGATCACCAAGAGCGAGGAAGAGGAGCTGATGGATCGCGCCCTGGGTCGGCGCATCAACGACTTCCTGGTCAAACCGGTGAATCCCAACCAGATCCTGCTCTCCCTGAAGAAGACCCTGGACGAGACGGCCATCCTCGAACGCCAGTTGAGCCAGGACTACCTGAAGGTCTTCCAAGCTCTCAGCCAGGAGCGCATGGAGGCCTCGACACCGGAGGAGTGGAGCAGCATCCATGAGCGGATGGTGGACTGGGAGATCAAGCTCAGCGGTCTGTCGGACACCTCGCTGGTGCAGAGTCACCGCGAACAGGTGCGTGACGCCAACGCCAACTTCGGGCGTTTCGTGGAGAAGAACTACCGTCGTTGGATGCAGGGGGAAGGCCGGCCTCCCATGAGCACCGATGTCCTGGAACGCTGGGTGGCGCCTCACCTTCGTGCGGGCAAGAAGGTCTTCTTCTTCGTGATCGATTGCATGCGCCTCGATCAGTGGCGCCAGCTCGTGGGCTTCCTCGAGCCCATGTACCGGGTGCAGGAGGATCTCTACTACAGCATCCTGCCCACGGCCACGCCCTTCGCGCGCAACGCCATCTTCTCGGGAATGATGCCTTTGGAGATCGCCCGACGCCATCCCCAGTGGTGGCGGGGGTCGGCCCAGGAGGAGCGCAGCAAGAACGCCTTCGAAGCGCAACTGTTGGGGGATCAGTTGAAGCGCATCGGCCTGGGCAAGATCGCCTACAAGTACTTCAAGACCTTCAACATCGAAGAGACCGAGTTGATGGCCAAACAGATCCCCAGTCTGGGGGACGTCCCGCTGGTGGTCGGGGTCATCAACTTCCTGGACATCCTCGCCCACGGCCGTTCCACCAATGAGCTGTTGATGGAACTGGCTCCGGACGAGGTGGCCTTCCGCAGCGTCATGCGTTCGTGGTTCCAACACTCGGCGCTGTACGAGTTGCTGCGTTCGCTGTCGGAGAAGAAGGGCAATGTGGTGGTCATCACCACCGACCACGGTTCGGTGCAGGTGCGCAAGGCCGCGAAGGTCAAGGCGAAGCGGGAAGCGTCGACGAACGTGCGCTACAAGTACGGGGACAACCTGGTGGTCGACGAGCACGCCGCCCTGATCATGAAGAACCCGGAGGAATACGGCCTGCCCCAGGACAGCCCCATCCAGAACTACATCTGTGCCAAGGAATACCACTACTTCGTGTATCCGACGAACTTCCACGAGTACGAGCGTCAATACCGCGGCTCATTCCAGCACGGCGGCATCTCCATGGAGGAGATGATCATTCCCTGCTGTACCCTGACGGTGGACGAGTGACCATGGACCGCGTCGTCGAAGCCGTCAGCCGCTCGTTGGAGGACACCGCGGCCCTGGGGGCCTTGCTCGCGGCGCAACTGGAGCAGGACGAGGCGGTGTGTCTGGACGGTGACCTCGGTGCGGGCAAGACCACCTTCGTGGCGGCCCTGGTGAAGGCCCTGGGTGGGGACGAGATGGCGGTGAGCTCGCCGACCTTCACCCTCGAGAACCGCTACCCGCCGCCGGCGGGGCCGTTCACGGAAGTGGTCCACGCCGATCTCTACCGCATGGACGGGGGATTGGATGAGGGGCTGGTCCTGTCGCTGATGGAGGCGCGGGAGATGGGAGCCCTGGTGGTGGTCGAGTGGGCGCGGCCGGTGACCGGGATCCTGCGCCCGTGCTGGGTGGTGCAGATCCGCCTCGACCGGGGTGAATGGGCGGCGCCGGCGGACGAGGTGCCCCGGGTGTTCGCACTCGCGCACTCGGACCATGCGGTCGAGGAGACCCTGGCCGCGAAGTGGAGACGGGTGGGAGTGGCGGGATGATTTCCTCCGGCTCGATCGAGGTGCACAGAAGGTGAAGCTGATCCTGGCATTGGACTCGTCGCAGCGTCTGGGTGGATCGGTGACCCTGCTCGCCGAGGACGGCCGCAGGGCGGAGGTCTTCCACGACCGCGACCAGGGTTACGCCGAGTCGTTCTTCGCCCTCGTCGACGAGGGGCTCGAACGCCTCGGCTCACGGATCGAGGAGGTCGGGGCCATCGTGGTCATCCGCGGGCCGGGCTCGTTCACCGGGCTGCGCATCGGGGTGATGACCGCCAAGAGTCTGGCCTTCGCGCTCGACCGCCCCTTGTACGCGGCGGGGAGTCTCCAGATGCTGGCTCTGGCCGCCGGGGCGGAAGACGGATCGCCGCCGTCGCCGGATGGGGCGGGCAGCGTCCTCGCTCTGCTCGACGCCGGGCGGGGCGCCGCCTATGCGGCCGCCTGGTCCTTCTCCGCGGCCGCCCGCGAGGCGATCGCCGAGCCGCAGCGGCTCTCCCTGGACGAAGTCGCCGCCCTGGCTTCCCGGCTCGGGCCTGCCCGCAGGGTGGTGGCCCTGGGCGAGAACGTCGCTTCCTTGGCCGAGGAACTCGCCGGCGGGGGCTTCGAGCCGGTGGTGGTGTCCTCTCTGGCGTCGATCGCGGCGGCGGCCTGCCGGAGGGGAGATCCCTGGTGCCCTTCGGTGGAACCCTCCACCCTCCTTCCGGTCTATCTGGGTCTGAGCCAGGCCGAGCGGATCCACGGAATCGATCTGGGCGACGAGGTCCACCGTCTCCGCCCACCCCGGCCGGGGAAGTAGGAATGGCAGGAGAAGGAGTGAACATCCGCCGGGCCCGGCCCGAGGATCTCCAGCTCCTGCTGGGCCTGGAGAGGGCGATCTTCCCCCATCCGTGGAGCCGCGCCATGATCGAGGCCGAGATCGGGGGCGAGCCCGGGCGGATCTCACTCGTCGCCGAGACGGACACGGAGGCGGTGGGTTTCGCCTTCTGCTGGCGGGTGGCCGACGAGCTGCATCTGGTGAATCTGGGCGTCCTGCCCGGCCGCCGGCGCCACGGGATCGGACAGGCGCTGCTCAAGGCGATCCTCGATCAGCCGGAGGCCGCCGGCGCGACGATCATGACCCTGGAGGTACGCCGCAGCAACCGTGAGGCCCTGTCCTTCTACGAACGTCATGCCTTCCGGGCGGTGGCCCTGCGGCCCCGATACTACCCGGACGGCGAAGAGGCGGTGATCATGATCCGGCCGTTGGAACGGCCGCCGCGGAAAGAGCCATTGTCGGATCCCGCCGGTGGGGCCTAGATTGGAAGCCGTGCAACAGGAGGAAGCCCATGCCATCGTGGCTCAAGCGCGCCCGCAAGGGACTCGATCTGCTTCGCAAGGACGGCACCCCCCCGCGCCAGCGCCTGGAGGTGCCCGAGAACCTGTGGACCAAGTGTCCCGCCTGCGGCGATCTCATCTACCACAAGGAGCTGGAGGCGAACCTCTGGGTCTGCTACCAGTGCGGGCACCACATGCCCATCACCACCGAGCAGTATCTGGAGCTGCTGGTGGACGAGGGGAGCTTCCAGGAGCGGCACCGCGGTCTGGTGAGCGCCGATCCCCTGAACTTCAAGGACTCCAAGCGTTACCGTGACCGGATCAAGGCCTACCGCGCCAAGACCGGCAAGGAGGACGCGGTCATCACCGGCCTGGCCCGCATCGAGGGCATCGAGGTGGCCCTGGCGGTGATGGACTTCTCGTTCATGGGCGGGAGCATGGGCTCGGTCGTCGGGGAGAAGATCGCCCGTTGCGCGAAGGACAGTCTCAGCAACCGCCTGCCGCTGGTCATCCTCAGCCGCAGCGGCGGCGCGCGGATGCAGGAGTCGGTGCTGTCGCTCATGCAGTTGGCCAAGACCAGCGCCATGCTCGCGCGGCTGTCCGAGGAGAGGCTGCCCTTCATCTCCATTCTCACCCATCCCACCACCGGAGGCGTCACCGCCAGTTTCGCCATGCTGGGCGATGTCATCCTGGCCGAACCCGGGGCACTCATCGGCTTCGCCGGGCCGCGGGTCATCCAGCAGACCATCAACGCTGAACTCCCCGAGGGATTCCAACGCAGCGAATTCCTGCTCGAGCACGGCATGATCGACCGCATCGTCGAGCGCCGTGAACTCAAGCGTGAAGTCTACGAAGCGCTCCGATTCCTCACTCGATCCACGGGGTCCAGTCAGCAGGAGGAGTCCGATGCGGCCGGCGCCGGGGCTTGACGCTCTCGATCTCGACGCGCTCGACCCTCCCTTCCACGCCCGAGACGAGGCCCAACGCTGGCTGTTCCAGTTGCATCGTCTGGGCATCAAACCCGGTCTGGAGCGCATCGAGGAACTCCTCGATCGCCTGGGCAATCCCCAGAGGGCCCTGGAGAGCGTGGTGGTGGCCGGGACCAACGGCAAGGGCAGCGCGGCCATCTACTTCGACGCCCTCTCGCGGGCGGCGGGTCTGCGCACCGGCCTGTACACCAGTCCCCATCTGCTCGACCTGCGCGAGCGCATCCAGGTGGACGGTGCTCTCATCTCCTCTTCGTCACTGGCCGCCCTGGTGAAGCGCTGCCGCAGGGACATCGAAGAGAGCGGGGCCACCTTCTTCGAGGCGATGACCGCCATGGCCCTGCTGCACTTCGCCGAGGAGGGTGTCCGCCTCGCCGTCCTGGAGACCGGGCTGGGGGGGCGACTGGACGCGACCAACGCCGTGGGGGCCCGCGCCGTCCTGCTCACCTCCGTCGGCGAGGACCATCAGCACATCCTCGGAGGCAGCCTGCCGGAGATCGCCCGCGAGAAACTGGGCCTGGCCCGGCCGGGTGTTCCCTTCTTCCTGGCTCCACTTCCGGCGGAGATCCGCGAGCTCGCCCTGGACTTCCTGCAGCGGAAGCGGGCGGAGGTCTTCGACCTCGGAGCGATCGGCTCGCACGATGCCTCCCCGGCGGACACGGCGGATGAGCCGGCGCCGGGGCCGCACCGTCAGGTCCTGGCCGCGGTGGTCGAAGCGGCCTGGGCCGAGCTGGCCGGGTGCTACGGATGGCCGCCGGTGGAGGGGGCGGGAGACGTGCTGGCCCGCACCCGTCTTCCCGGGCGTTGGGACCGGGTGGGGCAGCGGCCGCCCCTGATCGTCGACACCGCGCACAACGCCCCGGCGCTGGAGAGCCTCCTGCAGCGGTGGATGGAGTGTGGACGGCGGGAGGATCGCATCCTGGTGATCGGGGTCATGCGCGACAAGCAGGTGGACCGGGTCCTGCCGCTGATCCGCCGTTCGGCGGGGACGATCCTGGTGACGGCCCCCCGCTGGTACCGCTCGCGTCCGGCGGCCGAACTGGCCGAGGCGCTGCGCAGCGTACCCCACGGCGGATCGAGTCCGGTGGAGCCCACGGCGAGCGTGCGGGAGGCCCTGGAACGGGCGCGCGAGCTCGCCCGGGGAATCGCCCGGCAGGGGGGTTCTCCTTCGATCCTGCTGACCGGCTCGAATTTCACCGTGGCCGAGGCTCTCGACCGCCTCGGCATCGACGAGATCCACCGTCCACCCCATTCCCTTCGATGGGAGAAGGGCGAAGCCCTGCGCCGCCGGCCGAGGATCGCCGGGCCGCTTGACCGGGAGGTCGATGCATGAAGACCCTGGTGGGAGTCGATGTGGGAGGAACGGCCTGCAAGACCGTGCGGATCACGCCGGAGGGCGAGCTTCTCCAGGAGAAGGTCTTTCCCACCCGCGGAGAGGAGGGGCGGGCGGCATTCGTCGAGCGCCTGGCCTCGGAGATCGAGCCGTGGATGATCGGCGAAGACGGAGCCGAGGCCCTGGGAGTGGCCGTGGCCGGCCTGGTGGATGAGACCGGAACGGTGGTGGAGGCGCCGAACCTGCTCGACTTCGAGGGCTGGAAGGTGGCCGAGGAACTCTCCCCGCGCCTGGGTGGGGTACTGGTCGAGGTGGCCAACGACGTCAATGCCATGGCCTGGGGTGAACGGATCCTGGGAGCGGCCCGTGGTGCCTCCAACGTCCTCCTGCTGGCCCTGGGAACCGGGGTCGGGGGCGCGATCATCATCGACGGCAAACTGTACCGGGGAACTCACGGGGTGGCCGGGGAGTTGGGACATGTGACCCTGCAGGTCGATGGTCCCCCGTGCAGTTGCGGTCAGTCCGGCCACGTGGAGGCCTACCTCGGTCAGAAGGGGATCGCGGTCCTGGCCGGGGGACGTCTGGACGCGGCGACGGAAGAGGAGAAGGAGAAATTGCTGGAGGCCTGCCGCGAGGAGGGGGAGTTGAACACCCGGGCGGTGGCCCGGGCCGCCGAGGCCGGCGATCCCCTGAGCCTCTCCATCCTCCAGGACGTCGGGCGTCTGCTGGGCCTGGTCTGCGCGAACTACGTCAACATCTTCAACCCCGAGGTCATCGTGATCGGGGGAGGAGTGGCGCTGAGCGGCGACCTCCTGCTCGCCCCGGCCCGGCGGAGCATGAAGGAGCGCGCCATGAGGGCGACCCAACGTGGGGTGAGGCTGGTCCGCGCCGAGCTGGGTCTGTCGGCGGCCGCGATCGGCGCGGCCCTGCTGGCCCAGGGTGCGCTTTCCGAGAGCGGGGAGATGGAGTCCTGAGTTGAGCCGTTGTCCGGCGTCCTCGTCTCCTGATCCGGCCGCGGCAACGCCCGGCCGCCGTCGGCCTGTGTCCTGGCCGCTCGTCCTCTGTGCAGCGGCGGCGATGGCGGCCGCCGTCCTCCACGGCGGAGGGATCTCCCGTGCCCAGGACGACTCTCCTTCGCCTGCGTCCGCTCATCTCTACTACGAGGCCGAGGAGGGCCGCCGGCGCCTGACGCCGGACGGCCCCGTGGTGTTCCTGGAGGGGAAGGTCCGCTTCACCCGCCAGGGAATGACGCTGACCGCCCAGCGCGCCCGCTACTACGAGCGCCAGCGCTTCGCCTGGATCAACGGGGAGGTCCATGCCGTCACCGAGTCGCTGGAGGTGTGGGCCGATTCGGTGCGGGTGGAGGAACTCACCAACACCGCGTGGCTGTACAGCCGCGTTCGCCTGGAGACCTTCGACGGTATCCTGGGCAAGGGCGACCGTGGTGTCTTCTGGCGCGACCGCGATTGCATGGCTCTGGCCGGATCGGCCCGCATCATCGACTCGACCTTCACCCTGGAGGGCGACAGCCTCTTCTTCGACCGCCGGGGGGACATGGTGGAGGCCTTCGGCACGGTGAAGGTGGTCGATACCGAGGCGCAGACCATGGTCACCGGCGAGCACGGCCTGATGTACCGGAGTACGGGCATCGCCTATGTCGATTCGCTGCCCCGTTTGAACAATCGCAGTGAAGAGGGAGCGACCGCCACGGTCCGCAGCCGATGGATGAGCTTCGATCGTGAACACGATCACAGCCGGGCCGTCGGCGATGTCGATTTCCACCAGGGTGAGACGGTGGCCCACGCCGACACGGCCGATTTCCATGGGCGGGATCTGCTGATCCTCACCGGCACTCCCCAGGTGGAACAGGGGCGGCGCCGGATGAGCGGACGCGAGATCCGCTTCCACTATCGGCAGGGTGAGCTCCACACCATCGAGATCTTCGGTGGGGCCGCGCTCATCGATTCCACCCCGGATTCCCTTTCCAGGTCCTTCACCGGCATTCCCCTGGCGAACGAGCTGCACGGTGACAGCCTGCGGATCGATTTCGAGGAAGGGGAGATCCGCCGCACCCGGATGGCCGGGCATGCCCAGAGCATCTACCTGCCGGAGGACCAGAGCGACGTGGTCTCCGTCAACGAGGCCGAGGGCGACTCCATCCAGATCGAGTTCGTCGGCGGGCAGGTGGACCGCGTGTCGGTGATGGGCCACACCCTGGGGAACTACCACTTCCTCGAGCGGGAGACCATCCTCCGCGTGCGGGCACGAAGCGATTCGCTCAGCCGGATGAGGAAGGCACGGCTGGACAGCCTGGCCGCGGTCGAAGGCGTCGATCTGGACAGCTTGATGGCGGTGGAGAGCATCGGGGAGGAAGGCGAAGGGGAGCTCATCGACTACGAGCACATGGCCGACAGCGTGCACTACGAGGGCGGCAGCACCGCGTTCCGGGTCAAGGTGGGCCGGATCCACATCCACGGCAATGCACTGGTGAGCCATGCCGAGCTGACCCTCACCAGCGACGACATCTACTTCGACACCAACGAGCGGGAGATGATCGCCGAAGGCAGCCCGATGATCATCGACAACAGCAGCAAGCTGGTCGGCAAGAAGATGGGCTATCTCTTCGACTACAAGACCGGTGCGGTCGAGGACGGGATCACCCGTTACGAGGATGGGTTCTACTACGGGAAGAAGGTGCGCAGGATCGATGACGAGACGCTGCTGGTGAACGACGGATCGTACACCTCGTGCGACCTGGCGCACCCCCACTATCACTTCAGCGCCAGGAAGATGAAGTTGAAGATCGGCGAGAGCGTCGTGGCCCGCGATGTCACCGCGTACGTCAGTGACATGCCGGTCTTCGTCTTCCCCTTCTTCTTCAAGAAGATCGATTCGGGCCGGCATTCGGGCATCATCTTTCCCAATATCAACCTGGGGGTGAGCAGCCGGGAGGGCCGCTACATCCGCGACATGGGTTACTACTGGGCGACCAACGACTACACGGACTTCACCTTCAAGGGTTCCTACAATGAGCGGCGTGATCTCTCATTGCGGATCAAGAACCGCTACAAGGTGCGTTACGGTTTCGAGGGCGGGGTCGAGTTCACCTGGACCAATTCCCTGTCGGATGACCAGAAGGGAACCGAATGGAAGTTCCTGGCCTATCATCGGCAACCCCAGCTCTTCGACGCCTGGAACCTGACCACGAACGTGAATCTCACTTCGAACAACATCACGAACATCGATCCGATCACCGGCAATTCGAACGACCTGCTGCCGACCGAGCTGCGCAGCAATGTCACCATGAGCCGGGGCTTCGAATCGGGGATGCGCCTGAACACATCGGCCAGCCGGACGCAGTACGTGAACGCCACCGATGACGATCCGACCACCGACAATCTGCTCTACCGGCAGACCCTTCCCAAGGTGTCGCTCAGTTTCAAGAGTCGTCCGCTGCTGGGTCCTGCCCGCCGGCGGGGAGAGGGCGGAGGACTGGAGCAGATCCTCCGGGACATGACCTTCGGTCAGAGCTACAGCGGCGATGTCCAGATGGAACGGAGGGAAGTCGGCAAGACCGATCAGCTCAGCGCGGCGGGGAACTGGTCGCTCAGCTACAACCCGCAGTACCGGATCGGTCC
Organism: Candidatus Krumholzibacteriia bacterium; assembly: GCA_029932915.1. GTDB lineage: Bacteria > Krumholzibacteriota > Krumholzibacteriia > JAJRXK01 > JAJRXK01 > JAOZPE01. Next base: position 108,891 of record JAOZPE010000001.1, read on the forward strand.
CTTCAACTTCACCTCATCGGCGGCCTTCTCCGAGGCCTACCGGCGCAGTGATCGGTATCAGGAGACGTGGGAGGCGGTCCAGGACACCCTCAAGGACGTCAACGGCGATCCCATTCTCGATCCCAACGGCGATCCCATCGTCGAGGAGAGGGCCGAGCTGGTCGACGTGGTGGACGAGACCCTGGAGGAGACCACGCCCAGTCTCTCCTGGCGCAACTCCCTCAACACGAATCTCTACGGCATCTTCAACACCCGCATCGGAGCCCTCAGGGGGATCAAGCACAAGTTCTCCTTCTCTGCGTCCTACTCGTGGAGACCACGTCTGGGAGAGAAGCAGTTGGCCAGCCAGACCATCGGTCTGAGCGTGGGCAACGAGCTGAGTTTCAAGTATGCCACCCGCTCCCATGGCGGGGGCGGAGGTGAAGGTGCGGAGAGCGGCACGGGGACGGATGGGGAGGTGGACGGGTCGGCGCCGGTGGAGAAGGAACAGTTCAAGAAACTCGAGAGGTTGTTGACCTGGAACCTGCGCACGTCCTACCGGCCGGACAAACCGACCGGCCAGAACTGGGACAACATCAGTTCGACCATCCGCATCAGCCCCGGCTTCACGCGGGTCATCGACTTCACCATGAGCCAGACCGTCGACCCCTACCGCTTCGACGTCCTCTCGACGAGCGTGAACACCAACCTGCGTCTGGAGGGAAAGGTCGATTTCGGCGGGGAGATCCTCGAGCGCGAGGAGCCTCGCAACGCGGTGGTGGAGAAGCTGGGGTCGCCGCCGGACACCACCGCGACCACCCGTCCGGAGAATCCGTGGTACTCGGGGGTACCCAAGGCCCAGCCCCTGCAGCGCAGCGGCGAGGAGAACAGCATGCCGTGGCAGCTGCAGACCCGCGCCAGCATCACCAATACCCAGGGTCAGCCGACGCGGGCGAGCATCTCGGTGCGGGGAAGCGTGATGCTGCCCATCTCCTGGAACCTCGAATATTCATCCAATTTCGACATCGAAACCGGGAATTTCAACAATCAGGCCTTCAGCCTCAGCCGCGACATCCACTGCTGGCGGGTCGAGTTCCGGCGGACGGTCACCGACGCCACCGACTTCTCCTTCCGCATCTACCTCAAGGGCATGCCCGATGTGCAATTCCGGCGGGGGAACCAGAGCGCGGGTGGCTACTTCAACCAACTGGGCTCCTACTGAGCCCGGCAGGTGAGCGCTCAGGGGCGGCCCGCCGGTCCCCAGGAAATGGGTGGTCTCAGGTTCCCGAAAAATCGGCGGTTCCCGGGCATTTTGCATTGACAGCCCCCGTGGTTGGGGGCTAATGGGAGGTCTGAAAGGAGGTCTGTCGCATGAACAAGACCGAGTTGACCGCGAAGTTGGCCAAGAAGACCGACCTGTCCGGCCGTCAGGCCAAGGCGATCATCGACCTTCTCTTCGATACCGATCCGAAGAAGGGCATCATCGCCTCGGAGCTGACCCGGGGCCGCAAGGTCCAGATCACGGGTTTCGGTACCTTTGAGAGCCGCAAGCGGAAGAAGAGGATGGGCCGCAACCCCCAGACGGGTGCGACCATCACCATCCCTGCGAGCCGGGTTCCCGCCTTCAGCGCGGGCAAGGCTCTCAAGGATCGCGTGAACAAGCGGAAGTAGCCCTTTCGCCGTTCGCGGTCCTGGATCCGCCCCTCCTGTGCCCAGATCCACATTCGACGGGGCCTCCGCACGCTGCGGGGGCCCCGTTCTGGTCGGGGTGTCCCGTCTTCCAGGCTCGTCTCCTTCGGGTGCCCGCGCGGCCGGCCCGCGCAGCGCCCCGCGTGTCCGCCGCCTTCGGCCGCTCCCTTCCTCTCCATGCCGCAAGGCAGGTGGAACCCCATCCGCCGGGCGGTGTTGAAGAGGAGAATGTGCCCGGCGTCGGGGGGTTCACCGGGTGGTGGGCGACGACGGGGCCGAGTTGCCGATTGCCAGGGAGGAGGCGTTCTTGCTAAGATGCTGCCGGACCCGGCTGTGGCCGGGTTCTCCCGTTACCTCCTGGAGGATGATCATGCACAGATGGTGGATGCCGGCAAGCTGGCTCGCTCTGGTGGCAGCGTTGGCGCTGTCGACGTCTTCGCCCGGGGCGGAGGATTTCGTCGACCTGACGTTGACCTTCCAAGGCGCGGTGCACGGTGAGATCGCGCCCTGTGGGTGAAAATCGAAACCGATGGGTGGGCTGGCCCGGAGGGCCGCCATTTTCCAGTTGATCGCCAAGGATCATCCCCATGTCCTCCACCTGGACGCGGGGAACATGTTCGGCCGCCGCACCGAGGCGGCCAGGGCCCAGACCGTCTTCCTCCTCGATGAGGTCGAAAAGCTCGGCTACGAGGTGCTGGGCGTCGGCCAGTGGGATCTCAACTACGGACTGGACTTCCTGAGGGAACAGGCCGCCAAGCACGGCTTCCACTACGTCTGCGCCAATCTCCACCTGGGGGACGATTCCGAGCTCCTCTTCGATCCCTATGCAGTGGTGAAGGTCAACGGCATCCGGGTGGGCATCATCTCGGTGCTCGGCCAGAGCAACGACCAGCGCTACAAGATCGTCACGATGTCGCCGAAGGTGGACGACTTCGTGGTCGACTCTCCGCGGGACGCGCTCGAGAAGTACGTCCCCGAGTTGCGCAAGAAGTCCGATCTCGTCGTGCTCCTGTCCAACGCCAACGCGCGGGACACCCGCCAACTGCTGCTCGACCTGGGGCCGGAGGCCGCGGTGGACATCTGCGTGGAGGGAGCCGATTCGAAACAGTATCGCCGCCTGAACAAGGTGGGCGACACCTATCTGGTCTCGGCCAATCCGCAGGGCAAGTATCTCGGCCAGCTCGACCTGATGCTCAGCCATGACGGGAAGATCCAGGATGCGGTGCTGAAGATCCACGAGTTGGGGAAGCAGGCGCCCGAGGACGAGACGATCAAGAAGCGGGTGGACACCTTCCTGGAGGCCAACAAGCAGAAGGGCCACACCGCCCGGCTGAAGCCGACGCCGACCATGGGCGACCCCAACGAACACTTCCTGGGCGTCCAGCGCTGCGCGAACTGCCACAAGAAGGAATACGAGGTGTTCCGTACGAGCGCGCACGCCAAGGCCTGGCAGACCCTGGTGTCGAAGGGGCAGACCAACAATCCCGAGTGTGTCGCGTGTCACGTCACCGGCTGGAACTGGTACGGAGGCTACGATCCCGGCGTGGCGACCGACGGCCGGAACATTCTCTTCAACGTCCAGTGCGAGGCCTGTCACGGGTACGGGAGTGAACACACCCGCGACGGTCAGTGGGCCAAGAAGGCGAAGGACTCCTGTGTGCAATGCCACACCGAGAAATTCGATCCCGACTTCGACTACGAGACCCGCTGGTCGGCCATCGCCCACTGATCGACCGGTCCCCTCCGGTTCAGTCCGCGCCCGGGGATGCCATCTCCGGGCGCCGGCGTTTTCCCCCGGTGAAGGAGCATCGTGATGCGTCCCGTGCTGCCCTTGCTCTTGGTGCTCTTGCTGTGGCCGGCGGGATCGTCCGCCCAGGAGGTGTTCTCGTGGTGGCGGCGTGGGCTCATCGATCTCGACCTGCGGGCCGGCTCGTGGGTCGAGGTGGTCGATGAGGAGATGGCCGAGGGGGAGCTCTCCACCCAGCGGATCCGGGTGACCGTCCTGGCCGACGCCGCCGAGGGGGGGCATTGGATCGAGCTGTGGTATCCCGAACAGGGAGAAGGCTATGTCCTTCGGGTGGGCGACGAGGAGGAGCTTCGCACGGCGGAGATCCTCGACGGCCTGCAGGAGATCTACCACCTCCTGCCGGCCGGTGCGGTGAAGAAGGAGGACGTGGGGAAGGTGAGGGAGCAGCGCCTGCTCCGCCGCCAGTTCGAGGATCCCTTCCTCGCGCCGGCCGTCACCCGCCGCGCGATGTCCGACACGGTGATGGCGGGTCAGCGGCTCTCCCGCGAAGAGGTTCGGCTCAGCGAGACCCGGCGGGACACGGTGGACATGGGGCGCCGGCGCCTGGTCTACCGCAACGAGATCGAATCGGTGGCCGAGATCTCCCCGCAGATCCCGGTCTTCGGCCTCCTTCGCGCCCGCACCACCACGGTCCTGTCGGCCGAGGGGGAGGGCCGCGACACGCCGCCTCCGCTGGTCACCCGAAGGGAACTGCGCTGCGTCGACTTCGGGCGGAAGGTGCCGGCTCCGGGCCTTCCCGACGGGGTGCGTGCGCTGCGTTCCCCGCCCGAGGGGCCGTGATCTGTGTTACAATTGGGTTCCTTTCCTCTTCCGGTGATCGACCACGGAGAATCCGGTGGAATCCAGCCTCGAACTTCGCAGGGAAGATCTGGAGAGTCTGCGCCGCCGCGCGCAGGCGTATTTCCTGCGGGTGAACCGTCCGGTGGCGAGCCAGGAACTGGCCCGGCATCTCTTCCGGCTTCGGCCGAACGAATCCATCTCTCCTCTGCTGATCCGGACCCTGCTGGGGCGTGACCGTCGTTTCCAGCGGACCCACCGGGAATTCTGGGAGCTGGCCCGCTCTCCCTATCGCTACCTGCGTCTGGAGGACGCCACCTTCACCGTGGTCGATCTGGAAGCCACCGGCAGTTCGGTCGCGGCCGACCGGATCATCGAGGTCGGAATGGTCAGGATCGAGCGCAAGCGGATCCAGAGGCGTTTCTCCAGTCTGGTGAACCCTCTTCGTCCCGTTCCCCGGTGGATCCGTCATCTCACCGGGATCGAGGATGCCATGCTGCAGGACGCGCCGCGCTTCCACCAGCTCGCACCGAGGATCCTCGAGCTCATGGACGGAAGTATCTTCGTCGCCCACAACGTCGACTTCGACTACCCCTTCCTCCACCGGCAACTCGAGCAGGCTGGCCATCGGCTCGAGCCCATGCCTCAGCTCTGCACCGTTCGGCTCTCCCGCCGTCTGCATCCGGAGTGGGGCCGCTTCCGTCTGGAAGCGGTGGCGCGTCGCCTGTCCATTCCCATGTCCACCCGTCACCGGGCGCTCTCGGACGCGACGGCCACCGCCTGGGTCCTCCTGGAGGAACTCGAGGAGATGGAGCGCGCGGGTGCGGCGACGGTTGGGGAGGCCCTGGCCATGGCCTGGTCTGCGGCTCCGTCGGCATCGAGGAGCTGAGCTGCATCCAACCCACTTCCTTCTCCCCGGCCGTTCCTCCCTCGGGGTGGGGCGGTTGACGCGGACCTTTCCGAGGTGGTAGCGTGCGGCCGCAGCCACGCCGCACCCATCGTCGTGAAAGGAGCCAGGGCCCGACGGCCCGCCGTCCATGAGTACCCAGGAAGGAAGCCGCGATCTGCGGGTCTACGAAGTCATCACCGATGCCATCGGCCATACCCCACTGGTGCGTCTGCACAAGTTGCCCGATCCCGATGGGGCGAAGGTCTACGTGAAGGTGGAGATGATGAATCCCGGCGGCAGCGTGAAGGATCGGATCGGTGCCTCCATGCTCGACGCGGCCGAGAAGGAAGGACTGCTGCGTCCGGGCGGAACGGTGGTGGAATCGACCAGCGGGAACACCGGGGTGGGCCTGGCGCTCTCCTGCGCGGTGAGAGGATACAAACTCATCTGCACCATGCCGGACAAGATGAGCCAGGAGAAGATCGATCTGCTGAGGGCCATGGGCGCCGAGGTCATCGTGACGCCGACCGCCGTCGCGGCCGACCATCCCGACAGCTACTACTCGGTGGCCAAGAGGATCGCCGAGAGCACCGAGAACTGCTACTGGACGAACCAGTACTTCAACGACGCCAACCCCCGCGCGCACTACGAGACGACCGGCCCGGAGTTGTGGGAACAGACCGAAGGCAGGATCTCCGCCTTCGTGGCCGGGATGGGCACCTGCGGCACGGTCAGCGGAACCGGTCGTTACCTGAAGGAACAGAACCCGAAGGTGCGGATCGTCGGGGTCGACGCCGTCGGCAGCGTGCTCAAGCAATGGTTCGACACCGGTGAGATGGGTGACGCCCACCCCTACAAGGTGGAAGGGATCGGCGAGGACCTCATTCCCAGTGTGTTCTACCGGGATGCGGTGGACGAGGTCCGTCAGATCGACGACAAGACCTCGTTCCTCACCACTCGCCGTCTGGTGAAGGAAGAGGGAATCTTCGCCGGTGGTTCGAGCGGGGCAGCGGTGGCGGCAGCCATCGATGTCGCGCGCGAGATGAAGCCCGATGACATCGTGGTTGCTCTGTTGCCCGATTCGGGTAGCAAGTACATCTCGAAGATCTTCAACGACGAGTGGATGCGTGAGAACGGTTTCCTCGACGAAGAGGAAGGGAAGTCGGCGAGTGGAGCCGAGTGACTTGACGTCACGGCCCCGCTTCCGTATGATCGGCCCTGCCGTTGGTTGCTTCTGTGTGTTCAGCTTCCTGAGCAACGGTGACGTTCGAGGTAAGTGATGATTCAGTCTCAGGGAGGGAAGATGACGAAGTCGGAAGACTCGACCCTGGTCAAGGAAAAACGCTTCGTAAGGTATGATCAACTCATTGCAAAGGCTGAACGAGAGGGACGGATCAACGGGAACTACCGGTGCCTCGTTTGCGGAATGCGTTACCACACCAAGGAAGAGGCCGAGGACTGCTGCAAGATCGTGGGCACATCGCGGTAGGACTCGTCATCCCGGGAAGATCGATCACCCATGTCGCCACAGGACACTCTGATGCGCCAATACTGCTCGGTGTGCAAGGACCACCTCGAGATGACGGTGGTGAGCGACACCAGCGAGGACGGTGTGATCTGGCTGAAGTGTCCACGCTGCAAGGGAATCCTGCCCTACATGGAAGACGTGGAGGGGGAAGAGGATGCCGCCTCCGGTGCCGAGGACGCACTCGACGAAATCGACATCAGCCGGGCCGTGCCCTATGACCCTTCGCGCGACTACGAGGTGGGCGATGTGGTCCACCATCGGGGGTGGGATGACTACGGAGTGGTCATCGAGAAGGTGACGCTTCCGGGAAATCGGCAGACCATCCGGGTTCGCTTCAGTGAACACGGTGTGATCCAGCTCATCGTCGGCGAGAGTTGATCCTCCCGCACGGCTCCTGGCCCCCACCGGGGGAATGACAGATGAACACCCTCGTTCGGGTCGCGGTGACCGTTCTGCTTCTGTCGTCCGCCGCGGGAGGGACCCGTGCGGCCGTCGGTGTGCATCAGCCGCTCATGCCCCCGGTGCCTTTCGATCCCCTCGACTTCCCCGATCGCTCCAGTCCCATCGATCTGCAGGCGTGTGTCTACCGTCTCGGCGACGGCACCCGGGCGGAGTGGTACCACCTCAACGGGTGGACGCGGCTGACCTCGCGGGTCTCCCTGGGCGGCGGGATCAGCTATACGATGCTCGAGGAGGACGGTGAGGTGGGCAACGGGGGTGCGCCGGCCTGGGTGGCCCTGTCCACCCATCTGGGTGGCCCAGGACGCTTCGGCCTGGCCTTCGACATCGATGGCACCGTTCCCTTCGGCGACGACGACCTCTACCCCGTCTCCAGTGATGCAGCCTCGGTGGGGCTGCGTGTACGCCTGTCGCCGGGGTGGGTGGCCGGGGGGCGAAGCTGGATTGGCTGGAGGACGCGCCGGGTGTCGCCTCCGAGCAAGGGGAATCGCCCCGATGGGCGTCCGGGGGAGGATTGGCCCTCGGGCAGCGCTCTCGTGGCCGGCTGGCACACGGTGACCCCGCGCTGGGACGGGGCACTCATCATCCGCTACGACATGGCCGGCCTGCCCGAGACCTTCTGGTACCAGGGAGAGGCCACCTGGTATCCCACCGGGGATCTGGGCCTGAGGGTGGGGGCTGCGGCCACCAGCGGTCCCGCCGAGCATCGCCCCATGGACTGGTCGTGGCTGGTCGGGGTCCGGTGGCGGCCGGCGGCGGTCCACGCCGTTCCGGGGGCAGGAGACCTTCCTGCCGGAAAATAAATTTACGGACGATAACTTGTTTTCTGCCTTGAAGATGGCGTAGAGTCACAAATGGAACCTGCGTGGGGCGGGATCCATCTGCCGGAGGCGGACATGGACGAGAGTCTGGTGGCGCATCGTTTCCAGCGCCTGGTGCCCTTGCACGAAGACGAGGACCTCCGTCTCGACCTGGCCCGCGATGTGGCCTCCGATACCCTGGGCTCCTTGCTGACGGTGGGCTCGAAGGCCGACAGCACCGGAGAACTGTCGCTGCGGATCCGGCTGAAGTTCTTCAAGTCGGGCCGTCTGTTCCGGCCCATGCGTCCGGTGGCGGTCGTCGCCAGCGACGAGGGACTCCATTTCCTGTTGCCGGCGATCGAGGCCCATCCCTGGGAGAGCCACCTGCTGGCCTCCGATGGAGAGGTGGCACTGCGGGACCTGAGGGCCATCCGTGACGGTCTGAACGAGCACGAGAAGGGGGGCTTCCCCGCCGGGCGTCTGCGGCTGGATACCCTGTATCGTGACGAACAGGGCCCCTTCTTCCTGCCGGTCGCCTACGTGTTGCCGTCCGCCTCGAGTTCGTCCTATCACGATCCGGTCCTGTGCCGTCAGGAGTGCCGGGAGCTGCGCGAGGAACTGGCCGGCCTGTGCCGGCGCTACCTGAAGATGGCCGGTACGCGGCTGCCCGAGGAACAGCGGGCCGAGGTCGAGGCGATCCAGCACGAGCTGGTGCAGGAGCGGCCGGAGGCGCCGACCGCCCGTCATCTACGTCCGCTGGTGCAGACCCTCGATGTGCTTCGGGAGGAGGGTGGGGCCCTCCTGGTCAAGGGGAGCACCGCCAGTCTGCTGGAGGCGGCCGAGGTCGTCGTCTCCTGGGCGCGCACATCGGAGCGGAGATTGGCGATCCTTCGCCCCCACACCTGCTCCCCCATCCAGCGGATGCGCCGCGGTGGCGTTCAGGAACACGGCCCGCTCATCCTGCTCCACGGCTTCTCCTCCTACCCGTCCTTCGCCCAGGGGCTCCAGTATCTGCGTTCGGCGGGTTGGCTGAATTCCCGGGCGATCGTGGTGGTCCTGATCGAGGGTCCCCTGGACGGCGAGGCCACCCGTCTCTTCCTGGACGGTCTGCGCGGCAAGGGGTCCGACCGGGGCTTCGAGTGGAACCTGCCGGGCAACGGCTCCTCGCCGCCGGCGGTGATCGATGCCGGCTCGGGACTATCGGGCCGGATCCTCGAGGCGCTTCAGATCGCCGGCCGGCCACTGGCGGCGGACTTTGTCTGCCGGGCCTTCTCCATCACCGACGATGAGCTGGCCGACGCAGTAGGGGAGCTTCAGGAGCGGAAGAAGATCGAATGCCTGTACGGCATGGCGGACGACACCGGCTCGCAGCGGCGTCTGCTGGTGAGCTTGCCGATGAACGTGAAGGTGGAGGTGGGAAGGGAGCGCGAGAGGGAACTCTCCGGTCTGCTGTCCTCGACCCTGGACGCTGCGAAGGGGCGCATGGGTTGGGGACGACTGTGGCTGCACCTGCAATCGACCCTGCAGGGCGATTCCTCCCGGGCTCCCCTGCTGGTCCGCCAGATCGTCGAACAGTGTGAGAAGGACGATGAGCAGCTCCTGCAGTACGCCGCGTACGAGTACCTGCTGAAGAGCCCGGAGGGAAGGAAGCAGTCGAAACTGGAGGACCGGGCGCGTGCCGCACTGGTCATGGGCCGGATCCACAGCGAGATGGGGGAGACCGACCGGGCGATGGAGATCCTCCGGGAAGCCCTGGACGAAGTGGAGGAACAGGGGGCCCCGGCCAATCCCAAGCTGGTCCTCCTGGCGGTCGAACTCACCCTGGCCTTGACCGCCATCCACACCAAGCGAAGCGCCTATCTGGAGATCAACCGGCTGGTGCGCGAAGCGCTCGAACGCTATGAGGAGGACCTCAGTGCGCTTCCCCGCTGCCGTCTGTACCTCGATCTGTCCTGGGCGCTCTTCCGGCTGGGCAGGACGCGCGAGGCGGCGCGCTACTCGGAACTGGTGCTGAAGATCCTCGATGCCGAGCACAATCCGCTGGAGGTGGCGCGGGCCTACAACCAACTCGGCCTTCTGCAGTACGAGGAGAGCAATTACTCCCAGAGCCTGATCAACCTCGAGCGCGCGCTGGTCCTGCGCGAACAGGCGGGCGATTCGATCGCCGTGGCCCGCAGCTACAACAACCTCTCGCTGGTCTACCGCGCGCTGGGGCGCCTCCTGGAGGCCGAGCGCTGTCTCCATCGCAGTCTCGAGGTGAAGACCAAGGCCGCCGATACCGCCGGTGTGGCGAGCGCGCAACTCAATCTCGGTTTGCTCGCCATCGTCCAGGGTGATTTCGAGAAGGCGCGGACCTGTGCGGCCGAGTGTCTGCACGCCGCGCGCAGTTGCGGTTCCCTGCGGCACGAAGCCGAGGCGCATGGGCTGCTCGGCGAGGCGGCCATGGAGGAGGGCAAGTGGGAGGAGGGCCGCGACTACCTGCTTCGCGATCTGGAGATCTGCCGCACCATCCATCACGACACCGAGCGCCTGGCCACCCTGCGCCGGCTCATCCGGGCCCAGCTCGAGCTCGCTGAATTCGATGAGGTGCGCCAGAGTCTCCGCGAGGCCCGTGAACTGCTGGACATGGTGCCGTCGCGTTTCGAGGCCTCGATGCTCGATGTCTACGAGGCGCAACTCCTGCGCGGAGAGGGTGAAGCGGAGAAGGCCCTGTCGCTGCTGGCCAAGGCGGCGCGGAACTTCGGGGCGATCCGCCGCTTCGATCTCCAGGTGGACAGTCTCGCGCGCAAGGTCGACCTGCAGTGGGAACTCAAGAAGGTCGCCGAGGCGCGGGCCACGCTCCGTCAGGCCCGTGAGATCGCGGCCCGGCAGGAGATCCATCGTCTGCCCGAGCTCTTCGTTCAACTCGAGACACGGGTCGGGGGCCACCCGGTCTCCAGCGAGGGCGCCGTCGATCACCACCTGGAGAGTCTGGCCGATCTGCTCGCCCCGGGCGGCGATCTGCAGGGCGGCCGGCTGGAGGGCGTGTTGCGATCGATCGCGGCCACCCTGGGCGCCTCGCAGGTGCACCTGATCCATTCCTCGCCCCAGCGGGCGATCAGCTGGGTGGAGACGGAGATCGTCCGCGACTCGGTTCCCGACGAACTGGAGAAGATCCTGGCCCAGGGGAGGACCGAACCCCTCGACGGCGATGGAGATGTCGAGCCCTGGCGGATCGTGCGGCTCTGGGGCCAGGAGCCGGGCTGGCTGTGTGTGAAGCGCACCCGGCCCTTCGACGAGAAGGAATTGGCCTTCCTCGCCACGGTGGCCGGTGTCCTGAGTCTGGGGAGGCAGTCCCCGGTCGTCCAGGCGGTTCCCCACCACAGCCTGGTCGAGGAGCCCGATGCCCAGCCGGGGGCCGCATACGGGATCATCGGAACCAGTCCGGAGATCGTGGGCGTCCTGCGGATGATCGAGATGGTCAAGGACAACGACGTGACCATTCTCATCCTCGGCGAGAACGGGACGGGCAAGGACCTGGTGGCGCGGGCCATCCACAATGCAGGGGTCCGGTCGAAGAAGGAATTCGTGGCGGTCAACTGTGCCTCGATTCCCTCTTCCCTGCTGGAGAGCGAACTCTTCGGACACGAGAAGGGGGCGTTCACCTCGGCGGTGGATCGGCGCATCGGGATCTTCGAGCGGGCCGAGGGTGGCAGCGTCTTCCTCGACGAGATCGCCGAGATGCCTCTGGCCATGCAGGCGAAGCTGTTGCGGGTGTTGCAGGACAAGACCTACACCCGGGTGGGAGGCAGCAAGACCCTTCACAGTGACGTTCGCTTGATCGCGGCGACGAACCGCGATCTGTCCCAGGAAGTCGAGCAGGGGCGTTTCCGGATGGACTTGTTCTACCGGCTGAACGTCATCACCATCCATCTGCCTGCGCTGCGCGAACATCGCGAGGACATCCGCCCTCTGGTCCATCACTTCCTGCACTCGTTCTCCGAGGAATTCCACCGGCCGGTGCGGGGCATCACCGACGAGGCCATCGAACGGCTCATGGATTACGACTGGCCGGGCAACATTCGCGAGCTGGAGAACGTAATCAAGAAGGCCATCGTCTTCGCCAGCCACGATCTGCTGCGGGTGGAAGACATGCCGCGTCTGGGTTCGCGGTCGTTGTCGACGCGACCCCGGGCCGGAGTCGCCGAAACCGTGCGGAGTCTGGTGGAGGGACGGGATTTCTCCGAGGACCGTCCCCTGATGCCGCGCCTGGAGCTGGAGTTGGCCTGGGAACTGGTCCAGGCGGTGGGCAACAAGACCAAGGCCGCCCGTCTGCTGGGCATCACCAAGCCCACGCTCTACAGTCGTCTACGACGGTACCAGGAGCTGGGTGAAGGGGATGTGGCCCGTCTGCGCTCGAAGAGTGGGCGGGGGGGAAAATGATTCCGGAGTCGGGCGAAGAATCTGCGTTTGGGGGATTCCCAGATGGCGCAGAATTTCGTATAGTGTCTTGGGGTGGTGTCGGTGGATGTGGGGGATCTCGGCAGTTCGATTCTTCTCGATGAAAGGTTCGTTGGTGTCACGCATTGGCCTTTTCGCTGCCCTGGCGCTGCTTGTCGCCGTGTTGCTCTCTGTCGTGGTGCAACCGGTCGAGGCGGCCAATACCCTGAGATTCACCCTGGAGGCGGGCCGGCACGAGGTGCGGGTCGACGACCAGACGCTGATCATCGAGACCAACCGGGATCTGGTCGTGCGCATCCAGGCCGAGGACGGGTTCATCGAAGGTGTCATCGAAGCGGCCCGGGCCTCCGATGTGGCCCATGTCGTCATCACGCTGGTGGGCCCTCCCGATCGGGTGATCTTCGGGGGCGATGTCTCCGGCCCGACCACCTTCGACTCGAGCAGTCCAGAGGAGACAGGCGCCTCGGACGAGTAGAGCCTCGGTTTCAATCCGTTAAAATTCATTACGGACCCGTAAATGTTTTTTCATGTTTTGCGGGAGGGAGTCTTCTTTCCCCTCTTGGCCCCTGTGTCTATTTCCTTGTTTCCCAGTGAGTTGAGCGATCCGCCGGGGCCGGCGATAGCCGATCGTGACTTGGCACGCCTCATGCTTTCGTATGATGTCGGATAGGCAAACAGGCCAAGTTTGCTGGCTCAGGGCGGTCGGAGGTGTGTCAGGAATACGAGGGGCTTCCGCCGCCTGGCCAGCAAAGACTCCGGCATGAGACGCCGTCCGTTCGATCGCGAATCTCGTTGTGCTACCGGGCGCCGGGTTCCTGCAAGGGGGGCCCGGCGTCCGTACGTTCCGGCCCCTCTGGACGGTCCAGTCTCACATCGACAGGGCCGGGGGCCTGCGCTACCTTGGATCCACCGGGCCGTATCTGGCGGCATGGGCTGACGTTTCCCCGGCCATCGGGGACAGGACCTTCCGAAGAGGCGTCACGCATCGGAGGAAGGGGTATCGTGGGAAAGGTTCGGGTCGAAGGTGTTCCTGCGCTGGCTGCTCGCTCCACTCTCCTCTTGCCAGGCTGCATCCGGGGCCCGAGGCATCGGCCTCGCCGTCCTGCTCGCCGTCTCCGTCCTGGGCGGGATCGCCTCGTCTCCAGGAATGGCCAGGGCGGGAGACCTGAGCGGGCTGCCCCGCCTGGAGGTGGCTGAGCGTGAGATCGTTCCCCTGCCGACCGATGGGGTGCGGGGTCTGATCGTCTCGGGCTCCTCGCTGATCCTCCTCGCCGACGACCACCGCGGGCTCTCGGCGCCGGACTCGTCCTATCTGGCCCGTCTGCTGCGTTTCCAGCCGTCCACCGGTGAAGTGGAGCTCCTGGCCGCCCAGCGCGACGCCTTCGAGACCGGCCTGACCGGAGACGGCCAGGCCTGGTGGAGTTGCGGCAGTCTGTTGGGGGCCGACGGAGGGATCTACCGGATCTCGCCGGAGGACGGATCGATCCTGTCGAGCCTGCCCCTTCCCGGTCATCATCCCGGCGGGATCGCCTTCGATGGCAGCTATCTGTGGGTCGTCGACTGCGATGCCCGCAAGCTGCTGCGCGTGGAGGTCGAGGAGGGTCTGATCTCACGCAAGGTGGCGACGCCCTCGCTGTATCCCACCGGTCTGGCCTACGACGGCTATCACTTCTGGTGCGCCGATGCCACCACGGGCCGGATCTACCGTCTGAAGGGCTACAACGGGCGCGTCGATGCCGTTCTCTCCCGCGAGGCATTCTACCGTCCGGGCGCGTTCGTCAGCCTGGCGTGGGGAGCAGGGGCGCTCTGGGCGGTCACGGCTTCGGATTCCTTCGCACTGCGGATGAAGCTCGCGCGCTGAGCCGTGAACTTGACGAGCGGGCGTGGGGGAATCTACATTCCCGTTTGAAAATGGATTTCATCTTCAGCTTCCGGCCCTTCGCGACCGGGCTCGTCCGAGAGGGTGGCCTCCGATGTCGTCCCCCCCTGTGATGCCCGACTCCTCTTCGGCGGAGCCACTGGTCGAAGCCTTCCGCTCCTACCTGTCCCGGGAGAAATTGAAGGCCACCCGCCAGCGGGACCTCATCGTCCAGGTCTTCGCTTCGGTGTCGGGACACGTCAATGCCCAGGAACTGTGGGCGGAGGTCACGGCTCGCGACCCCTCCATCGGCTACGCCACGGTCTACCGTACCCTGAAGCTGCTGGCCGCCGCCGGTCTGGCCATCGTCCATCGTTTCGGCGATGGCCAGACCCGCTACGAGGTGCAGAGGGCCGGCCACCACGATCACCTCATCTGTCTCGAGTGCGGACTCATCCTCGAGTTCCATTCCCGACGACTGGAACGTCTGCAGGAAGAGGTGGCCCGCCGGCACCATTTCCACGTGGTACGTCACCGACACGAACTCTTCGGGGTGTGCGAGGCCTTTCTCTCGGGCCGGACTTGTCCCTATCGCCGGGATGCTGCCCATCAGTCGGGCCGCCTGCACACCTCGTCCTCCGGCGTCGACCGCGGCTTCATCGAGGAGATCCCGCCGGTCGATCAACTGCCGGCGGCCTTTCGCTCCTATCTCCTGCGCCGCAAACTCAAGTCGACACGTCAGCGGGAACTCATCGTGGAGGTCTTCGCCACGATCGATGGACACGTGACGGTCGATGAGCTGTTGACCGCCGTACGGCAGCGTGACGTGAGGGTGAGTTATGCCACCGTCTACCGGACCTTGAAGATCCTGGTCGAGGCCGGGCTTGCCATCGAACGGGAATTCAGCGAGGAGCGGCATTGCTATGAGCGGCGCAGCCGGGAACATCACGACCACATGATCTGCGAACGCACCGGGACGATCATCGAATTCCATGACGACGAGATCGAGGCATTGCAGGAGAAGATCGCCCGCGAGCGGGGCTTCCGTCTCTTCCGGCATCGCCACGAACTGTACGGATACCTGGAGGAAGACGCGGAAGGTGGGCGGCGCCGGTCGGGAAGGACACGGTCGCCGGACCGCTCCCGAGGAGGTGATGCGCGGTGAGTCGAGCCGAACCCGGAATGCAGTGGATCGAGGTGGACACCGCCCGGCTGAGGGACAACCTGCGCTCCTTCCGGCAGGTCCTGCCCGAGGGCGCCGAACTCGCGCCGGTGCTCAAGAGCAACGCCTACGGCCACGGATTGTCGATCGCCGCGAGAGCCTTCGCCCGCGCGGGCGCGCAGTGGTTCTGCGTGCACTCCTTCGCCGAGGCCGAGGCCCTCGACCAGCTCGGTCTCGGTCTGCCCATCCTCATCCTCGGCCCCCTGGGCCGGGCGGAAGTGGAGGGGGCCGTCGAGCGGGGGTTCCACTGTACGGTGTACGACGCCGTGCGCCTGGAGGAGATGGCCGAGGCGGCGCAGCGCCTGGACAAGACCGCACGGGTGCATCTGAAAGTGGAGACCGGGACCTGGCGCCAGGGGGTGACCGGGGCGGAATTCCTCGAGTGTCTGTCGGTGATCAAGAGGCATCCCCGCTTGGGGCTGGAGGGCCTGCACAGTCACTACGCCAACATCGAGGACACCACCGACCATTCCTATGCGGACGCCCAGAGGCGGGCCTTCGAGGAGGCCCTGGCAACGGTTCGCCAACAGGGACTGCAGCCTCGCCGGGTCCACATGAGCTGCAGCGCGGCGGCCATCCTCTTTCCCCGGCGGCACATGGACCTGGCCCGCATCGGGATCGCCGCCTACGGCTACTGGCCCAGCGCGGCCACCCAGGTCTCGGCCGGCCAGATGCGGGCGACCCCCATGGACCTCTCTCCGGCCCTGCAATGGAAGGTCAAGGTCGCCCAGGTGAAGCGGGTGCCGGCCGGCTCGTACATCGGTTACGGCTGCACCGACAAGGTGGAGATCGACACCCGCCTGGCGGTCCTGCCCGTCGGCTACGCCGACGGCTACGATCGGGGCATGGGCGGGCAGGCGCACGTCCTCCTGCATGGCCGCCGCTGCCCGGTCCGGGGGCGGATCTGCATGAATCTGATGATGGTGGACGTGAGCCACCTGCCGCAGGTGGCGGTCGGGGATGAAGCGGTCCTGTTGGGCCGTCAGGGAGAGGAGGAGATCGATGCGGAGACCCTGGCGCGCTGGGCCTCCACCATCCACTACGAGATCCTGGCCCGCCTGCGGGTCGACCTGCCCCGGATCGAGGTCTGAGTGAGGGCGGCGTGCGCCGCCGGGCAGCTCGAGCACCCCGCGCTACCGGAGAAATCGGTGTCGGCGACGGAGAACTGCCGCAGCAGATGACGGACGGTGACCACTGCCGAAGCCGCCACCAGGGCGATCACGATTGCCCACTGCACGATCTGCATCGTCACCCCCAGCCCAACAGTCGTCCGCCCTGATACACGACGAAGGACGCCACCCATGCCAGGACGAACATGTAGGTCCACATGAAGAGGGGCCAGCGCCACGAATTGGTTTCCCTCTTGACCACCGCCAAGGTCGACATGCATTGGCAGGCGAGGACGAAGAAGATGAGCAGGCTGGCCGCGACCAGCGGCGTCCAGACCGGTCGGCCGTCGGGGTAGCGGTCCCGCCGCATGCTCTCGATGAGCGAATGGCTCATGCCACCGCCTTCGGCCGCGGGGTCACCGCTGTCTCCCACGCTGTAGATGGTTCCCAGGGCACTGACCACCACTTCCCGGGCGGCGAAGGAGGAGAGCAGGGCCACCCCGATCTTCCAGTCGAAACCCAGGGGGCGCAGCATCGGTTCCCACACCTGTCCCGCGCGTCCCATGAACGACTGACGCAACTGGCTGCCCGGATCGACCTGGCCGGTGAGCGGGTCGGCCGGGGCCTGCGGGAATGCGGCCAGTGCCCACAGGAGGATGCTCATGGCGAGGATGATCGTGCCGGCGCGGGTGAGGAAGACCTTGACCCGTTCGGTCATGCGCCACGACACGTCGCGCAACCGTGGACGGTGGTAGGGGGGAAGCTCCATGAAGAAGGTCGATTCGGCCCCGTCGATGAGTTTGCGGCGCAGCACCCAGGCCGCGATCATCGCCGTCGCGGTGCCCATGACGTACAGGGCGAGCAGGGTGGCGGCCTTGTAGCTGATGAAGAGGATCCCGCCGGAGGGGACGAAGGCGGCGATGACCAGGGTATAGACGGGCAGACGCGCCGAGCAGGTGATGAACGGAGCCACCATGATGGTGGTCAGCCGGTCCTGTTCGTTGTCCATGGTCCGGGTGGCCATGATGCCCGGCACCGCACAGGCGTAGGAGGAGATGAGGGGGACGACCGAGCGACCGCTCAGACCGAAGCGGCGCATGGGCCGGTCCATGATGAAGGCGACGCGGGCCATGTAACCGGTGTCCTCGAGCAATCCCAGGAAGAAGAAGAGCAGGAGGATCTGCGGAAGGAAGATCACGATCCCGCCCACGCCGGCCAGGGCTCCGTCCACCACCAGACTGCGCAGGATGCCCGGGGCCATCGCGCCCTCCACCAGGGTGGACAGCGAAGCCATTCCCTGGTTGATCCAGTCCATGAACGGCTGGGCCCAACTGAACACCGCCTCGAAGACCACGAGCAGCACGAGCAGGAAGAAGAGCGGCCCGAAGATGCGGTGGGTGAGGAAGGCATCGATGCGTTCGCTCAGGGTCCGGTGACTCTCCGCCCGCCGGTAGTGCACCACGCGCTTGGTCAGAGGGGTGATCCACTGGTAGCGGGCGATGATCTCCGCCTGTTCATAGAGGACGCCCTTCTTGCGCAGACGTTGCCGTGCCGCCTCCACCTTCTCCCAGAAGGGAGGGGAGTGATGGCTCTCGTAGCTCTTGGCCGTGGTGTTGACGATCGCCCGCAGGGCGTCGGCGAAGCGGGCGGTGGGACAGAGGTTGGGGATCTCCCTTGCCAGGTCTTCGGCGAGCTCGTTCACTTCCTTCTCGAGCTCGGGGGGGACGATCCAACGCCGGGGGGCGACCGGTGGCAGGGGGCCCTTCAGGGCCGCCTTCAGTTCGTCGATTCCCCGGCCGCTGCTCGCCGCCAAGGGGATCACCGGAACGCCGAGCTCCCGCGACAGTCCCTCATGGTCGATGAAGATGCCGTTGCGCTCGGCCGAATCGGTCATGTTCAACGCGACGATGGTGGGAATGCCCAGGTCGATCACCTGGCTCGTCAGATAGAGGTTGCGTTCGAGGTTGCCCGCATCGACCACGCAGACGATGAGATCGGGACGGCGGTGATCCCCCATTTCCCCGACCAGGACGCGGTAGGCGATCTCCTCGTCCAGGGAACGGGGATTGAGGCTGTAGGTCCCGGGCACATCGACGATCTCCACTGCCGGACCGCCGTTGGCCGGGAGCAGGCCGGTCTTGCGCTCGACGGTCACACCGGGGTAGTTGCCGACCTTCTGCCGCATCCCGGTGAGCTGATTGAAGACCGTGGTCTTGCCGACGTTGGGATTGCCCGCCAGGGCGACGAGGCGCGGCGGCTGGGTCGAGGTGGCCGACGAGAGGGCCGCTTCGCCTGGCTGGGACGAGGAGGTGGACATCGCCCGATCAGAGAGGCCGGACCTCGATGAGGCCGGCTTCCTGTCGACGGAGGGAGAGGTGATACCCCCGGACCCGCACGTCGATGGGATCGCCCATGGGGGCGGTGCGGATGATCTCGAGCTGCGTTCCCTGGAGAATGCCCAGCTCCAGCAGGCGACTGGGAGGCTCGGGGCTGGTCCAGCCGGTGACGATGCCGCGTTCTCCGGGTTTGAGCTGATCGAGGGTCATGGGGGTCCGCATCCTTCGCATGGGTGTACACGAGAGCCGTCCGGCTGGGCCGAAGACCGGCACGGGGGCCCAGGATCAAGGTACTCGAAATCAGTGAAATTGCAAATCAATTTCACTTGGATCCGAGCCCCCCCGGCTCGACTGCGACTCTATTGTAGGCAAGGACGCGCGGCTTGACCAACGCGAATCGCCGTCCGGCTGCGCCCGCTTCCATCTCCCATCGGAGGCCGGGGGATCCGGCTGCCGGCGCTCGGCGGCCGGAACGACGCGCTGCGGCACGCCGGCACCGTGCTGAGCCGCCGTCGAGAAGGGGGAAGGGGCTAGTTCGTCTTCGGTGGGGAAGGCAGGACCGCGGGCAGCTCGGCGAGCGAGTCGATCCGCCAGTCGGCTGTGTCCAGCTCGCCGGGCCGGGCGAAGCCCCAGCTCACCCCGGCGGTGCGGGTTCCCAGTCTGCGGCCCGCTTCGATATCCTCTCTTCGGTCTCCGACCATCACCGCCTGCCGGGGCTCGGTGGACAGGGCATGAAGCGCGCGTTGAACGAGCACCTCCTTGCCGCCGGCCGACTCCGGTGGAAGCTGTTCGTGACACTCGCGGTGGTCGATGAGTGGATCGAGGTCGAGGTAGTGCAGGGCGGCGACGAAGTACGGTTCCTGCGCATTGCTCACGATCGCCAGGAGGAAGCCCTCGTCCTTGAGCTTGCGCAGGGTGTCCGCGACTCCGGGATACAGGCGTCCCCTGCCCTCGGCGAGCGAGCGCACCTCCTCATCGGTGGAGGCGCTCTGGACTTCGGCTGCCAGGTGTGACAGTTCGGGGGGGAGGATGCGGCGGTAGTATTCCGAGGGCGGAAGTCCCATGGCGTCCATGATGAGGTTCCGGTCGGCGCGAAGACGATCGAAGCCGTGTCGGCGCAGGACGGCTTCCATTCCCGCAGCCACTGCGTCGACCACTGCCTCGCGGGAATCGACCAGGGTTCCGTCGAGATCGAAGATGACCGTGGTGATGATGGATGGGGGAGGGTTCAACGGGACACCTCTGGTGGTGGGGTTGACGTTGGGTGTCGGCATTCGTAAGTTGAATACAAGAAGACTCCGAAGTCTCGGGACTGTTTGCCTATCCAACGACATCTCCGCTGGCTCGGAGCCTCAAGGCAACACGGGAGTCCGAAACCTCCATCTCGCATCTCTCGCTGTCACCCTCCTGAGGTCTCTGGACGCGTTCCCGCAGAACATACCCATGGCCGTTGGTCCGCGTCATCGTCGAATTCGCCGTATGACGCGGTAGAGCCTTCCGGAACCAGGAATCTCGGTCCTGCTCTTCCATGGTCTGGTAAGCAGGACCGGCTGAGGTGCACGGACATGCTTCAGATTCGATCCCAGAGGTGAAGCCAGGCGACGAGGGTCCCTCGTACGACTGACACGCTCTCGGCGTCAGCCGCCACCCTCCAACCCCGGCGCAGGTCGAACTTCGTGGAGTGTGAACACGACACAGTCGGCTGGTCCTGCTTCCCCTATTTCACCAGCGTGATGTGCTGTCCCTGCCGTGCTCCCGGGGTTTCGATGATGACCGTGTAGACGCCCGAGGCCACCCGCCTTCCCTGGTCGTCCTTCCCCTGCCACTGCCATTCATGCAGCCCGCCCGAGAGCACCGCGCTCAGCGCATGGCGTACGGTGCGGCCGCGTGCGTCGACGATGCGCAACTGGACGGGAAGCTCACCGGGGGCGACGAAGCGCAGGGTGGTGGAGGGATTGAAGGGGTTCGGCGTATTGGGCAACAACTGCAGGGAATAGCCGTCCAGATGCGGGGTCGAGGTGACCGTGTCGTCGGTCTGGTTCCACCGCAGCACCCATTCATCGGGGTCGAGGCGCACGTCGAGGGGCTCGGCGTGCACGAGGAAGGAGGTCGTCTGGTAGGCCCCGTCGTTCCACACGGTGAAGGTCTCGCTGCCCGCAGTGGTGTCCACCACGAAATCCAGCGGCATGCGGTAGATCTCGCTGTCCTGCACCTGTTCGATGGAGATCGTCACCCGGTAGTCCTCTCCTTCCGGCTGACTGTGCCAGGTGACGTCGTAGTCGGGGCGCCCGATGCGATACAACCACTCGTCGAAGAACCAGCTCAACTCGGTGGAGCTGACGTCCTCGGCGATGCGGATGAAGTCGTCGAAGGTGGCCGCGCCGAAGCGCAGCGTGGGATCGGAGGTGTAGGTGCGCAGGATCTCGAAGAAGTCGTTGTCGCCGACCATGTGGCGCAGCATGTGGAGGATCCACGCCCCCTTCTGGTACACCGTGTCGCCGAAGAGGGGGGTCGGCGGACACACGGGACCCCAGAAGCCAATCTGGTAGGCGGAAATCGAACGCATGTAATGCCGCATGGCGGCGAAGCCGCTCTTGTGTTCGATCCACAGCGCCTCGGCGTAGGTGGCGAAGCCCTCGTGCAGCCACACCTGGTCCCAATCCTTCACCGTCACCAGGTTGCCGAACCACTGGTGGGCCATCTCGTGGCCGACCAGCCGCTCGAAGAAGCCGTCGCCGGTGACGAGCTCCTGCCCGTAGCTGGTCATGGTCTGGTGTTCCATGGCCCCGTCGTAGATGAACTCGGCCATGCCGTACTTCTCGTCGACGAAGGGGTACTCGCCGAAGAGGACCGAATAGAGGTCGAGCATGTCCCGGGTAGCGGCCCAGTCGACCAGCGCCTTCTCCAGATCCTCGGGGAAGACCTTGTACTCGAGGGTCATCTGCTTGCCGCTCGGCGCCGTCCACGTCTCGGTCCATCCCACGTAGTTGGTGACCGCCACGGAGATGTTGTAGGCGCTGATGGGATAGCTCTCCTCCCAGGTGAAGAGCGTGCGTCCGTCGGGCATCTCCTGCTGCTCGGTGAGCACACCGTTGCCCGCGCAATAGTAGCCTTCGGGGGCGAGCAGGCGCAGACGCATGGTGGCCTTGTCGTCGGGGAGATCCTTGCACGGCCACCACGAACGCGAGTAGTAGGGTTCGCTCAAGGTGGCCAGGATGGGTGTCCCATCGTGTTCGAGGAATTGCATGCCCAGGAAACCGGCCGGTTCGGGTGTTCCCTCGTAGTCGACGACGACGGTGATCGTGTCGCCCATCGCCAATGGGGTCATCAGTTGCAGGATGACCAGGTCGTCCTGGTGGGTGAAGCTCAAGGGCCGGTGCAGGCCATCGTGGGCTCCGGTGGCCTCGAGGTCCTGGAATAGATCCAGATCGACCTTGTCGAGTCCGTCCGCGAGACTGGAGAGCTTGATGCAGACCGTTCCCTGGATGCTCTTCTCGCCGAAGTCCGGTTCGAGATACAGGTCGTAGTGCTCGATGTCGTAGAGCAGTTGGTTGGGTGTGGCGACCTTGGTACTGGTGGTCTTGGACGAGGCGGAGAAGTCGAAGTAGGGATGCTCGCCGTGTGCCGAACGGGGGACGGGAGAGGACACACCTCCACCCTGGGCCGAAAGAGGCGCGAGGACACAGAACATACATGCGGCGATCGCGGTCAACCAGACCCGCCGCGGGCGAGATGAAGGAATCATGATGATGTCAAGCCAACGCCACTCTCAAGTTGCCATGAAACTCCTGGAGATCCGCAGGTGGGGATGGTGGAGAGGGGTACCATCCCTTTCGTCGATTATGGGCTTCCGGGAGGCGCTTCGTCAAGGTGCCCGAAGCTGGACGCGCCAGGAGGGTTCGACCGGTCCCACCGGGGGGACGATCCGGACCCCTCGACTGTACCTGGCTCGCCAGGGTGTACGTGAGGGTACGCCCGGAGGGTCTTCCCCGATCCTTCGCGGAATCTCCATCTGTTGGCTTTCCAAGGACTTGCGCCAAACCGGATCGTACGGTCCCTCCTTTGCTCCTTCCCGGGCGAGCCTACCATCGGGCCGGAAGGAACCGGCCGAACCCGGGAGGAGAATGTCCATGAGATTTGCGACCCTTGTCCGCTGGGGTGTCGTGGCCCTGGCCGCGGCGCTGCTGGTGTCCGGCTGTGGCAACGATGCCGATCCTCTATCCACTTCGTCCGCCGTGGTGGGCGGAGACAACGCGATTGATCAGATCGACCTCGACGAGGCCTACGGCGGCCTCGCCTTCACGGACGAGCCGACGGCTTTCGGCGACGAGGAGCTCCTGCGGGAGTCCCTGACCATCGATCAGGATCTGTCGATCGAGGACGATGAGAACAGCATTCTCCACCATGATCCGCGGGCGCGGAACCATCGCGAGATGAAGCGCACGATCGTGCGGATTCTCTGGGGACGGCTCGATGGCCTCAGCGATTCCACCGAGTGGAATCCGCAGGACATCGTGGACTGGACGGGCCAGTTGGAGGTCAGCGAGGGCGTCGTCGCCCTGAAGCGCACGATTCTCTTCGAGACCCCGATCGATCACATCCTGCCGCGTGAGGATCGCAGTATCCTGGCCTGGCAGAGCTTCACCGGTCCCCACTTCGACGGGATCCTGGTGAACGTGATCCAGTTCGCCGACAGCAACGGGGTCTATCCGGACGGAGAGTTCCGCTTCCGTACCGGCCCGTACAGCACGAGCTTCTCCCTGGCCCAACTCGACAGCGTCCAGTTGCTCGAAACCGTCGACGAGTTGGGCAATGCCGTCTCGATCGAGGCAATGCCGGTTGACCTGCCGTGCCCCCGCGGTTTCGTGCGCGGCCATTGGGCCCGGACACCCGGTGAGGAAGGCGGGATCTTCGAGGGGATCTGGATCAGCCGCTTCGCCGCCGCCACCGGTTTCGTCCGGGGACGTTGGGGTGTCAACGCTGCCGGAGAGCGGGTGCTGGCCGGCAAGATCATCGGGCGGGACGGCGAGATCCGGGGGCTCATGGAAGGCCGATGGGAGCTCCTCGACGACGGCCGCGGCGTCTTCCGTGCACACTGGGCCGGCAGCTCCGGTGCGGTCGAGGGATTCCTCCGCGGGGAGTTCCGTTGCCGCCACGATGGCGACCTGGGCTTCTTCCGGGCCCGTTGGCGTGCCCGGTGTGGGGGGATGCCTGTCGACGGTCCCGACGGCGGCGACTGATCGTCGCGTCTTCCTTGTGCTTCGTCCTGGCCCTTCCCGGCCGGATGGGCACGCGTTCGACGACACGGAAGGAGGGCGGCCCCTGGGGCCGCCCTCTTCTCTCGTCGACGAACGGTTCGCTCGGGAGGGCGATGTGCGTCGGTCGCTCCTGGCCGGGACCTCAGTCGCCCCGGAACTTGTGCTTGAGTGCCTCCAGGGCGTCCTCGAAGGGCATCTTGGTGACGTCCTGCTTGACCTCTTCCTCCGGAGTGGAGGAACGGTGATGATGGATGGAGTCGTCCGCTTCCTCGCCGCCGGGCCGCCCGCGACGGGGCGGATGACGGTGGTGCACCATCTCCGATTCCTCCTCGCTGAGCAGGCTCAGTGAGATCCTCCGCTGGTCGCGATCGACCCGCAGGATACGCACCTCGACCTCCTGTCCCTTCTGGAGCTTCTCGCTGGGGTGCTGGATGCGTTCGGTGGAGATCTCGGAGATGTGGATGAGACCGTCGACGCCCTTCTCCAGCTCGACGAAGGCGCCGAAATCGGTCAGGCGTACGACCTTTCCCGCAACGGTGGCTCCTGGGGAGAAACGCTCTTCGATCTTCTCCCAGGGATCTTCCTCGAGTTCCTTCATCGACAGACTGATCCGGCGCTTGTTTCCCTCGCCTTCGAGCTTGATCACCTTCACCCGGACCTTGTCGCCGACCTTGAGCATGTCCTGGGGGTTGGTCACCCTGCCGTGGGAGATCTCGCTGACATGGACCAGGCCGTCGATGCCGCCGATGTCCACGAAGGCTCCGTACGGTTGGAGGCGACGCACGACGCCGTCGAAGACTGCGCCTTCTGCGAGCTTCTCCAGGGTCTCCCCGGCCGCGGCCTTGCTCTCCTCCTGGAGCAGCTTGCGCCGGCTGAGCACGATATTGCGTCCACCGCGCTCGAAGGTGATGACCATGAAGGGAAGTTTCTGTCCCACGTACTCTTCGGGATGGTCACAGTAGCCGAGCTGGATCTGGCTGAAGGGACAGAAGGCGCGCACTCCGTGCAGATCGACCTCGAAGCCGCCCTTGTTGGTCGACTTCACCTTTCCCTCCATGGGAACCTGTTGCTCGAACGCCTCCTTGACCTTCGCCAGATTCGCCGGCGCACGCCTGCGTCCGAGGGTGAAGACCGGCGTGTCGTCGAGTTTCCGCACCACGGCGTTGATCTCGTCCCCGACGTTGTACTTGAGTTCACCCTTTTCGTTCTTGAGCTCGCTGGTGGCGATGGTCCCTTCGCTTCGTCCTCCGAAGTCGACGAAACTGTCTCGTTCGCCCACCTGGACGATGGTCACCTTCATCCGCTTGCCCACGCGCAGTGGCGGACCCACCGTGGCCGCCGAGTTCTTCAGGGCCTTGGCCACCTCCGGATCGGTCTTGGCCGGCTCGAGGGCCTGGGCTTCGTCGACGCCCTTCTCCTCGGTGGCCTCGTCCGTCGGCGCCGCGTCGGCGGATTCCGCCGTGGCGGCACTCTCCTGCGAGGCCATCTCCACCGCGGGTGCGGGTTCCTCCTCGCTGGGGGGAGTGATCTCCACCGCCGGAGCGGATGCTTCCTCGGGGGGCGCTTCCGCGTCGTCCGGCGGCTCCTCGGCCGCGGCGTTCTCCACTTCGGACGGCATCTCGGCGGCGGGGGCCGATGCTTCTTCCGCTGGGGAGGAGGGTTCTTCGTCCGAAGATCTCATCTCCGCGGCAGAGCTGTCCTCGGCCGGAGCATCATGATCTTCCGGGGAAGGCTCTGCGGGAGTGGATGTCTCGGGGGTGGGGGTCTCGGATTCGGGCGCGGTGGGCTCCACAGGCGCCGCGGCCTCTTCAGGCCGCTGGGCCTCGTTGTCCTTCGGGGTCATGGAATCTGCTTTCTCGAACCATCGTGGGCTCGGGGGTGAGAGGACGGACGGTTGTCGGCCCCGGTCGCCGGCCATGGCCGGAGGACCAGGGACGCACAGTATAGCAGGATTGGCGGGGAAAAGGGCAAGCGAGCTTCTGATCAGCTCTTCCGGAAGAAGGAGATGACCGCATCGACGGCCTCGTCCTCCTGTCCGATGAAGAGATGCCCGGCTCCCTTGACCACCTCGATCCGAGGGGGATGGGGCAGACCGCGGACGAATTCGGCCAGCTCGGGGGCTGTACCGAACTCGTCCATCTCCCCGTGGACGAGGAGCCAGGGGATCCGGATCCTCTCCAGGAAGGAGAAATCGTAGGGCAGCCGTACGGGCAGGCCCAGACCGGCCATCATCTCCACTCGGTGGTCATCGACCCCGGCCTCGAGGCCGACCATCGCGCCGAAGGAATAGCCGATCACGGCCAGGGGCAGGCCACGATAGCGATCGGCGAGCCAGTCGAGCGCCGTGTCGACATCGTCGACCTCGCCGCAGCCCCCGTCGTGCCGGCCCTCGCTCTTTCCACTGCCGCGGAACTGCAGCCGCAGGGCAGCCGTATCCGCTTCCAGGGGCAGACGCTTGGCGATCCGGTAGAGGATCTTGTTGTGCAGGGTTCCCCCGTAGAGGGGATGGGGATGCAGCAGGACCGCCGCGCGCCGTGGCGGGTGGTCCCGAGGGAGCGGCCGCAGACGTGCCTCCAGCCGCCCGGCTTTGCCCTGCAGGCTCAAGAACTCCTCGCGGGGAGGTGGGTCAGTGTCCGGGCTCGGCATATCCGGTTTGCTCGGCTCGTCCTGCGTCGCCGGATCAGGACAGGGGAAATCTCTCTTCCTCGAAGGCGATGCCGTTGGCCTCGAGTTCCTCGAGGATCGGTTCGTAGATGGAAGGATGCGTGGGAATCTGTGAACCGATCAGGTTCAGTCTTCCCTGCAGGAAGAGTTTGGTCACGATGCCGGCGGGCATTCCCACCGTCTTGGACATGGCGGTGAAGCCGCCGATCTCGCCTTTGACGATCATCGTCGAGACGATGCGCTCGGCCGGCCGGCCGTCTTCGTACTCGACATCGAGTTGATGCTTGAGGATCACCATGTCCCGTTGTCCGGGCAGCAGGGGGAGTTTCTCCTTGAGGATGCATTCCATCATGCGGGCGGAGGTGTCACCTGGACACCCGCACGGACGGGTGTCGAAGAGCCCGAGCCAACGCATGTTGTCCATCACCCGGCCGGTGCGGGAGATCCCCAGGGTGCGGGCGACACGGTCCTCGATGTCGGCCACATCACCTTCGATGTTCAGGGGAAGGAACATCTCCACGACTTCCTTGGGACTGCGCTGGGCCAGATCGGGGATGCGGAGGGTCTCGTTGGGAAGGCCCAGGTGGACGATCGCCGACCAGGTCTCGCTCCATCCCGGATAGCGCAGGGTACCGCGGATCATGGTGTGCACGTCGTCCAGGCCGAAGAGTTTCATGTAGGAGAGCGAGTCGCGGTTGGCGTAGGCCTCCAGGGTGCCCAGTCCCTTCACCTCGACTGGCCAGGTGCGATCGAAGACACGGTGGTATGGGGTGAGCTTGATGCGTCCCTTCTCCAGGTACTGCGCGCCCGCCTCGCCGGCCATGACCACGTTTCTCGGATTCCAGGTGATGAAGTAGCGCAGCGGATTCATCTCCTGATCGGGCGCGGGGATTCCGCTTCCGTACGAACAGAAGCCCACGACCTTGCCGCCGTCCTCTCCGATCCGGTGGATCAGACGCATGGCCGACATGTGGTCGATGCCCGGATCGAGGCCCATCTCGCACAGGACGAGCACCCCATGCCGCTTGGCATCGCGGTCGAGATCGCGGATCTCCGCGCTTCGGTAGGAGACGGAGATCATGGGTCGCTTCAGGCGCACGCAGTCCACCGCCAGCATCGACTGGAAGATCGGAGGCATCATGCACAGGACCACATCGGAATTCTCGATGAGGGTCTGCCGGAGTTCGGCGTCATTGACATCGAAGTAGACCGCTTCGGCCCGTTCGGAATGTCCAACCCTCGTGTGTGCCAGTTCCTCGTCCAGATCGCCCACGGTGACGAACCAGTCCTCCTGGGCCGCGTGCTCCAGCAGATAGTGGATGAGGTAGGGCGCGCTCTGGCCGGCCCCCAGTACGAGAATTCTCTTCATCGATCCTTCCTTCGCTGTGACGGCGTTCGATGGTGACCGGGCAACTCTCGTCCGGTCGGATCCGGAATCAGTCTTCCCGCGGAAACAAGAGGTTGCGCGAGAAGTCCCGGGCATCCCAGGGAGCCGGGTCTCCACCGAGGTATTTCGCGAACCACCTCAGGTGCTCGTTGTAGTAGAAGGCCATTTCATACCAGCTCGGCCAGTGCCCGGCCCGGGGGAAGACCACCAGGCGGCTGGGCACGCCCCGGCGCTTCAGAGCGGTAAAATAGGAAAGACTCTGGGTGTAGGGAACCCTGAAATCCTTTTCACCGGTGATGACCAGGCAGGGGGTGCGGAAGCGATCCTCGAAGTTCGAGGGAGACCACTTCTGGTAAAGCTCACTGGTCCAGGGGGTTCCCTCGAGGTCGTGCTCGGGGAACCAGAGTTCCTCCGTCCCTCCGTAGAAGGAATGCAGGTCGTAGAGCCCCATCATCGAGACGGCCGCCTGGAAGCGGTCGGTGTGTCCTTCCATCCACATCACCATGTAGCCGCCGAAGGACCAGCCCATGAGCCCCATGCGGGTGGAGTCGACGTAGGAGAGAGCGGCGAGCTGGTCGGTGACCTTCATGACGTCCCGGTAGACCCGGCCGCCCCAGTCGCCCTCGATGGCGTCGGTGAAATCCTGTCCGTAGCCCGATGATCCGGTGGGATTGGGCATGGCGATGACGTAGCCCTTGCCCGGGTACACCTGCCAATCCCCGCGCCAGTTGTCCGTCCACTGTCCCTGAGGGCCTCCGTGGACGTTGACGATCAGCGGATACTTCTTCTGGGGATCGAAGTCATGGGGCTTGATCACCAGGACGTGCACCTTGTAGTCGCCGGCGCCGTCCAGCCACATCTCCTCCGGCGGACGCAGATCCACCTCTTCCTCGAGTTGCCGGTTGAAGAAGGTGAGCCTCTCGTTCTTGCGTCCGTTGGTCCGTACCCGATAGATCTCCAAGGGTCGGACCATGGCCCGTTGGTTGTAGATGATGGTGCGCCCGTCGGGGGTGAGGCTGAAGCCATGGATGAGGTGTTCGCGGTGGATCTCCTCGATCTGCGCGTTGCCCAGATCGATGCGGAAGAGGGCGTTGCGCGCGGGTACCGCACCGAGGAAGTAGATCGAGTGGCTGTCGGGCGACCACCGGAAGTCGGAGATCCAGTTGTCGAAGTTCTCCCGGTCGGTGAGCACCCTCCGCTGTCCGCTGCTGCGGTCGTAGAGCATGAGACGGTAGAGATCGCTCTCGTAGCCGGGGGTCTCCTGCGAGAGATAGGCGATGTAACGGCCGTCGGGCGAGTAGAGGGGGCTGCCGTCGAAACCGTGGTTGTCGGCGGTGATGTTGACCGCTTCACCACTTCCGTCGAAGGGGACGATCCACAGGTCCGAGTTGGTGGAGATGGCGGCAACGGAGTCGTGATTGCTGACGAAACACAGTTCATCGCTCTCGGGAGCCAGGGCAAAGCCCCGGCCACCCAGCGAGAAGGTAGGGGCATCCCATCGGCCAGGGGTCAGGTCGCGGACGATCTCGCCGCTCTCAGCGTCGACGAGCAGGATATGGGTGTAGAGTCCGTCCCTCCACGAGGTCCAGTGGCGGAAGAGCAGTTCGTCGGCCACATGGACCTCGAGCTCACCGTCTTCGCGCGCCTTGCTGATGTGTTCGTGACAGTCGCCGTCCACTCCGCATTCGGGGTAAACCTCACTTACCGCCACGATCCACCGTCCGTCGTGGCTCCATTCGGCGTCCCACAGGCCGGCGGGGAAATGGGTGAGCTGGCGCGCCTCTCCACCGGCGGTGGGCATCACGAAGAGCTGTTGGACGTCCTCGCGGTCGCTGACGAAGAGGAGGTGTCTTCCATCGGGCGAGTAACGGGGGTGTTCGTCGCTCTTGTGCAAGTGGGTGATCTGATGGACGTCCCCGGTCTTCAGGTCGAGGGTCCACAGGTCGGACCATTTCTCCGCCTTGGGCAGATCGGTGCATTCGACGGTGAAGACGGCCGTGCGTCCGTCCGGACTCAAGGCTGGTTCACCTGCGTTGCGGCTGCGATAGTAGTCGGTGATCTCGAACGCGCGCTTCTCGCTGGCATCGACGTTGCGGATGGCCTCGGCTCGGGTCGAACCGGCCGGCAGGAGCAGGAGGAGAAGGAGGAAGGCCCCCTTCACGGCAGAGCGCAGAGGAAACGGCGAACGGTTCATGAAGACTCCTGGGTCGTAGTTGAAACTCGGTCGGAACCGGCGGGAGGCAGGTGCAGGATCCGCCGAAGCCCTCGTTTCATCGGATCGAGCGAAGAGTACATCACCGGCACCACGATGAGGGTGAGGAAAGTCGCTACGGCAAGCCCCCAGATCACCGCCACTCCCATGGGGCCCCACCACTGGCTGCTCTCCCCGCCCAGCACCACCGCACGGCGGAAGTGGCCCTCGAAGAGGCGCGCGAAGTCCAACGAGAAACCGGTGGTGAGAGGGATGAGACCGAGAATGGTGGTGATCGCGGTGAGGATGACCGGCCGGAAGCGGGTCTTGCCTGCTTCGATCAGGGCCTGTTGCTTGGCCATTCCACGGCGGCGGAGCTGTTCGACGTAATCGAGCAGGACGATGGCGTTGTTCACCACGATGCCCGCCAGGGAGATCACTCCGACTCCGGTCATGATGATGCCGAAGGGCAGGCGCGTGATCATCAGGCCGAGAAAGACCCCCATCAGGGAGAAGACCACGCTGGCCATGATCACCAGAGGTACGGTGACCGAGTCGAACTGGGTGATGAGGACGACGAAGATGAGCATCAGGGCGATGGTGAACGCCTTCGACAGGAATGCCTTCGATTCCTCCTCATCTTCGTTCTGCCCCTTGTACTGGATGTGGTAGCCGGCCGGCAACTCCATCTCGGC
The DNA here is from genome assembly GCA_029932915.1 of Candidatus Krumholzibacteriia bacterium. Classification (GTDB taxonomy): domain Bacteria; phylum Krumholzibacteriota; class Krumholzibacteriia; order JAJRXK01; family JAJRXK01; genus JAOZPE01. The sequence continues at coordinate 139,979 of JAOZPE010000001.1, forward strand.
GACTCGCCTCTGCACCTCGCTGAGGATCCGGTTGGCATTGTGGCCCGCTGCCACGTCGCCCAGGACGTTGACCACCCGCTGATTGTCGATGCGCTGGATCTCGGCGATTCCACTGGCGTAGGAGACGGTGGCGAAGGCGGTGAGGGGAATGCTTCGGCCCTCGTAGAAGACGGTCAGCTCTTCGAGTTTCTCCACGTTCTGCCTCGAGGGCTGGTCGTAACGGACGATGATCTCGTACTCGTCCTCGCCCTGGCGGTACTTGGAGACCTCCACTCCCTTGATGGCGGTCTGGATGGTCGCAGCGATGTCCATGGTCCGCAGACCATAGCGCGCGGCCTTCTCGCGGTCGGGACGTACGACGATCTCCGGCCGTCGTCGATCGATGTCGTCGTGGAGATCGACGAGGCCGGGGATATCGCGGATGAGATCCTGGATGTCGGTGGAGAGGGCGGACATCACGTCGAAATCGTCGCCCTGGATCTGCACGTCCACCGGAGCGCCAACCGACGGTCCCATGCTCTGCTTGTCGATGGTCAGTTCGGCGCCGGTGAAGCGGCTGAGTCTCTTGCGGAGATCTTCCAGATACGCACGGGTGCTTCCGTGCCGGTCCTCCGAACGGAGGAACTCGATGTCGACGCGTGCCAGATTCGACGGCGCCTTGGTCGGATCGCCGAAGTTGTCCGAGGAGACGCCGACTCCCGTCAGATAGGCCTTCAGATCGGGCAGCTTGGAGACCTCCTCTTCGAGGCGCCGGGCGTAGCCGTCGCTCACCTCGATGCGGGTGCCCGAGGGGGCCTTGGCCTGGACGTAGGCGAAGGTGGGGTCGATGTCCGGGAACAGTTCGATACCGGTGTTGAACAAGCCGAAGGCGAAGAGGACCAGGACGAAGAGTCCGGTCATGCCCAGCAGGGTCCACGCGCGATGTTCGAGCGTCCATCGCAAGGTGGGTTCGTAGGTGCGCAGCCCGAAGTCGAGGAGACGGTCGCCGAATTTCCGGCGGTCCGAATGGCCGACCCGCATGAAACGGGAACAGAGGACGGGATTGAAGACCAGCGCCACCAGGAGCGATGCGGTGAGGGTGATGATGACGGTGATGGGCAGGTACTTCATGAACTCGCCCATGATGTTGGGCCAGAACACCATCGGCGCGAAGGCACACAGGGTGGTGATGGTCGAGGCGGTGACCGCCACCCCTACTTCGTTCGAACCGAAGATGGCTGCTTCATCCGCTCCCTTGCCCAGGGTCCGGTGACGGTAGATGTTCTCGACGATGACGATGGCGTTGTCCACCAGCATTCCCAAAGCGAGGATGAGGCTGAACAGAACCACCATGTTCAGGGTGATCCCGGTCGCCTGCAGGACGACGAAGCTGATGAGCATGGAGAAGGGGATGGCCATACCGACGAAGATGGAATTGGTGAATCCCAGGAAGAGCAGCAGAACCACGACCACCAGGAGCAAGCCGCTGAGGATGTTGTTCTGCAGCTCGTTCACCAGGTATCGGATATCGGTGGACTCGTCCGATACGATGGCCACCTTCGTGCCCTGGGGGAAGTTCTCCTTCCAGCGGTCGACGGTCCGGTGAACCTCGTCGGCGATGTGGATGACGTTCTCCCCGCTGCGCTTCTTCACCGAGAGGGTGACAGAGGACTTTCCGTTGAGGCGGCTGATGGTGTCCAGATCCTTGGTTCCGAAGCTGACGCGGGCCACGTCGCGGACATAGACCGGGGTCTTGGCCTCGGGATTGAGGACCAGATCGTTGATCTCCTCGTAGCTGTCGAAGTCGCCGGGGACCCGCACCTGGTATTCGTAGGTACCCAGGGGGATGTCTCCGCCGGGCAGGGTCACGTTCTCCAGGGCGATGGCGTCTTCGACGTCCGCCAGGGCCAGCCCGTAGAAGCGCAGACGGTCGGGGTCGACCTCCACCTTGACCTCCCGCTCGATTCCTCCGAGCAGGTCGACGCTCAGGACGCCGTGGATCTGCTCGAGATCCTCCTGGAGGTCTTCGGCGACCTGCTTCAGTTTCCACGGGTCGTAGTCGGCCGAGAGGACCACCTGCATGATGGGCCACTGTTCGGAGGAGATCTCCTGCACCACCAGGTCGTCCTTGACCTTCTGGGGCAGGTCGGGCTTGGCCATCTCCACCGCGTCGCGCACCTTCTGCAGGGCGTCGGACATCTCCACGTCGGAGGTGAACTCCAGCACGATGGTCGACGCGCCCTCGCTCGAATGGCTCGTCATCTCCTTGAGCTTGTCCAATCCCTTCAGTTGCTTCTCGAGCTTGCGGGTGACGATGTTCTCCATGTCCTGCGGTGAGGTTCCGTAGTAGGGGGCGAACACCATCACATAGGGAATCTTCACGTCGGGGCTGCTCTCCCGGGGCAAGCTGACGTAGGAGGCGATACCCAGGAGGCTGACCACGACCATCAGGGCCAGGGTCGTCATGTGTTTGCGGACCGCGAGCTGGGTGATCTTCATCGAGGCGCACCTTCCCGCACCACGTCCGGGTCGCTGGGGATGCTTCCGTCGGGGGCGGTCGCCGTCTCCTGGATCACCACCGGTGCGCCGTCGCTGAGGTCACGTTGTCCGCGGACCACCAGCTTGTCCCCCGGGCGAAGGCCCTTCCGTACCAGGACCATCAAGCCCTCGTCCGGTCCGAGCTCCACCGGGCGTTCCACCGCCCGGTCTTCTTCCACCACGAAGACCACGAGCTTGCCGGGCCGCTGAACCACCGCGTCGCGGGGAATGACGACTGCGTCGTGGTAGACGGTCTTGAGGACCCGGGCCCGGGCCACCACGCCCGGGCGCAGGCGCAGATCGGGATTGTCGATGCGGATCTCGACGGGGAACTTCCCCGTCGTCTCCGATGCCTCCATCCCGATCCAGGAGACCGAGCCCTTTGCGGTCATGCCGCCATCATCGAGGAAGATCTCCGCTTCGGCACCTTCCTTCAGATAGGCGATGTCCTTCTCGGTCACGCCGCCGTCGAGTTGCAGGGTGAAGGGGTCGACCACGCGGGCCACCTTCTGTCCGACGACCACCAGCTGACCGGGCTCGACCATCCGTGCGGTGACGATGCCGTCGAAGGGAGCCTTGATGGCGGCTCTCTCGTAGCGGATGCGCGCGATCTCCTCGGCGGCCTTGGCGTTCTCAAGCTGGGTGTGGGCCAGGAGCATCTCCTGCTTGCTGACCGAGTTCTCCTCGAAGAGCGATCGGGTGCGTTCCTCGTTGTAGGCCTTCATCTTGCGATCGGCCCGGGCCGCCGCGAGCTGGGCGGCCAGCAGCTCTCTCTTCAGCAGGACGATGACGTCGCCTTTCTTCACCCTCGAACCCTTGTCGTGCTCGATGGAGGCCACCGTTCCCGCTTCCTCCGTGCTCAGATCGGTGGCCCGTACCGCCCGCAGGGGCCCGGAGATGTTGAGATATTCCCTCAGGTCGCGGGGTTCGATCACGAGCACCCGGACGTTCTTGGACGCTTGCTCCTCGCTCGTTCTCTCGGCCTCGGCCGTCTGGCGGGCGCAGGCGCTCAGGACCAGGACGGCCAGCAGGACGAACGGAATGAGGTGTTTCATCGTTCGCGTCTCCTTCGCCGGTCCCATCGAGTGCATCCCATCGAAGATCGCTCGGGCGTTTCTCATGGCTGGATTTCCTTCAATGATGACAGCGCCTGGGTGGGCCGCATTCCCATGGCCCGCTTGAGGGTGGCGGTCCAGGCCAGCACGTCGTGGTAGGCCTGGATGAGGTTGCTGCTCGCGGTGAAACGCGCCGCCTGTGAATTGAGGATGTCCAGGTACCCGGCCTTGCCCAGTTCATAACGGCGGTTCGTCTGGGCCAGGGCCTTGTCGGCCTGTTCCAGATTGATGCGCGCCACTCTCAGGTTCTCCCGGGCGATGGTCACCTCTCCCAGGGCCGACAGGACCTCCTCCTCGGCGCTGTGCCGCAGGCCGGAGGTCTGATGCTGGGTGCGCCGGATGGAGGCGTCGCGTTCCTGGACCCGTCCCTTGGTCAACCACCCGTCGAAGACCGGAATGGTCAGAGCGACACCGGTACGCCAGAAATCATGTCCCCGGTCGACGAACTCGTCGATCTTGCGGGTAACGTAACCGTACTGGGCGTTCACCGTGAGGTAGGGATGCATCTCACTCTTGAGGGTGTCCCGTTCACGGTGGAGGTATTCCTCATTCATCTCCGACTGTTGGACATCGGGGCGTCTCAGGGCCAGAGCCACCGCCTTGGACGCATCGATCTCGTCGAGTTCCACCTGGAAGCGGGCCACCAGGGTGAGGGGGGTGCGGGCATCCCGTCCCATCTGGACATTGAGGGCCCGGCCCGCGTTCTCCACGTCCTGTTCGGCGCGTCGCAGCTTCGGCAGCAGATTCATCATCTGCACCCGCGCTTGCAGGGTGTCCAGACCGGTGGCCATGTCGAGGAAGTACCGGCGTCGGGTGATGTCGAGGAATTCCTTCCGCGCCTGCAACTCGGCATCGATCGAGCGAGCCAGGGCGTGTGCCGCCAGCACCAGGTAGTAGTTGTGCATCGTCTGTTCGATGGTGCGATTCTCGGTGTCGACGATGGTCAGGCTCTGCTGGTCGATGGCGATGTTGGCCGCCTTCAGGGCGTAGATGACCCGGGTGGGGTGGAGTTCCCAGTAGAGATCGGCGCTCGCACGCCAGAAGGTCTGCGCGGGGATGTCCTCCGGTGGAGGGATGAAACTCGTTCCCCCGAAGAGCTGTCCCATGGCGGTGGTGAACAGCGAGTCGAAGACCGCATTGCCGGTGTCGATGTCGCCTCCGAATCCTCCGCTTCCGCTGAAGGTGGAATCGAAGGCGAAACTGGGGTCACGCCCGCGGTCGAAGCGTCCAACGAGGTTCAGGCTGGGAAGGCCGTCGGCCCGGGCCTGGACCTTCTGGGCCCGCAGTTCGGCCAGGCGGTTGCGCTGGGCCTGGAGTTGGTCGTTGGCGTCCAGGCTCGCGTCGATGCAGTCCTGAAGGGTCAGGGCCCGTTCCACCTGCCCCGGGACGGCAGTGATCAGGCTGTCCTGGGCGGTCACCGTGATCGGAGCCGGGCTGATCCGGGAAACGGCGTCCGGAGGCGGGGGGGTGGAGCCGGCGCGGGCATCCGTGCCCGCCCAGAGCAGCAGAGCGACCAGGGTGAGTGCTGTCATCCATCCCGCCCGGGCGACGGGTCGCGTCGGCGCAGTCGGGCCCACTGCTGCGGGCAAGGCATACGCCCGGCCGTTTCGGCGGTCGGTGACGAACATGCGGCATCTTCCTCCCGACGAAGAGAATGGTGACCAGTGGGGGAAATCGTCCCCCGGTGGGGGGATGGCGATTCTGCAGGTGTGGGAGGTGGCTCGCCGGCTCTGCGGCTGGGGGACCGGCCCATGGCTCGTTCACGGGCCGGTCCCCGATCTGCCTGTTCGCTCAACCGAGGAGGTCGGAGACGGTGTCCCTTTCCTCGATGAGTTCGTTCACCGACGCCTGCAGGCGTTCCCGACTGAAGTCGTTCATCTCTACGTCGAGAACGGGGGTCGGGGTTCCACTTCCATCGCAGGTGACCGGGACGGAGCAGATGAGACCCTCCGGAATGCCATAGTTACCCGTACTGGGGATGGCCATGGAGGTCCACCGGTCCTTGGGGGTTCCCTGGTACAGCTTGCGGGCGTGCTCGATGGCGGCGTTCGCCGCACTCATGGCCGAGGAATGCCCCCGGGCGGCGATGATCTCCGCTCCACGCTTCTGCACGTGGGGGATGAAGGTCTCGCGGAACCAGGATTCCTCGATCAACTCGCTGGCCGGCTTGTCCTTCACCATCGCATGGTGCCAGTCGGGGTACTGGGTGGACGAGTGATTGCCCCAGATGATCACGTTCCGTACGTCCCGGCTCTGGACACCGGCCTTCTTGGCGATGGCGCTCTGGGCGCGGTTGTGATCGAGCTGCGTCATGGCGCTGAAGCGATCGCGGGGGATATCGGGCGCATTGGCCATGGTGATGAGGCAGTTGGTGTTGCAGGGGTTGCCGATCACGACGACACGGACCTCGCTTCCGGCCACCGCCTGGATGGCTGCACCCTGGGACACGAAGATCGGGCCGTTCTCGCGGATGAGATCCTTGCGCTCCATACCCTTGCCGCGGGGCTTGGATCCCACGAGCAGGCAGAGATCGGCGTCCTTGAACGCCACCTTGGGGTCGTCGGACAACACGATGTCCTCCAGCAGGGGGAACGCGCCGTCGTCCAACTCCATGGCGACCCCCTCGAGGGCCTTCATCACGGGCGGAATCTCGAGACACTGGAGAATCACCGGTTGATCCTTGCCGAAGATCTCGCCGGCGGCGATGCGGGGGAGAAGGCTGTAGCCGATTTGACCGGCGGCTCCGGTCACGGCCACGCGCATGGGCCTGTCCATGATCACTCCTACCTGAGGGTTTGGGGTTGACTCCACTTCGTCGATCAGATCCAGCGACGGGTTGGAGTTCTCGAAACGAACGACACAACCGTCTGCAGATTGGAATCCTGACCTATGAACATCCTCTCCCGATCGAAGGGTGTCAAGCGCAGCGGTGTCTCGCAGGGTGCGAGGCCCGTTCTCGTCGGCGACGACGCCGGCACCGCCTCCATGGGTAAGGGAAGGGAGTGGGGAGAAAGGAGGGGTGATCCTGAGGTGCAAGTCGGCCCCTTGAGACATCCAACCTGAAGTAGGCAAAGAAGTTGCTGCGACGCGCGCGGGGGCGGCACGGCAGCTCAGCCAGGGGAGAACATCATGGCTCGCGCAGCACTGGCAATGTACCTGGTCCTGGTCCTGGCCGGGTGCTCGGCTTCCAAGGGAGGGGTCCAGCACGATCCTGCCGAGGTCGAAGGTGCCACCACGCTCAGTGGAGTGACCAGTGATTACAGCATCCGGCTGGCCGAACTACCCCGATACGAGGAGCTCGGCCCGCGCTCATCCATGCTCGAGGGACTGGTGGCCGGAGACAAGACGGTCCACGTCGCCGTCGCTGCCTTCGAGGTGACGCCCTATCTGGCACTGGATCTGATCGTGAACAATCTGCAGAACATTCCCCTGCGGATCGATCGCTCCGACGTGCGCCTGGTCGATTCGAAAGGACAGTGGATGAGTCCCGTCGACGATTTCCCCGGCGCAGAGAAATACGGCCTGCGGGGCCGCTCGTATCGTCCCGATCCCACGGTTCCCTACGATGGCCTTGGTCTGTACGATCCGGAGACCACGCCCGACGCCATGGGCTATGCGTCGTCGCCGTCGACGGGAAAGGGAAGTCAGAATCTGCCGGCAGCCCAGTCGTCCAGGGTCAATGACAGCGGCCCCGTCTATCTCGGTTGGAACGAACAGGCACCGACGGCTCCCCCGACCCTGAAGGTTCCCGGAGGAGAAGGCAGGGCCTGGTGGGTGTATTGGCGATACGAAGAGGAGCCGGTGTTTCCCCTGACCGCATTCGTGACGGTCGAGGGCCGGCACATGATCTTCGTCTTCGACGAGGCTGGCGCCTCCCGTTAGAAGATCCGGGGAGAATGCACCCCCCCGTCCATGAAGGGGGATGATCCGGACCCGATCGTTCCTCTGGACACCCCGAGAACAGCAAGATGGGCAGTGAACTGGTATGGGAGGGAGCGGTTCCCGGCGAGAGCAGATCGGTCGGTGTGAAAGTCGAATGCGATCTGTGATGGGGGTTTCCCGCCCTTTCCCGAATATCCGTTGCAATCCTGGTTCTTTGGTGGATCCTCGATGGGCGGGGATATGTCCGTGGACCTGTCGACCAGAGATCAAGGAGTTGTCATGACGGATACCACCGAATCTGTACTGGAAAGCAGCAAGTCGTGGAAGTGGGTCTTCGCCCTTGGGGTTCTGCTGTTCCTGGGCGGATTGCTGTGCGTGGGGAACCCTCTCTTTGCCGGCATGGCCGTGTCGATCATCTTCGGGTGGGTTCTGCTTCTCAACGGCGGGATGTACTTCATCAACTCGTTCGCGGCCATCAATACCGGACAGACCTTCTTGAGATTGATCATGGGAATCATCTACGCAGTGGCCGGAATCTGGTTGATCGTCCAGCCGGGGCTGGGCCTTGCGATGCTCACCCTCATCCTGGGGATCGCTCTGCTCGCCGAGGGAATCGTGACCTCGATCTATGCGTTCTCGCTTCCGGCGTTCGTCGGGAAGGGGATGATCATCCTCAGCTCCATCCTGGGAGTCATCGCGGGCATCATCATCCTGGTCCACTGGCCGAGCAGCTCGATCGTGGTGATCGGCCTCATCCTGGGTCTGCGTCTTCTCTTCGCCGGCTTCAGTTTCCTCTGGCTGGGTTGGGCGATCAAGAAGCTGTAGAGGGGGAGACGGCAGGTCGGGGATACCGACGTGCCCCGCTTGTTGGTGAAAAAGGGTGGAGAGCGACTGGAGGCCGGCCTGTGCAGCGATGACTGCAACAGGCCGGCCTGCAGGGATGCCCGCAGGGAGCCGACCTACAGAGACAGCTTCATGAACCCGGCGATGGTTCGCGTCCAACCGCCCGGTGGCGGCAGGTACTCATTGAGTTCTTCTGGAGTGTCCATCCATTCGCACAGGCCGGGCAGCATGAGGAAGTCGAGGAATCCGTAGAGCGCCTGCCAGTGGCTGACGAGGGTCATCACCTCACCGTCCATGACCATGCTGCGGTAGTCCATGTTCACACTGCCTACGGTGAAGTAGTACATGAGCTGCTCACGCTCCCGAGGTGTCGATTCCTCGAGGATGTTGTGGATGATCTTCATCCACACCTCGGCCAGGGCCTGGGGGAACTCGCGAAGATCCCGGGCTTCCTCTGCTTCATGGACTGCTTTGCTCTGTTCAGCGAGGTACTGCAGGTAGGTACGCAGCAAGGCGGGAAACTCCGGCCGGTTGCCGAGTTTGTTCCACGCGACGGGAGAGGCGAAGAAATTCGCCTTCAAGTGCAGCTTCGGCTTCACCACCTCGCCTTCCTGCGTGAAGTACCTCACCTTGTATCCAATGGAATCGAGGAAGGCCGGCGCGTGTTTGGCGAACTCGGTCACTTCGGGGTGGTCGAAGAACACGCGACTCTTCCACGGCACGCGGGTATTCGCAGCCTGCTGAAACCGTCCCGCCCAATCTCCAACTCCCTGCTTCGGTGCATATAGGCCCACCTTCAGCAATCCTCCGTGGCGGAGCATCTCCGGATCCATGGTGTTGGAGAAGACGATCAAGCGGCCCATCAATCCGTGGGCCCGGGCCATCGTCGGCGCAGCGGCGCTGGGCGCCGATTCCAGGGTGGGGGCGATGATCAGCGCCCGGCAGCCGCGCAGTGCGCTGCCGGCGAGCAGGGAGGCGTAGAGATAGTCCTGCCACAGCGAATCGGGGATGTTCAGCACCGATCCCGCCGGCATGAGGTTGTACAGCACCGCCTTGGCCACATCGATGGGCTTGGGATGGAAGCCGGTCTCGTTGTGGAGCTGGATGACCTTGCCCCGGTCGTCGAGCCACGAGGGAGCCGTGGCACGATATTCGGCCAGCCGATTGGCATAGGAGTCGGGGAAGGGACGAGCTCGCAGTGGATAGGGGATCTCGTCATCTTCGAGACCCTGGGCCACGAGCAGCTCGCGCGCCGCGGTCTTCACCGCCAGGGCACCCGGTCCCCGGATCAGGATGGCCCGATCCTCCCAGTTGGGTCCGGTGTAGTGCTCACCGATTCCCATGCCGGTGAACGCAGCCAGGCCCCGGTAGGGATCGTCCTCGGTGATGTCGTAGAAGAAGATCTTGCGGTGATCACGCATCAGAGCGTCGGGGACGGGGAAGATACCCATCGAGTGCATGCTGCGGAACGATGGATCAGCCGGATTGGTGATGTTCACGTGGACCTTGATCAGATTCTTCAGCCAATCCTCTCCATATTGGGAGCGCCCCAGGGAGAGCAGCAGTGATTGATCGACTGCATCGCGCAGCTCGTCCTGGGCCGCCTGGAGCCGGTTCTCCCATTCGGAGAATTCCTTGGGCAGGGAGACGTGTTCATCGAGGGGCTTGGTGAGCAGGCGTAACCACAGACGTCCCTTGTTGAGTTCGAAATAGTGCTGGTCGAGCAGGATGAGATACATGGGCATCTTGCCCGTGTGGTCGTAGGCCAGCGCCCGTTCGGTCAATGCCTGCAGGTAGTTGAGGGTCTGTTCGAAGGCCACTCGGTCGGGTTTGCCCTCGGCCGTCTTTCCGCGATAATCGTGGATCCACAGGACATGGTAATCCTCGGCGAGGCGGACCGAGCTGGCGAATTCGTACTGGAACTGTTCGTTGATGACATACCACACCCGGTTCTCCGGCGTGAGTCGGCGCTTCAGGGCGCATTCGATGATGTGGTCCATCTCCTCCTGGGTGTCGCATTCCTCCGGTGTGAAGCCATACTGCAGGGGAAGCCATACGAAGCGGGAGTCCTCCCAGCGCTCCTTCAGCTCCGCCCGCGTCTTCTCCAGGTCGTCGCAGAGGGTCTGGAAGACGAGCCAGATCAGATCGATCCTCTCGTTGTCCAGGTTCATGTCGATGGCGGGATGTTGCAGCACCCACGATCCGAATTCGGTCTGGGCGATGGCGATCATTCCGGTCAACGAATCATGGGTCTTGCGCTGTCCGAGCAGGCGGTTGTAGGGGAAGATGACGTCGTCCAGGAGAATGCGTCGGGCCACCGAGCTCGCCTCACGGCCCTGATCGGTGAGGCCCGGGGCGGCTCCGCCAGAGGGGTCGGTGGAGGAGGACGCGCCGAAGGCAAGGGAGAACGCGCGGGCGAGACTCTCGTGGTACGCGGTGATCTCCGACGGGAGATCGTGTCCGTGGGGGAAGTCTGCATCGGTGCTGTCGATGTGGGCGAGAATGGGATCGAGATAGGGCTGCATCGCCCGCACCGGGTCGGCTCCGGAATGTTCAGCGAAGGGTTGGGTGAGCCAGGCCACCCAATGCATGCGCTCGGCCAGGTTCTTCAGTTCGCTTTCCAGTTCAGGCGGAAGCGTCGGCATCTCCAGGCGCTCGGGCCGGCGGTCGTCGAGCTTCACATTGTCCCTCTTGGGACGGGTGGCGCCGAGGTTGCGCCCCCATAGAGGAGCGTTGATTCCCAGGCTCAGGGTCTGCTCCCTCGCCGGCAACCAGCGGAAGGTCAAGGTGGTGGCCCGCCCCAGGATGCCTCCTCTTCGGATGGGCAGATCCAGCCGGAAGAGGGCGACGATATCGCCGTCGGTGGCGTTCCAGTCGGCTCCTACTCCAAGTCCCAGATTGGGCATGAGGAAGTTCGCCCGGGCCCCACCGTCAATTGCGGTTCCACGGACCCCGCCGTAGCCTTCGAGGCTCAAGGCGGCGATCCCGATGATCGGGCTGCCCAGGTCTTTATAGACCCCCGCGTTGAGGAAGGCGGCGAGTTCGGTATAGGCGTTCGAGGTGCGGAACGATTGCATCTCGAAGCCGGAGAAGCCCTTGTACACCGGAGGCATGCCCAGAGAATAGGTGAGGCCGCCCTTCTCGGGTGGATAGTCGAAGTTTCCTCGCGCGTAGACCGCCGCGTTCCAGGAGACGGCCATCAGTAAGGTGAGAGCCAACGCGGTGAGCGAGGCGAACAGAAGGCGTCGGGAAGTCGAGTTCATCAGCTGCTCCTCGAGCGGACAACGATGTGTCCGAACCGCTTCCAGCCAGTGGAATCCGGGTCCATGGCCGGGGGAGTCAAGATCTGGGGGAAGAGATGGGTATTCACCTTGGGCATGGTATCCCTGGGACCGAGATTTCGTCCAGCGCCGGTCTGCGGATGTGTCCGGTGTCCCGGTTTCCGGACACCCGCCCATTTCAGCTCGGTAACCCCTGGTTCTTGTAAGTAGGGGAGGGTTTCGGATTCTTGGAGCCTGGATGTGCCCGGCTTGCCGGACACTTCATCAAGATGCCCATCTTCGTTGAAAACCGTGCGAACTACCGCAACAACAACTCCTTAGATGTGAACTCATACTGGCCATATTCCCGGCATGAGCCATGCCTTGGGTACAAGTAAAGGTTTGAAGAGATGCCTCCTTCGTAATCGATCTCGCCGGAACGATTGCGCCACCCTCTCTCGCCAAGGTCACAACAGAATGCCACCGACTGGAAAGGAGCTGGACAAGAAAGCTGTTCATGGAGCGATTCTATTCTTGATCATTCTTGGTCTCGCAGCATGTGCCACGGAAAACGACGATGGAACAACACCATTACAACCTGGTGTTTCAGTATCGATCACGGCGAAGCTGGTCTTGTGGAATGTCGATACAGGCGCGGACAGGACCCTGTTTGTCGAGAAATCTTCCACCGTTTCTCGTCTCTTGCAGGAGATTCCCGATGAGTGGGAGGCACAAGTCCAAGACGATGGGATTACGGTACTCCCGACCAGTGATGAGCAAGGAGATGTCTTCCTCGCCAATATCAGCGATCTCCTGGGTGGGGAAGGGTTCCCTGCAAAGGTCCATCTGCTCGAGATAGACCTGAATGGATATAGATCCTTGGCCTCGAAAGTTCAGATTGCAACCCCCTGTGAGCCGTGTGACACCTGGGGAGAGCTCAAGACCTGCTATACGGACAACCCGGCGTTCTGTTGTGGCTGTATGAAGTAGGAGGCGCAAATGGAACACAAGACATGGATACGTAGCAAAGTGCTCTCGTCCAGGCTGTTTCAGATACGAAGCAGTTCGACGGCGTTGTTTATCGGCCTGGGAATCTTCTTTGCACAGGCAGTTCTCTGGGCTCAGGTACCTATCGATGCAGCAACCGATTCCTCCGGAAGGGTGACGCAGACGGTGGGACGTGAGTCGATTTCAGTGACGGGCAGGGTGATTGTGAACGGGGTGATGCACGAAGATCCGGTGATCAGCCGGGTAGGAATGCAGATCTTCGTGGATGGCGTTCTGGCAAAGAAGATCATGACCCATGCGGAGGAAATGGCACGGAAGAAGAGAGCTGAGGACAGGAACTTTGCACAGTACGTCATCGATTCCTCATCTGAGGCAGCGGCGCATGTAGCATGCAGTGGGGGAAGTGTCGAAGAGATCCAAGAAGCGTGGCTCAAGACCTTTCGCGAGAAGATTGAGAAAGGCCCAGGTCAGCGCAGACCGGCCACTCTGGAGGTAGTGAACGTTGATGGTCTTAAGATTTCGGTTCGAATCAGTCGCGAGGGAGAAAAGCCCTATGTCAATGAGTGCATTTTGTTGAGTCCTGAGGAATGTGAGCATGCCCCTCCTCTCAAGAGCGACGAAGAACGAGCACATGAGCGTTTTCTCTGGCTTGTGAAAGATATCGAATCGAATGATCTCGTTGTGATCACCCATAACTTCGTGTCGACCTCCACGGGTGAAGTAGCAATGGAGGAATATCGCTACATTCAAGAGGTCAAACGCAAGCTCCGCGATGGGAAGAAGGTTACCACCGAAGACTACATGTTCAAGTTGCCCGAAGGGCTCGTCGACGATCTGAAGCGTCTCCATGAGAAAGGAGCTTTGAAATGAAGTTCCTGAAAACCCGTATTGCTCTCCTTCTGATGTCGATGGCTTTCTCCAGTGTGTCCGTAGCCGGTGAATTCCAATGGAAGGGTCAGCGTACGGTGGTGGAAGGCGTTGTTCACGTGTCCAATCCTTCTGAGCCGGTGGAAGGCACCCATGTGATGAGAACGCAGTTGGTGTGGAGTGTGGGGGAGGAAGATACCGGTGATGTGGTCTTCGGCGACATCATATCGGCCGCGCGCGACCGCGCGGGAAACACCTATCTCCTGGATGAGCAGCAGGCGAAGGTCTACGCGATCGCGCCCGGCGGTGGGTTTCTCGGCACGAGGGGAGGGCCAGGAGAAGGCCCCTCCGAGTTCGATCCATCCTGCGGCCTGACGGTTCTCGAGGACACCCTCTTGTGCGTCACCCAGATGATGCCGCCCCGTGTGGTTCTCATGAATCTCGATGGAAGATCCGCCGGAGACTATCCTCTCTCCCATGAACTGGACGCGGTGGTGATTTTCGGAAGTGCACCCTCCCGTGGAGGGTTGGCGCTGTTTCTTGGGGAATACATCCAGAAAGTGGAAGAGCATGCGATCGGCATGCGCTCGTTCATTTGTCAGGTCGATCGGAAGGGAGATCCCCTTCCGGCCTGTTGGGAGATGATGCAGGAATCCGATCTCACCGACATCGAATTCAACGAAAAGATCGACGGGCCTCCGGTGTGGGCGGTGAGTCCAGCAGGAAGAGCTTTCGTGAGCAAGGATTGGGACGCCTACGAAATCGAATCCGTGGACGTCGATGGACAGAACCGGATGGTCTTTGGACGAGCCTATCAACCCATTGCCCGGGCGCAGTGGCAACTGGAGTTGAATGGAAAGCGCATCGAGAAGAAGGAAATGTCTCCGGACACCAGGTTGAGCGAGACCGGCCGGACGATCGTACAGATCTTCCCTCGTGACGATGGGGGGATCTGGGTACTGAGCGATCGGGGGGAAAACGGCGTTGCCGACGGTGTCGTGGCCGAATTCGATGTCTTTGACCCCGAAGGGCGGTTCGTGCGCAGAGAGCGAGTGCCGGGGGAATACCAAGCCGGACGAGATCGCTTGTTTCTGGTCGACGACTACCTGTATGTCGTTGTCAACGGGGGGGAACTCGGTGGCGATCCGATCTTCTCCAGCGGCGGGGAAGCATCCGATACGATGGAGGTGCAGTGCCTGGCACTGGAGTTTCCGCAGAGAACCGCTGGGGCAAGATGAAGTTCTTCGCCCCGTTGGATTGCCCCTGGCCTTCCATGCAATACGGACTGCGGTAGCCGGGCTTCCCGTGTGTGCGTACGCCGAGCGGTCCCGAGTCAGTCAGGCCACACGAAGCGGACCGGGCGGATGACCTTTTCCCCGAGGCTTTGGTATACCGGAGAAGTCAGAGCAGCCTCTTCGATGATCTGGCGCTGCTCGGCTGGAAGATCACGGGGCATGGTGATCGTACAGTCCAGGCTGGCGATACGGCGGTAGGGATCGGCGATCATCTCCTTGATCACCTTCGCCCGGGCTCCGATGATATCGATGTCGTGATCGCGGGCGGCGATGCCCATGATGGTCAACATGCACGAGCCCAGCGCGGTGGCCACCAGGTCGGTGGGGGAGTAGGATTCTCCCTTGCCCTGGTTGTCGACGGGAGCAAGACGAAGTGGACTGGAGAAATCCCGGTGAGCTGCAGAACAGGTCCTCGGACCTGAGGAACTCCGGAGAAATGGCCGGAACCGCAGGAGACCACAGGAAGAGAGACGTGAACACCTTGCATCCGGCCCCTCAGGAAGATCACAGCGATGGCATCCTTCGCCGTCGAGAGCATCTGCGGGAACTGCTCGATGCCCATGTTCCGGCCGACGAAATCGAGGCCACTCATCTGCGGCGGATGCGCGAGCTCCTGGAGAACGACGACGATCCATTCTCCCGCTCGCACTTCCATCCCGGCCACTTCACCGCCAGCGCCTTCGTGCTCGATCCCGAGCAACGCCGCCTGGTGTTCATCCACCATCTCCAGCTTCAGCGTTGGCTTCAGCCCGGAGGCCACGTCGACCCCACGGACCAAGACGTACTGGCTGCCGCCCGGCGCGAGGTGAAGGAGGAGTGCGGTCTGGTCGATCTGCGTCTGGTCGGCGAAGGTCTGCTCGATGTCGACGTGCATCGGATTCCGGCTCGTGCGGCCGGCAAGGACCGCCTGGCCGAACCCTCCCACGAGCACTTCGATCTGCGCTTCGTCTTCCACTCGCGCAAGACGCGCCTGCGGCCGGCCAGCGACGCGGTCGACGCGCGATGGATCCCTTTCGACGAGGTGGACCGGCTCGGTGCGGGTGAGTCGCTGCGACGGGCCGTCCGCAAGCTGAAGGAACGTCCATGGCGTTACCCCCACTACTGGCGGGCCCAGTTCGTCGACGGACACTACCCCTGGGAGCTGGGAGAGCCTTCGCCCACACTCCTCGAATTGGCCCAGGACCATCTGCCTCACCCCGAACGCGGAGAAACCCCGGCGCGGGTCCTCGTGCCCGGTTGCGGACGGGGAGACGATGCACTGGCCCTGGCCCGCCTGGGGCACCGCGTCTGTGCGCTCGACTGGTCGGCGACGGCGCTGAGGGAACTCACCGCACGCGCCGAGGAGGAAGGTCTGACGGTGGAGATCCACGAGGGCAGTGCCTTCGATCTGCCTGCTTCCTTTCTCGGGGCCTTCGACGCCTGGGCCGAACACACCTTCTTCTGCGCCGTCGATCCCGACGAAAGGGCGCGCTACGCCGTGGCTGCGGCCCGTGCCCTGCGGCCGGGCGGTCTGCTGCTGGGGGCGGTGTTCCTGGGCGAGAATCCCCCACAGGGCTCCTCGTACGCGGCGAACCGCCCGCCGTGGCTCACGCCCCGCGGCGAATTCGAAGCGCTGTTTGCCCGTGACTTCGAGATCGTGGCCCTGTGGCCTTCGGCGGTGGCGCCGGCCCGGCGCAGCAAGGTCGAGTGGGGGGCGGTGTTGAGGAAGAAGGGGTGACGGCACGGCTGAGCCCTGAGTGGCAAAGCGTCCCCGGTTCCTTCCCCTGCTCACTGCAACAACTCCACCTTCTCGGCGGTGAGGGTAAGGCTACCGTGGTCGTCCTCCACCCGGCCGGTGACCAGGTAGGGCCCGCGGGTGAGCAGTACGTGTCCCCAGCGTCGGTAGACGCGCGGAAACAGCGTCACCTCGATGAGATCGGTCTCGTCTTCGAGACTCAGGAACTTCATCGGCTCCCCGCTGCGCTGGACGGTGGTGCTCTTGGCGGCGATGAGGATGCCCGCCACTCTCACCCGCCGGCCCACATGATGGACGAGTTCGCGGGCGGGCAGCACACCGCGGCCGTCGAGATGGGCGCGCAGCATCCCCATCGGGTGCAGGCTCGCACTCAGATCGAGCCCTTCCTGTTCGAGGCGCAGCCGTTGGCGGGCGCTCCAGTCGGGGATGCGCGGGACGATGGAGGCATCTTGGCTCGTCCCCATCTCGCTTTCGGGAAAGAGGGAAGCGAGCCCGCCTGCGCGGGCGACGGGGTGGGCCGCAGGCGCTCGGTGATGTCGCTGCTGCCGCCGCAGGATCTTGTGTTTCCACAGCAGTTCGGGCCGGCTGAGTTCGAAGCCGTCCATCGCTCCGACGCGGATGAGGGCGTCGATCTCATTCTCACTGGCCTCCCTCACCCGGTGTAGCACGTCGCTCAGGGAGACGAAGAAACCCCGGCTCTCCCGTTCACGCACGATGGCCTGCATGGTCGCGGTGGAAAGCCCTTTCACTTGCATGAGCCCCATGCGCAGCTCGCGGTCTCTTCCGGTGAAGACGATCTCGCTGTGGTTGATGTCGGGAAGGAGGATCTTCAGGCCGAGCCTTCGCGCCTCCTCGAGGTAGGCGCTCGCATGGTAGTAGCCGCCCTGGTTGCTCAGGACCGCGGCCATGAACTCGGCCGGCCAGTGGACCTTGAGGTAGACGGCCTGGAAGCTCACCACCGCGTAGGCGGCCGAGTGCGCCTTGCAGAAGGCGTAGCCGGCGAAGCTCTCCATCTGCCGCCAGATCTCCGTGGCGACCGCGTCGTCGACACCGCGCCGGCGGGCGCCATTCAGAAACTTCTTCTTCAGCGAGAGAAACTGGTCGGTGGTTCCCTTGAAGCTCATGGCGCGGCGCATGAGATCGGCCTCGCCCAGGCTCAGCCCGCCGATGATGTGGGCCACCCGCATCACGTCCTCCTGGTAGACCATCACCCCATAGGTCTCGTCGAGAAAGGCCAGGTCAGGATGTAGGCGCTGAGGTGGCTCCAATCCCAAATGCGCCTGTACGTAGCGGCGCATCATGCCGCTGTCGCTGGGGCCGGGGCGGATGAGCGAGGAGGCGGCGACCACCAGGGGAAAAGTATCAGCCTGCAGTTTGCGCAGCAGGGCGCGCATGCCCGGCGATTCCACGTAGAAGCAGCCCATGGTCTCGCCGCGGCCCATGGCCCGACGGGTGGCCGGGTCATCGGAGTAGTCCTGTTGGAAGTCGATGCGCCGGCCGGTGTGGCGATGGACCGCCTCGACCGTGTCGGCCACCACCGACAGCCCGCGCTGGGCGAGCAGATCGATCTTCACCAGGCCGATGTCCTCCATCGAGTACATGTCCAGCTGGCTGATGATGAAGCCCTTGCGCGACCACTGCAGGGGGAAGCGGTCGGTCAACGGCGTGCGGCCGATGACGATGCCCCCGGCGTGGGTGCCCATGTGACGGGGGAAGCCTTCCAGGGAAAGCCCCACCTCCAGGATGCTGCGCCAGGGTTCCTCGTGCAGGGGCAGCTCGCGGGCCTCGGGGATGCGCTCCTGCCAGCTCGCAAGGTCCTGCAGGCTGCGATGGGGGAGGTGGTCGGTGACCGGGGTGATCTCGCGATCGCTCAGACCGAGGGTCCTGGCCACCTCGCGCACACCGCTGCGCGCGGCGAAGCGCGCGATGGAGCCGATCATGGCGACACGGTCGGGCCCATAGCGTTCGTAGACGTAGCGCAGGACCTTGTCGCGGCGGCGCCAGCAGAAATCCAGATCGATGTCCGGCGGGTTGACGCGCTCGGGGTTGAGGAAACGCTGGAAGAAGAGATCGTGGGCGAGAGGATCGATGTTGGTGATGCCCAGCACATAGCAGAGCAGGCTGTTGGCGGCCGAGCCACGGCCCACCACCGGGATGCCCTCCTCGTGGGCGAAGCGCGCGATGTCCCACACCACCAGCAGGTACTCGGCGAAGCCCAGGCGGGTGACCACCTGCATCTCCTCCTGGAGGCGCTCCATGGCCCGTGGCGGGATGGGCTGGAAGCGCCGGGCCAAACCGTCGAAGGCGATCTTCCACAGATGGCTCTCGGTGGTCTCCCCCGCTGGCAGGGGGAACTGGGGATAGCTCCACTTCCCCAGTTCCATCTCGAAGGCACAGGCCTCGGCGATGTCCGCGGTGGCGGCCACTGCCTGGGGGAATTCGTCGAAGAGGGTGACCATCTCCTCGGGCGGGCGCAGCCAGGCGCCCTCCGGGGCGAGATCGGCGGCGGCCACCCCGGCGAGGGTGCTGCGGGTGCGGATGGCGCTGAGAACACGTTGGGTGAGAAGGCCGTCGGGCTCGGCGAACCACACTTCGCCGCTGGCCACCGTCGGCAGATGGAGGCTTCGGGCGAGCTGATCGAGGTGGCGCAGACGGCGGCGATTGGGCACGCGCGGAGCGTGGCGCCAGATCTCCACCGCTTCCAGCGGTGAACGGGGGCCGGCCAGGCGCTCCGGATGGGGGATGCACTCCTGCCAGGCGAGGAGGACATGGAGGGGGGAGAGGCTGCTTTCGCCACGCGGCGTGCGGTTGCCCCCTGCTCCAGCTGTTCTCCGCGTCACCAGCGGCGCCCAGCTTCGCAGCAGATCGACATCGTCGCTCAGCACGAAGAGATCGTGGGGGTGTTCCACCAGGAGCTGGCGTACCGTCTGGCCGAGCTCGAAGTCGGGCCGCAGCTGCCGCAGGCTCACGGCGCGGCAGAGGGCGGCCCAGCCCTCCTCGTTGCGAGCGAGCAGCACCGCCCGCCTCTGGGCTCCGCGCAGGGGACCCGAGGGTACCCGGAAGGTGCCCTTGGCTTCACCAGCTGTGGTGCCCCCGGCTTCCCCGGTGGTGGTGCTCCCGGCTTCGCCCGGACCGCGCTTGCCGGCTTCGTTCTCCGCGCTGAGTTCGACGCCGTGGACGGGTGTGATGCCGGCGGCGGCACAGGCCTTCTGGAACACCACGTTGCCCCACACCCCGTTCCGATCGGTCAGGGCCAGGTGGCTCTGGCCCTGCCGGGCCGCGCGCTCGACCAGATCGGCCACGGAGGAGGCGCCCGCGAGCATGCTGTAATGACTGCGGACATGCAGATGGACGAAGGAGGCGTGGGGCATGGAGGGCTCGTTTCGGTTTCAGCGATTCAGCCTCATGGTTTCGATCTTTGTTTGCCTGCAAAAAGGGCAAGGAAACCCCCTTTGCAGACAGACCGGATCTCCAACCCTGCCGAGGATTCAACGCCATCGTCGCCGGACAGCGACGTGCCCGGTGACGATGGAGGTCTTCATTTGTTCGGGGAGGTGGAATCAATCTACCACAAAATCCGTTTGGCTCAAGGAGAAAGATCACCCTCCGCAGGACAGGATGGAGGGAGCCGGTGAGGGGTCTCCTCGATCCACCATCTGCGCGCCCGGGCCGGTTTCGATGTGACGGCGGGTTTCGCTCCCATCGTGGGCGCTCTGCTGGCGGCATGTCCACGGTTGTACGGGTGGGGGTGCCTGGTGATAGGATCGGACCGTGGCTCGGGGATCCGCCCCAAGTCTTGGCGCCATTGCAACGTCATCCTCCCGGGCCTTGGTCCCTCAGCCAGGAGGTGGCTCATGTCTACTCATCCGCATGTTCCCGGGCCGCGCGATTTGCTTGGGATGGCCTCGGTGTGCTTCCCTTCCCTCGCATTCTGGATCGCCCTGGTGTCGATTGTCGTCGGTGGGTGGGGATGGATGGGGTCCGTTGCCTTCGCTCAGGACGGACGATGGGTCGAACGAAAGACCCCCGTTCCACCTTCGGGGATCTTCACGGAAAGCGCATGCGGAGATCGTGTCGCGGTCTTCACCACCACCAGCACATGTGACAGCGTGTACTTCTTCGATGCCGATGGGGGTAGCTGGCACGCCTGGTCGTTTCACGATGTGATGGGCTACTGCAATATCGTCGCGGTCGAAGCCGAAGGCCGTACGGCCCTGGTGGTGACCGATTCACTTGCAGTGGCTTTCACCCCCGGGCTGCTCGAACCCCGTGTCTTCGTGTATTCGATGCCTCTCCTCAAGGGCGGGTCCGACGGCAGTTACGCCTGTGGCGCCCGCTGTGCGATGGTCGTGACCGAAGACGAAGCGGCGGTCTTCGACGCCACCCGCGGAGAATGGCATATCCATCCGTTGCCCGCAGACTCGTACTCCTGTCCCCCCGCTGCCGTACAGTGCGGAGACGAGTATGCGGCGGCGGCGCTGAACCGGCCCTATCCCCAGATGCCCTACGATCTCTTCTACAGCCTCGTGTCGGGCGATTTCACCTCAATCGAAGACGGTATGCGGGCCTCCTACCTCCTGCCCCACCTCAACGGAGGGTGCGCTGGTCTGGCGCTGTCCAGCGAGACAGGCGCCCAATGGCTGGTCGCCTGGTCCGCACGGACGGGCACCGCAATCCGGCAGGTGCTGGACGAGACGGCGGAGATCGAACTGACCACGTGTCCTTCTGGACCGGTGGGGCCGCGTACCGTTGTTCTCGCCTCGATGATCACCCGGGACGATCCTGACTTCCCCGTCGTCGAACTCTGGGGTTGGGACGCCTGGTCCGGTGTGCTCTCGCATTTCGAGCGCACCTACTCCAGGGTGGAGGAGAGGTGGACGGACGGCATCACTGCGGGGGGAAGGATCGCGGCAGTGGCCTATCGCTACGATCTGTCACTCGATGCGAAGCGCGCCGTGGTGATCTTCGACGGCCGATCGGGCTCCTTCCACACCCTGCAAAGCGATCTCGATTGGACGGCGTCGACGGTGTTGGGTGGTGATGTGGGCTACCTCTGGGACAGCGACGCGGTCGTGGGTTTCACCCTGGACGGGGGACTCGCCGAAGCGTCGTTCGCCTATTCCGATCCGATGGTGGAGTGCCTGGGAGCCGGCCCCCGCTGGGCGACCTTCTCCCACCACGACGCCGGCGATCCGAAGATGAATGTCCACGTCTATCGGGGCGACACGAATTCCTGGTCGTCCTGGTCCCTGCAGACGGTCGACGAACCGTATGTCCTGGCCACCGAGGACGTGCTGGTCTTTTCACCGTCGGGGGGATCCCCCCGGCAGGTGGGTTTCTATTCCCCCTCCATCGATCTGATGGACGAGGTGGAGATCGTGGGTGTCGCGCAAGGCGGCCGGGCCGCCGGACCTCTGGGCCTGGCTTACACGGACAAGGAGATCGCCGTCTTCGATGCCCTGCGGGGTGCGCTGACCGTCGTCGAGGGTGAGTACTGCGGCAGCGACCGGAGTTCCCATGT
>JAOZPE010000068.1 GCA_029932915.1 Candidatus Krumholzibacteriia bacterium
AGCCGACCTTGTATGGACCGAACCCGGACTTCGAGACCTGAGCGCGTTCGGCGGGTTTGAAGAGAAGCTCTTGGTCAGCCAGCTGAGGGCGGTACTGGAAACGGTCCCGGGGAGTTCCCCGGGGCCGTTTCTCTGGTGAAGTGCGTGTGCCCCAGGAGCGAGGGGAGGGGCCCTGGGAAACGGATACCTGAAATTTCACTTGACAGGTGAGTTATCGCTAACTAACATCATTTCCGTCCTCTCCAACCCCGGCCTTCGGGAACGCTCCCGATTTCGAGAAAGGCCCTGGAATGAAAGACACCAACCCGGATTCCTCCCTTTCACCGCGGCAACAGGAGATCCTCGATGAGACCCTCCAGCTCGTGCGGGAAGGCGGACTGAGCAAGCTCACCATCCGCCGGGTGGCCGAGCGGGTCGGATTCAGTGAGCCCGCGCTCTACCGCCACTTTCCCACCAAGCAGTCCCTCATCCTCGGATTGATGGCGCGCCTGGAGGAGATGCTGCTCGGCCGGGCCCGGGAGATCGCCGAGGAGGCGGAAAAGAACGCCGGCGAGCGCCTCGAGGAGATCCTGCGTTTCCACCTCGACCTGAACCAGGAGAACAACAGTCTGCCCATGCTGCTGTTGGCCGAAGCATCCACTTCGGGCGATCCGGTGTTGATCGAGCACATGCGCTCGATCCTGGAGAGATACCTGGGTCTGCTGGAGGGGCTGGTGGAGGAAGGCCAGGGGGAAGCCGTTCTGACCTCGACTGCCCGGCCGGAGTGCCTCGCCCTGTTGATTCTCGGTCTGCCGGCGGCTTTCGCCATCCGGCATCGTCTCCATCCTGATCCCCGGTACGAAGAGAGGGTGAAGGACAACTTGGTTCCCTTCCTGATGCGAAGTCTTCGTTTGGAGCAAGGAGGAAGGCAATGATCGATCACCTTCGAGTAGGACGGCTCGCTCTGTCGGCGACCGTTCTCCTTCTACTCTCGGCGGTGTCCTCGCCGGGCGCAGCCAGCGATGCAGTTGCACTGGAGCAGGCAGCGTCACCGTCGCCTGCCGATACCTTGATCGCGGCCGCCGATCTTCCTCTTCACCTGAGCCTGGAAGCGGCGGTGCAGCAGGCGTTGGAGGCCAACCCCGGCCTCTTGGCTGCCGAGGAACACGCGAAGAGCGCCGACCTCGCGGCTTCAGCCGCTTTCCGCCGGCACTTCGGCGAATTGGACGCTGTGGCCTGGGCCAGCCGCTATCGGGACGATCAGATCCTGCGCCCGATCTCGCGGCAACTGTTGAGTGGAGGGATGGCGACCCTGCCCTTCGACCGCGACCAGTTCCACTATGGCCTCAGCTTCGAACTTCCCCTCTTCGTGGGAGGAAAGATCCAGGCCGCGGTTCAATTGAACCGGCTCAAGGCCGATGAGGCCCAAGCTCTGCTGGGAGGGTCGCGTTGGAAAGTGCGTGCCAACGTGACTTCGATCTACGCCGCCAATCAGGCTCTCGACCGGGTCATCTTGGCCTATCAAGAACAGGTGAAGGCCCTGGAGAAGACCCACCAGCGCTTGCAGCTCATGGTCGACACGGGCAAGAAGCCCAAGGTCGATCTCTTGAAGATCACCGAGACCCTCGAGCAGGCGAAGGCGGAGCTGGCCAGCGCCCAGGCCGACCAGGTGCATGCACGGGCGATTCTCGCCGCCTTGCTCGATCGTCCTTTCGATCAACGCTTCGAACTCGATCCTCTCCCCGAGTGCTTTCCCAGCGCTCCGGCCGACACCACGAACTGGTCAGCGCTTCTGGAGCAGAACTCCTCATTGAAGGCGGCAAGCCTGCGGGTGGGACAAGCGGAGAGCGGGAAGCATATGGCCCGCGCGGAATTCCTGCCGAAGCTCGGTTTCCGGGCCAACCTGTTTGAGCACACCGGTCCATCGGTCATCGATGGCCCCATGCAGACCTGGGAACTGAGTCTTGCCGCCTCGATGCCACTCTTCAGCGGAGGCCGGCGCATCGCGTCCTATCAGAGTGCATCGGCGCGGCAACGGGCCGCCGAGCTGGCCTATCGCCAGACCCGCCGGCAACTCGAGGCCGAACTGCACGGAAGCCTTGCCCGGCTCAAGGCAAACGAGTTCGAACTGAGTGCGGCAAGACGACGCGTGGACGCAAGCGGGGAAGCCGCTCGGATCGAAGAAATCCGGTATGACACGGGAGCAGGCACCATCGAGGACCTCCTTCGGGCGCGGACCCGCGCCGCGAGCGCCGAGGCCGCCTTGGCCAAGGCCCAGGGAGACGTTCTGGGGGCGGCTGCCCACATCAACGCCATCGTGGAAAAGGAGGTCGTCCGATGAGTCGCAATCGAAGCCTGACTCTCGTTGTCATCGTGCTCGTGGTGGTCGGTCTGGCCGTCGTGCGGCACAAGCGCGTGAGCCAGAAGAAAAACGCTCCCCTGTTGCATGCAGTGCCCACTGCAGTGCAGGTTGCCGCAGTTCGTCAGGGTCGCATCGAGAGTGCGCATCACGTCCTGGGTGAAGTGTATGGCAACGACGAAGCCGAGATTGCTCCCCGGGTGGTGGCCACTGTCGAGGAAGTCCTGGTCCGGGAAGGAGAGCGAGTGGGCAAGGGACAGGTTCTGGCCCGTCTCGATCCCCGGGAATTTCAAGAAGCGGTGTCGCAGGCCGAGGCCAATGTCGAAGCGGCCCGGGTGGCTCAAGAGGCACAGGTCGCGGCCACCGGAAGGGACAAGACACTGTTCGAGGCCGAGGCCATCTCCCAGGAACAATGGGAACGCTCCCAGGCCGCGGCAGCCGCCGCCGAAGCACGCCTTCGGGTGGCCCAAGAGCGTCTGCGTCAGGCTCGAACCCACCTGGGCTACTCCGTTCTCCGGTCGCCGTTCGAGGGCGTGGTTTCCGCCCGTCTGGCCGACCCTGGCGATCTCGCCGTGCTCGGTCATCCCCTGTTGAAAGTGGTGCGGCAGCGCGCGGTCCGCGTCCGCGCCAAGCTCCCACCCGATCTGACCATGGCGGTGGAGCCGGGAACTCCCGTCGATCTCACTCTGCCGGGAGAGCAGCTCCGGGCTTCCGTATCGCGGGTCTTTCCCGCGATGCAGGGCTCCCACCTGGGCACCATCGAAATCGACGTCGCGGAGCCTCCCCTTGGCTTCGTGGCCGGAGCCACCGTGGGCGTCGACCTGCACCTGGAAGGCGGAGAGGGACTTCTCGTTCCCCTGGATGCTCTACTGGAAGGCGATAACGGAGCGCACGTTTTCAAGCTCGTCGATAAGGATGATGGTAGCCATGCCATCGAGGTGGTCGATGTCATCGTGACGACGCGTTCGCTGGACGAAGCCATCGTTCAAGGGGATCTGCGGAATGGAGATGAGGTGGTCGTGGCTCGTCCCTCGCGTCTCATGAGCTTGTCCGAGGGAATGGTCGTCCAGCCCATGCGCTTCGGCGAGGGGAGTTAGCCATGAAACTCGTTGAATCCTATCTCAAGCGGCCCCACCTCTTGATGTCTCTGGTGCTGTTGGCGGCGATGATCGGCTTCATCGGCTATCGGCGCATGCCGGTGAACCTCTTCCCCGATTCGGAGCGTCCGAAGGTGGCGGTGGTGAGCGTCTATCCCGGCGCTTCCGCTCCGGACGTCGAATCGGAGGTCACCCGTACCATCGAGAAAGAGCTGTCCACGATCGAAGACGTACGCCTGGTGACCTCCGTTTCCAAGGACGAGGTCTCGGCTGTCACCGTCGAGTTCGAGTACCGCAAGGGGTTGGACAGCGCAGCCACCGACGTTGCCAACGGCCTGCAGAAGATCAAGGCCCTGTTGCCGGCAACACTGCGGCCGCCGATGCTCTTCAAGGTCTCCTCGGCGACGCCGGCGGTGATGACCCTGGCCTTGCGACCGAAGAAGGGGTCGTCACTCGATTTGTCCATGGTTCGCCAGCTCGCGGACAATCCCATCAAGGAACAGCTGCTCCAGCTTCCCGAAGTCGCCAATGTCGAGGTCTTCGGCGCCCACCAGCCGGTCATCAGGGTCGACCTCGATCGGGACGCCCTTCAGCGCTACCATCTCACCCCACTGCGGGTACGCCAGGCGCTCATGGCCTTCAACGCCAACCAGCCGGTGGGGCTGCTGATCACCAAGGACAGCCAGTTTCTTCTGAAACGCATCGGGCAGTTCCAGAGGATCAGTGAGGTCGGTCGGATTCCTGTTGCGCACCGGGAAGGTGGTGATGTCCACCTGGGCGACATCGCTTCCATCCATCGATCCATCTTCGAGCCCCAGAGTTCCTATCACGGCAACGGACAACCGGCCATCGCGGTGAACATCCAGCGCGCCACATCCGGTGTGGCCCTGCACACCATTGCCGACGTGGCGGCGGCCCTGCCTCAGCTCGAGAAGACCTACCCGGACATCGAGTTCACCATTCCCGACACCCAGGGCGATCTCATCGAATTGTCGGTGGGAAACATGCTCGATGCCCTTCGCGACGCGATCATCATGACCGTGCTCGTGATCTTCCTCTTCCTGGCGGACTTTCGTGGCATGTTGCTGGCTGCGATCTCGATTCCCTTCACCTATCTGCTCACCTTTGCGGTGATGTGGCTCATCGGGTACGAATTCGACATGGTCACGCTCACGGCGGTGATCATCGCGGTGGGCATGCTACTCGACAACACCATCGTCGTGCTCGAGAACATCGAGCGCCACTACCATGAGGTCGGGACCAATGTCCACGATGCGGTAGTGGGAGGAACCGAGGAAGTCATGCTCGCGATCTTCTCGGGGACCTACGCCACGGTCATGGTGCTCTTGCCGATCATCTTCATCGGTGGCTACGTTCAGACCGTGTTACGGCCTCTGTCGATTTCGCTGAACGTCGCCCTGATTGCCTCCTATGTCGTGTCGGTGACGATCATTCCGCTTCTGGCACCCTATCTGCTGAGGCGTGGTGATGGCGGCGGCCGGGATCGTTTCGAAAGGATCGTCTACAAGTTCGACACCTGGGTCGTCGATCCCATTCGTGAGTTCTACGTGTGGCTCACTGGAATCGCCCTGAAGCACCGTCTGATTTTCCTGGTTGTAGGCCTCATCCTGCTTGTGGTTTCCGGGAAACAGATGCCCCTGGTGGGACGTGATCTGATGCCGCCGATGGATTCGGGCATCATCAAGATCAATTTCGAAACCGACGCCAACACTTCTCTTGCCAGGACGGATGAGGTGCTGACCCAGATGGAAAGCATCATCCAGCAGCAGCCGTCGGTGACCTCGATCTCGTCGGTGATCGGCTCGGAGCCGGCGGTGATTTCCTTCGGAGCAGGACGGCTGGCCCAGCAGGGGCAGATCACCGTCCATCTCGTCGACCGCTTCCAGCGAAAGAATTCGATCTGGCAGATCGAAGACCGATTGCGGAGCCAACTGCAGGGAATTCCCGGAATGAAGAGCGTGGATGTCTTCGACTTCGGAGCCACCGCCCTGTCGACCATCCGGGCGCCGATCGACGTGATGATCTCCGGGCCGGACTTGATCACTCTCGACAGGATTGGAAACGATGTGGAACAACGCCTGCGCGCTCATGTGCGCGATGCGACTTCCATCACGCGGTCGTGGACGAGAGACAGCGAGGAAATCGGATTCACCGCCGACCCGGAGAAGTTGGCGCTGTATGAGATCTCTCCAGCCGCGGTCTCCATCCAGCTCCAGGGGGCGGTGCGGGGGATGCCCGGCTCGGTCTTCCGCATTCCCAATCAGGACGGCCTGAAGATCTGGTTGCAATTGACCTCCGCTCAGCGGGAGCACAGCGCCCAGCTGGAGACCTATCCCATTGTCACTCCTCATGGGTTGGTTCCTCTGGCGCAGTTGGGGACCATCGAGCACCATCCGATGGCCTCGGTCATCACGCGCCAGGGCCTGCAGCGCACTCTCGACATCATGGTGTATCGCGGGAAACGGCCGGTCTCGCACATGCAAGAAGACGTCATGCATGCCTTGAAGGGCTTGACGTTGCCTCCGGGTTATCATTTGAGCCAAGAGGGCGACGTCAAGCAGATGAAGGAGTCCTTCGGCCGTCTGGGTCAGGCTCTGCTGCTCGGCTTCGTGCTGCTCTACTTCTCCCTGGTGCCTGCGTTCAAGTCGTGGCTGCATCCGTTGACGATCATGTCGGCCATTCCGTTGGCCCTGATCGGGGCTTCATGGGGCATGCTGATTTTCGGAAAACATGGCTGTATGCCCTCGATGATGGGCATGATCCTGTTGGCGGGTATCGTGGTGAAGAACTCGATCCTGCTGATCGATTTCATCGCCACCGCCCGGGAGAACGGGGCCAGCGTGCACGATGCGCTGGTTGAGTCGGTGCGGATCCGCACCCGCCCGATCCTGATGACCGCAGTCGGAACCTCGGTGGGCATGGTTCCCATTGCCGCCGAATGGGCCATCGGTCTCGAACGGCTGTCACCCCTGGCGGTCGTGGCCATCGGCGGACTCATGGTGTCGACCTTCCTTACCATGGTCTACGTACCGGTTCTCTATTCTTTGTTCGAGGAGGGGCGGGAGTGGTTGGCGAGGCTCTTTCACCGGACGGAGACCGAGGGCGTGAATTGATTCTTCGCAGCCGATGGCCGTGAACCCAGGCTGGTGGAATCCGATGGTTTTCCTTCTGGTCACAATGGAAAAGAGCCCCGGGGAGATTCCCCGGGGCTCTTGCACCTTCTGATGATTCCCAAGCCGAGAGCTACTTCACCAGCAGCAGCCGCAGGGTCTGTGAACCCTCCATCGTGACCAGGCGGGCGAAGTAGACGCCGCTGGCCAGGGTGCTGGGCTGCCAGGTGATGGTCTGTGTGCCCGCACTGCGGGTCTCGTTCAGCAGGGTGGCGATGCGCCGGCCCCGTACGTCGAACACCTCGAGACGCACCGGACCCGCCTGGGCCAGACCGAAGCGGATCTCCGTGGCCGGATTGAAGGGGTTCGGGTGGGCCGAGAACGCAGCCAGCTCACGCGTGGCGCCGGCCGCGTACACCGTACCGCTCTCGCAGGCCTTGGTCACGACGTTGGCCGACGGATCGTAGGTGTAGGTGGCATGGGTGACGTCGGTCACCTCGAAGCACCACTCGCCGCTGGGGCTCTTGGTCTTGCCCGTGGACACCGTGGTCTTGCCGTTGCTGCCGGTGATTCCGGTGTAGGTGCCGCCCACCGGTCCGGTGGCCAGCAGGGTAACCGTGGCGTTGGCCACGGCCGCGCCATTGGCGTCCTGGATGGTGACGGTGCACACACCATTGACGTTGACGCCTTTCGACTGGCGGGTCACCACCATGTCGGCCACGTGCATCGTGTCGCCGCTGCCCGGCTCGGTCACGGTGATGTAGTCGACCTTGGTCTTGGTATCGCTGCCCACCGAATTGCTCGCGGTCAGACTGACCGTGTAGGTACCCGCCGCCTGGTAGGTGTGGGTGGGATTCTGCGCGGTCGAGGTGCCGCCGTCGCCGAAGTCCCAGCTCCAGCTGTCCGGGTTGCCCGTGCTCTGGTCGCTGAAACTCACGTTCAGCGGATAGGTCCCGCTGGTCGGTGTGCCGGTGAAGTCGGCAACCGGAGCCTGCGGGCTGCCGCCGTCGGTCTCGAAGGCCAGGTAGTCGACGGTGATCGAGTCCAGGTCGATGTGGTTCCACGAGCGGTTGGTGTCGGTGACCCGCACGTAGACGGTCCCGCTGGTACTGGCGGGGATGCCCACCGTGTAGTCCTGCATGGTCGAGCTGGTGACGGTCACCAGCGCGTTCCACGTGGCCTGGTCGGTCGACCACTCGAAGGCGAAGGTATCGCCGTCGTTGCTGCCACCGGAGGCGCGCAGCTTGAAGTCGATGGCGTTGCCGCTGGTCACGTCGAAGCGCCAGGAGTGCTCCAGCCAACTGGTCTTCTTCCGGGGATGGTTGTCGCTGAGGGTCTCGGTGATCACCTCGTAGGTCCCATCGGCCGCCCAGGTGTCGACGTAGCTGCCGCTGACCGTTCCCAGCGAAGGCAGATCCTCCAGGGCCTTGGCCACGATCACCGCGCCTGGCTCGGTGACGGTGATGTAGTCGACCTTGGTCTCGGTATCGCTGCCGTCGGCGTTGGTGACGGTGAGGGCAACGGTGTAGGTCCCCGTGTTGTCGTAGGTGTGCGAGGGATTCTGAGCGGTGGAAGTGCCGCCGTCACCGAAGTCCCAGCTCCAGCTCGTCGGCGAGCCGGTCGACT
>JAOZPE010000039.1 GCA_029932915.1 Candidatus Krumholzibacteriia bacterium
AGATAGAAAATTGACAGATAGAAAATTGACGCTACTCGCCGCCTGCCGTCCTGGCCATCCGTGCCGTCCCAGACCACTTCGCACCTCCAAAGCCACGCACACGAACAAAGGTGTAGCTCGTTTGAACTAGTGCTTTTCCAACTGTAGTCCACCGCATCCGATTTCCGAAGAGCAAGGCTCGAGAAGCATGCGTTTGTGGATCCGCGCTCGCCGTCTTCTTCCACCTGCCGAGCCTCGGAGGCCTTGGTTCTTGCTTTTCTGGCCAGAGGCGGGCATTGTATTCTAAGTGTTTGGCCTTCCCCGAGGAGGACCGTAGCCAGGTGTGAGACCGTAGATTCCTGGGTTTCAGGAGGGAAAGGCTGATTTTTTGCGGCCGACCTTCCTCCGGTAACCCGAGCGGAAGGCCCAGGTGGTCGGGTGAGTTCGTTGCTCTGGATGCAAGGGTCCGCTATATCTTTGGCTACGAAGCGCTGTTTTCCTCCTCCGGGTCCGAAGAGATGACGGCCCAGGCTCGCTGGCGGAGAAAATGAACATCCAAGCCCAACCCAACATCCAGGCGGCTCCCCCCATCGACCGGAAGAAACTTCCGCGTCACATCGCCGTCATCATGGATGGCAACGGGCGCTGGGCGCGCAAGCGGGCACTGCCGCGGATCGCCGGGCACCGGGCCGGTCGCCATGCGGTCCGCGAGGTCGTGCGCACGGCGGCGGAGCTGGGCATCGAGGCGCTCACCCTGTACACCTTCTCGGTGGAGAACTGGAAGCGTCCGAGCTACGAGGTGAAGGCGCTGTGGTTCTTCCTCGAAGAGGTGCTGCGCACCGAATTCCTGGAGCTGGCCGAGAACGACATCCGGCTCATCGCCACCGGTGACCTGCGGCCGATCCCCGAGCCGGCCCGCCGCGCTCTGCAGCAGGCCCGCCGCGACCTCGCGGGCAACAAGGGCATGGTCCTGAACCTGGCGGTGAGCTACGGATCGCGCAGCGAGATCGTCGAGGCCGCCCGCCGCTTCGCCCAGGAGGTGGCCGAGGGCGTGCGCACGCCCGAGGAACTCGATCCGACCCTCTTCTCCACCTACATGTACGCACCGGAGCTGCCCGATCCGGATCTGTTGATCCGTACCAGCGGGGAGATGCGCCTGAGCAACTTCCTGCTGTGGCAGCTCGCCTACGCCGAACTCTATGTGACCGACACCCTGTGGCCCGACTTCGGACGTGAGGAGTTCCTGGCGGCGATCGCGGACTATCAGCGGCGGGAACGGCGTTTTGGCGGAGTCTGAGACAGTGGCCGCCGCGGGCGGGGCGCAACGCTCCGATCTCTTCCTGCGGGTCTTCGCCGCCGCCTTGTTCCTTCCCTGTGCGTTCATCATCACCCAGCACGGCGACTTCCAGTATCTCTTCCTGGTTGATGTGGTCGTCTTCACCGGCCTGTGGGAATTCTACGGATTGCTCGAGGCCAAGGGCTTCCAGCCCGCACGCGAGATCGGGGTCTTCTGCGGCCTGGCCCTCACCTGGTACGCCTACTTCCGTGGGGGCATGTACCTGAACTTCCTGTTGACCGGCGCCCTCCTGTTGCTGATGACCGTCGCGCTGATCCGCGCCAGTGTGGAACAGGCGGTGCTGAACATCTCGTCGACCATCTTCGGGGTCCTCTATGTGGGCTGGCTGGGCAGCCATTTCGTGCTTCTGCGCGAGTTGCCCCGCCTGGGCGGCCTCGACTACGAGATGGGAGCGCGCTTCGTGTTCCTGGCCGTGCTGTTGACCTGGGCGTGCGACACCGGGGCGTACTTCGTGGGCCGTGCCTTCGGCCGTCACCCGCTCTTCCCGCGGGTGAGCCCGAAGAAGACCTGGGAAGGCGCCCTGGGAGGAGCCGTGTTCGCGGTAGTGGCCGGCGTGATCGCCCAGGCGACCTTCGCCTCGTACCTCAGCCTGCCGGTGTCCATCGCCCTGGCCCTGCTGGCCGCGGTCGCCGGCATCACCGGCGACCTCGTCGAGTCGCTGATGAAGCGCGATTCGAAGATGAAGGACACCGCCTCGCTCATCCCCGGCCACGGAGGAACCCTCGACCGCTTCGACAGCCTCTTCTTCGTCGTCCCGCTGATCTACTACTTCCACAAGTTCTTCGTGATCTAGGCCATGGCCGCTTCACCCCGTCCGCTTCTCCTGTTGGGGGCCACCGGTTCGATCGGGGGCAGTGCGCTCGACCTGGTCCGTCTACGTCCGGGCGAGTTCCGCGTGTGGGGGGCCTCGGCCCATCGCCGCGGAGAGGAACTGGCTGCCCTGGCCGCTCGTCACGAGGTGGAGCGCCTGGCGCTGAGCGAGCCCCACGCCCGGGAGGACTTCGTGCGCGCCCATCCCGCGCTGGCCCCACGGCTGACCGCGCCGGGTGGAGCCGGCCTGCTCGAGCTCATCGAGGAGGCTCCGTCGGAGACGATGGTGGTCAACGGACTGGTCGGCGCGGTGGGTCTGCAGCCGACGGTGGCTGCGCTGCGCCGGGGCCTGGACGTGGCCCTGGCCAACAAGGAGAGCCTGGTGGTCGGAGGCCCCCTGGTGCTGGAGGCGGCCCGGGAGGGTGGGGCCCGACTGTGGCCGGTCGACAGCGAGCACTCGGCCATCGCCCAGTGCCTGCGAGGCAATCCTCCCGGGGAGCTGCGGCGGATCTGGCTGACCGCCTCGGGCGGACCCTTTCGCGACCTGCCTCCGCAGCGCCTGGCCTCGGTCACCCTGGACGAGGTGCTGGACCACCCCACCTGGAAGATGGGGCCCAAGATCACCGTCGACAGCGCCACCATGATGAACAAGGGGCTGGAGGTCATCGAGGCCCACTACCTCTTCGACGTGCCCTTGCCGCGGATCCGCGTGGTGCTGCACCGCGAGTCGATCGTGCACAGCATGATCGAACTGCGCGATGGCGCCTTCCTGGCCCAGTTGGGCGCGGCGGACATGCGCCTTCCCCTTCTCTTCGCCCTGGGGGAGGGCCACCACCTGGAGGCCGAGTTGAAGCCCTTCGATCCGGTGACGATGGGGAGCTTGAGCTTCGAGGAGGTCGATCCGCGCCGCTACCCCTGCCTCGATCTGGCGCGACGGGCGGCCGAGAACTCGGCCGGATCGATCATCGTGCTCAACGCGGCCAACGAAGAGGCGGTGGCAGGACTCTTGCGTGAGGACCTATCCTTTACCGGAATCGCCCCCTTGATCGAGCGAGCCCTGAGCGCCCTGTCGCCGGCTGCTCCTTCCACGGTGGAGGAAGCGCTGGCCATCGACGAGGAGACCCGGCGGATGGTGGCCGGCTGGATCGCCTCCATGCAACCCTGATTCCTGTGGAGTGGGTATGAACCTCGAGCAGATCCTGGCCTTCCTCTTCGTTCTCGGTGTGGTGGTGGTCATCCACGAGGGCGGACACTTCCTGGTGGCCAAGTCCGTGGGCATCTACGTGAAGACCTTCTCGGTAGGATTCGGACCGAAGCTGTTGCGCCGCCGCATCGGAGGCACCGAATACGCGCTGTCGGCGGTTCCCTTCGGGGGCTACGTGAAGATGGCCGGCGAGGGGGTCATGGAGGATCTCCAGGACACCGGCGCCCAGGCGGAGGTGGACAGCGAGGGCGAGGTCATTCCCGAGGAGCAGTACTTCTCGAGCAAGGGTCCCTGGCAGCGCATGGCCGTCGTGGTGGCCGGTCCCCTGGCCAATCTCCTCCTGGCCCTGGTGGTCACCATCGGTCTGGCCTGGATCCAGGGCGTCCCCACCATCCCGGTCACCGAAGTGGGGATGGTGGAGGAGGGTTCCCCCGCCGCCGAGGCCGGCCTTCAGCGGGGCGACCGGATCGTCGAGGTCGCCGGTCAGCCGGTGCATTCGTGGGACGAATTCCTGGAGATCCTGGTGAAGGAAGCCCGTGAGGGCCACACTCCCGTCGAACTCGCCTATGAGCGCGATGGGGAGCGCCGGGAGACCACGGTGACCCCCGCGAAGAAGGGCGGGCACTGGTACCTGGGCGTGGACTACCTGCACGACACGCGGGTGGGCAATCTGAAGAAGAACGGCCCCGCCTACCGGGCCGGACTGCGCCGGGGTGACGTCATCGTCTCCATCGAGGGCGAGCCGATGCACGACTACCAGCAGATCGCCCGCATCGTCAATGAGAACGCGGGCAAGCCGCTGGAGATCGTGTGGATGCGCAATGGAGAGAGCTACCGTGCCACCGTCGTCCCCGAGGAGGCCGAGGTTCCCGTCGACTACAAGACGGTCAAGAAGGTGGGCCGCATCTACTACGAGCCCTACCGGGAGTATCGGCCGGTGAGTTTCGTCGAGGCGATCAAGCTCGGCTCGCAGGCCACCTGGAGGATCGTCGACCAGACCGCCACCTTCCTGGCGGTGCTGGTGCGGGGCGGCGCTTCGCGCGACGCGGTCAGCGGTCCGGTGCGCATCGCCCAGTTCGCCGGGCAGATGGTCGAGTGGGGATTCTCCTACCTGTTGGGCTTCCTTGCCCTGTTCAGCGTGAACCTCTTCCTGTTGAACCTGCTGCCCATCCCGGTGCTCGACGGAGGCCACGCGGTGTTCATCACCTACGAGTTGATCACACGCCGCAAGCCCGACGAGAAGGTGCAGATGGTGGCCACCCAGGTGGGTTTCGTCCTCCTGCTCCTGTTGATGGCCTTCGTCATCACCATGGATGTCATCAAGGTGGCCAGCTAGGCGCCGTCTACGGTTGGAGCCCCGGGGGGGATGCCGAGGGAGAGCGAGCGCTCTTCTGATGGGGGACGAGCAGGCTGTCGTGCAGGGCCTTCAGCAGGAAGCGCCCGCGGATGGGGTCGGCTTCCACCTCGGCCAGGTGTTCGTGGATGGCGGTGGTGTCCGTATGGGCCAGGAAGCTGTCCAGGCGGGCCTGGGCGCTGTCCGGATCCTCCTGGGCCAGGATGCGGATCTCCGCCAGTTCCCTCAACTGTTCCAGCAGGGGCTCGTCGCGCGGATCGAGTGATTGCTTCCGCTTCTCGGCGCAGCCGGCCGCCAGGCCGATCCACAGGGTGAGGCCGAGAATGCCTGCGAGCGTCCACGCACGTGAAGTCTTCATCGCCGATTCCACCGTCTCCAGATGCCCCTTCGTCCCGCCCGGCCTGGACGCATCCGGTGGGGTCCGTGGCGCGGGAACCCGGATGCGGGCCGCGCGCCTCGGGCATCTTCGGGGAAAACGGGCAGGGTGGCAACGTTCTCTCTCCTGCCGCGGCTGCGGCCTTCCGGCCAAAATTACTTTCGAGGTTGTCCTCGTCCGTATCGGGAACCTATAACAGCGCAAGGAGTTGGACTGCTGGAGGCCTCCCCCGGACGGGGACGGCTCCACCTTCGGGATCCACGGGGGCGTCGTGAGAAAGCAGGTGGCTTTCTTCCTTCTGGCAGGCCTGGTCCTCGGGCCGGCCCTCGCCGGGGTGTCCCCGGCCCGGGCGGTCGATGAACTCGACTACGGGCTGGAGTCGAGGAGGGTGGCCTCGATCCGCGTGGAGGGGGCGGTGAGCTTCCCGGTCGATCGGATCAAGTCGATGCTGCCCTTCGATGAACCCCATTGGTATCGTCCCCTCCATACGCCGCGCTACACCGACGACCTGCTGATGCTCGGGGTGGACGCGGTCCGGAATTTCTACCGGAGGCAGGGCTTCCACTCCGTCCAGGTGGAAGGAGTGGTCGAGGACCACGACTCCCGCTCCGGTGACCGGATCGTCCTGCGGATCGTCGAGGGACCGCGGACCCTCGTACGCAAGGTCAGCTTCCGCGGCGATTCTCCCCTGAGCCAGGAGGAACTCGAGAAACTGCTCGTCCACGGCGAGGGTTCTCCCGCCCCCTATGTGCAGTCACAATACGGCCGCGACATCTACGCCCTGCGTTCGGCCCATCTGGCGCGCGGCTATCTGGCATGCCGTATCCTCCTGGACATCGAGAAGAAGGAAGGCTTCAACGATCTGGTCTTCACCATCGAGTCGGGTCCGCAGTACCGGGTGAAGGAGATCCGTCTCGAGGGCAACTCGCAGGTGAAGGAGCACCTGATCCGGCGGGAACTGAGGATCGCTTCGGGAGACATCTTCGACCTGGACGAGATCGTCCGCTCCGAAGCCGACCTCCTGGAGACCGGCTGGTTTCGCGATGTGGGTTTCAACCCCGCCGATCTGGACACCGTGGATGCCACCTGCGCCCTGAACCTGCACGTGGTGGAGCGGCCCAGCGGCTACTACGAGATCGGGGTCGGCGCCGGTGACCGGGATCAGTTGCGCCTGGCCGCCGCCTGGGGCGACCGCAACGTGTTCGGCACCGGCAAGGGGCTCTTCGCCCGCGTGCGTCTGCTCTGGGGTCTGGACGACATCCTCGATATCGAGCGTCACGTGGTCTTCGACCATCGCGAGGAGTTGAACTACCTGCACCGCCGTTTCCTCGGCAGCCGCTACACCCTGCGGCTGGGAGGCTTCTTCGACCGCGAGAGCCGCGGTTCGTCCGGCGTGGCGGTCGAGCGCTTCGGTATCCTGGCCAGCACGACCCTGTGGCGGCTGAAGGAGCGCACGCTTCAGGTGGAGCTGGCCCACGAGCTGATCCGCAAGGTCCTGCTGAAGCAGGTGGAGGACCTGGTCCTGGACGATTCGGCGTCGCCTCCGCAGCAGACCGGGCACACCACCACCAATTCGATCCTCCTGATGTGGACCCGCGACTCCAGGGACGATTTCTTCATTCCCCACAGCGGAAGCATGAGCCAGATCATGTGGCAGACCGCCGGGGGTCCGCTCTTCGGTGGTGACAACTCCTTCAACAAACTGGTGGCCACCTGGTCGGCCTTCTTCGGCGCTTCGGACGGCAGCGTCCTGGCCCTGCGGGTCCAGGCCGGTTGGGCCCATCCCTGGTACCGCAGCGCCGACCTGGGCTTCCTGGGGGTTCCCCTGGAGAACCGCTTCTTTGCCGGTGGACAGCGCAGCGTACGCGGCTACCGGGAGAACAGTCTGGGGCCGCGCCTGAGTGAAGAGGACGAGGAACTGGTGCTCGACGACCGCTTCCTGCTGAACCACCCGGCGGCCGGCGGCAATGCCCTGCTGGTGACCAACGCGGAGCTGAGGCTTCCCATGCCCCTGCTCTCGCGCTGGGGTTTCGGACTCATCTTCTTCGCCGACGGAGGCAATGTGTGGGAGGACTGGACGAAGGTGAGCCTCGCCGGATTCCGCCTGAGTTCCCGGCCCGACGGGCCGTCTCCGACCAACGTCTTCGACTACCGCACCGGGGTGGGTTTCGGTTTCTTGTACAACACGCCGGTCGGACCCATTCGCCTCGAGTACGGTCTGCCCCTGAAGCGGGCGCGTCGTGTCGCCGAGACCGGTGAGAGCGAGATCGATCCGCATCATATCTGGCATCTGAGCCTGGGGTTCGCGTTCTGATGATGGGAATGAAGGGCACCCGCATCACCCTCGTGATCGCACTGCTGTTGGCGGTGGCGGTGGTCTGGTGGCTCGTCGCCCACCCTCAGCTCTATGCCGGACACATGAGCCGGCTGCTGACGCGCAATCTCCTGCGGCAGAACGGCATCTCCTTCCGCTACTCGGCCATCGAAGGCAACGTCCTGGGCGAGATGCGGCTCTTGGGCGTCGATCTGAGCTGGCAGGGACGCGACGGAAGTTTCGCCTACCTGCAGGTGGATACCCTGGAGGTGTCCTACGATCTGACCGAGCTGCTGCGGGGAAGGATCCACGCCTACCGCTTCGCCCTGTTGTCGTCGCGGGGAAGTTTCCGCCAGGGAGACCTCGAGCTGCCGGAAGAGGAGCGCTCCCACGGCTTCTCCCGGGGGCCCGCCGTGGCGGTGGAAGAGGCGGTCATCCGCGATCTGCAGGTGCGCTGGATCCACCCGGACGGCCGGGAGGAGAATTTCGACGAGGTGAACTGGTGGGGTGGGATCCACCGCAAGGGAAAGGACTGGATCGTCGATACCCGCTCGTTGAGCGGCCGGTGGCCCCAACGCGCGTTCCATGTGGTGTCGGTGTGGGGGCGCATGGAGTACGGCCGCGACGGGATGCGCTTCGTCCGTCTGCGGGCCGCCACCGACTCGACCCAGGTGGAGGTGGACGGCTGGTATCGTTCACCGGACGGTTTCGACCTGCAGGTGGAGGCGGCGCAGGTGCGTCTCGGTGAGGTCCTGCGCGTGCTGGGCAATCCCTCTCCGATCTCCGCCGATCTGGCGGGTTCGGTCCGCCTCGAGGGTCTGATGCCCCTGGACATCGAGGGTTCGGCCCGAGGCCAGGTGGCCGGCTATACCTTCGACGACACCGATCTGAGCATGCGCATCGGGCCGTCCCGTCTGCTCTTCTCACGGGTGGAGGGGAGGATCTTCGATGCCCCGGTGCGCTTGACGGGGGATGTGGATACACGTTCGGAGCGGATCACCCTGAGCGGCACCGTCGACAGCCTCGATCTCAGCCGCCGCTGGGTGCCGGACGATCCGCACTGGCCGGCGTCCTCGCTGTCCGGCCGCATCGAGCTGGCGATCGATCTGAAGGACGAGGTGGGTGTCGAGCTGCACGGCCGCCGCATCGAGGGCGTCATCGCCCAACTGCCGGTCGATTCCCTCGAGGTGGTCCTGCACTTCCGGGAGGACGAGGGGGCGCGTTTCGAGACCATCCACGGACGGATCCACCACACCTGGGTCGATGCCGAGGGGAGCATCGATGCCCAGGGTCGCCTGGAGATGCCGTTCACCGCACGGGCCGGCGACCTCGCGCCGTGGCTGGAGGCCTTCGAGCTGCCACTGAGCCGGGCCGAGGGGCTCTCGCTTCGCGGTCGCTTCCACGGTGCGGCCGAGCGTCCGGCGTTGAGCGTCGAAGGCTGGGTGGAGCGGGTGGTGGGAGGACGCCTGGAGGCCGATGGTGTGCGTGGAACTCTCGAATTGGCCGCCTGGGACGATCTGCGGCACATGAGCGGCCACCTCGAGGCGGACACCTTCGCGGTGGGTGGCCGGCGTCTCGGCCGTCTGCAGACCCGTTTCGAGCGGGAAGGATCGCTCACCCGGGTGCCGCTGGCGGTGGTGGCCCTCGGCGACACCGCGCTGAGCGCCCGCGGGCAAGTGGTGGAGGCGCCGGGAGCGGTGAAGGTGCAACTGGAGGCCGCCCGCTTCCAGCTCGGCGACAGGATCTGGAGCCTGGACGAAGCGGCCGAGGGCGAACTCGGGCCGGGATGGGCGAGGGCGGGAAAGCTGCACTTCCGTTCGGACACCGGCGAGTGGATGCTGCAGGGAGGGGTCGACAGTCTGGGGACCCTGGATCTGGACATCGATCTCACCGGAGGCGATCTCTCGCTCCTGAGCCATCTGGGGCAGGGGCCGGCGGATCTGCGGGGCCGGCTCGAGGGCAGGGTGACGATCGGGGGGTCCCGCTCCGACCCCCATTTCCAGGTGAACCTCAGTGGAGAGGAACTCAACGGCTGGGGACGGTCGCTCGACCGGCTCGTGGTGCGGGTGGAGGCGAAGGGCCGGAAGGTGTCCGTCGACAGAGTGGAACTGCAGTGTCCGCAGGGAAGCCTGCTGGCCCACGGTTCGATCGACCTTCCATGGGACGATGCCCTGCACCAGCTCTTCGGCACCTCCCAGCAACGGAGGAAGGTGCTCTCTTCCTCCGCTCAGGATCTGCGGGTCGAGCTGGAGGATTTCAATGCGAGGTATTGGCTCCAGCCCACCGTCAGCGAGGAAGACCTGGGCCGCACCGACGCCAGCCTCACCCTGAACGGCACGCTGAAGACCCCCTTGATCCGGGGGGAGGTGGAGGTGTCGAACTACACCGCCGGCGACGGCTCGAT
Organism: Candidatus Krumholzibacteriia bacterium; assembly: GCA_029932915.1. GTDB lineage: Bacteria > Krumholzibacteriota > Krumholzibacteriia > JAJRXK01 > JAJRXK01 > JAOZPE01. The sequence goes on from JAOZPE010000039.1 coordinate 9,799, forward strand.
CACCATCCCCTCCCTGAGGGCGTGGCTGGAATCGGACGGACACGTGTTGGGTCTGCACAGCGGTGTCATGTCCGCGCCCGAACCCTGGCTCCACTTCAACGCCGTCCTTCCCCTGCACCTCTCCTTCGTCGATGTCACCGGCTGGCGCGAGGACGAGGGGGTCCAGGTGGAATTGACGTCGGACGGAGAGGTGGAGTTGAAGCCGCTGGCGAACATCCTCTCCAATCTGAGTGAGGCCACCGGCCGCTGTGAGCTGGTGTACCGCGCGCAGGGCTCGATGTCGCACCCCCGCCTCGAGGGCTACCTGAAGATCCGGGACGGGGTCGTGCAGCTGGAGGGTTCGCTGGAGAGGCTCCGCGATCTCCAGTTGGATGCCACGCTCGCCGATTCCACCTGGACCATCGATCGCTTGACCGCCCGCGAGGGGATGAAGGGCACCGTGAGCGCCACCGGCGCGATCGACTTCTCCGGCCTGCTGCCCGACGACATCCACCTGGACATCGAGGCCGACCGCTTCCTCTTCGCCTCCTTCCTGCATCTGAGGGCCCTGCTGCGCACCCGCGATTTCCACATGGACCTGAAGCGCCCCGGTCTGGAGCTGTCCCGCCGTCCCTACTTCCACGGCACGGTGGAGGTGATCAAGGCGCGGTACACCGGCGAGTTCGGCGGAAGCGAGGAGGGAGGGCTGGGAGCCACCACTTCGCCAGCCTGGCTCGCCGACATCCGCCTGAAGGCTCCCCGGACGGTCCGGGTCCAGAACAGAACCGCCGATCTGCTGCTCGACGGCGACGTCGATCTCGTGCGGGACATGGATGGCTTGCGTTTCAATGGGGTGGTGGAGATTCCACAGGGGCGTGTCTCCATCTTCAACAACGACTTCGACATCGTCCAGGGGATCCTCGACTACAGCCGTTCCCGCGGGCTGGAACCCTCGGTGGAGATCGAGGCGAAGACCCGGGTTCCCGACTATCGCTACCATGAGGGCAGCAGTCCGGAACTGGAGGAGGTGCGGGTGTTCCTCAGTGGAACCTTCTCCAACCTGAAGACGCGCTTCGAGAGCGACAGCGGGTACGACGAGGAGACCATCGTCCGGCTGTTGGCCGGCTTCAGCGAGGAGCCGGGACAGGGAAGTCTGGCCGACACCGGCTTCAAGGCGGGCCTGAACTACATCGAGCGCTCGATCGCCCGGGAGATCAAGGGCATCGACACCCTGGACATCGAGACCGAGTCGGCCTCCATCGCGGAGGCCTCGCGGACCCGGGTGGCGGTGGGCAAGTATCTCTCCAGCGATCTGTACCTGCGTTACAGCCAGGGACTCTCCATATCGGAGAGGGAGCTGTTCCTCGAGTATCAGATGACCCGGACGCTTCGCCTCTCCTCGGAGTTGGGGATGCGCTTGCAAAGTGGCGTGCCCACGACGACCTTCAACGTAGAACTCAAGTACCGCGTCGAGTACTGACGGGGGTTTCGTTCCGTGCGTCTTGTCGGCAACATGCGAGAGCTCCTGCGGCGGCGGGGATGGACCGGCCGGCGGTGGGAAGGGGCCGGCCGGCGGCGGAGTGCGAGGGTACCGGTCGCCACCCTCCTGGCTCTCGGCCTTCTCGTCTGTTCCACCGCTGCCTGGGCGCTGGGCTTCGGCCGCAACAAGGTCCAGTACGACAACTTCGACTGGAAGGTGCTGAACACGCCCCACTTCGAGATCTTCTTCTACGACGGCGAGGAGAACCTGGCCGCCCGCGCGGCGGTGATCGCCGAGGACGCCTATCTGCGGCTGAGCCGGGTTCTCGAGCAGGAGATCCACAAGAAGATCCCGTTCATCCTCTATGCCTCGCCCAACGATTTCCAGCAGACCAACATCGCCGACGGCCTCATCGGCGAGGGCACCGGAGGATTCAGCGAACCGCTGCGCAACCGCATGGTGCTGCCCTACCCCGGGGACAACGCGGCCTTCGTTCACGTGATCAACCATGAACTGGTGCACGTCTTCATGTTCGATGTGGCCTACAAGAGCATGGCCGACGGCGCGGCGCGCCGGGCGCTGTTCCCCATCGAGCTGTGGTTCGCCGAGGGATCGGCCGAATACTTCTCCACCGACAACGGCCTGGACAAGAACACCGACATGTGGATGCGCGATGCGACCATCTACGACTGGATCGTCCCCCTCGATCGCCTGTACGGAGGGTACGAGGTCTACCGGCAGGGGCAGTCGGCGATGTACTACCTGGCCCAGACCTACGGTCTCAAGAAGCCGGTGGAACTGTTCAAGGCGGTGGGCCGGGTGCGCAACGTGAGCCGGGCCCTGGAGATGACCATCGGACTGGATACCCACGAGTTCTCCGAGGACTGGCAGCGATGGCTGCGTCACACCTACTGGCCGGCCTACCAGGATCTGCTCGAGGCGGACGAGATCGGCCGCCGGATGACCGATCACGCCCGCGACCGTTACTACTTCGCGCAGCAGCCCACGCTCTCGCCCGACGGCAGTCACATCGCATTCTTCAGCGATCGGCAGGGCTTCGTGAAGCTGTTCCTGATGGACGTGGCCGATGCCTCCATCGTGTCGACGATGGCCACCGGCTACCGCAACGACCGCTTCCTGAGTTTCCACTCGTACAACAGCGGCATGAGTTTCAGTCCCGAGGGCGATCGCCTGGCCATGCTGGCCAAGAGTGGGGGGAATGAGACCCTCTACATCCTTCGCGTCCCCGATGGAAAGATCCTCCAGCACATCGATCTGCCCGTGGACATCGCGAGCAGTCCCAGTTGGGCTCCCCATTCCGACCGGGTCGTGCTGGTGGGCAGCGAAGACGGGGTGACCGATCTCCTGCTGGTCGACCTGCGGGACGAGACGGTGGACCGGATCACCGACGACCTGGCCAGCGAATCGAATCCCACCTGGTTCCCGGATGGCCGGCGGATCGTCTACAGCGCCTATCCCAACACCGTCGTCGACGTGGGTTTCCGCCGCACCCCCGACGGCAGGGTCCAGATGACCATGGTGGATTTCTCCAGCGAGGCGAACGTCACCCGTCAGAGCGTCAGCCGCGACATCTACGAACTCGATCTGGACACGGGAGCCACAAGGAAGGTTCTCGACACCGGAGGGGACGACTCCAACCCCATTGCCCTGGACGATGGGGATCTGATCTTCCTCAGCGATGCCAGCGGGATCTCCAATCTCCATCGCTATCAGGCGGCCACCGGCCAGGTTCGACGTTTCACGAATGTCCTGACCGGCATCTTCCAGCCCAACTACAACCGGGAGATGGATCGCCTGGCCTTCGTGGCGTTCACCAACGCCGGCTACGACATCTTCGTCATGGAGAACTGCGCGGAGGTGATGGATCGTCACGATTACGGGAGCTCGCCCGCTGCACCTCCCGGCGAGTCACCGCTCGCCGAGGGCGGGAACGATCAGGGGGAGGCCGATTCCTCCGCAGGGGTGGGGCCGGAGCCACGGTCCGAGTCCGCGGAGGCGTCGGTCTCTCCGGGCTCGGCGGCTCCGACCTCTCCGCCCACGGAGGTGTCGAGTTCCTCGTCCACGGAAGTGCCGACTTCTCCGCCCGAGGAGGCGCCGGTGATGACCCTGGACGATCTGCTGGGCTCCGGTGCGCCGGACTCCCTGGCGACGGCCCCGGACGATTCCAACCGCATCCGTCTGGCCGAGGCCGAGCCGGAGTCGACCACCGGCGAGGACAAGACGGTGGGGACGGTCGAGAAGTACAAGCCGCGCTTCAGTCTCGATCCGCTGGGAAGCGGCAGTGCCGGAGGGATCTACTACACCTCGGGATTGGGATTGGGTTTCGCCAACATCATCAGTGTCAGCGACCTGTTGGGAAACCACCGGATGCAGTTCCTGGTGAACTTCTACGGTTCGATCAAGGACAGCGACCTGGCGGCCAGCTACTACTACCTGAAGCGGCGGGTGAACCTGGGCTTCGGCATCTTCCACTACAAGAACTTCTTCAACAGCAATTTCACGACCCTCGGGGAAGTGTTCGACCGCTCGCGCCTGTTCACCGAGCGCAACTACGGCTTCTTCGGCATCGCGAGCCGTCCCTTCTCCACCTTCAACCGTCTCGACTTCGAGGTGCAGGCATTCGTGGCCGATCGTACCTTCTACGAACTCGACCCGGTCAGCGGCTTCTACGTGGAGACCAGCCACACCAAGGCGCAACTGATCCAGCCGAGCCTGTCCCTGGTGCACGACTCGGCGTTCTTCGGGCCGAACGGGCCGTTGACCGGCAGCCGCTGGACCCTCAACGTCTCGCCGGCCATCCCGGTGGGGAGCAACGGACTCGATCGTTTCACCGCTTTCGGTGACTATCGCAAGTACATCCATTTCTATCGGGGCAATGCCATCGCCATGCGTTTCATGGGCGCCTTCAGCAACGGAAGCGACCCGAATGCCTTCGTCATCGGCGGTCCGTTCACTCTGCGCGGATGGGACGTCTACGATTTCGAGAAGGACGTGGAGACCGACGATCCGGTCTACTCGAATCTGGTGGGCCGCAAGATGCTGCTGATGAATCTCGAGTATCGCTTTCCCGCCTTTGACGCTATCTTCTTCGGCTGGCCCGCCCATTTCGGTATCGGCGGAATCGGGGGCGTGGCCTTCTTCGACACGGGCAGTGCGTTCAGTGGCGCCTTCAAACCCTTCGGAGAGACCCCGTACGGCAATTTCCGCCTGCTCGACCTCAAGGCCGACTACGGACTGGGAGTACGGGTCAATTTCATGGGGCTTCCCTTCAAATTCGATTGGGCCTGGAAGACCGATCTGGCCCATACCTACGGGGACATGCAGTTCACCTTCTCCATCGGCTCCGAGTTCTGATCCATCCATGCTCGAAGGTCTCAATCCCCAGCAACACCGCGCGGTGGTGGACACCGAGGGCCCGATGCTGCTCATCGCCGGAGCCGGCAGCGGGAAGACCCGCGTACTGACCACCCGCATCGCCCATCTCATCGTCGACAAGGGCGTCCACCCCGGGAACATCCTGGCCTTCACCTTCACCAACAAGGCCGCCCGGGAGATGCGCGAAAGGGTGGAGAGATTGGTGCCCGGGGCCTCGGACGCCTGGATCGGGACCTTTCACGCCACCGGGGTGAGGATCCTCCGGCGGGAGGCCGAGCGTCTCGGCTATCCCCGTCAGTTCAGCATCTACGACGCCGAAGATTCGCGGGCGGTTGTCAAGTCGGTGCTCAAGGCCCTCAACGCCGATCCCAAACAGTTCTCGCCGCGCGAGGTGCTCAGCGCCATCAGCCGCTACAAGAACGCATCGGTGGATCCTTCGGAGGCCCGGGAGCAGGCCCTGAGCTGGCGTGAGGAGCGGATCGCCGACTTCTACCAGGACTACCAGCGGAGCCTGCGCGACAACCAGGCGATGGATTTCGACGATCTCATCGTCAAGACGGTGGAATTGCTGGAGAGCTTCCCGGAGGTACAGGAGCGCTATGCGCGGCGTTTCCAGTACGTGCTGGTGGACGAGTTCCAGGACACCAATCCCCTGCAGCTCATCCTGATCAAGGCCCTCAGCGCCCACTGGAGGAACGTCTTCGCCGTGGGCGATGACGACCAGGCGATCTACTCGTGGCGGGGCGCGACGGTGGAGAACATGCTCAACTTCGAGGACTACTTCCCCGGAGCCCGCGTCCTCCGCCTCGAACGGAACTACCGTTCCACCGGCTTCATCCTGCAGGCGGCCAATGAGGTGATCGGCCACAACCGCCGGCGACGGGGCAAGAAGCTGTGGACCGAGGCGGAGCAGGGTGAACCCCTCGAACTGTTGTGGGTGGACGATGAGGAGGGCGAAGCCCTCGCGGTCCGCGAGCGGATCGAAGAGCTGGTCGCGGACGGGGAGTTCCGGCGCCGGGACTGCGTGGTCCTGTACCGCACGAACGCCCAGAGCCGGGCCCTGGAGGACGGACTGCGCCGGGGCGGGCTGCCCTACCAGATCATCGGTGGAACGCGCTTCTACGAACGCCGCGAGGTCCGCGATCTGTTGGCCTACCTGAAACTGGTGGTCAATCCGGCCGACCAGGTGAGCCTGGAGCGGGTGATCAACGTGCCCCGGCGGGGGATCGGCAAGACCAGTCTCCAGCGTTTGCTGGACGCGGCAGCGGCCGCCGGGCTCTCGACGCTCGAAATGTGCTGGCAGAGGCCGACCGAAGTGGAGAGGGCGTGTGGACGGGCGGCGGCCCGGCGCATCCTCCTCTTCGCGGGGATGATCGCCGAGCTGGCCGCTCTCTCCGAGAAGGAGAACGCGGCCCGGGTCCTGGAGAAGGTGATGGAGACCAGCGCTTACCTCGACTGGTTGTACAAGGACGACCCGTCGAGTGCGCAGGAGCGCGAGGAGAACGTCCACGAGCTGCTCAATGCGGCCGAGGCCTTCGTGGCCGAGAGCGACGAGGGGCGTCTCTTCGATTTCCTCGAATCGGTGGCCCTGCTCGCCGACGTCGATCGCATGGAGGCCGACGGTGACATGGTCACCCTGATGACCATGCACAATGCCAAGGGACTGGAGTTCCCGGTGGTGTTCGTGGCCGGCTGCGAGGAGAACCTCCTGCCGCACGCCAACAGCCTGCACGAGGACGACAAGCTGGAGGAGGAGCGCCGGCTCTTCTACGTGGCGCTCACGCGGGCGCAGAGGCGGGTCTTCCTGAGCTGCGCGTCGATGCGCCGGCGCTTCGGCGGAGCCGAGCTCGCCCTGCCCAGCCGATTCCTGGCCGAGTTGCCTGCCGATGTGGTGGTCGAGCGGGGCGAGCGCCGCCCGGCGGTGGTGCAGCCGGCGTGGGGCGGCCGGGGCCTGTGGGAGGAGGAGAGCCCGAGGCGCCGTCCAGGGCGTCCGGCTTCCTCGCCGGGCGCGCGCAGCGCCGGGCCCGCCAGGGGAAAGAGGAGTGGAAGTCCGGCCAGGGGAGAGGAGAGCGGTGCCGGGCACCTGTACGGAGTGGAGACCTTCCTTCGCAGCAAGGCCCGCAAGAAGGCCGAGGGACATGGCTTCGACGAACACGAGCTCAATCAGGAGGAGGCCCGCTTCCACGTGGGCCAGCGTGTCCGCCACGCCACGCTCGGGGAGGGGGTGATCGAGGCGGTCGAGGGCTTCGGTGAGCTGACCCGGCTCACCATCCGCTTCGGCGAAGCGGGCCGCAAACGCATCCTCGCCCGCTACGCGCGGCTCGAGGCGGTCGAGGGCGACAGCGACCTTCCCTTCTAGCTGCAACGGGGCGTTTGCTCGGCGCCGGCCGGGCCCCCCGGGCGAACCACCTTCCATGCGAGGGCAGAGCGGGGAGCGCCCGCTCAGCGGACGAGCACCACCCGTTGGGTGGCCTCCATTCCCTCGGTGCGGATCCTCAACAGGTAGAGGCCGCTGGACACCTTCTTCCCCCGCTCGTCCCGTCCGTCCCAGTGCAGATCGACCGGACCCGGCCCCACCGTCGAGACGATGAGCGTGGTCACCCTTCGTCCGGCCACGTCGTAGACCCGGGCCTCCAGGCGGCTGTCGCGTTCGGCGAAGGCGGGCACCCGGTAGATGGCCCCGCCGTCGGGCAGATAGGGATTGGGGTAGCCGGCCTGGAGGAAGACGCCGCCGGGAGTGGGCGAGGCCGGTCGGGTGTCGGTGTAGACGAGGAAGTCCTGCCCGGGATCGACGGTGAGGCCCACGACCTCCCGGTCGACTTCGATCGAGACCAGGCTCACCGGATCGTCGGTCCACGCCCAGCTGTCGGTGCTGTCGCCGTCGGCGAAGTAGATCCTCACCGGCAGGGGCAGTCGATAGTGGTCAGCTGCATCCTGCTCCATGCGCAGGCTCAACCATCGGTCCTGCTGGTTCCACCGGGTCTGGAGGTGGCATACGCCGGCGCGGTACAGCCAGGGCTGGAAGAACCAGTCGAGCGATTCGCCGTACACCTCCTCGGCGTGCCGCTGGAAGTCGCTGCTCTCGACCGGCTGGAAACGCAGCGCCGGATCGGTGACGTACTCGCGCATCGCTTTGAGCAGCATCTCCAGTCCCTGTCCCGGGAAGCGTTCCTCGTAGACCATGCGCAGCATGTGGAGGACCATCGCTCCCTTCTTGTAGCTCACCAGACCGAAGATGTCGTTCGGCGGCGGGTCGACCAGGGAGTGGGTGAAATCGTCGATGAAGCGACGGAAGTGGTTCAGCCGGTAGGTGTGGACGACCTCCTCACCGTAGCGGTGTTCGTACCACACCGATTCGCTGTAGGAGGCGAAACCCTCGTTGAGCCAGATCTCTCCCCAGCGGGCCACCCGCACGCAGTCGCCGAACCACTGGTGTGAGAGTTCGTGGGCCACGATGAACTCCCACAGCGGGCCGCCGGTCAGGCCGCTGATCGCGCTGTTGACGAAGCCCTGGCCCATGCTGGTGCAGGTGGCATGCTCCATCGCTCCGCCGTCCCAGCTGAACATGGCCATGCCGTAGCGCTGCCGGGCGAAGGGATAGGGGCCATAGACCTGATCGAAGTACTCGATGATGTCCGGGGTCATCGACCAGGCGAACTGTGAGTCGCCCAGCCAGTCGATACTGTCTTCGACGAGCGGCTTGGCCACGTAGTACTCCACCGGCATGTCCACCTTCTCCCCGCTCTCCTCGTCGGTCACCCGGGCGGTCTGACTCCAGAAGTCGTAGTCGGAGATGGCCAGGGAGAAGAGATAGGCGGGAATGGGTGCGGGCATCTCCACGTGGGTCGTCTTGAGGCCGTCCGGCCGGATCTCCTCCTCGATGTGGCTGCGGTCGCTTCCCGGAACGACCACCATCATGTCCTGCGGGGTGGTCACGTGGATGGAGAAGGGGGCCGCGTCGTAGGGGGTGTCGTGGCACGGCCACCACGAGCGCGCCGACTTGGGTTCACTGAGGGTCTCGACGACCGGCAGCCCCTCGAAGGTGCCGCGGCTGAAGCGGCCGAGGCGGAACCCGAGGAAGCCGGAGGGGACGGGGCGTCCGCGGTAGCGTACCTCAACGGTGGCCGAGTCCCCGGGGGTGAGGGCAGAAGGCGGTTGGATCGACAGGGTCTCGTCGAAGTGGGTGAACTCGGCCGCATTTCCATCCAGGTCGACCTCCTCGACCAGGATGCCCTCGTCGTAGAGGTCGAGGTCGATCCGTTCCAGGGGCGCCAGTGCGGTCAAGTGGATGGTGACGTCTCCCCAAAGCGAGTCGACGACGTCGCTCACCCGCATGGAGATCTCGTAGAGGGTGACGTCCATCGGACGGTCGTCCCGTTCGATGGGAGTGCCTCGGTCGAGTTTGGAGAGGGGATGGGATGGAGCGATCTGCAGGAGCTTCTGTGCCTGCAGGACCGTATCCCGATCGGGGACGACCGGCCGGTCGTCGGCTCGTGCGGACGGGGCCAGGAGAATCCAGCCCACGGTTGCCAGGGTCCACCATGCAGTCTTTAATGCTACCAGGACACGTCGTTCGGTCATGGGCTGGACCCGCTTGTCTCGGGAAACCGTCTTCGACTCCACCTTCGGTGCCTGCGAGAATACCCAATGGACTGCTCCGACACAATCGCCCGTCTCCGCGCTGCAGGCTCGAGCCTCCGATCGCATCGACCGCGGTGGCCGTGGAACCCGGCTTCGATATGGGCTGTGGTCATCGCGGCATCGACGATCCTCTCTTCGTGCGCGTCGACTCCGGCAGGAGGTCCCCTCCCATCTTCCGACGAGGCGGCCGAAGGGCGGACGGAAGCGCGGGTCCCGGGTGATGAAGGGGAGAGGAACTCGCTGCTGCAACCGCGTCCGCTTGAGGATTACTGGTGGAACCAGCCGGAGGAGGATCTTCCTGTTCTGCACGGTGGAGTGTATCGGGACCGCCGGGACAGCCTCGGCTTCGCCGCCTTCCGCCAGTTGGACGAAGCTGGGCAGCGGGAGCGCCGCAGCCTGGCCAAGACCCGGCTCGCCCAGGGCCGCGACCGCGATCGGCCGCGCCGCGCACTCGATGATTTCGCCACCGCGGTGGGCCTGTGCCCCTACTATCCCGATGCCTGGCTGCACTACGCGGAGACGGCGATCAAGCTGGGAAACTACGTCACCGGACGCTATCTGCTGCACGGGGTGGAACGCTCGCTGAAGTTCGCGCGCAACGAGAAGCAGCAGAAGAAGATCGCGGCCGACTTCTATCTTCTCGACGCCGTCGCTTCCTACAATCTCCACGATTTCGAGCGCAGCCTCTATTCCGTGGACAACTGTCTCGTCCTGCGCAGCGGCGATCTCGACGCACGGCTGTTGCGCGCGCGGTGTCTGGTCGAGCTGGACCGTTACGACGAGGCCCGCGAGGAACTGGAGAACTTTCGCTTCGGCGAATCGCACTGGGCCCAGGCCCAGGCGGTACGCGGGGTCCTGGAGATGAATGCGGGCAATCTCGAGCGGGCCGATCGCGCGTTCTCCGAGGCGTGGGAGTACGGGGTCCGCAGTGCGGTGATGGAGAACGACCGCGGGCGTCTGCGTCTCATGCAGGAACGCCCGAAGGATGCCGTCCAGCACTTCAAACGCGCCCTTCGCATCCAGCCCACGCTCATGGAGGCCCGGAACAACCTGGCGGTGGCCCTGAGAAGGTCGGGCCGGGACGACGAGGCCGAAGCGGTCCTCCATGCCGCGCTCAGGGTCAATCCCGACTATGCGCCGGCCCACTTCAACCTGGCCGAGCTGTATCGTGCGCGACTGAACTCGCTGCACGGAGAGCAGCTGCGCCGGGTGGCCGAAGAGGCCCGCCGGGAGTACGACATCACCCTGGACCATCACTACCGCACGAAGAAGGTCCTGGAACATCGGGCCTGGGTCGCCCTGAAACTGGGCGATCTGGAATCGGCCGAGAAGGATCTGCTGCGGCTGGCCGGTTCGGACGACGCGGACGGCCGGGTGTTGTTCCTGTTGGGGCGGACCAAGAAGGAGCAGGGTGAGCTGCGCATCGCCGAGCAGTTGCTGCGCATGGCCATCGACCGCGGCTATGCCGGCGCCGATGTGCACAGCGATCTGGGCGAGGTCCTGCTGCGGCGCAAGGATCTCCTGGCTGCCCGCAGTGAACTCGAGACGGCGATCCGCCTGGACGGAAGCCTCATCGCCACCCGGGTCAATCTCTGCGAGACGCTGATGGAGATGGGAGAGCGCACGGAAGCCGAGCGGGTGCTGCGTGAAGCCGAGACCCTCGCTCCCGACGATCCCGCGGTCCAGGAGCAGCGCCGTCTGCTGGGTGAGCCATGAACGATCCGTCCCTGGAGAAGGAGTTGTTCGAGCTGGCGGCCCTGTCGTTGGATGAGGCCCAGCGACGCCGTTTCGTGACGAAGCTGCGCCAGGTCATCGCCTTCATCGATCAGCTGAAGGACGTCGAGCTGTCGATGGAGGATCCTGAACGGCGGACAGCCGGATCCGCCGGGGGGAAGAGTGGTGCCGGGCCGCTCGCGCCGGAGCTGGAAGGACGGCCCCGGATCGATCTGGCGTCGCTTCGCGACGACCGGATCGAGGAAGGACTCTCCCAGGCGAAGTCGCTGGAGGCGGCACCGCGCACCGCCGACGGTTTCTTCCTGGCGCCCCCTCCGTCCCCGTCGGAGGAAGAGGAATGAAGGGCCCGGCTCCCGGCGTCGAGGAGCTGCGGGAGCTGTTGCGCCAGGGGCGCCGCACCCCCTCCGAACTCGTGGCCGAGGTCCTCCGGCGCGCCCGGGCATGGGAGCCCCACCTGGGCGCATTCCAGGAACTGGTGACATCTCCCCCTGAGCCGCAAGGTGCCTCCGACGGTCTCCTGTGGGGCATTCCCTACGCGCTGAAGGCGAACATCGCCCAGAGGGGACACCGCCTGGATTGCGAGAGCCGCCTCCTCGCCGGACATGTGGCCCCCTATGACGCCACGGTGCAGAGCCGACTGGAGGGGGCCGGAGCGGTGTGTGTGGGACGCACCCGCATGGACGAGTTCGCCATGGGCAGCAGCGGCGAATGGGCGACCAGTGGATCGACCGCCAATCCCTGGGATCCGGACCGCGTGCCCGGTGGCTCGTCCTCGGGTTCGGCGGCGGCGGTCGGCGCGGGCGTCCTTCCCTTCGCCCTCGGCAGTGACACCGGCGGTTCGATCCGCCAGCCGGCCGCGTTCTGCGGATGCGTGGGCCTCAAACCCACCTGGGGCCGGGTGAGCCGCTATGGCCTGGTGGCCTTCGCCAGCAGTCTCGATCAGATCGGTCCGCTGACGCGGACGGTGCGGGACGCCGCCCTGGTGAGTTCCACTCTCATGGGCTTCGATCCGCGTGACGCGACCACCTTGCGGGATTCACCTGAGAAAGAAGGTGAAGACCTCGACGCGCTCCTCGCCGGCCTGGAGCGAGGACTCGAGGGGACGACGGTGGGGGTCCCGTGGGATCTGCTGGCGGGCCGGCTCAGCGAGGAGGTCGAGATCGAGTTCCGCCGGGTGCTCGGTGAGATGGAGGCGAGGGGGGCGCGTCTGGTGGAGCTGCGGTTGCCGCTGGCTCGTCACGCCCTGGCGGTGTACGCGGTGGTGGCCAACGCCGAGGCGAGCAGCAACCTCGCGCGCTTCGACGGCCTGCGCTGGGGAAGGACGGCGGCCGGGGCCGATCACCGGGAGAGCATCCGCCGGGCCCGGGCCGAGGGCTTCGGCGAAGAGGTGAAACTGCGCATCCTGCTGGGGACCTTCGTGCTCTCGGCGGGCTACCACGAAGCCTATTACCAACGGGCTCAGCGCATCCGCCGGGCGATGGCCCGTGAGGCCGACGAGGCGCTCGGCCACTGCGATGTCCTGGCGTGGCCCACCACCGGTGAGACCGCCTTCGGCCGCGGAGAGCGCCTGGACGATCCCCTGCACATGTACGACAGCGACTTCCTCACCGTGCAGGCCAATCTCACCGGTCTTCCGGCGATCGCCCTGCCCACCGGTCTGAGCCGCGAGGGCCTGCCCTTCTCCCTGCAGTTGACCGGTCGCCGCTGGGGAGAGTGGGAGCTGTTGCGGGTGGCCCGGCAGGTGGAGCTCTTCTGTGATTTCGAGCGTCACCGTGCATCGCTGGGCCCTGGGGGGGATGCGTCGTGAACGGCCGCGTGGACGATTCCTTCACCGCCGTCATCGGCCTGGAAGTGCACGTGCAGTTGCAGACGCGCAGCAAGATCTTCTGCGCCTGTGAACTCGATCCCCACGCGGCGCCCAACACCCGGGTCTGTCCGGTGTGCCTGGGACAGCCCGGGACCTTGCCGGTGCTCAACCGGCAGGCGGTGCGTCTCGCCCTGCGTCTGGCGCTTGCGTGCGGCTGTGAGATCGCCCCTCTCAGTTCCTTCGCCCGCAAGAACTACTTCTATCCCGATCTGCCCAAGGGCTACCAGATCACCCAGTACGCATTCCCCCTGGCCCGGGGCGGGGCGCTCGAGGTGGACACCCCTGGGGGAACTCGGCGCTTTCCACTGGAGAGGATGCATCTGGAGGAGGACGCGGCCAGACTCGTCCACGAGGGGAAGGGGCCGGTCCGGATCGATTTCAACCGTTGCGGTACTCCCCTGGTGGAGGTGGTGGGGGCGCCCGCCCTGCACACCCCCGAAGAGGCCGCCGCCTACCTGCGGGCGCTGCGGCGTCTGGTGCGATGGCTCGGCGTATCCGATGGGAACATGGAGGAGGGAAGTCTGCGCTGCGATGCCAACGTCTCGGTGGCTCCGACTTTGGCGGACCGGCCAGGAAGGCGCGTGGAGTTGAAGAACCTCAACTCGATCTCCGGCGTGCGGGCCGCGCTTCATCATGAGATCGCGCGGCAGACGGAAGTTCTCCGCAGGGGAGGACGCGTGGAGTTCGAGACGCGATCCTTCGACGCCGCCGCCGGGGTGACCCGTCCGATGAGGAGCAAGGAGGAGGCGAGCGACTACCGTTACTTCCCCGAGCCCGACCTGCCGGTGGTCGAGCTCTCCCCGTCCGAACTCGAGGACATCGGCGCCCTTCTGCCGGAGCTGCCCCTGGATCTGCATCGGCGTCTCGTCCGTCAGTGGGGGATCTCCGCCGAAGAGGCCGAGGTTCTGGTGGAGGAGCGGGCGCTGGCCGAGTACTTCCAGGCGGTCGTCGCCGAGGGGATCGATCCTCCGCTGGCCGCACACTGGGTGGTCGGAGAGGTGTTGCACCTTCGCAAGGAGAGAGGAGGGAGCATGGAGAGCTTCCCGGTGGAGCCGCGGCGGATCGCCGGTCTGTTGCGGATGCTCGAGCGGCGTGAGATCTCCACTGCGGCGGCCAAGAAGGTCCTGGTGCACATGGCGGCCACCGCCGACGAGGCTTCCTCCCTGGTGCGCCGAATGGGCCTGCAGCTCCTGGACGATGAGGGGGAACTGGAGCACCTGGTCGATGCCGTCCTGCTGGAGAATGAAGGATTGGTGGAGAAGTACCGGAAGGGGAAGGGGGGGCTGGCGGGATACTTCGTCGGACAGGTGATGCAGGCCAGTGGAGGGCGGGCCGACCCCCAACGGGTGGAGGCGATGGTGCGTCGGCGTCTGGACGAGGGAGGAAGACAGTGAAGAGGATCCTTCTCGTGCTGAACCTCGTACTGATGAGCGTGGCTCCGCTCGCGGCGGTGGCGGTCGAAGCCGACGCGCCGGCCGCCGCCGAGACCAATGCGCCCGCCACCGCCGAGGCCGATGCGCCGGCGACGACTCCGGAGAGGGAGCCGTACCGCGACCCCGAATGGACCGCCGTACGCAGCCTCGTCGTCCCCGGTTGGGGCCAACAGCTCAACGGAGACCATACCAAGGGATTCATCCTCACCTCCGCGGCCCTCGTGGGGGTGTTGTTGGGAGTGGGGGTCATCTCCCCGGGCCTGCTCAGCTCCGCCGACGACGATCGCAACCTCGAGCGGGCGATCGGATGGTTCCTCTACGGCACCTCGGTGGTCTGGGCGGTGGGTGACGCCTACCTGCGGGCCCAGGCGCTCAATCGCGAGAACGGATACGATCTGAGCGCGATCGAGAGCTTCCCGCAGGGGCATGGGTCTTCCCCGGTGGTGGCCGTCACTGTGCTTCGACTGGGTTTCTGACCGGAGCATTCGGGCTTGACGAATCCGGTGTGCGAGCTATCCTGCTGCGGAGCCTCCCGGCAGCGGTCACCGCGTGGGAGGCGTTTTCGTTCGGGCCGGTTGTGTCCGGCCGCGTCCCGCGCGGCCCGCTTTCTCCCCTTGGGCCTCCTGCCAAGACCGTGGAGGAAGCATGAAATCGATCCTGGGCCCACGCGGCCTGTGCCTCCGTTTCTCCATCCTGCTGCTGGGGCTGATCGTGGCCCTGGCCGGGCCGGTTCCGGCAGTCCGGGCCGAGCTGGTCATCAATGAGTTGATGGCCGCCCCGGCTCGCGACTGGAATGGAGACGGCACGTTCGACTACAAGAACGACGAGTGGGTGGAGATCCTCAACACCGGCAGCTCTCCCGTCGACCTGACCGGACTGTACCTGAAGGACGCCACCGGCGACGAATATCACTACGGCTTCGAGGGGATTCTCGAGGCCGGAGCGGTCAAGGTGGTCTACGGCAGCGATGCCGTCGCCTGGCAGGCCGATCACGACGCGGGAAGCACCGGCTTGAGCCTCAACAACGGGGGGGACACCCTGGAGCTGTGGCGCGACCTGGACGATCCGCGCGTGCTCTCGGTGGTCGACGTGGTGCCCATCCCGGCCCATGCCGGGGGCAGTGACCGGGCCATGGGTCGCATGCCCGGCACCCTCGACTGGGTCCTCTTCGACGCCCTCAACCCCTATGGCGGCGATCTCCTGCCGCCGGGGACGGGTTGCGCTCCCACGCCGGGGGGGACGAACCTCTGTTCCGCCGTGCCTGCGGCCGACAGCAGTTTCGGAGCACTGAAGGCCGAGCACGCGGCGGATCGCCCGTAGGCGGCTCGCTCCAGCGGGGGCTCTCCCACCGTCCTCGGGGACGGGGGTGGTGGGGGAGCCCCGATTGCCGCTTTGGTCCTTCCCATCTGGGCCCAAAGCCGGTATGCTGGCGGTCCGCGTGGTTCATTTTTCGTGTCTTCCGCGCGGTGATTTCCCATGTTTCTTCCGTGAAGAGCGGCTTCTCCGGTCCTTTCCGGGATCGAGGCCGTCTGACCGAGCCCAGTGAGGTGGCGATGCAACTCTCCGAGAACCAGATCATGATCCGGGACGTGGCCCGGCGCTTTGCGCAGGAGCAG
>JAOZPE010000040.1 GCA_029932915.1 Candidatus Krumholzibacteriia bacterium
TGCGCACGCGGATCGATCTGCGGCGGGGGGATCTCACCCTCGCTGCCCAACGGAATTCCCCGCCGTCCCTCCTGCGTGCGGCCCTGCGCTGGCAGCGCGGACGTCTCGTCCTCGCCGGCGGTGATCTGCGTCCAGGGCTCGCCTGGCCCCTGCTGCTGGCCGACCCTTCGCTGCGCACGCGGACCGCGCCGCCTCCGTTGGGACGGCGCGACGGCGTGCGCTCGGCGCTGAGCGCGGCGGTGGAGGAATGGAGGGGGATGGCGGCGGAGGCTTCGCTGGCTTCGATGCATCTCCTCCTGGTCGCCGGCCGCGATGGATCGGGCGCGACGCGCAGTCTGGTCCTGGTCGAACATCGTGGCGCCCTCGATGGACCCGCCCTCGGCGCGGCCCTGCTCGGCCACGGAGGCCTCGCGTCGTGGTTGCGATGGGAGAGCGAGGGGGTGCGGGCACGGGTGGAGTCGGTCGCTTCGCTTCGACGGGGGGAAGGTGGGCGTTTGTGCGCGGCCCTGAGGGTGCGCCGCGGTGCCACCGCGTTCGGCTTTGCCCTGACCGCTTCGGACGCCCACCGGGGAGTGGGTCAGGATCCCATCACCGGCCAGCTTCTCGATCGCCGTCACCGGGTGGCGCAGGCCCATCTCCGGCTGCATCCGGGTCGCTGGACGGTGAGTGTGTTGGGTCGGGTGCGGCGGCGCGGTCGCATCGGCCAGGTGGTGGACGACCGGCGCTGGCAGATCGAATGTGCGGGGCCCCTGGGCGTCTCTCGCCTTCGTCTGCGGTGGCGGCAGGATGAAGGCGAGGCGGGCGAGGCCCACCGGGTGTTCGGCGTGTGGTGGGTGGGAGGGAGGGATCGCCGGGCATGGAGGCCGGGTCTGCGGCTGCGCCACGAGCGCGTCGGGGCTTCGGTGTCCCTGCTCGGCGCCTTCGATCTGCAGGGGGGAGAGAGCTGGTCATGGAAGCTCCAGTTGGCACTGTCGCGAGGGGATCGTTCGGCGCCGTGGTCGGCCGGCGTCCCGGTGAGTGGACTCAGCTCCACCTGGCTTGCGCCCCGGGGGGTGGGCGTGCTGGTGGGTGTGGCGCGCCGGGTCGGCGCGGGTCGCCTGGGTCTGTGGCTGCGCTTGCGTCAGGAGGCGGGGGGTGCGTTCTGCAGTGAGGGGGGCGCGGGTCTGCGGCTGAACTGGAAAGGAGGGAGTTGAGTCTGCATTGGTGCAATGGTTGCTAGCTTGAGACAAGGAGGAAGCACGCCCTCCCTTACTCTCCCTTTCGAGGAACCATGAGTTCGAGCACGACACCGACCTATGCGCTGCCGACCGAGCCGCTGCTCGAAATCCAGACGCATGTGCTGGCGCGTGCCCGGGCCAAGCCCATCATCCGGCGCTGGCTGCTCGAACTCGAAGCCATCGGTGAGCTCTACGAGCGGGCCGAGACGGTGGCCATGGCGGTGCGCAAACGCCTCGGTGGCAACTCGCTGGAGCCCATGCTCGAAGGTATGCTGGCCGTCGCCGCCGATGCCGAACGCTCGGGAGTGGCTGCGCTTGCGGCCATCATCGCGGTGCGGGCCCAGGGTCTGGCCGTGGTCGACATGGTGCACGAGTTCCGCCATCTGCACCGGGTGGGATCCCGGTCTCTCTATCGTGTGGACCATGGCCTGGAGTTGAGCGCGGATGAGCGGAAGCTGCTCGATGAGGTCGAGGCGGTCGAGAGGGAACTGAGTCACTATCTTCCCAACGACGTCGATCCCTTCGCCCTTCCCTCACCACTCGACCTCGGGCCCGCCCGGGTTCCGCGCAAGGTCTTCGAGGTCCTCACCGAGACCCTCAACCAGAGCGGTGAACTCGACGACGAGGGCCTGTCGGCCTTCGTGCGTCTGGCCCGCATGGAACAGGTGGCGGCGGGCATGAGGGCATCGGCGGTAGCCGGCGAGATCAACCCCTACTCGGCCAAGGCGGTCAGCGCCATCATGCCCCGCCTGGCCGAACTCGATGCGCAGATCCGCGACGTGAAGGGTTTCCTCGATGCGCTCGACGAGCAGCGCGAGAGCCGGCTCTTCCACGAGCAGCACTCGGTCTTCCTCGATGTCCTCTCCGACGAGGAACTCACCCGTCTGCAGGAGTTCTGCGAAGGCAAGCCGAGGCTGTCGGTATTCAACCGTCTCCTCGACGGCGTGCGCCGCAATCCGATTGCGCCCCGTCAGATGGCCTACTACGTCGATCGTCTCCTGCATCTGGGCAACGCCCTGTTCTTCCAGCACCTGCGTCCGGTTCCCATCGATCCGCTCGAGGCGGTCCTGCTCGCCCTCGAATACGTCGAGGGCAAGAGCCTGATGATCCCGACCGGTCCGAAGGTCAACGAGATCGTGACCAAGGCCCGGCTCGATGGTCTGGTGGTGGAGTCGGACCACGTGGCGGTGCCCTTCGATCTGGCCGCCGCCCGTCGCGTGCATGCTCCGGCGGGTCTTCCCCTGCCGCCGGACGATGAGGACCAGGGCGAGGACAACCTGGACAACATCAAGGACATCATCACCGCCAACCTCAACAACACGAGTATCCTGCTCGGTCTGCTCAAGAACCCCAAGGTCATCAACAAGCCCGGGGTGGTGGCGTTCATCGCCAATGCGTGCCGCCTGCCCCGGGTGCTCGAGGTCATCGCCCAGACCAAGAGCCTGCACACCGGGTTCGCGAACAAGGACGTTCCCCTGGCGATCGTTCGCTCGCCGGTGCGCCTGCCGGTGAAGCTGGTGCGCCGCTTCATCCACGTGAAGTACATCCGCCGCGTCGAGCTGCGGCGCCTGGCCCGCGACAAGACCGGCCTGCGCCGGGAGATCTACGACGAGATCGTTTCCTACCTGGCCACCCTGGCCTGAGAGGGGATGGGTGGCAGGCGGCTTCGCCGCGTTCCGCTTCCCTTGATGGCGGCCGGATCCAGCCTCCAAAAAAGGCCCTTCCCCGCCTGGAATTCCCGGGGTCGAAGGACTACATTCAGGCCGATCCTTCCGCATTGTCCACTTCGATGGGAGGTAGCCGCCGTGTCGATGAACCTGGCTACACGTATGAGCCGTCTCGGTACCGAGACCGCGTTCGAGGTCCTGGCCCGGGCGAAGGCCCTGGAGGCCCAGGGAAAGAAGGTCGTGCACTTGGAGATCGGCGAGCCCGATTTCGATACGCCCGAGAACATCGTCGAAGCCGCGGTGAAGGCCCTGCGCAGCGGGTCGACCCACTATGGCCCGTCGGCCGGCCTGCCGCACGCGCGCGCCGCCTTCGCCGAGTGGTTCTCCAAGGACCGTGGCGTTCCGGTGACCCCCGAGCAGATCGTCATCACTCCGGGCGCGAAGCCCATCATCTACTTCACCGTCACCGCGCTGGTGGAGGCGGGCGACGAGGTCATCTACCCCAATCCGGGTTTCCCCATCTACGAGTCGATGATCAACTTCGCCGGAGGCAAGGCGGTTGCGCTGCCCCTGCGCGAGGAGAACGGCTTCAGCTTCGATCCCGACGAACTGCGCCGTCTGGCCAACGACAAGACCAAGCTCATCATCCTCAACACTCCGGGCAATCCCTGCGGCGGCGTCCTCAGCCCCGCCGATCTGGAAGTGGTGGCCGAGGTCGCCCGCGAGCACGACTGCTGGGTGCTCAGCGACGAGATCTACTCGAAGATCATCTACGACGGCGAGCACCACAGCATGCTCGAGATCGACGGGATGGCCGAGCGCACCATCGTCCTGGAAGGTCACTCGAAGACCTACGCGATGACCGGTTGGCGTCTGGGCTACGGGGTGATGCCCGAGTCGCTGGCGCCGTCGATCGCCCGCCTGCAGACCAACTCCACCTCGTGCACCGCTTCCTTCACCCAGGAGGCCGGGGTCGAGGCCCTCATGGGAGACCAGTCGGCGGCGCAGGCCATGGTGAAGGAGTTCAAGGCGCGCCGCGATCTGGTCGTCGGCCTGTTGAACGAGGTGCCCGGGGTGAGCTGTCTCACTCCCGGCGGGGCCTTCTACGTCTTCCCGAACATCAAGCAGTTGGGCGTACCGGTCGAGGAGTTCGCCCGCACCCTGCTGGACGAGTACGGGGTGGCCGCCCTGGCCGGCACCTCCTTCGGCTCGTACGGCGATGGCTACCTGCGCTTCAGCTACGCCAACTCCCAGGAGAACCTCAAGGAAGGCGTTGCCCGATTGAAGGAATACGCCCAGACTCTCGTCTAGAGAGACACGATCACTGCCGGCCGTCGCGCAGGGGACGGTGGCCGGCCTGGGAAGGCGGGGCCGGGCGGACTTTCGCCCGGCCCTGTCGTTTTTCCCCGACCTTCCCCGCAAGCGCCCGCCGGGGCGCCGAGGTCGCCGACGCTCATGGGTCAACGAGTCCTGGTCATCGGAAGCGGAGGGCGCGAGCACGCCCTTGCCTGGAAGCTCTCCCAGTCGCCCCGGGTGGAGGAGGTCCTCGTGGGCCCGGGCAACGACGGCATGCGGGACGTCGCCCGAAGGGTCGACGCCGGCGAGGACGGCGGGTGGGCGCAGCTCGCCCGGCGGGAGAAGGTCGATCTGGTGGTGATCGGCCCGGAGAATCCCCTGGTGGAGGGTCTGGCCGACCGGCTTCGGGCGGCCGGCCTGGCGGTCTTCGGTCCCTCGGCGGCCGCCGCGCGCCTGGAGGGGGACAAGGCCTTCGCCAAGGCGTTCATGGAGGCGGCCGGCGTGCCCACCGCCCGCGCTGAGATCTTCGACGACGCCACCCGGGCGCTGCGCTGGCTCGACGAGCATCCGGGCCGCTGGGTGGTCAAGGCCGCGGGCCTGGCCGCGGGCAAGGGAGTCATCGTCTGCGACGATGCGGCCCAGGCCAGCGAGGCGGTCCACCGCATCATGCAGGAGCAGGCCTTCGGGACGGCCGGAGCGACGGTGGTGATCGAAGAGCGTCTGGAAGGTCCCGAGCTGTCGGTCTTCGCCGTCCTCGATGGCCACCGGGCGGCCTGGTTCGCTCCCAGTCGCGACCACAAGCGTCTGCTCGAGGGCGACCGTGGTCCGAACACCGGGGGCATGGGGGCCTTCACCCCCGTTCCCGACGTGGACGAGGCGCTCATGCGCCGGGTCATCGACGAAGTGCTCGATCCCACGGTGGAGGAACTTCGCCGGCGCGGACTCGACTACCGGGGCCTGCTCTACCTGGGCCTGATGCTCACCGCCGACGGCCCCCGCCTGCTCGAGTACAACTGCCGCTTCGGCGACCCGGAGACCCAGGTGGTCCTGCCCGCCTATCCCGGCGATCTGTACGAACTGCTCGACGGCGCGGCCCGTGGCCACCTTCCCGTCGAGGGTGGACTTCCGCGGGAGGGCGCCGCGGTCGGCTTCGTGCTGGCGTCGGAGGGCTATCCCGTTTCGCCGAGGAAGGGCCTGCCCATCGACGGGCTCGAAGGAGCCGAGGGCCTGATCTTCCACGCCGGCACCCGCCGCCACGAGGGTCGCTGGCTGACCGCCGGGGGTCGCGTGTTGTGCGCGGTCGCCCGAGCCGACGAGCTGGGCGAGGCCCGCCGCCGCGCCCTCCACCTGGCGGAGGGACTGCGCTTTCCCGGCGCCCAGATCCGCCGTGACATCGCCGCCCGGGAGGCCGCGTCATGAGCCCTGCCGCCGAAGCCCTCGTTGCCATCGTCTCGGGCAGTCCCAGTGACCAGGAGATGGTCACCGCCTGCGAGACGATCCTCAGCGATTACGGGATCGCCTTCGAGAGCCGGGTCATCAGCGCTCACCGTCAGCCGCAGATGTTGCGCGAGTGGGTGGAGGAAGAAGAGGACAAGGGTGTGAAGCTCTTCATCGCGTTGGCGGGCATGGCCGCGCACCTGCCCGGGGTGGTGGCTTCCCTGACCGCCCGGCCCGTGCTGGGTGTACCCCTTCCCGGAGGACTCGCCGGCGGACTGGATGCGCTCTACGCGGTGGTGCAGATGCCCGCCGGCGTTCCGGTGGGTACCCTTGCGGTGGGCAAGGCGGGTGCGCGCAACGCGGCCCACCTGGCCGCGCGCATCCTCGCCCTCGGTGACGCCACGCTGGCGGAGAAGGTCGAGCAGCTGCGGCGGCACATGGCGCAGGGGGGACGGTGACGGAAGCCGGCGATCCGTCGGCGGCCATCGCCGAAGCGGCCGCCGCGCTGCGTCAGGGCTCGGTGGTCCTCCTGGACACCGACTCGCTGCCCGGCCTGCACGCGATGGCCTCCGGCGAGGGCGCGGCCGATGCGCTGCGCGCCATCAAGGCTTCCACCTCCCGCCGCCCTTTCCTGCTGTTGTTCGCGAGCCTTGATGAGGTGTTGCGTTACGCGCGGCCCCGCCGTGAAGAGGATCTCCAGCGGCTGCGCCGCATCTGGCCGGCTCCCCTGACCGCCCTGCTCCTGCCCGGACCCGACGCCCCCGAGGCCTGGAGCGACGGCGGGCGCGGCCTGGCCGCCCGCGTTCCCGCCTCGTCTCCCCTGCGCGAGCTCATCGCCCGGGTGGGCGCGCCCCTGTTGAGCACCAGCGCCAATCTCGAGGGAGAGGATCCCGCCCTCAGCCTGGACGAGGCGGCCCGCCGTTTTCCCACCGTCCCGTCCTTCGCCTGGGGTGAGGTCTCGCCGGGCCGGCCCTCTACCCTCGTCGACCTGCGGGGGCACGAGCCCCGCCTGCTGCGGCCCGGCCTGGTGGAGTGGCCCTCTGATGGCTGAAGCGCGGCCCGGCCTTCTTGACTTCCCGGTGGGGGCTGGGTAGCTTTGCTCGGCCATTCCCACAAGTGTAGAAACCACTATGGCTTTTGTGCTTTTCGTGTGCATCGGCAACAGCTGCCGCAGTCCCATGGCCGAAGTGCTGGCCCGCCGCCGGTGGAAGGAGCTGTGCGGGGATCTCGAGCTGGGCTCGGCGGGATTGCTGGCGATGGCCGGTGCGCCCGCCTCGGACCTGGCCCAGAGGGTGGCCGAGGAGAGGGGGGAGGACCTACACTCCCATCGAGCCCGCAGAGTGGGTGAGCGGCTGATCGACGAAAGCGACCTGGTCGTTGCCATGACCCGCGATCAGAGGGAGGAGCTGGTACGGCTCTTCCCCGAAGCGCGCGGTCGCATCTTCACCCTGGGCGAGCTGGCCGGCGTCGGGGGGGAATCCCCAGGGGAAGGGGATGTGCCGGATCCCTGGGGAGACGATCTGTCGGCCTACCGGAAGACCTGGTCGCAGATCGAAGAACTCGTCACCGCGGCCGCGCCGCGGGTGAAGGATTTCCTGAGCGAGCGGGGCCGTTGCCGTTGACGGGACCCGCTGTCTTCGGCCGCACCGGCGGCCGTACACTCTTCATCGCTCCCAGGGCCCGCTGCCTGGAGCAGGAGGCAAGGACGTGAGCTTCCTCGAGAAGGTCGATCCGGCCATCGCCGAGATCGTGCACAAGGAATTGAACCGCCAGCGCGGTCAACTGGAGATGATCGCCAGCGAGAACTTCACCAGCCTGGCCGTGATGGAGGCCATGGGCAGCGTGCTCACGAACAAGTACGCCGAGGGCTATCCGGGGCGCCGCTACTACGGCGGGTGCGAGTTCGTGGACGAGGCCGAGCGCCTGGCCCGCAACCGGGCCAAGGAGCTGTTCGGGGCGAAGTACGCCAACGTGCAGCCGCACTCGGGCTCGTCGGCCAATCTCACCGCCTATCTGGCCTTCGCCGAGCCGGGCAGCAAGGTGCTGGGTCTGAGTCTGAGCCACGGTGGGCATCTCACCCATGGGCACCACGTGAACTTCAGCGGCATGCTCTTCGAGGCGCACCACTACGAGGTCGACCGCGAGACCGAACAGATCGACTACGACGCCCTGCGCAAACAGTGCGAAGATCTTCGGCCTTCGCTGCTGGTCACCGGCAGCAGCGCCTATCCGCGGGCCTGGGACTTCGAGAAGCTGGGGAAGATCTCCAAGGACCTGGAGATCCCCCTGCTGGTGGACATGGCGCATTTCGCCGGACTGGTGGCGGCCGGCCTGCATCCCGATCCCCTGCCGCACGCGACGGTGGTGACCAGCACCACCCACAAGACCCTGCGGGGACCTCGCGGCGGTCTCATCCTCACCATGGACAAGGAAGCGTCCAAGGCGGTGAACAAGACGAACTTCCCCGGCACGCAGGGCGGACCCTTCATGCACATCATCGCGGCCAAGGCGGTGTGCTTCCACGAGGCCATGCAGGACCGCTACCGCCACGACCAGGAGCAGACGGTGGCCAACGCCAAGCACCTGGGAGAGCGTCTGGTCGAGCAGGGGCTGCGGCTGGTCAGCGGCGGTACCGATACCCACCTGCTGCTCGTCGACGTGCGCGGGAAGGATCTCACCGGCAAGGAAGCCGAGGAGATCCTCGAGAAGGTCGGCATCACCGTCAACAAGAACACCATCCCCTTCGATCCCGAAAGTCCCTTCGTCACCAGCGGCATCCGCATCGGCACGCCGGCCTTGACCACCCGGGGCATGAGGGAGAAGGAGATGGACGAGATCGCCGACATCATCGGGCGCGCGTTGAGCGTCGGTGCCGACAGCGACGAACTCGCGGCGCTGCGCAAACGCAGTGAAGAGCTGGCCGCGGCCTTCCCCCTGTATCCCGAACTCGCTTAGGTGGGCGGACATGCGTTGTCCCAACTGCGGTCACCTCGAGGACAAGGTGGTCGACTCACGGTCGACCAAGGAGGGTGCGGCCATCCGCCGCCGGCGGGAGTGTCTCAGTTGCGGGCACCGCTTCACCACCTACGAGTACGTCGAGCGCACCTCGGCCCTGGTGGTGAAGAAGGACGGCCGCCGGCAGAACTATGACCGTGACCGCTTGCTGGCCGGCATCCTCCAGGCCTGTCACAAGCGGCCGGTCACCCGGGAGGACATCGATGCCCTGGCCGACCGGGTCGAGGCGCGGATCTTCGCCCCGGCCCGCGAGGAGATTCCCAGCCAGGAGATCGGCGAGGCGGTGATGGAGGAACTCGAGCAACTCGATCACGTGGCCTATGTCCGATTCGCCTCGGTCTACCGCAGTTTCCGCAACGTCAGCCAGTTCATGGATGAACTGCGGGGCCTGCTCGAACGCGACGCCGAGGGTGGGCGCGAGGGGGAGTGACGGCCGCAGGCATGCACGCGAGATCCAGGGTGAGCACCGAAATGACCATGCTCGAGCACATCGCCGAGCTGCGAAGGGACATCCTGTGGTCGCTCGCGCTGGCGATCGCCGGAGCCGTGGTCGCGTGGTTCTTCAGCGATCAGATCGTCAATGAGCTGCTCGAGCCCGCGCGCAAGGCGGGCCAGGAGAGTCTGTACTTCACCGCGCCGATGGAGGCCTTCCTGCTGAAGCTGAAGGCCTCCACGGCGGTGGGGCTCTTCCTGGTGCTGCCGTTGATCCTGTTCAAGCTCTACAGCTTCGTCACCCCCGGCCTGCATCCCCACGAGAAGCGGGTGGTCACCCCCATGCTGGTGGCGGCGACCGGGCTGTTCTATGTGGGGGTGGCCTTCTGTTTCTTCATCCTGTTGCCGCTGGTGATCCGCTTCGCGATGGGATTCGCCACCGAGCAGTTGCAACCGTGGTTGACCGCCCGCGAGTACTTCGGACTTGCGGTGCGCCTGTGTCTGGCCTTCGGCCTGCTCTTCGAGCTGCCGATGGTGGTCCTGGCCCTGTCCTGGGCCGGGGTGGTCCAGCCCCGTTCACTTTTGAGGGGCTGGCGTTACGCGCTCGTGCTCATCCTCGTCGTTTCGGCCGTTCTGACCCCTCCGGACGTGATTTCGCAGATCATGCTGGCCGGTCCGGTGATGGTCCTCTACCTGGCCAGCGTGATCGTGGCCATGTTGATGCAACGGCGCCGCCGCGGCTGACGAAGCGCAGAATCGGCCGGCATTGACAGTCAGCGGCGCCGATTGTATACCTTGAAGGCTCTCGGCGCGGGTTCACTTCGGCCCGCGCCTGAACCGTTTCGCTCCAGAAGGCAGGATCCAAGGTGCCGCTTGCCGGCGAGGACCGGGTCAAACTCCAGTCACTCCAATCCTTCGTGGCTGGGGAACTCGCCGCCTTCGAGCGGGAGTATGAGAGCCTGCTCACCGGTGAGCTCGATCTCCTGCAGGAGATCTGCGGCCACCTCCGCCTGGGCAAGTCGAAGCGTTTCCGTCCCACGCTCCTGCTGGTCACCTCCAAGAACGGTGGTGAGATGCACGAGGACGCGGCCTTCGCCGCCGCGTGCGTCGAACTGGTCCATACCGCCACGCTGGTCCACGACGACTTCATCGACGAGGCGGAGACCCGTCGCCGTCTGCCCACCGTCAACGTGAAGTGGGGACCGAGCGCGGCCCTGATCATGGGAGATTTCCTGTACACGAAGGTCTTCTCCTTGATGACCGACCGGGGGATGGACGAGGCCATGCGCATCATCGCCTCGACCACCTTCCGGATGAGCGTGGCCGAGATGATGCAGCTCGAACGGCGGGGCGAGGTCGATCTGCCCGAGGACGACTATTTCACCATCATCTCCGAGAAGACCGCGGTCCTCATCGCCGCCTCCTGTGAGATCGGAGCCCTGCTGCATCCGAAGTTGCGGCGGCATCATGCCGAGCTGTCCGCATTCGGCCACGATCTGGGCATGGCGTTCCAGATCACCGACGATATCTTCGACTACCGCGGCGACGCCCGGCGGCTGGGCAAGCCGGTCGGCGCCGACTGGAAGGAGGGGCGGATCACCCTTCCCTTCATCGCGGCCTGGCGCAATGCCCCCGAGGAGACGCGCAAGCGTCTGCGGGAGGCCATGGGGCCGAAGGCGGGCGATCCGGCGGCCTGGGAGGAAGTCCGCGAGATGGTGCAGAACTATGGAGGGCTCGAGTATTCCCAGGAAATGGCTTCACACTTCGGTGAGCGGGCGAAGGAGAATCTGCTCACTCTCGCCGCCCATCCCCAGGCCGGTATCCTCTCCGATGCCGTCGATTATGTCCTCCGACGCCTCGACTGAACTCCCGGGCGGGCGTACGCGGGAACGGGCAAACCCATGAACGAAATCGAAAGCCGTCAACTGGCCGCCTCGGTCATCGACTGGGGCCTCTCCAAGAAGGCCGAGGACGTGGTCCTGCTCGACGTGCGGGGTCTCAGCGATGTCACCGACTACTTCGTGTTGATGACCGGCGGGTCGCAGATCCACGTGCATGCCATCACCGACGTCATTCTCGACGGAGCGGCCGGCACGAGGAACAAGCCTCTCCATGTCGAGGGCCGCGACCTCGGTCGATGGGTGCTCATCGACTTCGTCGACGTGGTGGTCCATGTGATGCAGGAGGACGCCCGCCGCTTCTACGCGCTGGAACGTCTGTGGGGGGATGCCACGCTCACCCGCTTCGACCCGAGCGGGGAGGAGATCAGCGAATGATCGAGCGGCACATCGAGGAGGCGCTGCTGCACGCCTTGGAGGCCTACGGGGTCTTCGAGGAGGACGTCCAGCTCGAGCTGGAGCGCCCCAAGGATCCCAGTCACGGCGACCTCAGTTCGAACGTGGCCCTGATCCTGGCCAAGCGGCTGGGACGCAAGCCCCGCGAGCTGGCCGGGGAGATCGCCGCCACCGTCGAACTGGACAAGGATCTGGTGGAATCGGTGGAGATCGCCGGGCCGGGCTTCATCAACTTCCGTTACGCTCACACCGCTCTGACCCGGCCCCTGCTGGAGATCGTCGAGAAGGGTGAGCACTACGGCGAGAGCAACGCCGGCGAGGGTGAGAGGGTCATCCTCGAGTACATCAGTGCCAATCCCACCGGCCCGTTGAACATCGTCAGTGCGCGGGCGGCGGCGGTCGGCTCCACCCTGCACCGGGTGATGCACAAGGCCGGCTACCGGCCCACCAGCGAGTTCTACGTGAACAACGCCGGCCGTCAGGTGCGGCTCTTCGGAGAGAGCCTGCGCGCGCGCTACCTGCAGGCCAAGGGACAGGAGGCCGAGGTTCCCGAGGACGGCTACCAGGGCGAATACGTACGGGAGATCGCGGCCGAGCTGCTCGAACGAGGTGTCGCGCTCTTCGACGAGCTCAAGGAACTGGATACAGGCCGGATCATCGGCGAACTCGCGGTTCCCAAGGGCACGCCGGACGATTGGCTCGAGCTGGACGAAGAGGAGTCGACCCGGGCCTTCGGCTCGTGCGGCATCATCATCCTCTTGTTGAGCCACCGCCGCACCTGCCGCCGCTTCGCGGTGCACTTCGACTCGTGGTACCTGGAGAGCGAGATCCACCAGAGCAACCGCATCGAGCGCGCGCTGAAATTGCTGCGCGACGGCGGCCACGTCTACGAGAAGGAAGGCGCGGTTTGGCTGCGCACCACCGACTTCGGCGACGAGAAGGACCGCGTGCTGGTCCGCAGCGACGGAACCCCCACCTACTTCCTGCCCGACATCGCCTATCACCTGAGCAAGAAGGAGCGGGGCGCCGAACTGGCCATCGATTTCCTCGGCCCCGATCACCACGGCTACATCGCCCGCATGCAGGCGGCCATGGAATGCCTGGGGTATCCGCCCGGCTGGCTGGAGATCATCATCCTTCAGCAGGTGAACCTCATCCAGGACGGCAAGCCCCTGGAGATGTCCAAGCGCGCCGGACGTCTGGTGACCATGGACCAGCTCATCGACGAGGTGGGCCGCGACGTGGCGCGCTTCTTCTTCCTGGCCAGGAAGAATTCGTCACACCTGGACTTCGATCTCGATCTGGCCCGCCAGCAGAGCAACGACAATCCGGGTTGGTACGTGAAGTACGCCCACGCGCGCATCTGCAGCGTCCTGCGCAACGCCAAGGCGCACGGCGTGCAGGAGAAGACGGCTTCGCTGGACGAACTGGAGCTGCTGACCGAGGAGAGCGAGATCGCCCTGTGCCGCCTGTTGCCCGAGCTGCCCGGCATCGTCGCCCGCGCCGCGGCCGCCCGTGACCTGGCGCGCCTCACCCGTTTCGCCATCGAGGTGGCCACGGCCTTCCATCAGTTCTATCAGCAGTGCCGCATCCTCACCGACGATGCGGCGTTGACCCGCGCGCGTCTCACCTTGAGCCAGGCCACCCGCGTGGTGCTGGCCAATACCCTCGAACTCCTGGGAATGGAAGCACCCGAGCGCATGTAGGCGCCGGAGGGGGAGAGCAAGCTCATGCAGATCGTCGTGGTGGGATCGGTGGCCCTGGACACCGTGCAGACTCCCTGGGGCGAGGCCTATGACGCCCTCGGCGGAAGCGCGACCTACTTCTCGTTGACCGCCGTGCGGCAGGCCGAGGTCGGACTGGTGGCGGTGGTGGGCGAGGACCTTCCCGACTCCGCCCTGGAACTCTTCGGGCAGAAGGGTGTCGACCTGGCGGGTCTGGAGCGTACCGAGGGCAAGTGTTTCCGTTGGGGCGGCCGCTATCACGCGGACATCAACCACCGCGACACCCTGTTCACCCAGCTCAACGTCTTCGAGCACTTCCATCCGAAGCTGCCCGAGAGCTACCGCAAGGCCGACATCCTCTTCCTGGCGAACATCCATCCCGCTCTGCAGATGGAGGTTCTCGAGCAGGCGCAGAAGCCGCGCCTGGTGGCGGTCGACACCATGAACCTGTGGATCGACAGCGCGCGCGACGAGTTGCTGGAGGTTCTCCGCCGGGTCGATCTGGTCTTCCTCAACGACGAGGAGGTACGCCAGCTCAGCGGCCGCTATTCCCTGCCCGAGGCGGTCGCCCAGGTCCAGGCGATGGGGCCGGGGATCGTGGTGGTGAAGAAGGGCGAACACGGGGCCCTGCTCTTCGACGGTAAACGCTGTTTTGCGCTGCCGGCCCTGGTTCTCGATCAGGTCGTCGATCCGACCGGCGCCGGCGACACCTTTGCCGGGGGGTTCCTCGGGCACGTGGCATCGAAGGAAACGATCGACCACGATGTGCTACGGGAAGCCATGGTACGCGGTACGGTGATGGCTTCCTTCGCCACCGAGGGCTTCAGCGTCGACGGTCTGCGCGATCTCAGCTCCGAGGCGATCGCCGACCGCCGTGAGGAACTCCGCCGGCTCACCTCCTGGCCCGACGGATCGGCCTGATCGGCTGCGACAGCCCGAATTCGTTGCAATGTCTTGTTGACTCATCCGGGGCTATGGTATCGTTATAGGATAGTGAAAAGGCCGCGTCCCGGGGGGCGGCGCAGGGCCAAAGGGGTCGAATCGTCACGATGAAGTCCAAGCCCGAAGAGATCCGGCGCCTCGAGAGCGAGCTGTGCCGCATCCGCAACGTCCACCACGCGTCGATCCTGCTGGACGAAGATGGAGAGATCCGGCAGGTCGATCTTCTCAGCGATACGAAACGTCCTCCTCGTCCCATCGTCCGCGATGTCGAGGCGATCCTGCGCCGTTGGGGTGTGGAGATCGACCATCGCCGCATCGGCGTGGTCCAGATGGAGGATCCTCCCGGCGAGGCCGCGGCTTCTCCTCTCCACGTGGTCTCCTCCTCCGCTTCGGGCAGACACCGCACCCGCATCCAGATCGGCGCCGTCCACACCACCACCTCCGGTGGGGTGTTCGTGGCCGAAGTGGAACTCAACGTGGGGCCGTTCGAGGCCGCCCCGGGCCGGGCCGAGGGGCCCGCCCTCGATCCCGCCTCCTGTGTGGACGTGGTGGCCCGGGCGGCACTGGAAGCGGTGCGCAACTTGCTGCAACCTCAGTACGAGATCCGCCTTTGCTCGGTACAGGCCGACCGGCAGGCGGGGGTTCCGCTGGTGACCGTGGTCGTCGACTTCGGCCGCGGGCGGGAATTCCATCGTCTGGCCGGCACGGCCATCGAACACGGATCTCTGTATGAAACAACGGTTTACGCCTGTCTCGATGCTCTGAATCGTCCTCTGGAGAGGGCGGAGTACCGGGACCTTCTGGTGCAGGACGAGGGCCCCGCGCTCGAGCTCTACTCGTGGCGTGCTGCCTCGTCCTGATGGCAAGTCGCGACTGCGGTCGTGCACCCTTTTGGCTGGCTGAGAGGAGTTGTCGACGATAAGACCCTAGCGAAGCGAAAACTTCCGAGCGTGTAGCGGAGCCTCACTGCCGCCTCCCAGCGGAGATTCGGCGGCAAATCCACGGTGATATGAGGTGAGATCACATGTTCTGGGTCCTCGGCAGCAAGATCCGTTGGTAATCTGACATCTCCTCTCAGCCGCCTTTTACCACCATGAGCAGGCATCGCAGGTATCTGGTCTACCTCTACGTCGGCATGGTGCTCGCCGTCGGTTCGGTGTTCACCTATTTCGCGTTGGGGCGGCAACCGATCGCACCGGATCAATGGGTTCCCCTGTTCTGTTTCACTGTCTTCCTGATCATCGCCGACCGCTTCGAGGTGAGGACCTCCCAGGGAGGGCAATGGCTTCCCACCGCCATCATCGACCTGGCCGTGATCATGACGCTCGGAGCTTCGGCGGCGATGATCATGGAGGGCGTGTCGATCCTCGTGGGCGATGGTTTCGTCAAACGCAGATCACCTCTGAAACTGGCTTTCAACATGCCGGCGACGGTGATGAGCGTGGGCGCAGCGGGGCTGATCTTCCATGCCTTGCCCTTCAGCGGCGATCTGACCTCGCCACTGTTCCTGTTGCCGGCACTCGTGGCCTACATGGTGTTCTCCGGGCTCAACATGATGCTGGCGGCCATCGTCGTCGCGATCTCCGAGGGACGCAGGCTGAATCTCGTCTGGCGCGCGGACTACGGATGGCACTTCCTCAGTGGCTTCCTGACCGCTCCCCTCAGCGCCTTCCTCGTCTTCTCCTACGAGTACGCCGGTCTGTGGTCGTTGCTGCTCTTCGGCCTGCCGCTGTACATCATCTGGCAGAGCCACAAGCTCTTCGAGGAGATGAAGGAAGCCCACATCAACACCGTCGCTGCGCTGACCACCGCGCTGGAAGCCGACGAACCCTATACGCATGGACACAGCTACCGGGTGGCCAAGTACGCGGTGCAGATCGGCCAGCGCATGGGGATGAGTCCGGCCGAGCTGGAGGAGCTCGAGTACGCCGGCCTGCTGCACGATATCGGCAAGATCGCCATCACCAACGACATCGTCTGCAAGCCGGCCCGTCTGACCAAGGACGAGTTCGACATCCTGGCCAGCCACCCGTCCATCGGCAGCGAGATCGTCTCGCAGATGAAGTTCCTCAAGGGCGCGGCCGACCTGGTACGCCATCACCACGAGCGGCCCGACGGCAAGGGCTATCCCGACGGGCTCAAGGGCGACGAGATCCAACTGGGCAGCCGCATCCTCAACTGTTGCGACGCCATCGATGCGATGACCTCCAACCGCCCGTACCGGGCGGCGCGGACCCTGGAGCAGTGCATGGAGGAACTGCGGCGCTTCAAGGGCACCCAGTTCGACGCCGAAGTGGTCGAGACCATCGAGGCCATGGTCGAGGCCGGCGACTTCGAGATCATCGCCCAGACCGACGGCGCCGCCCTGGAGATCCAGCGCATCGTCCGGGAAGCCGCCCGCAAACACGAAGAAGAGATTGCCTACCCGTTCCCTGCTGCCTGAGGTCTTCCGGGTCCATCCTTCGATCAACGCCGTCGAGTCGCGTGTGAACGGTGGACAAGCCTTCCGCATATGCTTTCAGCCATGTTTTGACACCAGGCCATGCGGTGTCTAGCATGCCGGCATGAAGTACTCCGAATCGGGCGTCGACATCGACGCAGCCAGCCAGGCACTACGACGAGCCCGCGAGGCGATCTCCTCCACCTGGGGCCCTTCGGTGGCCTCCGAGGTGGGCTCCTTCGGCGGACTCTACCGCCAGGAGGACGGCTCCTTCCTCGTCTCCTCCATCGACGGGGTCGGCACCAAGCTGAAGGTGGCCCTGGCCGCTCGCAGGGTGCAGGGGGTCGGGGAGGACCTGGTGAACCACTGCGTCAACGACATCCTCGTCCAGGGCGCCCACCCTCTCTTCTTCCTCGACTACTACGGCACCGGACATCTCGACCAGGAGGTCTTCGTGCCGGTGGTCGAGGGGTTGAGCAAGGCCTGCCGCGAGAACGGCTGCGCCCTCATCGGCGGGGAGACGGCCGAGATGCCCGGCATCTACCACGGAGACGACTTCGATCTGGCCGGCTGCATCGTCGGTAGCGTGCAGGCCGATGAGCTCATCACCGGTGAGGCGGTCGAAGTGGGGATGGAGGTCTACGCCTGGCCGTCCAGCGGCCTGCACACCAACGGCTATAGCCTGGCCCGGAGGGTCCTCCTGGAGGGGGACGATCCGCTGCCCCTCGATGAAGACCCCGGCGGACTCGGCTGCACCCTGGCCGAGGCCCTGCTGGCCGTCCACCGCAGCTACCTGCAGCCCGTCCGCCAACTGCGCGCCCATCACCCGGTGGCCGCGCTGGCCCACATCACCGGAGGCGGACTGGTGGACAACATCCCGCGGGTCCTGCCGCCGGCGGTGGCGGTGGAGATCGACCTGTCCACGTGGCAGCGCCCTCCCCTCTTCGATCTGCTGCAGCGGCGCGGGGACATCGCCGAGGCGGAGATGCGCCGGGTCTTCAACCTCGGAGTGGGGATGGTGGCCATCGCTGCACCGTTGGCGCCGGCCGTGTCGGCCCAGCTCGACGAGCCCCCGTTGCACATCGGCCGGGTCGTCTCCCGTGGCGATGGCGATGCGGTCCATTTCGTGGGAGACGGGAAGGACTGACCCGGTGCCACCGGGATCAAGGGTTCCAGTGGAAGGGATGTCCGGAACGCCGCACACCGGACACGACCACCCTGCCCGGGCCGCGGCGAATCCCCTTCGCGGAGGCGTTCTCGCGGCAGCGCCGCCGGCGCGGAGCGCAAGCGCTGCCGGCATGGCTCTTGCGCTTGGATGGCGCGCTCCGCTTCTCTTCTCCTTGCCCCCTTCCAGACACGACACCATGAACGATGCACCATCGTCCGGCGCGCCGGTGCTTCCGCGCGTCTCCGTTGAACTTCTCCATCCTCGTCTTCAGAGTCTCCTCGATGCCGTGGGCCTGCGGCGCCTGGGACTGGCGCGGCGGCTCCTGGATCCGTCCCGGCTCGACACCGATGCGCGTTTCGAACTGCTGGCCACGGTGCAGGCTTCTCCCGGCCCGGGCGGTCCGATGGAATCGTGTCTTCCCCTGGCCGGCTACCGGCGGGTCTTCGACGAAGGGAAGGGCTATCGGATCGACTTTCGTCAGCAGGGTCCCCTGGGACGATGGCTGAGGCGACAGGGGGGAGGACTGCTCGTCGCCTGGGCCCTGCCCGGCGACCGGCTCCCGTGGGTGGCCGCGGTGGCGTGGGCCCCCGAGGGCTGGGATCCGGGGCCCCTGCGCCTGCGGGTCGCCCAGGAGGGAATGGAGGCTCTGGCACGGAGTCTGTGCCCGCCTCTCTGGTGGTCGCAGCGGGGTGCGGCTCCTCCGTCACCGGGGAGATCCGGCCCGAAGGCCTGGAACCGGGAGCCGGAAGGCGAAGGCTCCTTTCCCTCCGGAGCGGACGGGTTCCCCACCGAGGGGGTCTCGCTCGATCGCGCACGTGAGCAACTGGAGGCCACGCTCATCCGACGGGCCCTGCGCCAGACCCGGGGCAACAAGAGTGGAGCGGCCCGCCTGTTGGGGCTCAGCCGGCAGGGTCTGTACCGGAAGATCCAACGTCTGCACCTGGAGGAAGCCGGGCCCGGCCCTCGACAGGTGGGGAAAGGCTCCCTATAGTACGGCGCACGATCGTGCCGACTTCGCTTCGGTCCGAGGTGTTCCCTCTTTCCTGGAAACGGCATGCGCCGCACACCCTTCTGGAGCAGTTCGGAATTCCTGGCCGGCATCACCAGCGGCGTGCTGGTGAGTGTGGCCGGAGCGCCCTCGCCCCTGGGTTTCCTGGGCTACGTCGCCCTGGTCCCCGTCCTGCTGGTGCTCTTCCATCCCCGGCGTCTGCGGGAGGCCGAGCCGCTGCGGCTGAAGGTGTTGATCCTCGCCTACGGGCTCAGCCATCACCTCACCGAGTTCTACTGGATGCCGCTGCTGGACGACGCGGCGGCGATGAAGTTCCGCTGGATCATCCTTCCCCTGGGCCTGCTCCTGCTCGCCCTGTACCTGACGCTCTTCGAGGCCATCGTGTTCGCTGCGAGCGCGTGGCTGCGCCGCCGCTACCAGGCCCAGGCCATCTGGTGGTTCCCGCTGATCTGGGTCGCGGTGGAGTGGTTGAAGGGAGTGGGCGAGCTGGGCTTCCCCTGGATGCGTCTGGCCATGACCCAGTTGCACTACGTGCCCGTCCTGCAGGTGGCCGGCATCTTCGGCGAACTGGGGGTGAGCTGGCTGGTGGCCGCGGTGAACGTGCTGGTGGCGGTGGGATGGCTCGCATTGCGCAACGAGTTCCCGACCCTGGGACGGGCGGTCCTGTACCGCTGGTGGGCCCCGGTGGCCCTGGTGGTGCTCATGGGCTCGACGCTCCTGTACGGCACCTGGACCATGCGCGAGCTGGAGAACCCTTCCGGAAGCGGCGAGGGACTGCGGGTGGGGATCATCCAGGGCAACGTCAGCCTGGCCGACAAGTTCGATCCGGCACGGCGCGACTCCACCTTCGTTCCCTACACCCGTTTGAGCGAGCTGGCGGCCGACGACGGCGCCCGCCTGGTGGTGTGGCCGGAGACGGCCATTCCCCTGGACGTGGTGCGCGCCCCGCGCTACCTCATGCGCCTGCGCGATCTGGTCGAGCGCAAGCACATCGCCCTGCTGACCGGTTTCCCCGAGCGGCAGATCCGTCCCGACGGCAAGCTGCTGCGCTACAACTCGTCGCTGCTGATGGACGACACCGGGGTCATCCGTGCCCGTTACCGCAAGATGCACCTGCTGCCCTTCGGCGAGCGCATGCCCTTCCAGAAGGCGTTGCCCTTCTTGGGGAAGATGGATTTCGGACAGGCCGAGTGGGACCCGGGACCCGAACGCACCATCTTCGAGGTCGACGGCCACCGCTTCGCCAACCTCATCTGTTTCGAGTCGATCTTCTCCGGTCCGAGTCGTGACGCGGTCCGCCGCGGAGCCGAGTTCCTGGTGAACATGAGCAACGACGGCTGGTTCGGCCGCACCCTGGGGCCCTACCAGCACGGCCTGATGGCGGCCATGCGTTCGGCCGAGAACCGGGTGCCGACGGTCCGCAGCGCCAACAACGGCATCTGCTTCTTTGCGCTGCCCAGCGGCCGCGTGGTCGATCAGACCGTCCTGCGCACCCGCACCTGGATCGTGCGCACCCTGCATCCGGTCTCGGGGGGATCGACCTACACCCGGTGGGGTGAGCTTCCCCTCCTGTTGTTCCTGCTGCTGCAGGCGATCACCCTGATCTTCGTCGAACGGCGTCCCAACTGAACGGGAGGGAGAGATGAACTCCGCCGAGCCCGTGAATCCCCCGCCCCTGCGCATCGCTGTCCTGTTGAGTGGGACGGGCCGCACCCTGGCGAATTTCCTGAGCCGGATCGAGAGCGGTGATCTGCCTGCCGAGGTGGTCGCGGTGGCCAGCGACCGCCCGGGGGTGAAGGGGCTGGAGATCGCCCGTGATGCCGGTCTGCCGGTGCAGGTGTTCGAGAGGAAGGACTATCCCGATCGTCCCGCCCGCGACGCCGCCATGCTTCGCTGGCTGCGTGGTCATGAGCCCACGGTCTTCTGCCTGGCCGGCTACCTCTCGCTGCTCGACCTGAAGGAGACCGGTGGTCTGCCGGTGCTGAACATCCACCCGGCCCTGCTGCCGCGTTTCGGGGGCAAGGGCTACTGGGGTGACCGCGTGCACGAGGCGGTCCTGGAGGCCGGGGAGACGATGAGCGGGGCCACGGTGCACCTGGTCGACCCCCGCTACGACGAAGGAGCCATCCTGGCGCAGATGCAGGTGCCGGTCTTTCCCCGCGACCGGGTGAAGGCGCTGGCGGCGCGGGTCTTCGCCGTCGAGTGCGAACTCTATCCGCGTGTGTTGCGGTGGATGGCCGAGGGCCGCCTGCGCATCGTGGACGGCGAGCCCCGCGGAGAGGACGGCCCGTGGGAGGCGCCCCTCCTCTGAGGCGGTGTTTGCTGGAAGGAGCGCCCGTTCTCGGAGCTGCGGCGCGGAGGCACCCGGCCGCCCTCGAGGACAAAAGAATCCGCCGGAGGACGAACACGAAGGTGTCTGGAAACTACGCCTGCTACACGATCTCTGGGGGGGACGACTTTGTAGCAAGCCCGAATTCGTTTCCCGACACTCCGAGACGCCCTCCGGCGAAAGCGAAGTCACTGTCTGGCTGAGCAATGGAGGTGCCAGCCCGAAGGCGCTCTTGCGGAGGGGACGAAGGGGTGTCACCGGGTCGCTCGGGGAATCATGAGGACAAAGCAGGAGCCTTTCTGCCGCGCCGGTCGGGCGGGGAAAGGATGCAGGAGGAAAACGGGCCATGTTCACTTTGCACGACCGCCGGGCCCTGATCACCGGCGCGGGCAGCGGCATCGGGGCGGCCACCGCCCGTCTCTTCGCCGAGCACGGCGCCCAGGTGGCCCTGGTGGGCCGCACCGTGGCCCGGCTCGAGGCCGTCCGCGACGAGATCGAAGCCCAGGGGAGGCGGGCGGTGGTCCTGCCCGCCGACCTGGGTGAGGTCGGCGCGGCGGCTGCGGTGGTCGAGAGGGCCGCCCGACAGCTCGGCGGCCTCGACATCCTGGTGAACAACGCGGCCGTCTACCGGGCGGCCTCGATCGCGGGCATGGGCCTCGACGATTGGCAGGAACACTTCGACGTGAACCTGCGCGCTCCCTTCCTGCTGTGCCAGGCCGCCTACCCCTGGCTGAAGGACTCCGGCCGGGGGGTGGTGGTGAACGTGCTGAGCACCCTGGCCACCCGGCCGGTCCCCGCTGTGGCCGCCTACAGCGCCTCCAAGGCCGCCCTGTTGTCCCTGACCCAGACGATGGCCCTGGAATGGGCTGGCGACGGCATCCGCAGCGTGGCGGTCAGCCCGGGCGTGGTGGACACGCCCATCCACGGGGGACGCGACCTCGCTGAGATGGCGGCCATGCACCCCTTGGGGAGGGTGGGGACGGCGGCGGAGGTGGCGGCGGCCATCGCGTTCCTGGCCAGCGACGCCTCGGCCTGGACCACGGGCAGCGTGCTCACCGTCGACGGGGGCATCCACCTGGCGTGATGGCGCGCAGCAGCAGGGAAGAGTATCCTGAACGCTCCGAAGGCGAGTTCCGGCCCGGCGAAGGAAGGCCCTCGTGGTGAACGATTCCGCATGGGTGCGTATCCAGCGCACGGTCCGCTTCAGCGCGGCGCACCGCTACCACAGCGAGCAGCTCAGCGAAGAGGAGAACCGTCGCGTCTTCGGCAAGTGCAACCGTCCGCACGGCCACGGCCACAACTATCGTCTCGACGTGGGCGTCGATGGCCCGGTCGACGCGGTGACGGGCATGGTCATCAACCTCGCCGATCTCGATGCCCTGCTGAAGGAGAAGGTGGTCGAGCCGCTCGACCACAGCTTCCTCAACTACGATGTGGAGCATTTCGCCCACATCGTTCCCACCTGCGAGAACCTGGCGAGTTGGCTGTGGGAGCTCCTCGAGGAGCCGGTCGCCTCGCTGGGGAATTGCCGCCTGGCCGTGGTGCGGGTGTGGGAGAGCGAGGAGCTCTTCGCCGAGGTGGAGAGGGGAGAGGGAAGGTGAGGCTCGCCCGTCTGTACCGTTTCGAGGCCGCGCACCGATTGCACACCCCCTGGCTCACCGAACGGGAGAACGAAGAGGTCTACGGCAAGTGCGCGCGGGTGGGGGGTCACGGGCACAACTACGAGATCTGGGTGGTCTTCGAAGGCGAGGTCGACCCACGCACCGGCCTGCTGTTGGAGCGCGAGGCGGTCGACCGCCGCGTCCGCGAGGCCTTGATCGAACGGGTCGACCATCACAATCTGGACGAGGTGGTCGAGGGTGTGACCACCGGTGAGCGTCTGGCCCGGGTGTTCCGCCGCTGGCTGGAGGCGGCCTTCACCGACGGGCCCGCCATCGAGCGGGTCGAGCTGGTGGAGACGCCGCGCAACCGCTTCGTGGCCTGAGAGGGGAGAACGACGATGGAAGAGTTGATCCGCAAGATGCTCGTGGAGATCGGGGAGGATCCCACCCGGGAGGGCCTGCAGAGAACCCCCGAGCGGGTGGCCCAGGCCTGGGAATTCCTCACCGCCGGTTACCGCACCACGGTCGAGGAGGAGATGAACGGGGCGATCTTCGAGTCGGACACCCGGGAGATGGTCATCGTCAAGAACATCGACTTCTACAGCATGTGCGAGCACCACATGTTGCCCTTCTTCGGCAAGGCCAGCGTGGCCTACCTGCCCGACGGCAAGATCATCGGACTGAGCAAGATGGCCCGCATCGTCGACATCTTCGCCCGCCGCCTGCAGGTGCAGGAACGATTGACCAGCCAGATCGCCAACGCCCTGCAGGACTACCTGCAGCCCAAGGGAGTGGCGGTGGTGGTGCGTGCCCAGCACCTGTGCATGATGATGCGGGGGGTACAGAAGCAGAACTCCGTGGCGGTCACCAGCGAGATGCTCGGCGGCTTCCGCAACCGCGCCGCCACCCGGGCCGAAGTACTGAGCCTGCTGCACAACGGGGACTAGGAACGCCGTTTTCTCTGGTCTTCCCGGTCGAGGCATCGTCGCTTTCTCAGAGGTGCTTTGCGACAGCCTCGAAGCGGTGGGTCGTGGCCGGTGTCCCGGTTGTCGGACACATGCGTCCAAAGGGTTCAAATCACGGTCTAGGAAGCGATTTGAGACCCTCGCGCTGTCGACAGGGTGGGGATGGCCCAATTTGTCGGACATCTCGCCGGAGATACTGGGTCTCCACAAAGTTTGCTAAGTTGTTGGTTGTGTAGACGATACATGGTTCTCAAAGAAGCACTTTTTCCGGCATGCCGTATGCGGGAATTTCTGCCCAAAGAACAGAAGAGATGCTCCTGACGCGGCTGAACTCGCTGAGCAGGAGCCGGGGTGCTTTTTTCTGGGCTTGGACGGAAGAACCACCTTTACTTCGAAGCTCAATGCCGACGGGCATGGAGATGTGTTCGAACTGTGTTCTGGAGCCTCCCACACCACGAAGTTCAGGATTGGGGAGGTCATGACATGAAGATCCATCCACGCTTTCTGCTGCCTGCAGTTCTCACTCTCATTGTGGGGCTCATGATGGGCATGAGTGCTTGTGGTCGAGTGGAGTCCACCACCAAGCCTACGTCTCTTTTGCCGTTGCCGCCCATCGAGCAGATGGGTGCTCTGCACAACGAATTCCTTACGGAGACTTTTCGTAAGCTCGACGATGAAGCCAACGGGGAATCGGCGAAATTTTCGGCTCAGGCAACAGAGAAGCAGAAATTCGAAGCTGCCTTCACCACCGCGAACGAGATGCTTGCCCGCTATGGGCTTCCACTCTTGACCAGGGAGCAAACCTGGCAGATTATCGAGGAGGGACGCCGGCGCATGGAGGAGATGATCGCGGCCGGTGATCAGCCGGACGACTACATCAGGGAAGTCTTCAAGGATGATGTCTCAGGACTGAAGGATGGAACCTCATCCTACGATTTCTTTCTGCGCTACTTCCTGGAGCGTCAAGAGACTTTCCAAGAGGGTTTGGGTGCGCGGAAGGCTTACCAGAGAGTTTGTGACTTGTTGGGTGCTCCTGTTCCGGGGTCAGATTTAGCTGTGTTTTGCGATGTTCTGGTATATTCGGACGAATTTTGGCTGGACCACTACGGTCCAGAGTCGTTTGGCTTCGGAAGTGCGGCCAAGGGTTGGAAAAAGTTTCTCAAGATCATCTGCGTGGCGGCGAGCGATGCCGTTGGGGGAATGCTCAGTGGAGCGGGCTATGGGGCGGTCGGTGGGCCTGCCGGAGCGGTTGGTGGTGCGGTTGTTGGAGGGGTTGTTGGTGGTCTCGCGAGCTATGGCGCAGCTAGTGCACTCGATGAATGAATGACGAGTGGAGGGTTCAAACTTCTCTCACAACCTAGAAAGGTGGACGAAACCATGATGTCCAAGGGTATGGCCGTGGGAATTCTATCCTTGGTGGTGATCATCTCCGTTGTGGTCGGCGCCTGGATATCCGGGAACGTGAACTTTCTGATTTTGTTGGGTGGTCTTGTCCTCGGTGGTCTTCTCGGCGTCGTGATCAGCAAAGATGACTGGTGGTCACGATTCCTATGGTTCATGGCCGGTGCGGTTCCAGGTTGGGCTCTCATCTTGGATGAGCCGGTGTATACGCTTCTGGTCCTGCCGATTCTCGGCCTGATCGCTTGGCGGCGCAGTGTGTTGACCCGGAAGCAGTCAGCCTGAGACGCATTTCATCGAATGGCGGCAAAGAAGTCCGCTTGTCTCCCGCGATCGGCGTTGAGGCGATAGATAAAGGAGTGGCGCTGTGGCGGGTTTTGACCTACCATGACTCTGTTGCTGGGCCCGGCACGTCCGGGCCCTCAGCATATCCCCGATGTGCGGGGAAGTTGTCCGGCGCCTGCCGGACGTGCATGAGGCGCCCGGGCCCATCCGATTCGCGGAATGGCTTTGGGGGCTTTGGATGAACCGGCCGAGCCGGTTCTTGGAGAAGAAAGAACGTGAAGAAGCTCTATGTGGGCAATCTGCCCTTCAGTGCCACCGAGGCCGAGGTCAACGAGATGTTCAGCAAGCACGGTACCGTGCATTCGGTCGCGTTGATCAACGACCGCGAGACCGGCCGTCCCCGCGGATTCGGATTCGTGGAGATGGACGACGACGCGGCGACCGCCGCCATTTCCGCTCTGAACGGGCAGGATATGGGCGGCCGCGATCTTCGGGTCAACGAGGCCCAGGATCGTCCCCGTCGCGGTGGCGGCGGTGGTGGTGGTGGCAACCGCTGGTAAGCGGCAAGCCCACGCGTCGAAGCGGCTTGCCCGGCTGCTTCGATGGATGAACGAACCCCGCCTCCTCAGGGAGGCGGGGTTTTTTCGTGCGCTGT
>JAOZPE010000069.1 GCA_029932915.1 Candidatus Krumholzibacteriia bacterium
GGACGAGACTCAGAAGTCTCCGATTGAACATCTAGGACACCTCCTAAACGGTTCTCATGGCAATCCAGATGAATTGCCAGTTGCGCAGACATTTGCGCTTTTCCCTGCCGATTTACCTCCTTCCACTCTTTCGATCCAATACTCGACGGGGAAAGTCTAACACGATTTCTTCGGCTGTGTCAACTACCCAAATCACCCTGGACTGTCCTCTAAGGTCAAGATCTCAATAAAGTTACGGATTCAGCGAAAGAGAAATTACCAGCTCGGCCGGGAGCGGCGGTGGCCAGGAATTGGACAGCCAAGGGGGAAGGGCCGGAGGAAGGGGCTGGTGGGCGAAACAGGACTCGAACCTGTGACCCCCTGCTTGTAAGGCAGGTGCTCTAGCCGGCTGAGCTATTCGCCCATCTCCCTCCGGTAGCGTGACCACAGATCGGCGGGAATCAGGACACAGTAGCCGGCCACCAGGAGGATCGACGCCATCGTTCCCCGCCCGGCGGCCCCGAGGACCAGGTAACCGCCCACGATCGAACCCAGTCCCATGATCAACCAGTGGTCTCTCGCCCAACTCATGATCCGACTCCTCTCCAGTGAGATCGACAGGCTAGGAAAAGGCGACGACGGGGTCAAGCCGCCTCACCTGGGGCGACGGGCACGGCGAGCGGCACGATAGGCCCGTACCGCCGCCTCGTGCTCGGCCCAGGTACGGGAGAAGACGTGACCGCCCTTTCCGTCGGCGACGAAATACAGGGCGTCGAAACCCGCTTCGGGATGGACGACCGCTTCCATGGCCACGATACCGGGACTGTTGATGGGACCGGGAGGCAGCCCCTTCACCCGATAGGTGTTGTAGGGGGAATCGACCTGCAGATCGCGGTAACTCAGACGGTCGCCGATCTTGCCCGCAGCGAAGGCAACGGTCGGATCGGCCTCGAGTCTCCATCCCCTCCTCAGGCGGTTGAGATAGACCGCAGCGATCTTTCTCTTCTCGTCGTCGCGCGAGGTCTCCGCCTCGACGATCGAAGCCAGGGTCACCACTTCGTGCATCGTCATGCCACAGGAATCGGCGGCCGCACGCACGTGTTCGCCGAAGACCGACAGGAAGTGCTGAAGCAAGGTGTACACGACCCGTGTCTCGTCGCTTCCGATGGCGAAGCGATAGGTCTCCGGATAGAGATAGCCCTCCAGATCGGCTCCTTCGGGCAACTCCAGCATCCTCCTCCACCGCCCGGGCGGCCGGCTGCACAGCTCCAACAAACCGGTCCGATCGAGATGAAGGCTGTCGGCCAGGACCGCGCAGGTGCGCACCTTCGTCCAACCCTCGGGAATGGTGACCGCCACCAGGGCCACCTGTCCCTTCTGCAGCACGCGCAGCAAGCCGGCCGGGGACAGGCCGCGGCGGATGCGGTACCGACCGGCCTGGATCGTTCCACCGGATCCGCTCAGGCGGTGCGCGACCCGCAGCTTCCAGGGAGCATCGAGCAGACCGGCGTCGTGCAGGAGCCCGGCCGCCGCCCGCACACTCGTTCCCACGGGGATCTCCACCTCCAC
Source organism: Candidatus Krumholzibacteriia bacterium (assembly GCA_029932915.1). GTDB lineage: Bacteria > Krumholzibacteriota > Krumholzibacteriia > JAJRXK01 > JAJRXK01 > JAOZPE01. Next base: position 1,549 of record JAOZPE010000069.1, read on the forward strand.
CCACTCCTCCCCGTCCGAGGGGAAATGATCCTGGTACAGGAGCAGATGAAGCCACAGCAACGACAACACCACCGCGACCACCGCGCCCGCGAGCGCGAAGAGCAAGAGGCTGCTGCGGCGGCGGGTGATCACCGGGACACCCCCCCATCACCCTTCCCCGAAGGCGGAACATCCCTTCGGGAGGCGCGCGGCGCCTCGCCTTCCGAGGGGATGCCACCTGCCGGGGGCGGCGGGTCCCGTTCGAGCCAGGTCTGCAACAAGAGGGCCGCGGCCACCGCGTCACGGCGGCCCTTGGGAGCCTTCTTCCCCCGGAGGATCCGATCGGCCTCGAGGCTGGTATAGCGTTCGTCCACCAGCTCGACCGGCAGATGGAGAACCGCGCGCAGGCGCTCGGCCAGGGCCTCGGCGTGCTCGGTGCGCGGTCCCCTCTCCCCCATCTGGGTCAGGGGCAGACCCACGAGGACGCGCACGACTTCGTATTCACCGCACAGCCGACCCACCAGGGCGAGCAGGGAACCGTCGTGGAGACGATCGTGGGTGAGAAGGGGTCGGGCCAACGAGCCGGTGGGATCGGAGACGGCGATGCCGGTACGGCGCTCCCCGGGGTCGAGGGCCAGGATGACGGGCATGAACGCTCTCCCCCCGGTGGGATCAATCTTCCCTGGCGATGGCGTCCGCATCCCCGCCGTCCCCGTCCTTGGCCCGGGACCGGGGGATCTTCACCATGCGAACGGCGAAGGAACCGTTCTGGCGGAAGAAGCTCAACTCGTCGCAGTAGGTATGCATGATATAGATACCGCGGCCGCGTTCCTGCATGAGATCGGTCGGCGCCTGGGAGAAATCGATCGACTCGAAGTCGAAACCCTCTCCCTGGTCGAAGATGGTGATCTCGATCCGGGTCGGGTCGAACTCGATCTCCAGACGCACGGGCACCTCGTCCACCATCTTGTTGCCGTGCTCCAGGGCGTTGGTGCAGCCCTCGATCACCGAGGTGGAGAGCTCGTCGAGTTCGGTCTGGGTGAAGGGCAATTCACTACCGAGCTCCTGGATCACCACGTCGGGAATACCCAGGAACATATGGGAACTGGGAAAGCTCAATTCGATCTTCAACACGCCTCGACTTCAGCGGAAAGGGCCGGGGAGTTGAGAGTCATTCGACGGCGAAACTGGCGATCGCCTCGTCCTCACTCTTGTACGAGTCGAAGACCGAGTAGAGTTTCGTGACCATGAAGATGCTGTCGATGCGATCGGAGACGTTCACCAGCTTCATCTCGCCGTTGCTGCGCTTGAGCGTGGAATACCCGGAGATCAGGATCCCCAGACCCGTCGAGTTCACCCAGCTCACACCCCCCAGATCGACAACCACCCGCTTCTTCCCCTGGTGCACCAGGGTCTTCAGCGTGTTGGTGAAGAGTTCCGAATCCGGACCGCCCATGATCTTCCCGGACACCTCCAGGATGACCACTCCATCGCGTTCGCGTTCCTTGATCTTCATTGATTCGTGTCGTCCTTCCGGGATCCAGGGATCGGGCCGCCGCCGAGGCGGCGAAATGGCGTGGGATGGCCCGCGGCCAACCCGCTTCGGTCCAACCGGCTCTTCTGCAGCTTAGCTTCACCGCCTGCAGGTGTCCACCCCGGGGCTAACTCTCCACGCTTCGCAGGCAGTCCAGGGCGGCCACGAAGTCGTCCGGCAGAGGCGAGCGGAACTCCAGGAGCGTTCCTCCGGAAGGGTGATGGAAGGCCAATTCCGCCGCATGCAGCGCCTGGCGGCCGATCGCGCCCAGAGCCGCCTTCAGGAAGGGCCGGTGACGGGGATCGGCTCCCTTGAGCCTGCGTTCGCCTCCCCCATAGAGCAGGTCGCCCAGCACCGGATGGCCCAGGTGGGCCAGATGCACCCGGATCTGGTGGGTGCGTCCCGTCGACAGGCGCAGACGCAGCAGGGTCGCTCCCTCCAGCAGCTCCTCGGTCCAGTAGTGGGTGAGGGCCTCCTTGCCACCGGGCACGACCCCCCTCCGCTTGCGGTCGCGGGGATGCCGGTCCAGGGGAGCGTCGATCTCCCCCTCCTCGGGCAAGGGCCGTCCCCAGCAGATCGCCCGGTACACCCGGCGGAGGGTGTGGTCGCGGAGCTGATCGGTGAGCGCATGATGAGCGGCGTCGGTCTTGGCCACCACCAGCAGACCCGAGGTGTCGCGGTCGAGCCGGTGCACGAGCCCCGGTCGCTGCACCCCCCCGACCTCGCTGAGTCCGTCCAGGCGCGCCACCAGGCCGTTCACCAGGGTTCCCTCGGCGTGGCCGGGCGCGGGATGGACGACCAGGCCCGCGGGCTTGTCGATCACCGCCAGTTCCTCGTCCTCGTAGACGATGCTGAATTCCACCTGCTGCTGGGCCACCAGGGTGGTGGGCTCGGCCGGAGGGTGGTGCCACTGCACGTGCTGGCCGGCCTTCAGGCGGTAGCGGGCGGGACGGACCCGGCCGTCCACCCTCACCACGCCCTGGTCGATCAGCTTCTGGGCCCGGGTGCGCGAGAGGGCGTCGACACGTGCGAGCCATTGATCCAGGCGCGTACCGGCGTCCTCGGGGGTGACCTCGATCCGCCTCTGCCTCGCCCCCTCGTTCATGGCGTCCGGGGCGGCGGCGGGTCCATCGGGGCCGGCTCGGGATCGTCGTCCCGCAACAGCGCCAGCACGAGCAGGGCCGCCCCGATGCTCACCCCCATGTCGGCGAAGTTGTAGACGGGGAAGATGTGCCCCCTCCAACCCATCTCGATGAAGTCGACGACGCGTCCACCGTAGAAGAGACGGTCGACGAGATTGCCCGCCGCACCACCGAGGATGAGCGCATACGCCCAGGAACGGAGCGGGGGCCGGCCATCGCGGCGCAACACCCACAGCAGGGCAACGACGGCGGCCACCGAGACCACGATGAAGGGCCATCGGGCACCCTGGAACATGCCGAACGCGGCCCCGGCGTTGCGGACGTAGGTGAGACGAAGGAGTCCGGGAATGAGGACGATGCCCTCGCTGAAGATCTCGTGTTGGGCCAGGACCAGACGCTTGGCCACGAAGTCGAGCAGGAGCACACCCGCCGCGATCAGGTAGCAGTGGGTGGGACGCAAACGGATCATCCGCGCTTGGCGTCTTCTTTCTCCGCGCACTCGATGCACAGGCGGGTATAGGGAATGGCAGTGAGACGCTGGGTGGAGATGGCCTTGCCACAGAGTTCACACTTCCCGTAGGTCCCGTCCTCGACCCGCTGCAGGGCATCCTCGATCCGGTAGAGATAGCGGTTCTCGCTCTGCAGCAGACGAATGGCCTGCTCGTGCCGGAACTCGTCGGTTCCCTGATCGGCCATGTGATTGCTGTGGACGCGGCCCTCGATCTCGTCGTACTGGCGGATCTGGGCCTCGTGCTCCTTGATGCTCTCGAGAATCCGTTCCCGTTCTTCCATCAAGAGCTTGCGGTACTTCTCCAGGTCTCTCGTGCGCATGGTTCTCCTTGCGGCCGCTTCAGGATCGAGGGCTTCCGACCCCCGTGGGGGCCAGGGCGATGAGCGCCTTGTGGCCGTCGATGGAAAATTCCTCCTGGACCATGTCCGGCGCGGGACGCTCCGCGTGGATCTGGACCAGGGTCTCCTCTCGGATATGGTCTTGATGGGCCGCCCAGGCGGCGGCCACCGCTTCGTCACCGCCGATATATAAGGAGATCCGGTCGGAAACCGCGAGTCCGGCCTGCTTGCGCAGGTTCTGGATGCGGTTGACCAGCTCCCGGGCCAGGCCCTCCCGCCGCAACTCCTCGTCGAGCTCGATGCTCAAGGCCACCATGCAGTCGCGCTGGCTCTCGGTGACGTAACCCTCCAGCCCCTCCTCGGAGATGAAGACGTCCTCCCCGGTGATCTCCACCTCGTCGCCGTCGACCGACAGCGTCAGGCTCCCATCCTCGCGCAGGCGCGCCAGCGAGTCGCCATCCAGAGCGGCGATCGCCTTGGCCACGGCCGGGGTCTTCTTGCCGAAACGCGCGCCGAGTTTGCGGAAATTGGCCTTGGCCGAGACCCGGGCCACCCGGCTGGGGTCGTCCAGCCACGAGACCCGCTTGAGATTGAGCTCGTCGGCGATGAGCGCCGCGTAGCGCTCCTGCTCGACCGCCCGGCGCAGGGCCGGGCTGCGTCCGTAGACCAGGCCCTCCCGCAGGGGCTGACGCACCCTCAGCTCGTGGGCGTTGCGCAGGCTGCGGCCCAGGCCCACCACCTGCAGGACCGCGGCCATGCTCTCCTCGAGCTCGCGGTCGCGGGCCGCCGCCGAACTCCCGGGCCAATCGGCCAGGTGGACACTGTCGGCCGGCTCCCCTCCCCCAGCGGCCGGATCGGCCGATGAGGACATCGATCCATCCTCGGTCGGTGCGGGCGCTTCCTCCGGCAGATCCGGATGCAGTCCCCGATAGAGTCTCTCGGCGATGAAGGGCGTGAAGGGTGCGAGCAGACGCGAGACCCCTTCGAGCACGGTGTACAGGGTGTCGAAGGCCGCCCGCTTGTCCTCGCCCATCGCCGCCTTCCAGAAACGGCGGCGGCTGCGGCGAACGTACCAGTTGCTCAGTTCATCGACGATGAAGTCGCCCAGGACGCGGCCGGCCCGGGTGGCGTCCCATCCGTCGAGACTCGCTGCGACCTCCTCGACCACGGCGTGGTAGCGGCTGAGGATCCAGCGGTCGAGCTGCTGGCTGAGCCGGGCCGGATCCTCCACGCGCCGGGCGGTGTAGTGCTCGAGATTCGCGTACAGGGAGAAGAAGGCGAAGACGTTCTCCAGGGTACCGAGCACCTTGCGACGGCTCTCCCGCACCCCCTCGATGTCGAAGCGGACGGGCGCGTAGGCCGGCGACACGGTCACCAGGTACCAGCGCAGGGGATCGGCCCCGTCGTTGCGCAGGATCTCCATCGGGTCGACCGCGTTGCCCCGGGTCTTGGACATCTTCTGGCCGTTCTTGTCGAGGACCAGTCCCAGGGTCAGCACGTTCCGGTAGGAGCTGCGGCCGGCGACCATGGTCGCGATGGCCAGCAAGCTGTAGAACCAGCCACGGGTCTGGTCGACGCCCTCGGAGATGAAATCGGCGGGGAACTGGCGGTCGAACTGTTCGCGGTTCTCGAAGGGGTAGTGCCACTGGGCGAAGGGCATCGCCCCCGAATCGAACCACACGTCGATGACCTCGGGTGTGCGGTGCATCGCTCCGCCGCACTTGGGACATTCCAGTTCGACCTCATCGATGTAGGGACGGTGCAGATCGTCGGGGACCACCCCTCCGGCCTCCTCGATCTCCTTCCGTGAGCCGATGCACAGACGCTCCCCGCACGCGCACTCCCACACCGGCAGCGGCGTGCCCCAGAAGCGGTCCCGGGAGATGGCCCAGTCGACGTTGTTCTCGAGCCAATCGCCGAAGCGCTCGCGGCCCACTCCGGTCGGAACCCAGTTGACATCGTCGTTGGCCGCGATGAGTTCATCCTTCACCGCCGTGGTGCGGATGTACCAGGAATCGCGCGCGTAGTAGAGCAAGGGGGTGTTGCAGCGCCAGCAGTGCGGATAGCTGTGATGGACCTGTTGCTGAGCGAAGAGACGTCCGTCGCTCTTGAGGTCGGCGATGATCCGCTTGTCCGCGTCCTTGACGAAGAGACCCGCATAGGGGGTGAGTTCGTCGACGAAACGGCCGGCCTTGTCGACCGGATGCAGCAGGGGAAGGTCGTGCTCCTGCCCCACCCGGTAGTCGTCCTCGCCGTAGGCCGGGGCGATGTGGACGATGCCCGTCCCGTCCTCGGTGCTCACGAAATCGGCGGTGACGACGCGGAAGCCGGGTTTGTCGGTCTTCAGGATGGGGATGAGCTGCTCGTATTCCCACCCGACCAGTTCGCGCCCCTTCATCCGCTCGACGATCTCCGGCACCTCGTCGCCGAAATAGGCGCTCAGGCGGGCCTCGGCCAGGATGAGGACCTCGTCCTCATGGCGGACGGCGACGTAGTCGATGTCGTCGCCGACGGCGAGGGCCACGTTTGCGGGCAGGGTCCACGGCGTGGTAGTCCACACCAGGAAGGAATGCGCCTCCTTCCCCTTCACCTTCATCCTCACCGTGACCGAGGGATCGTCCACCTCCCGGTAGCCCTGGGCCACCTCGTGGCTGGACAGGGCGGTCTCGCAGCGCGCGCAGTAGGGAACGACCTTGTAGCCGCGGTAGAGAAGACCCTTGTCCCACATGGTCTTCAGCAGCCACCACACCGATTCGATGTAGTCGTTCTCATAGGTGACGTAGGGATGGTCGAGGTCGAGCCAGAAGCCGATGCCGTGGGTGAACTCGTCCCATTCCTTCTTGTAGGTGAACACCGACTGGCGGCAGCGCCGGTTGAACTCCTCGACGCCGAAGCGCTCGACGTCCTCCTTGCTGGTGAGACCCAGTTGTTTCTCGACCTCGATCTCGACGGGCAGACCGTGGGTGTCCCAGCCCGCCTTGCGCAGGACATGGTGGCCGGTCATGGTCTGGTAGCGGCAGAAGATGTCCTT
>JAOZPE010000041.1 GCA_029932915.1 Candidatus Krumholzibacteriia bacterium
CATCTCGCCCATCGAATCTCGTTCTTTGCGGTAGCTCGCCATGACTCACCTTCCAGGGAAATGAACTCTCGGGCCGGGAACTGGATCCTCGGGCCGGTGGAATGGACTCTCAGGCCAGAAACGCGGACCTTCGGGCCAAGGCGTGGCCAATGTAGACCCTCACCGCTTCGAGGTCCAGCCCATGCAGAAAGGGCCGCCCCGACGGGGCGGCCCTCCCTGTACACGAGCACGGTACGCGGTCGATGGACTACATCATGCCGCCCATGCCACCCATGCCACCCATGCCGCCGGCCGCCGCCGCGGGGTTGGCCTTCTCCTCCTCGGGCTCATCGGTGATGAGGCACTCGGTGGTCAGGACCAACGACGCGATGCTGGCCGCGTTCTGCAGGGCCGAGCGGGTGACCTTGGTCGGGTCGACCACGCCGTCCTTGAGCATGTCGGTGTACTCGCCGGTGGCGGCGTTGTAACCGATGCCCGCCTTCTCGCTGCGCAGGCGCTCGACGACCACGCTGCCGTCGACACCCGCGTTGTTGGCGATGGTCCGCACCGGCTCCTCGAGCGCGCGCTTGACGATGGCCGCACCGACCGCTTCCTCGCCCTCGAGGTCGAGCTTGTCGATGACCTTGGCCGCCCGCAGCAGGGTCACACCGCCGCCGGGCACGATGCCCTCGTCCACCGCGGCGCGGGTGGCCGACAGGGCGTCCTCGACGCGGGCCTTCTTCTCCTTCATCTCGGTCTCGGTCGCGGCGCCCACGCTGATGACCGCCACGCCGCCGGCGAGCTTCGCCAGACGCTCCTGGAGCTTCTCGCGGTCGTAGTCGCTGGTGGTCTCCTCGATCTGGCGGCGGATCTGCGCCTCGCGGCCCTTGATGTCCGCCTTCTTGCCCGCGCCTTCGACGATGGTGGTGTTGTCCTTGTCGATGACCACCCGCTTGGCCCGGCCCAGATCGCTCATGGTGGTGTTCTCCAGCTTCAGGCCGGCGTCCTCGCTCATGACCCGTCCACCGGTGAGGATGGCGATGTCCTGGAGCATGGCCTTGCGGCGGTCACCGAAGCCCGGAGCCTTCACCGCGGCCACGTTCAGGGTGCCGCGCAGCTTGTTCACCACCAGGGTCGCCAGGGCCTCGCCCTCGATGTCCTCGGCGATGATCACCAGCGGAGCACCGGACTGGGCGACCTTCTCGAGCACCGGCAGCAGTTCCTTCATGTTGCTGATCTTCTTGTCGTGGATCAGCAGGTAGGGGTTCTCCATGAGAACCTCCATGCGCTCGGTGTCGGTGACGAAGTAGGGAGAGAGGTAGCCGCGGTCGAACTGCATCCCTTCCTTGACCTCGTAGGTCGTCTCCATCGACTTGGCCTCTTCGACGGTGATCACGCCGTCCTTGCCCACGGCCTCCATCGAATCGGCGATGATCTGACCGATCTCCGGATCGTTGTTGGCGGAGATGGTGGCCACCGCCGCGATCTGGGCGCGGTCGCGCACGATCTTCGACTGCTTCTTCACCTCTTCGACCACCGCGTCGACAGCGGCCTGGATCCCCTTCTTGACGAACATGGGGTTGGCGCCGGCGGTGATCTGACGAAGACCCTCGTGGATCAGCATCTGGGCCAGGATGGTCGCAGTGGTGGTTCCGTCACCGGCGACGTCCTGGGTCTTGGAGGCGACCTCCTTGATCAACTGCGCGCCCATGTTCTCGTAGGGAGCCGACAGTTCGATCTCCTTGGCGATCGTCACACCGTCGTTGGTGATCGTCGGACTTCCGAATTTCTTGTCGAGGATGACGTTGCGGCCGCGGGGGCCCAGGGTCACCTTGACCGCGTTGGCAAGAGCATCGACGCCGTTCTTGAGCTCTTCACGAGCCTTCACGTCGAAAACCATCATCTTGGCCATGATCGTTGACTCTCCTTGATCGAATCGTTTGAAGTTGGTTCCGGGCGCGAATGAGAACTACAGGATCGCGAGGATGTCCGACTCGCGCAGGATGAGGTATTCCTTGTCGTCGATGGTGATCTCGGTCCCGGCATACTTACCGAAGAGGACCCGATCGCCCTTCTTCACCTCCGGGTCGATCCGGTGGCCGTTCTCCACCCGGCCGGGACCGACGGCGATGATCTTTCCCTCCTGGGGCTTCTCCTTCGCCGTGTCGGGAATGATGATCCCACCCTTGCTCTTCTCGCTGGCAAGAGCCTGGACCAGGACACGATCTCCAAGCGGCTTGATGCTCATGGATCTCCTCCTCGAACCCACCTCGAGGGTGGTGGCTAGCAGAATCCTCGGCCCTTGGCGGGCCATTCGGCTCAGGACCCCTACCGTGCCGGTCCTGAAAACGGTTATCAGCAGTCACCGGGCTTGTCTGCCAACGGTGTCAAACAATAGTCAGCTTTCCGATTTTGGCAAGCACCCGGGTAGACTGCCAAAGTGCCCGCGCAAACCATTGGAAATACGTCGCTTCTCCCATCGGCCCCCGGCCCCTTGCCCCCGGGCGCCCGGTTCCGTAGCCTATCGGTGTCGGCGGCAGAGGTGCTGCCGACGGCGCGGAGCTGGCCTCCACCGCCGGCGCTTCCCAGGCCCTGCCAGGTGGTCATCGTGCCGCTCTCGTTCGCAGACGCCATTCCCCCCCGGGGCCAGGCAAGGGAAGGGAACCCCCGGGTGCCGCGCCCCTTACGGGGACGATGGAGGGGCGTTCTTCTCCTGCTCCTTCTCCCCGCCGTCCTCCTCGGGCTCGGCGCCTGCGGTCGCCAACCGGAGGCTCCGACCCTCCCCCCCCTGCTCTACCGACCTCCCGGCGAGGAACTCCTGGTCCAGTGGGACGAACTCATCCACTTCGAGGTGACCACCGTCTACGGGATACCCGTCCCGGTGACCTTCTACCTCGACGGCGATTCGATCACCACCGCGCCGGCACTGGACTGGACAGTGGACCGCGCCGGCCCCACCTTCTTCACTGCGGTGGCCCGCCTCGACGGGCGAATGACGACCCACCAATGGGTCGCCCGCATCGATTCCACCCGTCTGCAGCCGGTCGGAGCGGTGCGGCAAGCGGAGGTCTACCGGGTTCCCGTGGAAGGGGCTCTGGGATACCAGTGGCTGCGTCCGGACCGCGCCTGGGGCCAGCCGGAGATGGATCGCTACGAACTGGCGGTGGCCGTCGACAGTCTCGCCATCTTCGATCCGGTGCGTTGCGATCTCTACACCGTGTCCCATCGCCAGGGTGTGGACTGCTATCGCTGCACCGTCGATGATCTGCCCCCGGGGCAGCCGGTCTTCGCGCGCGTCCGGGCCATCGATCAAGTGCAGCGGCCGGGACCGTGGAGCCCCCTCCTGCGCGCGATCCCCTCCGCCCGTTTCGACCGGGAGGGCCGGATCCTCCTGGGCGACGACAGTTGCACGATCTTCCAGCCCCTGGCCCAGGTCCAACTGCAGGCGCAGGACCAGACGGTCCTCACGGGAGCCGACGGGGTGTACCGTTTCGAGGGGCTTCTCGACTATCTGCCCTCACCGCTGACCATCGCCCCCCCCGCGTCGGCTCCACCGCTCTACTCCCTGTCTCCAACGATCGAGAGCCCGCACGACCGCGCCGTCGACTACCTGTTGATTCCCACCCGCTCGGTGCAGCTCCTGTTGCCCGAGCCCGAGGAGTGGAGCTTCCTGCGCTTCCTGAAGACCCTCACCGCGATGGACGGCGGCAACTGCACCATCGCCCACTGGGAGCACTATCCCGTCCGGGTGCAACGGATCGACCGGGTGTCGCCCAACGGGGTCGACTACGGATCGGCCCTGGAGCGGGCCGTCCAGCTGTGGAACGAAGCCGCGGGCCGAACGCTCCTGGAGACGGTGGCGTTCGCCCCGGCCGAGGGTGTGGTCACGAGCTGTGAGCTCCCCCTGCAGGGGGGCGCCGCCCTGGGCAAGGTCTCCGTTCTGGAGCCCTTGGGAGCTGAGCTCTACCACACCATCCCCGTCCTGTTGCATCTGGCCCTGGCCGAGGACTTCGACTCCCAGAGCCTGGCCGATCGGGTTCTCCTGCACGAACTCGGACACGTGCTGTACCTGACCCACAGCCCCTCGGTCGACCATGTCATGAGTGCGGGGGTGTGTTCGACCTCTCCGAACGCCATCCACCCCGACGAGGCGGCGGTGCTGCGGGTGCTCGTGGAGTTGCCCAACGGCACGCGGATGGACTGGTACGAGGATGAGGACGGTCCGTGGTGGAATGCCGACTACGCCGTCCCCTCCCGCTCGTACAGGTAGGCCGCTCCCTCCAGGGTGAGCGCGTCCACGCGCAGGGCGCCGATGCCCTGGTCGGCGGGCCCGGAGCGTTCATCGAAGAAGAGCGGAGAGAGGCCGCCGGTGACCAGCACCTGGAGCCCGGGATGCTCGTGGAGGAAGGCGCGGATGACCGCGCTCACCCCACCCCATCCCTGCAGCCAGCTTCCCCCGCGGATCGCCTCGGCGGTGTCGCGTCCGGGGAAGGTCCTCGGAGCCTCGAACTCGATCTCGGGCAGCAGGGCTCCTCTCTGCAGCATCGCGCGATGGGAGCTGACCAGCCCCGGTGCGATCCATCCCCCGCGGAAACGTCCCTCGACCAGCAGGTCGTAGGTGTTCGCCGTTCCCAGGTCCACCACCAGGGCGTCGCGGTGACCGCGGGCGAAGGCGCCGGCGAGATTGCACCAGCGGTCCGCCCCGACGGTGTCCGGACGGTCCACCTCCACGGTGAAGGGGAAGTGCAGGTGGTGATCGACCTCCCGCAGCGGAATCGAGCGCGTCCGGGTGTCCTGCTGCCACAGGGTCCGCCACCGGCGGGACAGGGCGGGCACCACCGAAGCGACCATGATCCCGTCGATCTCCGGATCCTCCTCCAAGGAACGGGGCGCAGTCGCATCCGGCGCCAGCGTGTGCCCGGCGATCACCTTCCCACACCACGCATGGAGTTCGTCCAGGGCAGCCGGATGCTGGCCACCACCGTGCTCACGTCGGAATTGCACAGCGACGCGTCCGTCTTCGACGACGGCGGCATGGGCCGCCGTATTGCCGATGTCCAGGCAGAGAAGCCTCATGTCGTCGACTCCGGCGATGAGAGGTGGACCTCTCCTGCGTTCAACGTACGGCGTCGGCCGCGCTCATCCACCGCGACGAGCCGTCCCTCCCGATCGACCCCCTCCACCCTGAGCACCTGCCGCTGCGCGTCCTGCTCCACCGTCACCGTGCGGCCGGTGAGCCGATCGAAGCGCCTCCACGCCTCCAGGAAGACCGCGAAACCCTCCTGGACGAAACGATCCCAGTGTACTTCGAGACGCTCGAGGAGCGCGGCCAGCAGTTCCGGCGCCGAGACCGACGCGGCGCCCGCCTCGGCCAGGCTCAGCGCCCGGCCGCGCAACTCGTCGGGCCATCCGCCCGCGGGCGGACGCAGGTTCACCCCGATGCCGACCACCAGCCGCGGCTCGTCTCCGCCCTGGGCCTCCAGCAGGATCCCGGCGAGCTTGCGTCCGTCCAGCCACAGATCGTTGGGCCACTTCACCCCCACCGGGAGATCCCATCCTTCACGGAGGACCTCGGCCAGGGCCAATGCAGCCACCAGCGAGAAGGCGGCCCAGCGTCCCACCGGAGCCGGCGGGCACAGCAGCAGCGAAGCGTAGAGCCCGTCCCCCTCCCCACTCAACCAGTTCCGGCCCTGGCGACCGCGTCCCGCACTCTGCGCATCCGCCCACAGGACGGCCCCATGCGGCGCGCCCTCCCGGGCCCACTCCAGCAGACGCCGGTTCGTGCTGTCCACCCTCCGCTCGTGGCGCAGGCTGCGCCCGAAGCTGCGCGTGCGCAGACTCTCCAGTTCCAGCTTCGCGTTCACTGCAGATCCAGACCAAGATCGAGGGCGGGGGCCGAGTGGGTGATCGCTCCCACCGAGACCATGTCCGCCCCGGCCTCGGCCAGCGCTCCGACCGTGTCCAGGTTCACCCCGCCGGAGATCTCGAAGGGCACGTCGACCCCGGCCTCCTTCCGCAGAAGGCAGGCCTCGCGCACCGCGGCCGGATCGAAGTTGTCCAGGAGGATGCGGTCGACACCCAGGGGAAGGACCCGGCGCAGCGACTGCAGATCGTCCACCTCGACGATGACGGGGAGTTCGGGGCGCCGCTGCCTCGCCTGCTCGACGATCCGCTCCAGCGGCACACCTCCCGCCTGGTGGTTGTCCTTGAACATGAAGGCGTCGTACAGGCCCATGCGGTGGTTGACGCCGCCGCCGCATCGCACCGCGTACTTCTGCAGCACGCGCCAGGCGGGCCAGGTCTTGCGGGTGTCCAGCACCCGGCAGCGCGGGCCGGCGCGCTCGACGAAGCGGTGGGTGAGGGTGGCCACCCCGCTGAGACTGCACAGGAGATTCAGGAAGGTCCGCTCGATCGACAGCAGATGGGCCATCGATCCCTCCAGCTCGGCCACCACCTCACCGGCGGCGACGGCATCGCCGTCGTGGCGCCGCTCGTGGACGGTGAGATCGGCCCCGAAGATCTCCACACACAGCGACACGCAGGGAAGACCGGCCAGCACCCCCTCCTCCCTCGAGCGGATCACCGCGCGGCCCCTCGTGGCGGGCGGAATGCACAATTCGGTGGTGACGTCGTCGCGCGCGCCGTCCTCGGCCAGGGCGAGTTCGATGAGCCGCCGGGCCGCTTCTTCCTCGGCCACGGAGAAGGGAGGATCGGGTCGTGTCATCGTCGCCTCCGGCGTGGGGTCAACTCCAGTTGCAGGCGCAACTCGTCGATGCGATCGCGCAGGACGGCCGCGGTCTCGAAGTCGAGTCGCCCGGCCGCTTCGTTCATCTCCCGTTCGAGCTGCTCGATCATCTCCTCCGGGCCGAGGCCGTCGAGGTGATCGAGCATCTGCTGTGGCGATGCCGGGGCGCCGGACCACTCCTGCGCCGCCCCCTCGGCCGCCCGGGTGCTCGAGAGGATGTCCTCGCGGGTCTTCTCGATGCTGCGCGGGGTGATGCCGTGTTCCTCATTGTAGCGCCGCTGGATCTCCCGGCGGCGGGCGGTCTCGGCCAGGGCCCGTTCCATCGAGCCGGTGACCGTGTCCGCGTAGAGGATCACCCGTCCGTCGACGTTGCGGGCCGCCCGTCCGGCGGTCTGGATGAGACTGCGCTCGCTGCGCAGGAAACCCTCCTTGTCCGCGTCGAGGATGGCCACCAGACCCACCTCGGGCAGGTCGAGACCCTCGCGGAGGAGATTGATGCCCACCAGGACATCGAACTCGCCCAGACGCAGCCCGCGCAGGATCTCCACCCGGTCCAGAGCGGCGATGTCGCTGTGAAGATACTGCACCCTCACCCCGTTCTCCGAGAGATAGTCGGTCAGGTCCTCGGCCATCCGCTTGGTCAGGGTGGTCACGAGCACCCGGTAGCCCTGGGCCACCGTCTCGTGGATCTCGCCCATCAGATCGTCGATCTGGCCGTCGACCGGGCGCACGAGGAGCTCGGGATCCATGAGGCCGGTCGGACGGATGAGCTGCTCGACGACCACGCCCTCGCTGCGCTCGAGCTCGTAGTCGCCCGGGGTGGCACTGACGTACACCGTGGGCGGCTGCATCGCCTGGAATTCCTCGAAGGTCAACGGGCGGTTGTCCAGGGCGCTGGGCAGGCGGAAACCGTGTTCGACCAGGGTCTCCTTGCGGGAACGGTCGCCGTGGTACATCGCACCGATCTGGCTGACGGTGACGTGGCTCTCGTCCACCACCAGCAGCCATTCGTCGGGGAAGTAGTCGAGCAGACACGCCGGACGCTGCCCCGCCCGGCGTCCGTCGAAGTAGCGCGAATAGTTCTCCACCCCGGGGCAGTAGCCCAGCTCCAGCAGCATCTCCATGTCGTAGCGCGTCCTCGACTCGAGCCGCTGCGCCTCCAGCACCTTCCCCACCGATTCGAACCAGGCCAGACGCTCATCCAGTTCGCGCTCGATCTCGTCGACCACCGATTGGAGTTTCTCGCGATCGGTCACGAAGAGACTGGCCGGATAGATGGTGTAGGTGTCGACGCGCTCCTTCACTGCCGACTGCACCGGATCGACGACGGCGATTCCCTCGACCTCGTCGCCGAAGAACTCCACCCGGACGATCTCCTCCTCGTAGGCCGGGCGGATCTCGACCACGTCCCCGCGCACCCGGAAACTTCCCCGCCCGAAGCCGACGTCGTCGCGCCGGTAGTGGATCGCCACCAACTCATCCAGCAGACGGTCGCGCTCGAGCTCCGTGCCCGTTCGCAATGAGACGACCTGCCGCCGGAAGTTGTCCGGATTGCCCAGGCCGAAGATGCACGAGACGCTGGCCACGACGATGACGTCCCTCCGCGAGAGCAGCGACGAGGTGGCCCGCAGTCGCAGCCGGTCGATCTCGTCGTTGATGCTCGCGTCCTTCTCGATGTAGGTGTTCGACGAAGGGATGAAGGCCTCCGGCTGGTAGTAGTCGTAGTAGGAGATGAAGTACTCGACCGCGTTCTCGGGGAAGAAGCCCCGGAACTCGCCGTAGAGTTGCGCGGCCAGGGTCTTGTTGTGGCTCAACACCAGGGTGGGAAGCTGCAGCTCCTCGATCAGGTTGGCGATGGTGTAGGTCTTCCCGCTGCCGGTCACCCCCAGGAGCACCTGCTCACGGCGGCCCGCGCGGTAGCCCTCCACCAGTTCGCGGACGGCACGGGGTTGATCGCCGGTGAGGGGAAAGGGACGGTGCAGACGGAAGCCGGCGCTCATGGCGTCCTCCCGTCTATCGGGAATCGCCGGTGGGATAGATGAGCCACTCGTCCCGCAATCCCTGCGGAGGCCGGCGCCGGACGCCGTCCAGCTTCACCTCGATCGCCCCGGGATCGGGCAGACGCAGGACGAAGTGATCGCGGCCCAGCAGGCTCCAGCTCTCGTTGGCCCGCAGTACGCGGTGTTGGAGGTCGTCGCCGTCGGCCGCGGCCCAGACCTCGACCGGACCGTCGACGGCGGTCAGATCCAGACGCATCTGTCCTGCCACCGGAGGTTGGACCCCCGGCCGCACGATGCTTCCCAGCGACGAGGACGGAGTCGAGTCCTCGCCTTCGTCGACGGTCGAAGCCGGAGCCTCGGCCGGCGACACCTTGGCCGCGGTCTCGGCCTCCTTCTTCCCCTCATCCTTCCCGTCTTCCGGGCGGGCCACCGGCTCCACCCCTTCCCGCCGCTGCGGAGCGGACGGCTCCTCGAGCTGCGGCCGCCCCCCTCCCCCGGCCAGGATCGCATGCTCCAGATCGATCGTCTTCGAGTCGGGAACGGGAACGGCATCGTCCAGGGTGTTGCCCCGGGGCTGGACCACCTCGGTACCCGGCTCTTCGGCGGTGTCCGCCGGAGGCGGGCTTCCCGCTTCCCCGCCGGAACCCTCGCCGCCGGAGGACGCGACATCGGAAGAGGCGCCGGGGGACGAGGCAGTGGGCGACGATCCAACGGAGGCGCCACCGGAGGACGAGGCAGCGGAGGCGCCGTCGGCGGACGAGGCCGTGGAGACGCCCTCGGCAGGCGACGCCGTGGAGGCGCCATCGCCGGAGGCCGTGGGTTCGGCCGTGGAGACGGAGAGGTCGGCCGTCGGCGCCGGCCCGGCCGCCGAGGAGAACTCCCGGGAGTCCTCTCCACTCCTTCCTCCCAACCACCACACCACCAGCGCCAGGATCAACCCCACCAGAACGATCCACATCCACCGCGGAAGCGAGGCGCCACCGCCACCGACCACCCGTTTGACCGCGGTGTCCTCCACCGTCTCCACCTTCCAGGTCACCGGTTCGGGAGAGGGGGACGGTGCGGGCGGGGCAGAAGGCTCGACCGCCTCCTCCTTCTCCTCCCCTTCCAGATGGACCGGTGATTCCGGAGCCGCGGTCTGGTGGTCCAGTTCCTCCAACAAGCTCAGCCACCTGCCTTCGTCCTGGCCGAAGTAGGCGGCGAGGGTCTTGACGAAGCCGCGGGCGTAGATCGGGCCGGCGATGCGGTCGATCTCGTCGGCCTCCAGCGCCTGGAGCATCTTCGAGGAGATCTTGGTGGCCTCGGACACGTCCTCGAGACTGAGCCTGCGCTCCGCGCGGCAGGCCTGCAGGATCTCTCCCAGGCTGCGGTAGTCCTCGCGCTCGTCGCCGCTCATGTTCACTCCAATGCCGCCAACTGCCGGCGGAGTTTCTCGAGGGTCTCCTCGACCTCACCGGCGAGTTCGCGCTGACGTTGGACGACCTCGGCCGGTGCCCTCTCCACGAAGTTCTCGTTGGAGAGCTTGGCCCGCAAGCCCTGCAGACGTTTCTCGGTCTGCTCCACTTCCTTGCGCAGACGCCGGGTCTCCTTCTCCGGATCGATCAGGCCGTCGATGGGCAGATACACCTCGATGTCCAGGACCACCGCTCCCACGCTGCGCTCGGGCTTGGCCCCCGAGGGGCTCACCACCACTTCCTCCATCTTGGCCAGGGTCGCCACGTGCTCCCGCAGCTTCTCCACCACCGCGCGCCGGTCCCCCTCGACCTGCAGCACCAGCTTCCCCCGCTTGCCCGGCGGCACGTCCAACTGGTGCCGCAAATTCCGCGCCGAAGTCACCAGT
The DNA here is from genome assembly GCA_029932915.1 of Candidatus Krumholzibacteriia bacterium. Taxonomy (GTDB): domain Bacteria; phylum Krumholzibacteriota; class Krumholzibacteriia; order JAJRXK01; family JAJRXK01; genus JAOZPE01. The sequence continues at coordinate 10,565 of JAOZPE010000041.1, forward strand.
TCCTTCACCAGGGCGAAGTGCTCGGCGTCCTCACCCCAGGGCAGGGAATCCTCGGCCCGCGGCCACGGGGCGATGATGACGAAGCCCGCGGTCTGCGGATGCAGCTCCCACAACTCCTCGGTGAGATTGGGCAGGAAGGGGTGCATCATGCGCAGGAGCAGGGCGTGCACGGTCAGCGCCACCAGCAGGGCGGTCCGGCGCGCCGCTTCGTCCTCTCCCTGCAGACGGGGCTTGATCGCCTCCAGGTACCAGTCGCAGTACTCCTTCCAGAACATGTCGTACACCCCGCGCGCCGCATCGTTCAGGCGCCGCGCCTCCACCGCCGCGGTGACCCGCCGCGCGGCTTCCGCCGTCTCGTGGAGGATCCAGCGATCTTCCAGTTGCAGCGGCGCCCACTGGCCTTCGGGAAGCGGTGCCCCGAAGACCCGCCGGTAGAGCTCGGCGAACACCGCCTGGTCGTCCCCGGCGGGAAGATCCCCGCTCAGATCGGCGGACATGGCCTTCTCCTCGGCCGCGGCGAACTCGATGGGCGCGTTCTCCAGGTGGGAGAAGAGCAGGCGGGTCGCGTTCCAGATCTTGTTGCAGAAGTGCTGGCCGGTCTCGACCATCTCCTCGTCGAAGTTGATGTCCTGACCGGTCGGGGCGAGCATCAACAGGACGAAGCGCAGCGCGTCGGCCCCGTACTTCTCGATGATCTCGATGGGGTCGGGGGAGTTGCCCAGCGACTTGGACATCTTGCGGCCCTGCTTGTCGCGCACGATGCCGGTGAAGACCACCTCGGAGAAGGGCTTCTCCCCGAGGAACTCGTAGGAGGCCATGATCATCCGCGCCACCCAGAAGAAGATGATCTCGTGGCCGGTGACCAGGGTCGAGGTGGGGTGATAACGGCGCAGGTCCTCGGTGTCCTCGGGCCAGCCCAACGGAGAGAAGGTCCACAGCCACGAGGAGAACCAGGTGTCCAGGACGTCCTCGTCCTGGCGCAACACCGTCGAACCGCACTGGGCGCAGGCGGACGGCGCCTCGCGGGCCACGTTCACATGACCCTCCGGACAGTACCACACCGGGATGCGGTGTCCCCACCACAACTGGCGCGAGATGCACCAGTCGCGGATCTTCGTCATCCAGTTGTAGTAGACGCCCACCCAGCGCTCGGGAAAGAGCCGGATCTCCCCCTCACGCACCGCGCGCAGCGCCGGCTTGGCCAGCTCCTCCATCTTCAGGAACCACTGGGTCGACACATAGGGCTCGATCACCGTTCCGGTGCGGTCGTGGTAGCCCACGCTGTGGGTGTGCTCCTCGACCTTCTCCAGCAGACCCAGCTCCTCCATGTCCCGCACGACGAGCTTGCGCGCCTCGAAGCGGTCCAGGCCCCGGTACTTCTCCGGTACCCGATCGTTCAGGGTGCCGTCGGGGTTGAGGATGTTCACGAAGGGCAGCTCGTGCCGCTTGCCGATCTCGTAGTCGTTGGGATCGTGGCTGGGCGTGATTTTCACACAGCCCGAACCGAACTCGGGATCGACGTACTCGTCTTCGATGATGGGGATCTTCCGCCCCACCAGGGGAAGGATGACCGTACGGCCGCGCCATTGCGCGGTCTTCTCGTCGTCGGGATGGATGGCGACCGCGGTGTCGCCGAGCATGGTCTCCGGGCGGGTGGTCGCGATGGTCAGATGGCCGCCGCCCTCGAGCGGATAGCGGAAGTGCCAGAGCTTGCCCTGCACCTCGCGGTATTCGACCTCCTCGTCGCTCACCGCGCTCTGCTGGGCCACCGACCAGTTCACCATGTAGTCGCCGCGGTAGATGTAGCCCTTCTCCCAGAGGCGGACGAAGGCCTCGGTCACCGCGCGGTTGCGCTTCTCGTCGAGGGTGAAGGCCTCCCGGTCCCAGTCGAGGCTGCCTCCGAAGCGTTTCAACTGCAGGACGATGTGGTCGTGGTGGCGTCGCGCCCAGTCCCAGGCCCGTTCCAGGAAGGCCTCCCGGCCCAGTTCCTCCCGGCTCAGGCCCTCCTTCGCCAGCTCCTCGACCACCTTGTTCTCCGTGGCGATCGAGGCGTGATCGGTACCGGGAATCCACAGCGCCGGCCGGCCCCGCATCCGGTAGTAGCGGATGAGACAATCCTGCACCGAGTTGCCCAGGCAGTGGCCGATGTGCAGCACGCCGGTGACGTTGGGCGGCGGCAGGGTGATGACGTAGGGCTCACCTTCACCGTGGCTCTCGGGCTTGAACAGACCCGCGGCCTCCCATCGCTCGTACCACTTCTCTTCGAGTCCCCGCGGATCGAAATGCTTGTCCATGGATCACCGTTTCCGCCGCAATCCCACGCCCGGCCTCTCCGGCCCGGCGGGTGCGCATGTCAAAGCTGGTCCACATGTCAAAGCGGGGCGCCGCGTCGTTGCGATGCCCCCGCCAGCACCATCGGCTGCCCGCACCATCGGCAGTCGAGAAGAGACCGGCTGGAGAGTACACGGAAGCCCCCGAAGGGTCAAATCCGGCCTCAATCGAGACTCAGCAGGCGGGCCATGGCCACACAGGCCCGGTTGCGCTGGGTCCACAGGTCGGCCGGGAGGTTGTCCTTGTACATCTCACCGGTGGTGTAGCGCGCCACCCCCTTCCACACGATGACTCCCCGGACGAGATCGATGAGTGCACCGCTCAGGCTGCCCTCGAACTTCTGGTAGGTCACCGCGTAGATGTCCTGGGAGAACTCGATGTCCGTGTAATCGACCGTCGGCCGCTCCCTCATGCCCACCTCCGTGCGCTCCTCCACCCAGGACACGAAGAAGAAGCGCTCGTCGAGCCATTCGAGGATCTTCTTGCAGTCCTCCGCATTCAGCGCAACCCCGTTGATCCGGTCCCGCTGGAAGCTCCGCAGGAAGGTCTCGGTCTCCTCCCCCTGCTCCTTCGCCCTCTCCAGCACCACCTTGGGATCGACGATCTCGGCCTTCTCGGTGAAGGTCAACAGGGCGGTGTACAGCTCGTTGGTCATCTGGGCCAGCGCCTCCGCCCCTCCCACCACCGGCTCGGCCTGGTCGACCGGAGCCAGGGCGAAGCCTTCGGCGAAGGCCTCATGCTGGTTGAACAGGGGATCGGTGTAGGTGATCTCGTAGCGGGGTGGCGGGGCCTGTGAGCAGGCGTAGAGGACGGGGACAAAGAGCGCAAGAAGAGCGAAAACACCATGCCGCGACATGTTCTGGACCTCCCAATCGGCACGACCACTTTCACGCTGAACGGAATCCCCTTATAATTCAACCGTTATCCAAGCGAGTCCGCCGTGGGGCGTGCCGGCGGGCCGGAGACCATCCAGGGAGAATCATCGTGCATCTGCGGCTTCCGCCGTCGGCGGTATTGTGGACCTTCTTCGGCCTTGCCCTCTGCATGCCCGCCCTGGCAACGGAAGCTACACCTGCGACGCCGACCCTGCCCCCCCCGGCTTCTCCCACCCCGGCCACGGTCCGGCTCGTCGGCGATCCCGGTGTGCTCCCGCTGTCGATCGGTCCGGAGGGCCTCGTCCATCGGCTCTGGATCCCCCGCCGCAACCGGACGGCCGAAGCCGCCTCGGCCGATGCCGGCGCACGGGCCTTCCTCCGGCGGCACACCGACGCGCTCTTCGGCCGTCCGATCGCCATCGACGAAGCCGGCGAGATCCGTTTGCAGGCCGAGCGCGTCCGCACCAGCCTGACCGGCACGCACCGCTGGTGGCGGCAGGTCGTCCACGGCATACCGGTGGACGGCGGCTGGGTGGCGGTCCACCAGGACCGCTCGGGCCGGATCATGGAGGTCCAGAGCACCTTCCGCCTCCGCCTGGAGGACATCGATCCCCACCCGTCGGTCTCCGCCGAGCGGGCGCGCCGCCTCGCCGAGGCGGCGGTCGACGCCCAGGGACCCACGCGCGCTCCCGTGCAGGTCGAGCTGGTGATCGACGGCCTGCGCCATCGCCTGGTGTGGAAGGTCGTACAGGCCCTGTGGGCTCCCTACGGTGACTGGTGCACCTGGGTGGACGCCCACGACGGAACGGTCCTGGAGACGCGCAACCTCCTGGCCGATGGAAAGCCCCTGCCCGAGGCTCCGCTCATCCTCGACCCCCCCACGCCTCCCGGCTCCACTCCGGCCGCCTCCCCCGCTTCGGCCACGATTGCCCTGGATCCGTCGAGCCTGGTCGCCGGCACCGGCCTGGTCCTGCCCGCCAATCCCCTGAACGGACACCCCGAACGCTACGATCTACGCGACGGCGATCCGGTCGACGCCTTCCGCGAGAGGAAGACCCTGTACCGCCTGGACGGCTCGGGGCTGCTCCGCGGCGCCTACGTCGATGCGTTCACCGACTTCTACACCCAGCCGGAGGACTCCAACCTCGTCTTCGACTACAGCGCCGACGTGGCCAAGTCCTTCTTCCACGCGGTGAACGCCTACTGGCACATCGACACCGTCCAGGACTACCTGCAGACCACCCTGGGCATCACCGACGCGAACAACCGCATGACGCGGATCTACGCCCACTACAACGAGATCGACAACAGCAGCTACAGTCCCGTCACCAAGGACATCCGCTTCGGTGACGGCGGGGTCGACGACGCCGAGGACGGGGAGATCATCGTCCACGAGTACGGTCACGCCATCCACGAGAACATCGTCCCCAACTACACCAACAGCGGCGAGACCGGCGCCACTTCGGAGGCCTTCGGCGACTACATGGCCGTCACCCTCGGCGGCAACGCCCTGGTGGGCGAGTGGGATGCCACCTCCTACAATCCCGGCCCACCGCCCTACCTGCGCCGCACCGACCTGGACAAGGTCTATCCCCAGGACATGGTCTACGAGATCCATAGCGACGGGGAGATCATGTCCGCGGTGTGGTGGCGTCTGTGGAACGAGCTGGGCAAGGAGACCACCGACAAGCTGGTGGTCGAGTCGTTCTTCCACATCGGCCCGGACGCCTCCTTCTGCGACTTCGCCGACGCGATGCTGCTGGTGGACGAGGAACTCTACGGCGGCAGCCACACCGCCAGCATCTACGCCGCCTACCGGGACCGGGGCATCCATCCCCACTACGACCTGATGATCCTCCACACCCCGCTGGCCGACACCGGCGACCTGGACGGTCCCTACCCGGTCGAGACCTGGGTCACCCACGGCAAGCCCCTGGCCGAGAGCGATCCGGTGCAGTTGTACTGGCGATGGGATGGGTCCGACCCCTGGACCGTGGTCTCCATGAGCGACGAGGGAGAGCTGCTGTGGAGCGCTGAGATCCCCGGCCCCGGCCACACCGCCGTGGTCGAATATGCGATCACCGCCATCGATTCGCTGGGCGTGCGGGTGTGGAGTCCACAGGCAGGTCTGGATCATCCCCACTCCTTCTCGGTGGCCCCGGACGACACGCCACCCCTGCTCGTCCACACCCCCCTGGGCGATGTGCACCTGGTGAACTGGCCGCCGACCGTCCAGGTCGAGGCCAGTGACGCCTCGGGTATCGCCTCGGTGAATGTGGGCTGGAGTCTGAACGGATCGTCCATGGGGAACTTCTCCCTGGAGCCCCAGGGCGGCGATCAGTACGAGGCCCCTTTCCCCTATCCGGCGGAAGCGATCCACGTAGGTGACACCGTCGAGTACATGGTCACCGTCACCGACGCCTCCCCGAACGCGAACTGGACCCAGTCCGGGCCCCACGAGTTCACCGTCCTGGAGAACGGAGCGAAGGTCCTCGTCCTGGTGGACGAAGTGGCGACGGCCCCCGAACAGGGGAAGTTCGACGCCGACAAGCAGGCCCTGCAGCCCTGCTCCGTCTCCACGAGTCTGGCCGCAGAGACCTCCACCCTGGCCGACGATCTCCGCGCGGCCGGTTTCCTGGTGAGTGAGGAGGAGGCCGCCGTCTCGCTGCCCCAGGACTGGGACGCCTACGATCTGCTCGTGCTGTGCACCGGAAGCAACGTCTCACCGGTGGCCGCTGCGTCGTTGCGCGACGCCCTGCGCGACTGGATCGCCCGCGGCGGCCGATTGCTGGTCGAGGGCGGGGAGATCGGTTTCGACACCGTGGTCACGCCCGGCGATCGCGCCTTCGCGGGCGAGGTCCTGCACGTCCGGCATTGGATCAGCGACGAGGGTGGAGCGCTCGGGGTCACGGCCGAGGGTGCGGACCATCCCCTGCGCACGCAGCCGAACGTGCTGCCCTCGACCCTGGACATCGACGAGATCGCCGACTACGGCGAGCAGGACGTCGTGTCCCCCGACGACGACGCGGCGGTGATCTACGGCACCCAGGCCGATTCCACCGCGGCGGGCATCCTCGTCTACGACGACGACACCCATCCAGCCAGCGCGCAGATCGTGTACTGGGCCTTCGCGTATGCGAGCCTGAGCGACCGGCAGACGGCGGCGGCCCTGGCCGAGAACAGCGCCAGCTATCTCACCGCCACCCAACCTCCAGCCACTTCCACCCTGGCGGGGACGGTGACGGTCGACGGCATCGGGACGATGGCCGGTCTGCGGGTCTGGGCCGAGCCCTCGCGCGTGAGCGCCCTCACCGCCGAGGATGGCAGCTACGTGCTGAGCCCCCTGTATCCCGGGAACTACACGGTATGGGCCGAAGGCCCCGAGGGCTGGGAGACCCGTTCCGCGCGGGTCGCCCTGGGAGAGAGTGAGCGGATCGACGGCGTCGATCTCTTCCTGCGTCCGGTCACCCTGCTCGCGGACAGCCAGACGGTGGCCATCGAGATTCCCGACAACGATCCCGACGGCATCCACTCCACGATCACGATGGGACCTCATGGCCTCGTCTCCACGGTGGCCGTCGGCGTACGGATCGAACACCCCTGGCAGAGTGATCTGGTGGTGACCCTCACCAGTCCGAAGGGCACGACGGTGACCCTCCACAACCGCAGTGGCGGCGACCAGGACGATCTGATCACCCTGTACCCGGATTCCAGCCGGGTGGACGGGCCGGGCTCCCTGGACGACTTCCGCGACGAGATCGTCGAGGGCGACTGGGTGTTCGACGTGAGCGACCACGCCCTGGGCGACACCGGCCGCCTCGTGGACTGGAGCCTGTATCTGGCGACGGTTCCCAGCGACGCGGTCGGACTGCTGGTCTCCGCCCTGTCGGCCACCCCCACCGCCGAGGGTGTGGTCCTGAGCTGGAACACCTCGATCGAGGGCGCGACCTTCTTCGTCCGCCGCTCGGTGGACGACGGGCCCTGGCAGCAGCGCAACCCGCAGAGCCTGAGCGCGCAGGACGGAAGGGTCCGCTTCGTCGACGCGATGGATGGAATCGAGGCGGGAAGCCTCGTGCGCTACGCGGTGGATGCCCTCGACGAAGAGGGTGTCGTGAGTTCCTCGGTGGCCGAGCTCTCCCTGCGCATCGAGGAGATCCCCCGGCTCGCCTTCGCGCTCCTGCAGAACCAACCCAACCCCTTCAACCCCAGCACGACCATCGTCTTCCGTCTGCCCGACAACCAGAAGGTGAGCCTGCGCGTCTACGACATCGCCGGCCGAAGGGTCGCGACCCTCGTGGATGGGATACTCGGCGCCGGTGAACACCGCGTGCAGTGGAACGGTCGGGATGCCATGGGTCGAAGGGTGTCTTCGGGCAGCTACTTCTATGAGCTGCGTACGCCGGCACATCGTGCCACCAGGACCATGGTTCTCCTGAAATGAGGATTCGGGGCCCACGATGACCCGACTTCCCAGTTCCCATCTCGGTCATCGCCTGCTCCTGGCGCTCGCTCCCCTGCTCCTGTTGCTGGAGATCCCCGGAGCCATCGAACTGTGGAACCGCCCGGACACGGGCATGACCCTTCGCGGAACCGAGGTGGTGGCGGTGCGCCCGGGAGGCCCGGCCGACGATGCCGGCGTGCTGCCCGGGGACATCCTGATCGCCTTGGATGGGCGGCCCACTCCCCAGTATGCGTCCTATCAGGCCGCCTTCTTCGGACACCGCAGCGGAGAGACGGTCAGCGTGACCCTGCGGCGCGGGACCACGACCGTCCGGACCCGCCTGCTGCTCGTCGAACGCAGCAGCCGCCGCAGGATCCGTGACTTCTTCGCCACCACGATCGGACTGCTCTTCCTCTTCCTGGGTTTCGTCACCTACTTGAGACGCGAGGACGCGCTCGGACGTCTCTTCTATGCCATCTGTCTGCTCTTCGCGCTCCTGCTGCTCGACCTGCCCAGTTTTCCCATGCCCTGGGTCATGCATCTGGAGTCGGCGTTGCGCAACGTGGCCGGTCTCCTCCTGCCCGCCGTGTTCCTGCGCTTCTTCCTCATCTTTCCCGAGGGCGCGGGAACCGAGGGCAAGCCGTCCCACCGCTGGCTCCTCGTGCCTCCTCTCCTGCTCGCCTTCTGGCATCTGTGGGTCGACCTGCGCCTGCTGCCGCCCGACAGCGTCGCGGTCCAACGGGTGGGGCTGGTGACCGCCCTGCTCTTCGCCGCGTACATCGTGGCCGCCATCGTCGTCTTCGACCGGAAGGTCCGGCGCGAGGAACGTTGGGTGTTGTGGAGCAAGCTCCGCCTGGCCCTGCTGGGAATGATCCTGGGCATCCTTCCCATCACCCTGGCCACGGTGGCCCGGCAGATCTGGCCCTCGTCACCGGTTCCGCTGGAGGATCTCAGTCTCCTGCTCCTGCTCCTGGTCCCCCTCTCCTTCAGCGTCGCGCTCTTGCGCACCGGCACCATCGATCTGAGCTACCTGGGACGGCAGACCCTGGTGGCGCTCGCCCTGACGGTGCCCATCGGAGCGGTGGCCATCGTCCTCGTGCAGCTTCCCGGGCCGCGCATGGAAGGCCCCGAACGCGGTGTCATCTATCTGTTGATCGTCCTGGCCATCTTCGCCCTGAGCCTGGCCGCGGTTCCCGCCCGCCGCAAGGTGGCCCATCTCATCGACCACATCTTCTACCCCGGCCAGCTCGAACTGCGACGGGAGGCCGGCCGTCTGGCGGTGGAGATGAACCGGGGCCGAACCCCCGACGAGCTGGCCGCCTTCCTCTGTCACCAGGTCGGCAGGATGCTCCAGGCCCGCTCCATGGCCTTCTACATGCGCGAAGGCGATCGTCTGCGCCTGCTCGACCATCGGGAGGAGCCCCAACACCTGCCGCCTCCCCCCTCGCTCGAGACGAGGATCTCCCTGGTGGCCACCGCCCTGCAGCGCCGCACCCCCATCCTGGTCGAACCGGAGCTGACCGGACCGCGCCCCCTCCATCTGGACGAGACCAGTCGACACCTGCTGGGCAGCACCGACGCCACGATCATCGCCCCCCTGTGGGGACGCGACGAGGCCCTGGCCCTGCTCATCGTCGGTCCCTCCATCGGCGACTCGATGTATTCGGAGGTGGCCCTGCACCACTTCCGCATCCTCATCAACCAGGCGGGCTCCACCCTGGAGAACGCCATCCTCCACCAGGAGGATCTCACCCGGGAACGCATGGCGGCCGAGATGGACCTGGCCCGGGAGATCCAGGGGCGCCTGCTGCCCCCCTCCGATCTGGCCGACGAGAACTTCACCCTGAGCGGCCGCATGGTCCCCTGTCGCGAGGTCGGGGGCGATGTCTTCGACTACTTCGAGCTGCCCGACGGACGGGTGCTCTTCACCGTGGCCGACGCCTCGGGGAAGGGCGTTCCCGCCAGCCTGCTCATGAGCAGCCTGCGCGCGGCCATCCGCGAGACCGCCCGGCCCTCGATGAGCACGGCGGAGATCGTCAGCCACCTGAACCGCCAGATCCACTCGATGACCGCCGACCGGCACTTCATCGCGTGCTTCCTGGCCCTCCTGGAACCCTCGACCGGGGTGCTGAACTACTGTACGGCCGGGATCGACCCTCCCCTGTGGTGGCGGCGCGACCTCGGCCGCGTCGAACGCCTGGTCCGCGGAGGACCGGTCCTCGGTGCGCTTGCCGACAGCCGCTATGTCGACGGATGGATCCGCCTGCACGCCGGTGACGTCATCGCCGCCTACAGCGACGGCATGGTCGACGAGGAGAACGAGGCGGAGGAGGATTTCGGACTGTCCCGTCTCATCGAGCAACTCCGGCACCGAGCCGGCCAGCAGGCAGAATCCATCCGCGATGGCATCCTGAAGGCCGTTTTCGATTTCTCCCGAGGGGAGGCCACGGACGATAAGACCCTGTTGGTCCTCAAGTTCCATGAGGATGTAGCGTCTGGCACGCTTTCTGCAAAACAGGCGAGTTAGACAAATCGTCAGAGCCGTGGGGAACGAGGTGGGACTCCTCTCGCCGCACCCTCCGGCCCCAACGAGGGAGCAGTCATGGATTCGACCACGATCGCAACCCTCCTCATCCTGAGCGTCGACATCTTCTGGTGGTTGCGCAAATGATCGAGGCAGTCAACGAAGACCTGAGTGTCTAGGCCCCGTCGTGCTCTCTCGCGCGACGGGGTTTTTCGTGGACGCCGTTCAGCGCACCGGCTTCTCGTTCTGCTGATCCACTTCGTAGATACGCATGCGCAGATTGTTCTCGTAGCCGAGGACCTCCTCGATCCCGTCCCCGTCGATGTCGAGCAGTTCGATGATCTGCCCGAAGGGTTCGGTGCTCCACTCCGGTTCCATCCGCACCGAGTCGAGTACCATGCCGGTGTTCAGGACGAGTTCCAGGTTGGCGTCGGTGTCGACGTTGCCCACCTCCATCTCCGTGGCCTGGTACTTCTGGGTGGAGCGGAATTGGCGGGTGAAGTCGCTGCCGTCGATGTAGTCGATGAAGCCGTCGCCGAGGACGATGATCTCGTAGGCCGGATCGGAGTCCATGTTGGCCACGGTCATGGCCGAGATCTCCTGGTAGTCCTCACGCAGGTTCTCCCACCGCAGGTTGTACTCCTTGTCGAAGACGTAGAGCCGTCCTCCCTGGGTGCGGCACAGGATCTCCACTCGCCCGTCGCCGTCGAGATCCACCACCAGCACCTGCCAGATCTCCCCGTCCAGCAGACGGCTGCGCCAGATCTCGAATCCGCCGTTGCCGGTGACCCGGTTCGCCCGCAGATAGCCGTAGCGATCGCCGTAGATCATGATCTGGCCCGTCTCCTCGGTCACCGGCATCAGCGCGATGGTCTTCAGGCGGAAGGCAGCGCGGTCCAGGGCGAGCACCTGCCAGTAGTCCAGGGGGCTGTCCGCGGCGAAGGCGGTACTCCCCGTCGCGATCACCAGGGCGAGGCCGCCCAGAAGCGCCCATCGGAGGATCCTGTGCCCCCCCACGAAGCTACAGGTCATGTCGATCTCCTTTCAGCAGGGTCCGGTCCGGGAGCGTTCTCCGGAGCGATCTCGTCCAGACGGATGCGCCGTCCCTCACGGCTGGAAGCGAAGACCCCCGCGGCCATCCGCAGGGTCTCGCGACCATCGTGGAAATCCACCGGCATCGGGAGTGAACGCTCCACGCTGTCACAGAAGCTCTCCAACAGTTGGGGAATCGTCGGGGGATTGCCCCCCTCGAGCAGGCGGGTCCGGCTTCGGCCCTCGATCCGGTCGATCCAGCCCTCCTGGTAGTCGACGATCAACTGGGCGCGCGTGCCCACCAGCTCGAGCAGGCAGGAGCGCGTGTTCGCGAACTTGCTCACCTCGGTCGCGCACAGCAGTTCGCGATCCTCGTACTCGAAACACGCATCGAAGACATTGGTGGTACGCGCCCCCTCGACGTTCAGGGCACGGCCCATCACCGCATCGGGCGTGCGCCCGACGAACCAGCGCAAGAGGTCGTAGAGATGCACGCCGGTGAGGGTCACCGATCCCCCTCCGGACATCGCCGCATCCTGCTGCCACTGCAGCTGCGTGGGTTCCAGGCGCTGCTGCACGCGGATCCGGTGCAGCTCACCCAGTTCCCCGACCATCTCGCGGGCCTGCACCAGGACGGGATGGTAGCGCAGGGTCTGGGCCACCATGAGCGCCGAGCGGGGAAGGGCGGGAAAGTCCCTCCACAGGCCATCGGCTTCGGCCAGGGTCGCGGTCACCGGCTTCTCCACGAGCAGGGGCTTGCCCCGCGGCAGCAGACGGCGCAGTTCATCCTCGTGGAGTCCCGGGGGAGTGACGATCAGATAGGCGTCCACGTCGTCCCGCTCGAGCAGTTCCTCGAAACGGGCGACGGTCTCCACTCCGTACTCGGCCGCCAGGCGGCGGCGTTCGTCCTCGTCCCGACGCCACACGCACACCGCACGCGCCCGCCCCGCGAGTTCCCGGCCCAGGTGCCGCAGATAGCGTTCACCGTGGAGCCCACAGCCGACCAGACCGAAGGAGATCATGATGATCCGATGATACGCCCTCGACGAGCGGGGAGAAAGCGGGAACGCCCGCCCCGGACCCGATGCCGGCCCACCGGGACGAGCGCAAGCTCAAGCCTGCAACAGACGGCGGTAGAGTTCCTCGTGGGCGTCGATGAAGCGTTGGGGATCCCACTCGCTCTCCAGACGGCGCCGCGCCTGCTCGCCCCTTCGCCGCCACCTGTCCCCCTCCTGCTGCAGGGCGGCCAGCGCGGCCCGCCACGCCCCCCGGTCCGCGGGGGCGATCCTCCGTCCGATCCGATCGTCCACCATCTCCACCAGACCTCCGCGGTCGGAGACCAGGGCCCCGCGGGCGGCCGCGAAACCCTCCAGGACACTGAGCGGTGCGTTCTCGGTGCACACCGAGGGCAGCACCATCGCCCACGCCCGCTCGCGCTCCCGCGACAGCCCGGCCGCGTCGAGACGACCCACCAGGCGGATCCACGGTGCACCCTGGGCGCGCCGCCTCAGCTCCTCCTCCAGAGGGCCGTCGCCGGCGATGATGACCTCGACCCCGGGCACCTCGCGCGCCGCGTCGATGAGGACGTCGAGACCCTTCTCGGTGGAGAGGCGTCCGGCGTAGAGGACCCTCGGGCGCTCGGCCACCTTCGACCACGGCGCGGCTTCCCCCAACTCGCGCGGCGCATTGGGGATCACCGTCAAGGCCTCGGCGGGGATGTGCTGACGCAGCATGACGTCGCGAAGGTAGCGCGAGGGGCAGATGAAACGATCGACCCCCTTCAGGTAGACCTTCGACAGGCGGTGGATGGTCGACTCGACGGTGAGCACGATGCTCTCCGCGCGCGAGCCCCTCGAGCAGGCGTGCACGGCGCACCAGAAGGGCACGCTCATGCCCACGCACTTCTCGCAGGGATGGCCGTCGCGGAACATGGTGTACGAAGGGCACGCCAGCTTGTAGTCGTGCAGGGTCATCACCACCGGAATGCCCCGCTGGCGCAGCGGCTTCAGGATGGACGGGCTGAGCTGGTGGTAGATGTTGTGCAGATGGGCCACGTCGGGCCGGACGCGGTCCAGCAGGATCTCCAGGTGGCGGCGGGCCTGTGGATCGTGGATCGTGCTCAGGCCCTGACGGATGCGCACCCCCAGACCGGTGGCCTGGTAGTCGCGTTGGGGAACGAAGTACTCCGACCAGGGAGTCGCCTCGTTCCGCTCGTCGGCCATCGCGAAGGGAATGACCTCGTGACCCCGCTGGAGGAGACCGTCCCGGAGGTTGAACATCACCCTTTCGGCACCACCGCGCAGGTCGTAGAATTTATTGACCATCAGGATGCGCATGGATTCTCCGTTCACCGGCGCGTATCCTTCCTCCAGGGACGGCGATCCGCCGCTCCGAGTCGAGCGTCCGCGGCCCCGCGGCCGCAGCGTGTCCTCACCTCCAACCCTTCCCCCACCATGCCCGTTCCCCTCGCCGGTCAACCCGATTCGACGCCTTCGCTGGGGAATGGCCGCGAGGTCGAGCTGAAGGTCAAGGGCTCGCGCTTCCTGGCCCAGGCCTTCTCCGCCGAGGACGAGGACACGGCCCGCCGGCAGCTCGACGCGATCCGGCGGCAGTACCACGACGCCACCCACCACTGCTGGGCCCTGCGCCTGCAACCCGCCGATCGACCCCTCGAGCTGGCCGAGGACGACGGCGAACCCTCCGGGACCGCCGGCCTGCCCATCCTCCAAGCCCTTCAACGGGCTAAACTATACGACGCCCTGGTGGTGGTCACCCGTTACTTCGGTGGAACCAAGCTGGGCCGCGGCGGCCTGGTCCGCGCCTACGGCGAGGCGGCCCGCCAGGCGGTCGAGGCGGCCCCGCGCCGGACGATCTGGCACGACGTCACCCTCGGGGTCGACTGCTCCTTCGACGAACTCGGGGCGGTCGAGGCGGTCCTGGCCCGTCATCACGCCGACATCCGCCGCATCGAACGCGACTACTCCTCGGGTGTCCACCTGGAGCTGCACCTGCGGCGCGGCGCGGCCTTGCCCGTGGCCGAGGAGCTGCGCGAGATCACCGCCGGACGCGCCCGGCTGAACTGGGGCTGAAGACCCCACCCCTTCGCTCCGCGGACCTCTCCTCCCGGGAGCTCCTCATCCGTACCGTCGAGGACCCATCGGGCCCCCATCCCCCCGCTGGCCAATATCCTGTCCCTCGAAGCGGGCTGGGACACCCCGGCCGGACCGGGCTATTATGCACATAAACGACATGATGACAACGACTTGACTCCATTTCCGGCTTCCCGGCACGGTCGGTGCATTCCTGGCGGGCGCCGGAACTGTCCGGAGGGCGCACGGCGTCCCCGGAACGGACCTCCGGTGGACCCCCATCGGGGGTCCCGGATGTGTCTCTGGGGGGAATGCCGCAGGCCGGCGGACCATCATCAGGGACCAGCTTCGAACCCACTGCTGCGCAGTCACGCCCGCTGCGGGCGTCCTGCGCGTACGAAGGAGATCCAATGATGAAGAGGATTCTCGCCGCGGCCGTGGTC
>JAOZPE010000070.1 GCA_029932915.1 Candidatus Krumholzibacteriia bacterium
CCGCAGTTGCACTCCCAGTCCTTCACCGGACCGAAGATGCGCTCGCAGAAGAGCCCGTCCTTCTCCGGCTTGAAGGTGCGGTAGTTGATGGTCTCGGGCTTGGTCACCTCGCCGTAGCTCCACGAGCGGATGGCAGTAGGTGACGCGAGCTGGATGAGAATCGAGCTGTAGTCCCGAGTGAGTTTGCGATCGCGGTCGCTCCGAAGACCCAACATTGAAAAACCTGTCCTCCCCGGCTCCGGTGGCCATGGGCTAGAGGGAAACTGGTTGCGACCTTCTAGTTGTTCGACTCGAGCTGCACGTCCAGACAAAGCGACTGCAGCTCCTTCATGAGAACGTTGAACGATTCGGGGATCCCGGGCTCGGGCGGGTTCTCTCCCTTGACGATGGCCTCGTAGACCTTGCTCCGGCCGGTGACGTCATCGCTCTTGACCGTGAGCATCTCCTGCAGACAGTTGGCCGCGCCGTATGCCTCCAGGGCCCAGACCTCCATCTCTCCGAAGCGCTGACCGCCGAACTGGGCCTTGCCGCCCAGCGGCTGCTGGGTCACCAGGCTGTAGGGGCCGATGCTCCGGGCGTGGATCTTGTCCTCGACGAGGTGGCTCAACTTCAGCATGTAGATGTAGCCGACGGTGACTTCCTCATCGATGGAATCGCCGGTCCGCCCGTCGTACAGGGTGATCTTCCCGCTCTCGGGCAGGCCCGCCTCGTGCAGGGCTTCCTTGATCTCCTCGATCGTACAGCCGTCGAAGACCGGGGTCTGGACCGAGTAGCCCATCTCGTGCGCGGCCCATCCCAGATGGGTCTCGAGCAACTGGCCGAGGTTCATACGGCTGGGCACACCCAGGGGGTTCAGGACGATGTCCACCGGCGTGCCGTCGGCGAGATGGGGCATGTCCTCCTCGCGCATGATCTTGGAGATGACGCCCTTGTTACCGTGGCGGCCGGCCATCTTGTCGCCGACCTGCAGCTTGCGGCGTCGAGCCAGGTAGACCTTGACCATCTTCACCACGCCCGGCGGCAGCTCGTCGCCACGCTGGACACGCTCGACATTCTTCTGGAACTGCACCTCGAGCTTCTCGAACTCGCGGTGGGCGTTCTCGAAGACGTTGCGCACCCGGCGGTCGATGGCCTCGTCGCGCACCAGCGGCAGGCCCCAGTGGATGCGGTCGAAGTCGAGTTCGTCGAGCAGCTTGCGCGAGAACTTCGTGCCGCTGCGCACCAGCACCTCTCCGGTGTCCGGATCGAGGATCTTCTTGGCGATCTGGCCCTCGAGCAGACGCCGCAGACGGTTGTCACGGATGTCCTTCACCTGGCGGCGCATCGAGTTCTTGCGACGGCGGAGACGATCGAAGGCCTGCTTCTCGCTCTTCTTCGAACGCTCGCCCCGCTCCTGGCGGCTGAACACCTTCACGTCGACGACGGTGCCGTCCATGCCCGGAGGGGCCTTCAGACTGGCATCCTTCACGTCCCCGGCCTTCTCGCCGAAGATCGCCCGCAGCAGCCGCTCCTCCGGGGACAATTCGGTCTCACCCTTCGGAGTGACCTTGCCCACGAGGATGTCGCCCGCCTTCACCTGGGCGCCGATGTAGATGATGCCCTCTTCGTCGAGGTTGCGCAGGGCCTCCTCACCGACGTTGGGGATCTCGCGGGTGATCTCCTCGACGCCGCGCTTGGTGTCGCGCACCTGCAGCTCGAACTCCTCGATGTGCAGGGAGGTGAGCTTGTCCTCGCGGACGATCTTCTCGCTCACCAGGATGGCGTCCTCGTAGTTGTAGCCGCCCCAGGGCATGAAGGCGACGAGCATGTTCACGCCCAGGGCGAGCTCTCCACCCTGGGTGGAGGGACCGTCGGCGATGACCTGACCCGCCTTGACCCGGTCGCCCTTGCGGACGATGGGCTTCTGGTTGATGCAGGTGTCCTGGTTGCTGCGGCGGAACTTCTGGAGCTTGTGTTCGACGATGCCCTCGACGCAGAAGAAGGCGCCGGTCTCGTCGTCCTCGAGATTGTCGTAGCGGATGACGATGGTGTCCCCGCTCACCGATTCGACCACGCCGTCGTCCAGCGCGGTGAGCACCGCTCCGGAATCGACCGCCACCTTGCGCTCCATTCCCGTGCCCACCAGCGGGGCCTCCGTCCGCAGGGGCGGCACCGCCTGGCGCTGCATGTTGCAGCCCATCAGGGCGCGGTTCGCATCGTCGTGCTCGAGGAAGGGAATCAGGGAAGCGGCCACCGAGACGATCTGCTTGGGCGAGACGTCCATGTAGTCGACGTCCTTGGGAGAGACGACCGGGAACTCACCCTTGATCCTCGAGAGGACGCCGTCGCGCAGGAAGTTGCCCTCCTCGTCGATCGGCGCGTTGGCCTGGGCGATGGTGAACTCGTCCTCCTGCTCGGCCGAGAGGAAGTGGATCTCGTCGGTCACCCGCCCCTTGACCACCTTGCGGTAGGGCGTCTCGATGAAGCCATAGCTGTTGATCCGGGCCAGGGTGCTCAGACTCGAGATCAAGCCGATGTTCGGCCCTTCCGGCGTCTCGATGGGACACATCCGGCCGTAGTGCGTGTAGTGGACGTCGCGCACCTCGAATCCGGCCCGGTCGCGGTGCAATCCGCCCGGACCCAGTGCGGACAGACGCCGCTTGTGGGTGAGCTCGCTCAGCGGGTTGGTCTGGTCCATGAACTGGCTGAGCTGGCTGCTGCCGAAGAACGACTGGATGACCGCACTGACCGTCCGCGCGTTCACCAGATCGGCCGGGGTGAGGTTGTCCTTGTCGCTGAGGTTCATGCGCTCCTTGACGATGCGCGCCATCCGCGACAGACCCACGCTGAACTGGTTGGACAGCAGCTCACCGACCGCACGCACCCGGCGGTTGCCGAAATGATCGATGTCGTCGGTCTCCTCGTGCCCCAGACGCAGATTGATCATGTGCTGGATGATGGCCAGGAAATCGGCGGCGGTGAGGACGGTGACGTCCAGGGGCACATCGAGGCCCAGCCGGCGGTTCAGCTTGTGCCGGCCCACCTCGGCCAGATCGTACTTCTTCTCGTTGAAGAAGAGGCGCTCGAAGAGGGCCTTGGCCGCCCCCTCGTTGGGCGGATCGCCCGGACGCAACACGCCGTAGATCCTCCGCAGGGCCTCATCCTTGTTCTCGGTGGGATCCTTGGCCAGGGTGTTCAGGATCAGACTGGGCTCGTTGGGAGTGATCGAACCCTTCTTGATGAGCACGATCTCCTTGATCTTGTGCTCGGTGATCGCTTCGAGGGCTTCCTGGGTGAGCTGCCCGCCCGAAGCGGCCAGGGGCAGGTCGTCCTCGCCGGCGTCCGGCGCATAGACATCGTCGGCCAGGTAGCGGCCGATGAGCTCGGCGTACTTCTTCGCCCGAGGGGTGGGAACCTTGACCGTCTCCACCTCGTGGAAGAGCTCGATGATGTCCCGATTGCGTTCGAAACCCAGAGCCCGCAGGAGCACCGTGACCGGCTGCTTCCGCTTGCGGTCGATGTGCACGTACATCGCGTCGTTGATGTCGGTGCTGAACTCGACCCAACTTCCCCGATAGGGAATGATCCGCGCATTGAACAGGCGGGTTCCGTTGGGGTGGATCTCGTCGTCGAAGAACACGCCGGGGCTGCGGTGCAACTGGCTGACGATGACCCGCTCGGCGCCGTTGATGACGAAGGTCCCCTTCTCGGTGATCTGAGGCAACTCGCCCAGATAGACCGTGTGCTCGACGATCTCCTTCTGACGCCACTCCTCCTCGCCCTCTTCCTGTTCCTTCACGATCAGGCGCATCTTCACCTTCAGGGGCACCGAGTAGCTGAGCCCCCGCTCCTGACACTCCTCGACCGTGTACTTCGCCTCTCCCATCCGATAGTGGAGGTATTCCAGGGTGAGGTGTCCACGCGTCGACGAGATGGGGAAGATGTTCCGGAAGACCGCCTCGAGGCCCTTGTTCTCCCGTGCCTCCACGGGGACGCCCACCTGGAGGAAGTCGTTGTACGACTCCAACTGCACCGCCAGGAGGTTGGGCATCTCGAAACTGCTGCTGATCTTCGAGTAATTCCTACGGCCGGTGATGGGATCGGTCTTGATAGCCGTCACGCGCGATCCTTCCTCGAGAGAGTCTCAGAGCTGGTAGACAGGCAGCCTTCCACGGCATGAGTTGCCGCGGAGGCTGGAATGGCCCAAAGGCATGCGCGCCTACCGGAGACGGAAGTGCCGACTCCGGTAGGCGATGGAGAGGATCCAGTCGGAGGGCCGGATGGATCCCAAACCCGTGTTACTTGATCTCGACGGTGGCACCGACGGTCTCGAGCTGCTCCTTGATCTTCTCGGCCTCGTCCTTGGGCAAGCCCTCCTTGACGGGCTTGGGAGCGCCTTCGACCAGATCCTTGGCCTCCTTCAGGCCCAGACCGGTGATCGTGCGCACCTCCTTGATGACCTGGATCTTCTTGTCGCCGACGGCGGCGAGGATGACATCGAACTCGGTCTTCTCCTCGGCCGCCGCACCACCGGCCGCGCCGGGCATGGCCGCCATGGCGACGGGAGCCGCGGCGGACACGCCGAACTTGTCCTCCATGGCCTTGACCAGCTCGCTGACCTCCAGGACCGTCATGGACTCCACCAGCTCGAGAACCTTGGCCGCGTTGTCGCTAAGCTCGTAGGTCTTGGTCTCTTCGCTCATTGTGCTTCGTTCTCCCGTTTCTTCTCACCTGAGGCACCCGGCGCCCACCGGGTGCCGGCCTGAATTAAGCTTTGTTGGCGAGCCAAACACACCCGGGGCTCACCTGCCGGGGAAGCCTTCACGGAATCCCGCTAGGCGGCCTCGGCCTTTTCCTTGGCCACTGCGTCGAGCACACCCACGAGGTTGCGCATCACGCCCGAGAGACACCCGACCACGCCGGTGGTCGGACCCTGCATGGTCCGCATCAGCATGGACAGGAGCTCCTCGCGGCCGGGGATCTTCGAGAGAGCCTCGACTTCGGCTGAATCGAGCAGCTTGCCGTCGAGATACCCCCCCTTGACGACCATCTGTTCATGGTCCTTCGCGAAATCGATCACGACCTTGGCCGGCTCGACCGCCGACTCCAGACCGAAGGCGATTCCGGTGGGTCCTTGCAGGAAGGTTTCGATCTCCTGGCATTCGGCCTCGGCGGCGGCGCGGCGAGCCAGGCGGTTCTTCACCACCCGGAACTCCACCCCCTTCTCCCGGCACCGACTGCGGAATTCGGAGATCTCGGCCACGTTGAGGCCGGTGAAATCGGCCAGCACGAGGCCTTCGCTCATGCGAAGTTTCTCGGTGAGGAGTTCGACCTCGGCGATCTTCTCGGGGCGTACCACGGTTCCCTCCCCTAAGCCTTGACGACCTTGAGAGCGTCGACCTTGATCGACGGTCCCATGGTGGTGCTGATGTGACAGGACTGCATGTACGACCCCTTGGCCGCCGAGGGCTTGGCCCGCTGCAGTTCCTTGAGGATGCTTCGAATGTTCTCGGCCAGGGCCTCGCTGCTGAAGGAGCGCCGCCCGACGGGACAGTGGATGTTGCCCGCCTTGTCCACGCGGTACTCCACCCGGCCCGCCTTGGCCTCGCGGACCGCCTTGCCCACGTCCATGGTGACCGTGCCCACCTTGGGGTTGGGCATCAGGCCGCGCGGCCCGAGGATGCGCCCCAGCTTGCCCACCTGGCCCATCATGTCCGGAGTGGCGATGATCACGTCCACGTCGGTCCAGCCTTCCTGGATCTTCTGGATGTACTCGTCGCTTCCGACCATGTCGGCGCCGGCCTCCTCGGCTTCCTTGACCTTCTCACCCTTGGTGAGGACCAGGACCCGAACACTCTTGCCGGTGCCGTTGGGCAGGACCACGGTTCCGCGGACCATCTGGTCGGCGTGCCGGGGATCCACCCCCAGGCGGACGGCGATGTCCACGGACTCATCGAACTTGGCCGTCGGAAATTCACCGAGTAGGCGAAGGGCCTCGTTCAACTCGTAGATCCGTCCCTTTTCGACGAGAGTGGAGGCTTGCTTCCACCTCTTGCCTCGCTTCATGGATCTCTTCCTCTATCTCTGGAGGCGGGGGATCAGCCCCTCACCTCGATACCCATGCTCCGCGCCGTGCCCATCACCATGAGCATGGCAGCTTCCACGTCGTTCGCATTCAGATCGGGAGCCTTCAGCTCGGCGATCTCGCGTACCTGATCCCTCGTCACCCTTCCCACCTTGATGCGGTTGGGTTCACCCGAGCCCTTCTCGATACCGGCCGCCTTCAGGAGAAGGACGGCGGCGGGGGGTGTCTTGGTGATGAAGGAGAAGGTCCGGTCCTGGTAGACGGTGATGACGACGGGGATGATCATCCCCATCTGATCCTTCGTCCGCTCATTGAACAGCTTGCAGAAGTCCATGATGTTCAGCCCGTGCTGACCCAGAGCAGGACCCACCGGCGGAGCGGGGTTCGCCTGTCCCGCCGGGATCTGCAGCTTGATGTTCGTCATTACCTTCTTGGCCATTGCCGTCGACTCCCGCGGCTCGTGCCGCTTCGAGGTTTCCCCTCGCAGGTCGAGATCCTAGAGGGACTTCACCTGCAGAAAATCGAGTTCCACCGGGGTTTCCCGGCCGAAGATCGAAACCATCACCTTCAGCTTCCCCTTGTCGGGGTTGATCTCGTTGACGATGCCGTTGAAATCGCTGAAGGGCCCGTCGATGACCTCCACCGCATCCCCCACCTGGTAGGGGATCTCCTGGATGGTCTTGTCCTCGGTCTTGTGGATCCTCCCGAGGATCCGGTCGACCTCTTCGTCACTGATCGCAGTGGGCTTGTTCCCGCTGCCCACGAATCGCGTCACCCCGGGGATGTTCGCGATGAAATGCTGGGTCTCGTTGTTGAGCACCATCTCCACGAGGATGTAGCTGGGGAAGAACTTCCGTTTGCTCGTGACGCGCTTCCCGTTGCGCATCTCGGTGACCTCCTGGGTCACCACGAGGATCTCCCCGAAGTACGCCTGCATCTCCTCGTTGGCGCGGATCGACTGCTCGATGTTCCGCTTCACCTTGTTCTCGTGGCCCGTGTTGGCGTGCACCACGTACCACTTCATGCCCTTGCGCCGCGTCGACTCGCTTCCCCGCGCGCCGCCCTCGGAGCCGCCGTCCTCGTCAGCCGCCGTCTCCGCCGCAGCCGGACTCTCGTCGGCGTCCGCGTGCTCGTCGACGATCGAGCCGTCCTCGGCCGCCGCCGTCTCGGGAAGGGAGGTCTCGGAGGAGGCATCCGTACCGGCGTTCTCCGCCGGGGAACTTCCCGCTCCTCCGGCTTCTGCCTCTTCTCCGTTGAACTCCAGATGTTCCAGATCGTTCATGTCAACCTTCCGCCTCCGCCGCTAGGCGTTCAGAAGCAAGCGCCAGAGCCAGTTGAAGATCTGATCGACACCGCCGATGAAGGCCGTCAGGATCAAGGCCGAGATGATGACCACCACCGTCGATTCACGCAGTTCCTCGCGGGTGGGCCAGGTGATCTTGCCCATCTCGACGCGGACTTCCTTCAGGAACTCGACGAAACGCTTGTACATGACGCATCCCGCTGCGGCCCGCCGGCGGGCAGACCGCGGTCAAGAGAAAATGGCAGGGGTGGCAGGACTTGAACCCGCGGCCCTCGGTTTTGGAGACCGATGCTCTACCAACTGAGCTACACCCCTGTAAGCTCGGAGCTTGGCTCAGCGTGTCTCTTTATGAGGCGTGTGCGTTCTGCACCAGGAGCAGTATTTCTTGTACACCAGACGGTCGGGTTGACGACGCTTGTTCTTGGTCGTGGTGTAGTTGCGGCG
>JAOZPE010000071.1 GCA_029932915.1 Candidatus Krumholzibacteriia bacterium
CCGGACGCGCCGCCGATGATTTCCCGTCGTGGATGGCACCCGGGCTCTGATCGGTTACACTAGAGCTTCATCCATTGTTGCATAATAGCCTGTCGTGGATGGCACCCGGGCTCTGATCGGTTACACTAGGCCCTGGCCAAAGCCTTGCCAATGTGCAGGTTGAGTCGGGATCGGCAGTCAGAAGATCTCCAACTGCCCGGGCATCTCTTCGGGTGCGCGGGTCGTTCCACCGATGAAAACCTCCATCCGGCCGAACTGCTTGTCCGTCAGCCGGAGGATGCGGACGTGTCCCTCAGAGGGGACCATGGCGCGCACGCGCTGCGCATGGACCTCGGCGTTTTCTTCCGAGGGACAGGGACGTGCATACACAGAATATTGTAACATCCAGAACCCCTCGCTGACCAGATCCTTCCGGAATCTGCTGGCCACCCGGCGCTCCTCCGGCTTGCGAACCGGGAGGTCGAACATGACGAAGACCCACATGGCGCGATAACCCGACAGGATCATGGGTCGTCGTAGTGGGGAACGACCAGGTCCGTGACCGCGCGTTCCCACCGTGCCTTCCCGTTGGGGTGGGCCGCACGGTCGAGCAGCTTGGCCAATGAAGCGGTGCTTTGCTCGATGAGGTGGAACAACGGTCCTTTCTCGTTACCATAGGGAATGGGCTGGGCGAGGAAAGCCACCATGTGTTGTCGGGCCTCCATTGTCAGATCGGTTCCATTCTTGTGAACCCACTGGTGTACACGCCGGTCGACAAGGGGACGGAAGACCTCGAGCAGATCGTCAGCAAGACAGAAGGGGTTGCTGCGGCTGGAATGGTGAATGCCGATGGCCGGATTCAGCCCGGACCCTACGAGCGAACGCGCCACAGCGGCCCTGATGATGGCGTAGCCATAGTTGAGCAGGGCATTCGTACCATTTCCTTCACGCTGCCGTTTGAATGGATTTCCGTCGTTCTCATTGAAGAGCACCGCCCAGTATGCCTTGGCGGCCTGCGCTTCGAGGTTCTTGGGGTCACCGCTACGAACCTCGGAGATCAGACGCTGCAGTCGAATTCTCGCAGGGCCATCTTCGAGATTGCTGGCCTGACCGCGGATCTTGGTTCGAACGATGAATGCCCAGAGTTGGCGCTTCAGGGCGGTAGGGGCCGCAATCTGATTGCGAAGCCGTTCTGTGTGTGTGGAATGCCCCGACAGGGGAAGGGTCAGTGCGGTGGGCATGTGGTCGGGGCCACAGACGATAATGGCGGCCCCATGACCAGCGAGTTCGTCGACGCTGGCCGAGGTCAAGGGGGCTCGTCTTGATTCGACGATGAGGAAGGCGAGATCCTCCAGGGGGATGCGACCCCCCTGGCCTTCCTCGTTCTCGATGCAGAGGTGTCGCTGGCGCGTGAAGATGCGGCTGGGACTGCTGGCCGCGATCACCGAGCGATATGCCATGGCAAGGGTTGCCTTTCCGGAGCCTGGACTTCAGAATTAGCAACCTACATGCCAGTCGTCAGTGGCTCTCGCGCAGATCACCCAGCGGGGTGACTTCGACTGGACGAACCTTTGCCTTGAGCCAGGCCCGTGCTGAGACGATTCTAGCTTGTGGACTCTGACCACTTTCTTTACCTGGACGTCCATCACTAGCAAGCTTTAAGACGACATCCACATTCGGAACTGTGCTGACTTTCTGCACCACGCACAGCACATCCTCTTGCAAATCCTCATCCCACATCAGCACAGAGTCCCCCCGGTGCAGCACCATTTCGGTATGCCATCCATCACCATGGTCCATACGATAGGGGGAGATTCCCAGACGGCGCGCCCGGTGGGCGGCTTCCCATCGTGATACTGCCTCGAAGCGCAATCCATCGGGCCCGCTTGTACCTTCCTTCCGGATGACCTCCAGATGGTGATTTCCGCCCAGCTTGGCAATGCGAAAGACCTCACCCGTATCCTTGTCTTCGAACGGCACGGTATTTCCCAAGGCCTTGAGCACCCGAACCTTTCTCAGCCTCTGCCCAGACGGGAAACGGAGAGCTTCCTCGCACCAGTCCTTCGGGAACTTCGTCTTTCCCCCCTGCCAGCCCTTCTCGTACAAGCGTTGCTCGATCAGGGCGCGCGTGGCCGGATTCCTCACCGACTGTAGCTGACTTGGCGTCAACGACTCGATCGGTACGGTGTAGACGAATTCGTTTTCTTCTTCCGTCCTTCCATAGAATGTCTCCTCATGAAGAGCTCCGCGGATCTTTCGCTGTGGGCGATGGGAGACGTTGATGCCATCGACCTTGTCGATGACATCGCTGCGGAATTCCTCCCATGGAGTATCGAACACGACATCCATGTTCTTCGCGGAGACATAGTTGGGCTCGGTCCGGCGCCAGTAGTCCGCGAACTTCTTCAAGCGCGAGCGAGTGGTCAGCGCAGTGACGAGCGCGTCGATTGCGTGGTGGCGGAGATCGTCGCGCGCCTTGCCCACACCACCTTGTGCATGGCCGACCAGGTTGTCGATCCCCCAGGCATACCGCAGTTTGGCGCTCATCATCCCCTTCGATGTTCCCACCGACTTCTCGCCCACACGCTCCTCTTCCGGGTAGAGCTGGTTGAGATACTTGACGGCCTCACGTGTCATGTAGCGGGTATCGTTCAACAGCCGTTCTGGCGCCTCGCTCTCGTTGAGTTCTTCCAGCTTGAAGCGCTGGCGCTTGCGCGGAGGCATCGACGACCTTTCGACCAGACCGAGCACCTTGCGGTATCGCGCCTCATCCTTGTGGAGCCATTCATAGGGGGTACGGTCGCCTTTCTCGCGATTGGCCGCCGCTGACACCAGAACCTTGTTCATGTAGGAATCGTCCATGCTCCGCCAGCGCGGCAGGATGTGATCGACCTCGAAATCGGGACTCAGCAGGCGGGATTGGTCGATGGCCAGGCCCGTGTAGGGACATACGCCATCCTGTTCCTTCCATAGCCGATATCGCTCGATGTCGGACCGGCTGGGATACTCGAGGCCGAAGCTCTCGCGCAGGTATTCGCGCGCCTCATCTCTCTCCTTCTCGAGGGCGCGCTGGTTTCGCAGGTGTTCTTCGCGCCTCTTACCGACCAGGGTCATGTCCCGTGCCATCTCCACCACGATGCGGGTTGGACGACCGTATTCCCGCAGAATGGCATTGACCACCTTGCGGGTCTCGACCAGGGCACGCCTCACCAGCGGATTGGGGAGATCCGGCGTCGGGGGCAGTTTATCCACCTGGCGCCGGTCGTCCTTGACCTCGTAGCCGCAGGCCTGCATGGCCTCGTACTCATCCATCCCCTGTTCGAGGAACGGCAACATCTTCTGCATGGCCTTCTTGGAAAGGCGCATGAGAGCGCCGCCGGTCTGCAGGGTTGCCAGCTTCTGCGCCTTGTCCCGGCTCAGGCCTTCGGCTTCCAGCTTTTCGATGAGCTCGAACTCGTCGGGGTGTTCGAGGACCAGTTTGCGGATGTGGTCGCGCTTGGAGTCGGACATCTTGCGCCATGTGCTCTTGCCGAAGGCGCTGGCGATGGCCGCCTCGACGGTGTTGCCGCCGATCTTTTCGCGGCCTCCGATCTCGAGGTTGAATCGGTCCCTTTCCAATTTGAGTTTCTCGCGCAACTTCTGGAATTTCTGTTCCCGTGTCGTGGACAGGAGTTGCACGATGAGCTTGCGTTCGTTCTCCGTGAGCTTGCGGTCCGCGGATCCGTCGGCCGGGATGACCCGGAGGTTGTTGACCTCCTTGTAGATCCTGAACTGTTGAGCCACCCAGTCGTGTTTGGGGCACCGGGGCTGGTCAGGCTCGAACGGGCACTTTCCGACGTCAGGGGCGCGCCATAGATTCGCACGACGGATACCTCGATCGTCGGGCAAACCGCGCGCGCGCCGGGCCTTCTTGGCGTATTCGAGAACCTTCTGGCGGCGCTCGTCGGTGACCTCGAAATCGCGCTGGAAGAAGATGGCTTCCCTTACGCGCTCCTTGAGGCCGGGTATGCGAAGCTGTTCGACCCATTGGCTCTGTGTTTCCCAGATGAGATCGAATTCCTGTTCGTACATCGCGCGCGAGGTGTGGCGCTTTCGGAGGCGGAAGTCACCGGTGAGCAGCTCTGCGGCATTCCATTCCCTCAGCTTGTGGAGGTGTTCGCCCAGGGTGCGGGACTCACACTCCTTCATCTCCTGCTGGAGAGCTGTGATCTGCTCGAGCAGCTTGCCGTGCTCGGCGTCGCGCTCACTCTTGCGGTTCGACTTGAAGCCGCGCCGCTGGCCCAGGTGCATGAAGACGCGGCCGAGTTCATGGGGCTTGAGTGGCTGATCCAGCGCCTGGGCTCTCAACTCGTAGGGGTCGAGGGCGATGACGGCGGCGAACTGTTCTTCTGTATCCGGTAGCAGCTTCGCCTCCTGGAGGATTCGCCGCAGCTTCATTTTGCGCTTGCGGCGTCGCTGGTGCATCCTTCGCGCCGCGCGCGCTTGCCGCCTTTCCACATTCCGGGAGGACAAGCCGCGGGTCATGTCCATGCCCGCTTCGAAGATCCTCACCCCCATGGCGAGAATGCCGTTTTCCCCGGTTTGCCGCCCGTCTTCGTCGAACTCTGCCTGGATCAGGGCCCAACCGACGCTGGTGACCCCGAGATCGAGGCCCAATACGGTGCCTTCCATGACGATCCTTTCCTGTTCAGTCCACTGCCACTTCGGTAGATTTTCTCTTGATCTGCTCCGCATTTCCACCCTAATATTCTCATGGTGTAACCGATCAGAGTCTGGTGTGCTTTTCACGCCAAGAACTCTTGTTCGTAGGCTCTGCGCCCTGTTCTCACGAGCAGGGCGCAACCGTTTGTCCCCAGGTGGGCAGGCCGCTCGGGAACTCCACGAGATCCTGGAATTCACCCCCTTCGCAACCTCTCTCTGCCCTGCTGCGTAGACTTCCCAGATCGAGGATTCTGGGTTATCCTCACATATCCTGTTGAGCCTTCCACATCACAGGAGACGCCCTGCATGTCCCTCCGCGTCCGAGCGTGTCGGGCCACCGCCCCGGCCCCCGTTCTCACCGTTTCCCTGATCCTTCTCCTCACCCTGGCTGCCTGCGGCGGAACGAAGGCCGACGACCCCGGCTCCGGGCCGGACAAGGCCGCTTCGTCTTCGGCCGCGCTCGGGGATTCCACCGCCCCTGGATCGGGCGCTTCCACATCCTCCTCTGCCGACACCACCAAGGCCAGGAAGAAGCGCACCGAGAAGCCCGTGACGGTCAAGGTGTGCAAGGCCTTCCGAGGCGATCTGGTCGTGCCGGTGGTGGCCGAGGGCAGCATCCGGGCCCGCCGCACCGCCGAGCTGCGCTTCGAGCTCGCAGGGACCATCGAGCGCATCGCCGTCCGCGAGGGCCAGCGGGTGAAGAAGGGCCAACTGTTGGCGCAGTTGGACGACCGCCAGTACCGCATCCGCATCGAGGAGGCCCACAGCCGCTACCTGCAGGCCTTGGGCAAGGTGGCGGTCGAGGAGGGCGGCAAGGGTTTTGCCGAGGACGACGAACGCGCCCGGCTGTTCCGGGAGAAGCTCCGCGAGTTGTCACAGATGGAGGCGCGTGGCGAGATCACCCACGAGGAACGCCTCGACCGCGAGATCGCCCTGGGCATCGCCGCCGTCTCGGCCGGCGGCTTTCGCCGCGAGCTGGTCGAAGCGCGCAGCGGCCTGGCCCAGGCCCGCGCCGACGAGGAACAGGCGCGGCTCAATCTGGAGAAGACCCGGCTGCGCGCACCTTTCTCCGGAGTGGTGACCGGTCTCACGCTGACTCCGGGTGAGTGGGTCAACGCCAGCCAGGTCTTCGCCACCCTCGTCGACAACGTCGACATCGAAGCCGAGGTGGGCGTCCTCGAGAGCGACCTGAAGAACCTGGAGGTGGGCCGGCCGGCCCTGCTCACCATCCCTGCCCTGGGCGACACCCTGCCGGTGAAGGTCGATGTCATCAGTCCCCGCGTCGATCCCGAGTCGCGCACCTGTCAGGTGCTGATGCGCCTGCGCAGCGAGGACGGCCGGGTCAAGCCGGGCATGTTCGTACGGGCGCTCATCGCCGGCGAGATCCTCCACGACCGTCTGCTCGTGCTGCGCGAGGCCATCCTCACCCGCGATGGCCGGCCGCTCCTGTTCAAGGTGGTCGACGGACGGTCGAAGTGGGTGTACGTGCGCCTGGGGGCGCGCAACGATCTCTTCGTGGAGATCGAGAAGGTGCTGCAGGGAGGACCGCTGGATCCGGGAACACCGGTCATCGTCTCCAACCACCTCACCCTCGCGCACGACGCCAGGATCAAGGTGAAGAAAACGGTCACCCCACCCGACGCCTGGGCCTCCTTCGACAGGAAGCCGTGATGTTGCGGGGGGCGATCCAGCGGCCCATCGCCGTCTCCATGCTCTTTCTCGCCCTGGTGCTGCTCGGGGTGATCTCCTACCGGCGTCTGCCCGTCGACCTGCTGCCCTCGATCGTCTATCCGCGCCTGACGGTGATCACCACCTATCAGGACATTCCCGCCGAGGATCTCGAACGTCTGGTGACGCGGCCACTGGAAGAGGTGATCACCGCGCTGTCGGGGGTTCGCGGGGTGACCTCGCGCACGCGCGAGGGCGTGTCGGCCATCACCGTCGAGTACGAGTGGGGCACGCAGATGGACTTCGCCAACCTCCATCTGCGCGAGGCGGTCGACCGGGTCGCCTTCCGCGACGACTTCCCCGAGGGGGCGCAGCGGCCGAGCATCCTGCGCTGGGATCCGACCAGCCGGCCCATCTCCATCCTCGTGTTGCGGGGCGAGGGACGACGCCTGCAGTCGCTCACCGAATTCGCCGAGGAAGTGGTCAAGCCCGCTCTCGAACAGGTGAACGGCGTGAGCCAGGCCGAGGTCGTCGGAGGGGCGATCCGGGAGATCCTCGTTCAGCCCGATCCGCGCAAGCTGGCCATCTACGACGTCACCATCGAGGACATCCGCCGGGCCCTGGCCAGTTCGAACGTCTCCTTCCCCGGGGGCAAGATCCGCCAGGGTGTGCTCGAGCTCTCCCTGCGCATCGCCGGCGAGTTCGAGAACCTCGACGAGATCGCCCAGACCAATCTCCCTCGGCCCGGACGCCGTCCCCTGCGGGTGGGTGACGTGGCGCGGGTCTTCGACGCGACCAAGGATCTCGAAGGCGCGACACTGCTGGGTGGTGCCCAGGTCGTGTCCCTTCTCATCTACAAGGAACCGGCCGCCAACACCATCCAGGTGAGCCGCAAGGTCGACCGCAGCCTGGAAGTGCTCTCCGGCGAGTACGGCGACTTCCACTCGGAGTTCGTCTATCGGGACGCCGACTACGTGAGGGAGAGCTTCCGCGGCCTGCGCGATTCGCTGCTGTTGGGTGCGGCCCTGGCCTTCCTCGTGCTGTTCTTCTTCCTGAGGGATCTGCGCAGCCCCCTGGTGGTGGGCGTGTCCATCCCCGTGTCCATCCTCATCACCTTCGGTCTGCTGTACTTCGGCAAGGTCAACCTGAACCTGATGAGCCTGGGTGGGCTGTCGCTGGCGGCCGGGATGCTGGTGGACAACGCCATCGTGGTCCTGGAGAACATCCATCGCCACCTCGGGATGAAGCGCAAGGAAGAGGAGACAGCGCCCGCGTCGGTGGCCGCCGGCCGTTATTCGGCGGAGCGGCGTTGGGTGGCCCGCTGCTGTGAGACCGGGAGCCGGGAGATGGCCCGGCCCGTGCTGGCCAGCACCCTGACCACCATCGCGGTCTTCTTTCCCGTGGTCTACGTGCCGGGCATCGCCGGCGCCTTCTTCCGCGACCAGGCC
>JAOZPE010000012.1:0-57756 GCA_029932915.1 Candidatus Krumholzibacteriia bacterium
ACGAGCCACAGGGACCAGTTCTCCACGTAGTGCAGATCGTAGAGGGTGCGGTCCTCGATGGGGGTGTTGCCCCGCAGACCGTTCACCTGCGCCCAACCGGTCAGACCACTGCGCACGCGATGCCGTTCCAGGTAACGCGGCACCTTCCGCTCGAACTCCTCGGCGAAATGCGCCCGCTCGGGACGTGGCCCCACCAGGCTCATGTCCCCCCGCAGGACATTGATGAGCTGGGGCAGTTCATCGAGGCTGAATCGTCTCAGGAAACTCCCGATCCGCGTCCGGCGCGGATCGTTCTCCTTCGTCCACACCGGTCCCGAATCGTCCTCGGCGTCGACCCGCATGGTGCGGAACTTCAACATCTGGAAACGGCGGTTGTCCCGCCCCAGTCTCTCCTGCCGGTACAGGATGGGGCCCGGTGAACCCAGCTTCACCAGGATTGCCAACACGAGCAGGAGTGGAGAGAGGAGGATCAGGGCCACGGCCGACAGCACGATGTCGAAGCCGCGCTTGATGATGCGGTCCATCCCCGACAGGCCCACGTCCCGTACGCTGATGAAGGGGATGCCCGCGATCTCCTTCATCCTCATGCGGCTCACGTGCAGGCGATACATGTCCGGCACGAAGAGCACGTCGAGGTGGTGCGAACCGAGCCGTTCGGCGATCTCCGCCACTTCCCTCAGATGTTCGAAGGACAGGGCCAGGACCACGAGCTCAGCGCCGGTCCGCAACACTTCCTCCTCGACCTGCCGCGGATCGGTGCTCTTCAACACCGAGACCACGCGGTAGCCCAGGCCGGGAAGACGCGCATAGGTCTCGACGACCTTCTTGCCCATGGGGCTGTCCCCCACCACCAGCACCCTGCGCACTCCGATTCCGCGATGGAAGAGACGGCGCAGGACGAGGCGTACCACCGCGCGCTCGAGCACGAGGAAGATGAAGCTCATCCAGAAGAAGATGCCGAAGAAACTGCGCGAGTAGCTGAGCTGGCGCACGAAGAAGGCCAGGGCCAGGACGGTGAGACTGCCAAGCACCACACCGCGGAAGAGACCGGCCAGGTCGTCCTCCAGGGAGCTGCGGCGAGTCGGGTCGTACAGGCCGTTGGCGTGGAAGATGCCCACCCAGATGACCAGGAGGATGAAACTGGTCCACAGATAGGGGCCGAAGGGGGGAACGCCGAGCGGGACGAGGAACCAGCCCGAGAGGAAGCGGACGTAATAGCTGAGCAGGAAGGCCGATTCGAGAGCGAGGAGATCGCCGATCAGGAACAGCGTGGGCCGCAACAGATCATGCCGCCTGTGATCCTTCACCTCGACCATGATCTCACCTCGAAGCACGGCGCAGGGCTCCGGCCAGGGCCTCCTCGAGCCGGCGGCGGAAGAGCGAGCGGGAGAAACCCTCCGCATGCTTCCGCATGGCCTCTGCATCCCAGCTGCGGTCGTCGGCCTCGAATGCATCCAGCGCGTGGATCAGACCCTCGACCCCCGGCTCGGTGTACAGGCGGCCGGTCACCCCGTCCACCACCGTATCCAGGGCCCCGCCCTCACCGTAGGCCACCACCGGCAGACCGCTGGCCGCCGCCTCCAGTGGAGTGATACCGAAATCCTCCACTTGAGGGAAGAGAAAGGCCCGATGGCGGGCCATCAACAAGGAAAGCTCCCCATCGGGGACGAAGCCCCGCAGTTCGATGCGGTCGTCGGCACCCAGCTCGTGCACGAGCTGCCGCAGACGGGGCAGTTCCGGACCACTGCCCGCCACGGTGAGCCGCCGGCCGCTGCGCGCGCAGGCCTCCACCGCCACATCCACCCGCTTGTAGGGGACCAGGGCCGACACGACGAGGTAGCGGTCCTCCCGCTCGACGGATCCGTCGACGGGAGGAAAGACATCGAGATCGACGGGAGGAAAGAGAACCTCCACCCGTTCGGGATCGACCTGCCAGTAGCGAAGGATCCGCTGGCGGACAAAGTGACTATTGGACATGAAGTAATCAACCCGGCGTGCGCTTCGACGATCCCACGCTCTCAGCCGCCGGGCCTCCCACTCGATGAAGCGTCGCTTCAACCCCCGCCAATTTCCGAAGTAATCCTCGAAACGATCCCAGACGTAACGCATGGGAGTGTGACAATAACAGATGTGCACCGCCCCCTCGCGCGCGCGCGCCCCCTTGGCCACGCAGTGGCTGGTGCTCACCACCAGGTCGAAACGCCGCAGGTCGAGGTGGTCGACCCAGGCGGGGAAGAAGGGAAGCAGGTAGCGGTAGCGGCTGCGGACGCCGGGCAGGCGGTTCATCCACGAGGTGTGGATGGGACGGTCCTCGATCTCCGGGTGACTCGAACCCTTCACGTGGAAGAGGGTGAAGAGTTCGGCCTGGGGAAAGATCCGGCAGAGTTCGTGGAGGACCTTCTCACCGCCGCGGTAGCCGTTGAGCCAGTCGTGGACGAGCGCCACGCGCAGATCCCCGGAGAAGGAGCCTTCCATTCCGTTCACTCGGCCTTCTCCGCCCGGCGCAGGCGATCGGCCTCGTCGAAGACCACGCGCCGGGACAGCGCGGGTGGGAATCCCCGGCTGGCCAGGAAGCGCAGGGCCCGCGCCCGGTCCCGGTCCTCGTGCAGCGGATAGTGCCGGGAGGCGAGGGCCTTGCGGCAGGCCTCCTCCTCCCGCTCCGGCGGCAGGAGTTCGGCCAGGGCCTCGTCGATCGCTCCGT
The DNA here is from genome assembly GCA_029932915.1 of Candidatus Krumholzibacteriia bacterium. Classification (GTDB taxonomy): domain Bacteria; phylum Krumholzibacteriota; class Krumholzibacteriia; order JAJRXK01; family JAJRXK01; genus JAOZPE01. Next base: position 2,702 of record JAOZPE010000012.1, read on the forward strand.
CGTCCACACCCTGGTCGCGCAGACCGCTGCGCAGCCAGCGCGCGCCGACCGGCCGGCGCGCGAGCTGGTCGCGGCACCAGGCGGCGGCGAAACGGCGGTCGTCGAGCAGACCCTGCGCGGCGAGTTCGTCGAGCACCGCCTCGACCGCCGCTTCGGGATGATCCTTCTGGAGCAGACGCAGGCGCAGACGGCGGCGCGAGTAGAAACGGCGGCCGAGCAGACGCATCGCATCCCTCGCCACCGCCTTGCGGGAGGCCGCCGCATCCAGGGCCCGCCGCACTGCATCGTCCACGGGCGAGCCCAATCCGAGTTCGCCCACCTCAGGCGCGGACGGGGCCACCTCCCAGGTGGTCCCGTCACTGGCTCGAATCGTGAGGCGGCCGCGCTCGGGATCCTCCTCCCACGCGACCACCTCGATCCTCGGGAAGTCTTCCATCACGCCGCCGAACTCTTCGCCTTGCGGCCCCGACCCCGCCCACTCTCCGAAGTGGGCTTGGGCTGGCTCGTCGGCGCTTCGTCCTTCTTGCGCGGGGAGGGAGGTTGGATCTCGTAGTGCTCGAAGACCTCGTTCTGGATGCGGTCGCGCAGGTCGGCGTTCTCCTTCAGGAAGACACGCACGTTCTCGCGGCCCTGACCCAGACGCTCCTCGCCATAGGAGAACCACGCTCCGCTCTTCTGGATCACCCCCGCCTCCACACCGAGGTCGATGAGATCGCCTTCGCGGGAGATGCCCTCGCCGTAGAGGATGTCGAACTCACACTTCTTGAACGGAGGCGAGACCTTGTTCTTGACCACCTTCACCCGCACCCGGCTGCCGGTGACCTTCTCGCCCTCGGTGATGCCGCCGATGCGGCGGATGTCCAGACGCACCGAAGCGTAGAACTTCAGGGCGTTGCCGCCCGAAGTGGTCTCCGGATTGCCGAACATCACCCCGATCTTCATGCGGATCTGGTTGGTGAAGAGCACGAGGGTGTTGGTCTTCTTGATCGCCCCGGTGAGCTTGCGCAGGGCCTGGCTCATCAGCCGCGCCTGCAGTCCGACGTGCTGGTCGCCCATCTCGCCCTCGATCTCCGCGCGGGGGACGAGTGCAGCCACCGAGTCGATGACGATGACATCGAGAGCACCGCTGCGCACCAGCATCTCGGCGATCTCCAGCGCCTGCTCGCCGGTGTCCGGCTGGCTCACCAGGAGGTTGTCGACGTCCACGCCGAGCTTGCGCGCGTAGGTCGGATCCATGGCGTGTTCGGCGTCGATGAACGCGGCCATGCCGCCTTCCTTCTGCGCGTTGGCGATGACGCTCAGGCAGACGGTGGTCTTGCCGCTGCCCTCGGGTCCGTAGATCTCGGCCACGCGGCCGCGGGGAAGGCCGCCGATGCCCAGGGCGATGTCCAGGGCCAGGCTGCCGGTGGAGATGGGAATGACGTCCTCGACCGCGCCCTCATCGCCGAGTCGCATGAGAGCGCCCTTGCCGTATTGTTTCTCGATCTGCGCCCGGGTGAGTTCCAGGGCCTGGAGGCGCTCGTCTCTGGGATCCTTGGCCATGATCTCCCTTCCTGGTGGAAGCGTTGATGAAATGTCCGGGAGGTTGGTTTCGGGGGGACAGGTCCGTGGGGCGGGGAGACCTGACACCGCGCGCCGCACTCTACCACGGCCGCCGGTGCGGCGCAAGACAGCCGCCAATGCGCCCTCAACCCTCCAGAGGGTGACGGGACAGGAGCCGGTAGCGCGCACCGTCCGGGTGCAGACGGCTCTCGAAGAATTCGATCGCCTCGATCCGGCTGCTCCAGGACAGAGGGGCCAGCTCGGCGGCCAGACGCCGCAGATCCTCCTGGCGGGGCGGGCGGCGGAAGCGGGCCACCGTCAGGTGGGCGCGGAAGGGACGCCGCCGGGGCCGCAGATCCGCCGGCAGGGCCGCGATGAGCTCCCGGGCCAGGGCAGCGAGGCGCTCCTCCCCCTCCTGCACGCCCAGGTAGGCCACGCGCGCCGCGCGCCACGACGGGAACACGCCCAATCCTCCCCACTCCACCGCGAAGGCCGGACGGTGGGCCGCCGCATCGGCCGCCGCCTCGATCGCCTCCCTTCGCCCCTCCTCCAGTTCGCCGAGGAAGGCCAGGGTCAGGTGCAGGTTCTCCGGGGACGGCCATCGTCCCCCCAGCTCCTCCGTCCACTGCGGCAGCAGCACGCCGAGTTCGCGGCGCAGGTTCTCCGGGGGGGTGACGGCGAGGAAGAGGCGCATCGTCCTAGGTGGGAAGGCTTCCCGCCACCGGCGCCTTCATCTCCCGGCGCAAGAGGTCCAGGGCCGCGGCGACGCTCCACCGGCGGTTCTGCTCGCGGTCGCCCGGCAGCTGGAGGAGCCGGGTCCGGGTGGAGCCCTCGCCGGCCAGGCCCAGGTGGACCGTGCCCACCGGTTTCTCCGGAGTGCCCCCACCGGGTCCGGCCACGCCGGTCACCGCCACCGCCCAGCTCGAGCCCAGACGCCGGCGCGCGCCCTCGGCCATCGCGGCCGCACATTCGGCGCTGACGGCGCCGTGCTGCACGAGGAGCGACTCGGGAACCTCGAGTTCGCGCATCTTCACCTCGTTGGCGTAGGCGACGATGCCACCCACGAAGGCCTGGCTGCTTCCGGCCACCGCGGTGAACGCGCCCCCCAAAAGGCCGCCGGTGCACGACTCGGCCACCGCCACCGTCTCACCGCGTCGGATCAGTTCGTCCAGGACCACCTCGTCCAGACCCGTCTCCCCGATGGCGTAGAGATCGGATCCGAGGGCGTCGATCAAGATCCGCGCGCCCTCGGTGGGATCGACCTCCTCGTGCCGCCCCTGCACCAGGATGTCCACCCCGAAGGGGGTCACGCAGAAACCCACCTCCAGCTCGGACGATTCGATTCCGCTGCCGGCGACCCGATCGGCCGCCCGCGACTCGGGCAGACCGGCGGTGCGCAGACGCACGAGCGCGGGCGCGCTGCCTTCGACCAGGGGAAGCACGACCGCCTCGGCCGTCGTCTCCCACATCGCCCGCAACTCGGCGGGGACGCCGGGCAGCAGGATCAAGGGAACCCCCTCGTGCAGATGCAGCAGTCCGGGAGCGGTGCCCCGGGGATTGGCGATGGGACGTCCACTGGGAGTGCGGAGGGCCTGGCGCAGGTTGCTGTGGGCCATCGAGCGGCCGCGTTCGCGGTAGCGGCGCCGGAGCTGATCGACCAGCTCCTCGTCCTCCACCAGCTCCTCCCCGACCACCCGGGCGAGGGCCTGCCGGGTGATGTCGTCGGCGGTGGGTCCGAGCCCGCCGCTGACGACCACCGCCACCGACTCGCGCCAGGCGGCCTCGATCGCCCGGGCGATGGCCTCCAGACGGTCCGGGACGATGCGGATCGATCCCACCCGGGCCCGCTTCCGCCGCAGCCGTTCGATGATGTAGCGCGAGTTGCTCTCGGGGGTGCGGCCATCGAGCAGCTCGTCGCCGACCATGACCAATGCCACCTGACGGGATCTCCTCAGATCAGCCACAGCCAGACCACCATGAGCAGACGGGTGTAGACGCCGGCCATGAGATCGTCGGCCATGATCCCCCACCCGCCGGGAAGACCCTCGGCCCTGCGGGCCGGAGGCGGTTTGACCACGTCGAGCAGACGGAACAGGAGGAAGGCGACCAGCACGTTCACCGGGGTCAAGGGGACGGCCAGCAGGGAGACGGCCATGCCCGCCGCCTCGTCCATGGTGGCCTGCGCGGGATCCTCCCCGAACTCGCGCTCGAGGAAACCGCAGGCCGGCACGCCCACCACCACCGTGAAGACGAGAAAGGCGAGTTGGACGCCGAGCCCCTCGATGGGGATCACCAGGAAGAGGACGGCGACGACCAGACTGGTCCAGGTGGCCGGCACGATGGGAATGAAACCCACCCCGAAGAAGGTTCCGAAGATCCGTCCGAACCAGCGTTGCATGGACACCACCTTGGAGAAGCCGGATCGCCGCCGGGGCGGGAATCCACCCCGTCTTCGTCGACCCGCACGCCACCCATGCCACCCTAGGGAAGCCCGGAGGAGGGGTCAAGACACAGAGACTTCCCTTGTCCCCTGCCGCGTTCATCCGCTACACATGGACAATGGGTCCGCGCGTGGGCCCGGAGTGAAGGGAAGAAGGGTTTGAAACGCCTTGCGCTCATTCCGGGACTGTGCACCGTCGCCGTCCTCCTCTATGCCGCCTGGACCGTGCTCTGCAACCTGGTGGTGTGGTGGCGTCTGTCCCTGGACACCTTGATCGTCGCCTATGCCCTCCTCCTGCTCGGACTGATCCTCGTCGAGGGGCGACGCCGCCTCGGGGGAAGGCCCTCGCTGCTGCGGCAGTGGATTGGTGAGGAGGAGGAAGGCGAAGGGGGCTCGAGCGGAAGAGGGACATCGGACCCGGCCGCAGAGCCCGCCCCGGCGATCGACCGCTCCGGCGGGCTGCAGCCGATGCTTCCCAAGATGGGCGTGGCCGCCGTCGGCGCCCTTCTGGCGGTGGGGGTCTACGCCCAGACCCAAGAGCCGGGTTCCTTCGCCGCCGCCGCGATCACCTTCCTCACCGCCGCTCTCATCTACACCTACGCATGGAAGCGGCGCGGCGACGGAACGGAGGTGGATCGCATCGCCCCGCCGCCGCGACGACGCGACCTCGCCCTTCTCACGGCGATCGCCCTGGCGCTGGTGGTGCTCACGCTGGCCGCCCATCACGCCGACACCGACGACTGCTTCTACGGAAACGTGGTCGCCCGCGCCGCCGGTTCTCCCGGCGAACCCTTCCTCCAGCACGACGGGATCTTCGGCATCGAAGGGGCGCCGTTGATGCTGCCCGCCTACAAGACCCATTCCTTCGAGGCGGCCGCGGCGGCCTTCAGCCGGATCACCGGCCTGGCTCCCCTGCTCTCGCTGCACTGGGCGCTGGCGGCGATGGCCGCCTTCCTCGCCCCCTTCGCCTGGGCCCTCCTGCTGCGCCGCCTGCTGCCCGAACACTGGCTCGTGGCCACCGTGATCACCCTGGCCCTCCTGCTGAGTCTGGGGGACGGGCACGCCGCCTACGGGAACTTCGCCTTCGTCCGCCTGCACCAGGGAAAGGGCGTGCTGTTGACGGTGGGCATGCCCCTGGTGGCGGCGATGGCCCTGCGCTACGCCGCCGCCCCCTCGCCGGCGCGGGCCTTGGCCCTGTGGGCCGCACAGACCACGGCGATGGGCCTGAGTTTCAGCGGACTGGCGGTGGTCCCCGTCGCATGGATCATCCTCGTCGGGGCATGGAGGGGACGGTGGAACCGCTGGTTCCTCGTGGGCCTGCTCTGTTCCGTCCACCCGCTGCTGCTGGCCGGGATCATGGCCGCTCCCATGCAGCACAGCGCGGAGGCGCTGGCCCGCTTCAAGAACGCGAGTGATCCGGGACACACGCCCTTCGAGGTGCTCGACCATGCGATGAAGATGGTCCTGGGCCAGGACCGCATGCGGCTGCTCGCCCTCTTCCTCGCGCTCTTCGCGTGGAGCGTGCCGCGGGACCGAAGGGTGGCGAGAATCCTCATCCTGCTGCCACTGGCCTTCTTCGTGGCCTTCAATCCGGCCGCGGTGCGGCGTTTCGCCACCACCCCGTCGAGCCGCGAGCTGTGGTTCCGCGCCTTCTGGATCCTTCCCCTGCCGGCGATCATGGCGGTCGGATTGAGCGCGCCGGCGATGCTCGCCTCTCGATGGCGATGGAGGAAGGGTTCGTGGATCCTGGCCGTGCTGGCGGCCGCCGTGCTCATCCCCCAGTCGAGGACCACCTCCCCCCTGTCCTCCCGAAACGACACCTGGTGGCACTGGCCGCCCCAGGTGAAGGCCCCGCCCGAGGACTACGCCGCCGCGCGCTGTCTGGTGGAGAACGTCGACGAGGACTCCCGTGTCGTCGCCCCCGAGGCGGTGGCGGCGTGGGTACCCACCTTCGAGAAGCGCGTCTATCCACTCTTCACCCGCTTCTACGACGAACGCTTCCTGCTGTTGAACCTGCCGGCCGACGAGGTCTACAAGCGCCGGACCCTCACCGGCTTCGTCAGCGAGGCCGGGCACCACCTGGATTTCCCCGAGGTCATCTGCTTCAACTCCCGCCGCTTCGACATCGACGGCTGGTGTCTGCGGGACTTCGGGGCGCAGACCGACAAGGCGCTCTCGGAGGCGGCGCAGTGCGGTTTCCAACGGGTGGGCGTGAACGAGCGCTACCGGGTGTACACCCGGCACGGCGAGTAGACGGAGAAGTGGAAGCGCGGCTTCGGCGAGTGGGGAAAGAGATGGGCGCCCCTCGACCCGGGGCCGGTGTGAGGACCGGCGGTGGGGAGGGGCGCCTCGCCCGAAGCTGGATGGTGCATCCGCCCGGCCGGATCGACCGGTCTAGTTGAGTTTGTGGAGCACCATCTTCGAAACCTGTTTGAGCGTCTCGAAGACACCCTGACCCTTCACCGCCACCGCTTCGACCGTCTCGTACTTCTGGGGATTGAGTTCTTCCTCGAGTTCGGGGACCGGCAGCGCGTTGGGCAGATCGCGCTTGTTCCATTGCATGACGAAGGGAAGCTCCTCGAGCTTCAGGTTGTGCTCGGCCAGGTTCTCGTGGAGGTTGTACAGGCTCTCGATGTTCGCGTCGATGCGGTTCTCATCGCTGTCGGCCACGAACACGATGCCGTCAACCCCACGCAGGATCAACTTGCGCGAAGCGTTGTAGTAGACCTGACCGGGAACCGTGTAGAGATGGAAACGGGTCTTGAAGCCCTTGACCGTCCCCAGCTCCAGCGGCAGGAAGTCGAAGAACAGTGTACGGTCCATCTCCGTGGCCAGGGTCACCAGCTTGCCCTTGGTCTCCGGAGAGACCTTGTCGTAGACGTACTGGATGTTGGTGGTCTTCCCACCCAGACCAGGACCGTAGTAGACGATCTTGCAGTTGATTTCGCGCGAGCTGTAGTTGATCAGCGACACGGATACTTCCCCCGGGTGGCTAGTCTGCGAAGAGGCTGTCGATCTCGGCTTCGACTTCCTTGGTGAAATCGTCGTCGACGAGCGGTGCGTCGTATTCCTCGTTCCGGTACTCGAGCTTCTCGAAGAGGTTCTGGACGATGGTCACCAGTTCGTCGACCGCCCGTTTCACCCTCAGCCGCACCAATCCCAGCGTCGTGCTCTTGTCGAACAGGACGACCAGGATCACATCGTTGACGATCTTGCTCAGGTACATGCTCTCCTCGGTGCCCTGGTGGTAGAGCGTCGAGAAGTCCTTCTCTCCGATGAGCTGGGCGAGCTGGTTGTTCGCCTCGAAGTCGGCGGCGCAGAGGCTGGCGAAGGACGTCACATCGAACTCCGGAGCGGTGCCGATGTTGCTGATCAACTGCCCCGTCCGATCGATGAGCAGCGTCGAGCGTGAATTGCTGCTCTTGAGCAGATCGGAAAGAACACTGTTGATCGCCCAGTAGTCCTCTTCGAAAATCGACCAGTCGGCCTTGACCATTGCCGCCTCACTCTGCTGAGGTCCACGCAAACCATTACGATACAATGGTTTGCGCAGATTCATGATTCCCCGGACACGCAGAGACGGCATTCCCGAAGGCGCTGCCCTTGCGCTCCGCCACGAAGTCCTCCCCCCGTGGACCACCCGGCGACACGCAAGAAGTATGCACAGAGAAGGTCGAAGCCTCCTGGGAAGGGGGAATCCCCCCGGAGGACAGCAGGAGCGGGATGGGGCGGAATCAGCCCTGCAGGGGCCTGCGGCCGGAAAACGCCCGTTCCAGGGTGACGTCATCGACGAAGTCCAGATGGCCGCCGACGGGGATTCCCGTGGCCAGCCGGCTCACCTGGACCCCGCTGTCCTCCAGCAGACGGGCCACGTACAGGGCAGTGGCCTCGCCCTCGACGCTGCCCGGCAGGGCCAGCACCACCTCCTCGACCTCCTCCTCGCGGACCCGGTGTTGCAGGGCCTCCAGCCTCAGATCGCCGGGTTCGACCCCGTCCAGAGGCGAGAGCAGGCCACCGAGGACGTGATAGAGGCCGTGGAAGACGGCCGCCCGCTCCAGGGAGAAGATGTCCGTCGGCTGTTCGACCACGCAGAGCTGGGCCGGCTGGCGGCGCGGATCGAGGCAGAGATCACAGAGCGGGCCCTCGCAAATCGCCCCGCAGCGTTCGCAGTTCCGCACGTGGGCGGCCATGTCCAGCAGGGCCTCGGAGAGATCCCGCGGGAACTCCTCACCGGAGGCCAACAGGTGCAGGGCCATCCGCGTGGCGGATTTTCGGCCGATTCCGGGAAAGCGCGCGAAGAGCTTGACCACACGTTCCAGCCGCGGGGAGCCCAGGGACAGGTGATCCATCGAAGCCTCCTCAGAAGAGGCCGGAGAGATCGAGGCCTCCGGTCATCCGTCCCATCGATTCCTCGGTCATCCGGGCGACCTTCTTCTGCCCCTCCTGGATCGCGGCAAGGATGAGATCCTCCAGGAAATCGACCTCCTCGGGGTCGACCGCCTGCGGATCGATGTGGATGGCGATGAGCTCCTGCTTGCCGTTGAGCGTCACCTGGACCATTCCCCCGCCGCTCTCGGCCTGCACCGTCTGACGGGCCAGTTCCTCCTGCGCCTTGCGCATCTGCTCCTGCATCTGCTGGGCTTGCTTCATCAGTTGATTCATGTCCATGTCGTCGTCCTCATCGGGGGTAGGTAGGGTGGGGAATCGCGCTCAGCTCCCATCGACCAGACGACCGCCGAGCTTCTCGAGAAGATGGCGCAGGCCGGGGTTCTCCCGGGCCAGGCGTTCCAGTTCCTGGCCGGCGGTGGGCGCGACGTCCCTCTGGACGTGGGCCCGCAGACTCTCCTCCTCCGCCTGCAGCGAATCGGCGATGACCTCGATCTCCAGTCGGCGGCCGAAACAGGAGGGCGTCAGGCCCGAGAGCCAGGAGAGGATGCGCCGATCCTGGAGCTGACTGCGGGAGAACTCGTCGTCCAGGGCGAAGGTCAACGACAGGCGCTCGCCCTCCAGGCGTGGAGCCGCCCGCACCAGGAGACTCGCCACCGCCGGATTCTCCCGATGCGCCGCCTCCGCCAGACGGCGGAAGGCCTGGGCCAGCCCGCCGCCGGCCGCAGCCTGGGCGCCACCGGCCGGAGTCTGGACATCGGCGGCCGGAACGGGGACCCCGCTGCCGCCGGCGACCATCGACCCCCCCTCCTCCACCCGTGCGGCCGGCCGTGCCGGACGCTGCCTCGGCACAGACGACATGGGAGCGATGCCCTCCGCACGCGCGCCATCCTCCACATCGGCCGCCGCGCGCGCGCCTCCGCGACCGCTCCCTCCGGACACCTTGCCCCCCTGGAGGGAGCCCTGTTCCTGGACCGGCGGCGGAACCGTTCCCTCCGGACCACCGTCCCCGCCCGCCGCGAGCCGTCCCAGGATCTCGCTCAGCAGGACGCGGCTCTCCAGGCGGGTGTACTCGACCACCTGGGCGTCGAGCAGCCAGCGGGGATGCGGCGCCCGTTCCAGGCGCCCGTAGTTGTCCGCGGCGCGCTGGGTGAGATAGAGCAGATCCTCGGTCGGGAAACGGCGGGCCTGTTCCCGCATGCGCTGCTTGACCGCTTCGGGTTTCTCCACCCGCGCCGCCAGTTCCTCGTCGAGGTTCATGAGCAACAGATCGCGGAACCACCCGACCAGACCCCGGGCGAAATCAACCAGATCGAAACCGGCGTGGTTGAGTTCCTCGGTGAGATCCAGCGCGGCCCGGCTGTCCTTCTCCACGATGGCGTCGATCAGCCGCAGGTAGCTCTCCGGTCCGACCAGACCGAAGAGCTGCATCACCGCTTCCTTCTCCAGCTTGCCCTCCACCGAGGAGAGTCCCTGGTCGAGCAGGCTCAGAGCGTCGCGCATGCTGCCCTCGGCCATCGCGGCGAGCAGTTCGAGCGCCTCGTCGTCGACCTCGCGCTTCTCGGCGTCGACGATGGTGCGCAGACGGCTCTTCAACTCATCCAGGGTGAACAGGCGGAAGTCGAATCGCTGGCAACGCGAGAGGATGGTGCGCGGAATGCGCGAGGGTTCGGTGGTGGCGAAGATGAAGTGGACGTGCTCGGGCGGCTCTTCGAGGGTCTTCAACAACGCGTTGAACGCGCCCTTGCTGAGCATGTGCACTTCGTCGATGATGAAGATGCGCTTCTTGCCCGCGCTCGGCTGGTACTGGGCGTTCTCCCGCAGCTCGCGGATGTTGTCCACGCCGGTGTGCGAGGCGGCGTCGATCTCGAGCACATCGAGGAAGTTGCCCTCGGCGATGCCCACGCAGGAAGGACACTTCCCGCAGGGAGTGGGCGTCGGCCCCTCGTCGCAGTTGAGGGCCTTGGCCAGCAGGCGGGCCATGGTGGTCTTGCCACAGCCGCGGGGACCGCAGAAGAGATAGGCGTGGGCGACCCGGCCCTTGGCCAGGGCGTTGGCCAGGGTCGTGGTCACGTGCTCCTGGCCGACGATGTCATCGAAGGTCTGGGGGCGCCACTTGCGTGCAAGGACCTGGTAGGACATGACCGCCACGGGATGGGGGCAGGTTGCCCACGGGAAAGAGATGGGCCAGGCGGACTGCGGCACACGCCATCACTCGCATACGGCTGCTACCTTCCAGTCCTGACCGGGTTAGCAAGCTGACGTTGCGCAGGGCCTGGCCCAAGATGTCGTCCTCCGCCGTCGAAATCCCCGGTGGGGACGGCAGACCCCGGCCGCGGCCGGGGTGGCGGAAGCAGTCGACGATAGATGGTGGAGATGAGCGGGCTCGAACCGCCGACCTCCTCGTTGCGAACGAGGTGCTCTCCCAGCTGAGCTACATCCCCATGCCCGCTATGAAGTAGCATGGGAGATGGTCGATGTCAATTTCCCGGGCCCTGCAGGCCCCAGCCGGAGAGGATGCCATGGCCAGGCGCCGGCGGAGGAAGAGCCGCACCCACGAGGACACCCCGGTGCACGAGACCATCCTCGAGCACCTGGACGAGCACCCCCCTCCCCGGTCCAAGGAAGCCGAGGAGGCCGACCGCTCGTCCCGGACCCACCGCTCCCACCCCCGGCGGCATGCTGCGGCCGATCCGCCGCCCCCACCCCGCCGTCCGCACCTCATGCTGCGGAAGATGCCCCTGGAACAGGCGCTGGAGACCCTCGGCCGTTTCCTCCAGGCCCGGCGCCGTCTCGGCGACGAGGAGCTGATCGTGGTGGTGGGCAAGGGCCACCACTCGCCCGGCGGGCGGCCGATCCTCGCTCCGGCGGTCCGCGACTGGCTCGACGCCCATCCCGAGCTCGTGGCCGGATACGAGGAGGCGCCGGCCCACGAAGGAGGAGCCGGCGCCCTGCTGGTCCGTCTGCAGCCGCTCTAGGCGCAGACGCGATGGAATGGCGGAGAGGCAGGGATTCGAACCCTGGGACCCCTTTCGGGATCAACGGTTTTCGAGACCGTCCCGTTCAACCGCTCCGGCACCTCTCCGCGAGACGCTCCGGCCCGGGGAGCGATTTCCGGGCCATCGAGGAAAATGGCGGAGAGAGTGGGATTCGAACCCACGGTACCTTTCGGTACACACGATTTCCAGTCGTGCCGATTCAGCCGCTCTCGCATCTCTCCACAAGAAGGGGGCCGAATCGTCTTCGGCCGGACCTAGATGATACTGTCTTGCGCGCGGGGATCAAGGCGCCGGTGGCAATTCCCTTCGCAGACGCCGATAGAAGCCCTGCAACAGGGCCCGGCTCTCCTCCTCCAGACACCCGTCCCGCACCTGGACATCGTGGGCGTAGGGATTGGCCTGCAGGACGTCCAGGCGCGAGCCGCAGGCGCCGGCCCGTTCGTCCCTGAGCCCGTAGACCAGCCGGTCCAGACGGGCCAGGAGCAGGCTTCCCGCACACATGATACAGGGTTCCAGGTTCACATAGAGGGTACAGCCGCTCAGCCGCCAGTCACCGAGGGTCTCGGCCGCCGCCCCCAGGGCCAGGATCTCCGCGTGGGCGGTGGGATCGCCCAGGGCCTCCACCCGGTTGTGCCCCCGGCCGACGATGCGGCCCTCGTGGACGACGACCGCGCCGACGGGGGTCTCCCCCTCCTGGAAGGCCTGCTCGGCCTCGGCCAGGGCCTGCCGCATGAAGCGCTCGTCCTCGGCCCACTGGACGTCCCGATCCATGGCTCCGGACACCTCCCTCACGGTCCGACGAGTTCACGCACCGTCACGTTTCCCGCCGCGTCGACCACCCGCAACCACACCCGTCCGGACGCCTTCGGTGGGAGGGTGAGATGGAAGCTCTCCTTCGGTCCCTCGAGCACCTGATCGTCCGGCTCCACCGGCCGCCACTCGCCCTCACCCTCGCGGATCGACAGGGAGACCAGGGGGGAACCCTCGTCGCTGACCTCGCCCCGCAGGGTACCCTTCCCACGGTCCACCCACTCGAAGCGGCGCACCCGGGGCGGCGTGTTGTCCACCAGGATCACTCCGCTGATCTCCTCACTGCTGCGCTCGGCGCCGATGGGATTGTCCAGACCGTCGTCGGCCCGCACCCGCACCCGATAGGGTCCATCGGGGAAGGAGCGCGTGTCCCATGCGAAGACCTCGGCTTCGAGTTCCTCACCCAGGGTGTACCAGCCGTCCCCATCCAGTGCGCGCACCTGCACCCGGTAGCGGAGACGATCGCCGTTGGGATCGTCGGCCGACCAGCGCAGGGTCCGCAGACCCCGCGCCCAGGCGCTGCGTTCGGGCTCGGCCTTGTGCGGTGGAGGATAGATGGAATACTCGACCGTCAGTCCGTCCTCGAAGCGCTGGCTCACCGGGGACGGGGGATTGCCATTGGCCCCTCCCGCATAGAGTGCGGCCTCGGGGCCTTCCACCCGGATCTCCTGGATCCTCGGGGCCAGGTTGCGCTCGCGCCAACTCACCCGCACCGCATGGACCCGGGCCGGATCGTCCCCGCCCTCGAGCAGGAGCCGATACTGCAGATAGGGCGCGAGCGGACAGTCCAGCGCCTCCGTCGGCGCGGCCGACGGTGTCCACGCGCTCCAGCTCGAGTCGGCCTCCGCGCGCACGCCGCTGCGGGCCTGGACCCGGACCTTTCCTCCCTCCGATTCGATCTGCAGCCGTCCCCAGGCCACCACACCCTTGGTTTCGACCACCGGCGAGGTGTACTCGCCCCGGTGACGCGCGGCCCGGTGCAAGAGGAACACGCTGCCCGGATTGGCCGCACCGACCACCACCGTTCCCTCCTCGTCGACCGCCAGCACCAGGGGATCGGCTCCCTCCAGGTCACCCCACACGACCCCCTTGCCCCGGGCGGGATCGATGTGGTGCAGGCGTCCGGTCTGGCTCTCTCCGGCCAGCAGCGATCCGTCACGGAACCGCACCAGACTCAGCAGGGGACTCGAGCTCTGGTAGACCACCTCACGTCCGCCCTCGCCTGGGAACCACAGGATGCGGCTGCGCGGCGTGTCCGATTCCCCCTGACCGTCCGCGTTGCCGGCATCGGCGGCGGTGAGGGTGAGCAGATAGACCCCGCCGGCCCCATCGGAGACCACGCGCCGGATCTCCTCGTCGGGAGCCTCGAAGACCAGGCGTGGTGTCCCGTGCACCTCACCCTCGATGCGGTACAGGAGCCCCGGACCCTGGGTGGCGATCCACACGCTCTGCCCGTCCGTCATCAGGTCCATCAGGTTCGCGGCGGGAAACTCGGCCACCTTCTCCACCTTGCCCCCGTGGCCGGCGTAGAGACGGGCCTGCGGACCGGTTCCCGCCAGCCAGCCGCCGCTGGCGGCGGAGGCGAGACTCCAGATGGTCTGTTCGGGAAGATCGGCCTCGAGGGTGACCTTCCCCTTGGGATCGATGCGATGGATCCGGCCCTCCATTCCCGTGCCGGCGAGCAGATCCTTCCCGTCGATCAGCATCGACAGCACCTCGAGCGATCCGGTGGACGCCCATTCCTCGAGCTCGTCCCCCTTCTGTCGGTAGATCACCCCGGAGTCACCGCTGCCGGCGTACCAGCGGCCCTTGCTGTCGCGGGCCAGACACCAGATGTAGGCGGCCGGGGTCTTCCACTGACGGCTGCGCCACAGGGCGGGCGAGAGCCTTCCCTCGGCATCGAGGGCCAGACCCTTCATCTCCCCCTGGAGGAAATCGTCGCCCCGGTGGATCACGCTCACCGTGCCCGCCGCCGCGGCCGTCCCGGCCCAGGCCAGCGCGAGCGTCATCAGCAACCAGATTCTCAGTCGAGCACGCGGCATCGATCGTCTCCCGGTCTGAAGCTTCCGTCCGGCCGCCACTCCCGTTCACGGCCGCCTTCGATCCTGTCTCCCTCGGCCCGGCTCACTGCCGACCGGACGAGGGGCTCTCGCCCTCGTCCCTCTTGCCCCCCACCTCCAGGGTCAACACCTGCTCCCCGTCGAGCACCCAGGAGGTGGCGGTCTCGGCCCGGGCGCAGACCTCCGCCTCGACGGAGGCCGCCGCCGCGCCACCGCGACCTCGGCCGACGATCCCCCGGACGCTGGGAGGAAGACGTCGCCACTCGCTTCCCCGCACCACCGCCGCGGCCGAACGACCGTAGAGCACCGCGCTGAGGGTCTCGGCGGAGCGGCGCTGGGCGAAGGCCTCGCGGATCTGCCGCAGGCCGGGATAGGCCCAGCGGGCCTGGGCGCGCTCGAGTTCGGTGGCGAAGGCCCGCCCGCCGTCGCTCAGGTGCAGGATGTACGGACCATCGGGCAGATCCTCGGGCAAGGGCAGCGACAACTCCACCCACCGGGGTGCGTCGCGAAAGGGAAGGATCTCCACTCCGACCTGCAGCGTATCGCCGGCGCGGGGGGCGGCCGGCCTCACCCGCACCCGCCCCAGTTGGGCGCTCTGGATCTCCCCGCGCAGATCGAGTTCGACCTTCACCGCCTCCACCCGCACCGCCTCGCCGGGGTTGAAGGCAAGCAGGTTCAACGGAAGCATGATCTCCTGGGCCAGGGGTCCACCGACCTGCAGTCCGGTCAACGCCACGCGCGTCCGCAGCGGCGGGCCGTCGGCCAGCGTCAATTCGATGTCCGCCCGCGCGGTGGCGACCGAGCCGAGATCCTGTCCGATCATCAGTGAGTTCTGCACGCACCAGTACACCAGCGGCGGACTCAAGACCGGATGGCGCGCCACCTCGAAGTGGAAACTGTGGGATGCGCCCTCGCCCTGGACTTGGACCTCGACGGGAAGGGTGTCCGCCCGGACCCCGAGCCGGCCCGCGATGCCGACGGGGCTGTCGACGAGCATGGCTCCCACCTCCTCCGTCGCGGTGGCGAACTTGAAGGAGACCTGACGGCTCGGCATCACACCGATGATCTCGGCCCGGTACAGGGGAAGACTCACCGGCCCGGCGGCGAGAAGGGGATGGCCGAAGGCCAGCACGGTACCTTCCTCGTCCACCTCGGTCACCGTGCCGGTGGCTGCAAGCTGTGCATCGCCCCGGATGAGGACCACCGCCACCGCATCGCCCTCGCGCAGACCCGCGGCATCGAGCTCCTTCCCCTGGGAATCCCTTCCCCCGCGGTCCTTCCCACCGGATGCCTTCGCCGCAACCCCGGCGGGGTGAGCCGAGGACGGGCCGGCCATCCCGGGAACCAGGGGGGATCCGATCCGCTGCTGCAGCGCCTGCAGGACCTCCCCGTCCATCCCCGCCGCGCTGAACACCAGACCGCGGCCGAGTCCCTCGGGCCAGAGTCGGAGCCGGGAAGCCCCCACACCGGCAGGGAAGATCGCGTCGAGACCCTTCGACCCTTCGGTGGCGGTCCGGTCACCCATCCCCTCCACCGTCTCCGCCGGATCCCATCCCAGCGTCAGCGCCCAAGGCAGGGCGAGCGACTGCGGAGCCGGGGCCAGGGTGGCTCCCGGCGCCCAGGTGGGATGTCCACCATCGCGCAGATAACGGCCCAGACGCTTCATCTCGGCGATGGGACGGATCACCGCCACCGCCTCGACGGCGAAGGGCCAGGTGGCGGCCACCGCCCCCACCAGCTCGCCGTCCACCCACACCGGGCTGCCGCTCATTCCCTGCAGGACACCGGTCTCGTCCAGGGGGGATCCGGACAGACGGGCGAGGATGAGATCACCGGTGGAGCCGGCCTTCTCGAGCCGACCGAGGATCTCCACTTCGAAACGATCGAGATGGCTGCCGTGGTAGACGGTGAGACCCCAACCCCGGCTGCCCTGCGCCGGCACGGCCGGGGCCGTTGCGCCGTCCTTCCCGAACGCGGTCGACACCGTCGGCGCCGGCGGGAACAGTACGATGAGCAGGAGAACGCCGGCCGCCGTCCGAAGCCGCCACAGTCGATGGAAACGCCGCACCACGAGCCCTTCCTTTCCCGGCCCTGCACGGGCGCTTCAGCGGGGGAAGGCGGCTGCGCTGGAGCCGGCGCAGGGGAAGCCTTCGCCGTCACGCCGCAAGCAGCGCACGCCGAACGCTTCCGCTACTGGCCGTCCGCGCTGGAGAGGATATCCACCTTGGTGATCACGACATCCTCGACCGGCTTGTCCTTGGGGCCGACCTCCACCGCCTCCACCTGGCCGACGACATCCATTCCGTCGATGACCTCGCCGAAGATGGTGTGGCGTCCGTCGAGCCAGGGCGTGGGCGCGAAGGTGATGAAGAACTGGCTTCCGTTCGTTCCCGGTCCGGCGTTGGCCATGGCCAACAGCCCCGGGCGGTCGAAGTGCAGACTGTCGACGATCTCGTCCTCGAAGGGCTCGCCCCACAGGCTCTTCCCTCCGTATCCGGTGCCGGTGGGATCGCCGCCCTGCATCATGAAGCCCTTGATGACCCGGTGGAAGATGACCCCGTCGTAGTATCCCTTGCGGGCCAGGCCCAGGAAGTTCTCGACGGTCTTGGGGGTGAGTTCGTCGTACAGGCGAAGGGTGATCGAACCGAGATTGGTCTCGATCACGACCCGGGTGCCGGATGAGTCGGACACGGTGGGCTCCTCTGGATGGGTGATCGTGGAGTCCTGTGCGAAGGCCGCCACTGACGCGGTCATCGCCAACACGAGCAGGAGAACCGGAAGGATCCGGCTCCGGACTCTCGACGCAAGCATGATGGTGGCATCCTCCGGTGGATGGGGTGCGGGAAGGGCCGGACAGTCTCCATCCGGCCCTTCCCCTCGATGGTGCGCCCAGGAGGACTCGAACCCCCAACCTTCTGGTCCGTAGCCAAACGCTCTATCCAGTTGAGCTATGGGCGCATTTCTTCTGGGGCCATGGCCCCGTTCTGGCGGAGAGGGAGGGATTCGAACCCTCGGTGCCTTTCGACACATACGCTTAGCAGGCGTACGCCTTCAGCCACTCGGCCACCTCTCCCGATCCTCTGCTTCCATCTGCCTTCGTCGGGGTTCACCCGGACACCCCGCTCCCACGGGAGTTGGCGGAGGGCGGGGGACTCGAACCCCCAAGGGCGCAAGCCCGGCGGTTTTCAAGACCGCTGCCTTACCAGTTAGGTCTAGCCCTCCCGGATGCGCAAGGGCCCTTCCCAGGAAAACTCCCCAGCGCCGTAACTCGTTATCGTGTGCATGCTTGCAACACACGTACAGGGATCCGGCAGCGAGGAGCCAATCTAGCACCGCCCCCCGGGGGTGTCAAGACGGCCCACTCGCAGCTTTCGTCCGCCACCGCGGTGGCGATCAACCTCCACCCTTCTTGCCCAGACCCTTCAGCAGTCCCCGCAGCTTGTCGGTCACCGACCGGGTGGCCTCCCCCTGGGCCCGGCTGCGGGCGCTGTCCAGCTCCAGGGAGATCGAGGGCTTGCTTCCGTCGCCTTCGACGTGGACGGGGATGGTGATGCGCCCGTCCTCGGTGCGCAGGAATTCCACCAGGGGGGTGAGCGAACCCAGGTCGAGTTTCTCCTGGGCCGGCAGCTTCACCTCCAGGTGATAGTCCACCCGGCCGTCGAGGCCCACCCAGCCGTTGGCCTGCAGACGGGTCGGCCCCTTCAGGACCGTCTCGTCGAAGTGCACGCGACCCTGATCGAGTTGCAGATGGGTCAGGAATTCGTGGAATGGGATCTCGTTCAACTTCGCCGCCGCTCCGGCCGGCAGGGAAGCCAGGCCCTTCCCCAGCAACTGGGCGGTGATCAGCTTGCCCGCGCCCCCCTTCAGGGTCGCCTCTCCGCTGAGGGCCGAGAGGATCTGCCGTCCATCCTCGCCCATGGCACCCGCCAGCTCCAGCCGGCCGGCGAGCACGGTGCTCAGGGCCGAAGCCAATCGCGGCGCCAGGGGAGCCAGGATCTCCTGCGAGGGCAAGGCCTCCACCCGGGTCTGCAGGGTCCATCGCGGTTGCGGGGCCTTCCAGTCGATCCGTGCCTGTCCGCTCAGGTGCCCGTCGCCGAGCCGGGCCGTGAGATCGTCGAGCTCCATCACCTGGTCCTGCAGATCCAGCTCGCCCCGGAGATCCTCGAAGGCATAGCCCCGGGTCAGCAGGCGGTCGCAGCGCAGCCGCAGCCGGGCCGAGAGATCCTCCGGCGGAGCGGGCATCGTCGTCTCCGCCCCGGCGGCCCGGGCCTCCGGAACCTTCCACCACCGCGGCGAGAGGGAGGCGTGGGATTCCTCCGTCGGCCGACTCATCAGCCGATCGAGGTCGATGCGGGTGAAGGCAGCCTCCCCCACGAAGTTCCGCCCGGAGGAGTCGCTCAGCAGACGGCCCCCGATCCGTCCCTCCATGGCCGGGCCCGACAACTGCAGATCCTCGATCTCGAGTTCCTTGCCCTCCAGCCGAAGCCGGCCGGCGGTGAGGATCAGGCTGTCCGGCAGCGAGGGCATCCGAAGCGCCACGCGGTGGATGGTCCACGTCGAACGCACTGCGTCGGCGGGCATCGGGGACGGCGGTGGCCAGGGCATGGAGATCTCGATCCTTCCATCCACCCTTCCCGCCGCCTCGGGCCATCGTTCCGGGGGCGAGGCCTTCGTTCGCAGACTCTCGGGAAGCTCGGGCCAGATCGAACGCAGCAGTTCCTCGGCCGCCTGCGCATCCACCACCGCGTCGAAACGCCCGCTGGCACTGCCCTCCCCCATCACCGGCATCTCGATGCTCCCGCGCATCGAGCAGCCGGGCACCGACAGATCACCGGTGTGCAGGGTCAGGGTGTTCCCCTGCTGCACGAAGTCCAGGTTTCCGCGCAGTAGATCGTCGCGCCCGTAGGCGCCGACGCGAAGATCCTCGACCGCACCGCGCACGGAGACGAGGGCCAGCCACTGCCGCGGCGTCGCGCCCGGCGGGGGCAGGAATCCCTCGCCACGCACCGTGCCTCCGGCACTGTGGTAGTCCCACTGCAGGTCCGAGGGAAGGGAGCTCGCGTCCAGCGCCGCGAAGTTCCGGCGCAGGGCCTCGACCCCGGCCGTCCACTGCAACTCGCCGTGCAGGTGCACGCGGCCGCCGGTGTCCTCCAGTTCGACCGGACCCTCCCACTGCACGCCCCCGATGCTGCCCTCGGTGAAGCGGAGGTGGAGCTGCAGGGGCTGCAGGCGGCCGGTGGCTTCCATCCGCAGAGCGAGATCGGAGAGTTCCAGCGGGGGAAGATCCTGACGGTAGTGGGCCAGGCCGCCCTCCAGCCGTGCCGTGAAGGTGCCGTCGGGCAGCAGACGGGCGTGCGCGCGCTGGTCGAGGCCTTCGAGCCGGAAAGTGCGTCCTCCCTCGGCATGCACGGTGATCCGCCCGTCCTCGATCGACAGCAGGGCCAGGGCCATGGCGCCGGGCGCGATGGAGTTTGCGGTGGAATCCCCAACCGCTCCGGGCCCGGGCGTCCCGCCCTTCTTCGCCGGCGATGCGTCCATCCACAGCTCCAGCCGTGGGCTCTCGAGACGGATCTCCTGCACCTGGGGCCTCTTCCTCAGCAGCGACCACAGATCGGCGGTGGCGGTGAGTTCCTCGATCTCCCCCTCCACCCTGGGCATCCCGGGACGACTGGTGTCTCCCCCCGAGATGGTCAGGCCCTTCAGGCGCAGTCCCACCGGCCAGGGGAAGCGGATGCTCGCTTCCTCGGCGGTGGCCCGCAGGCCGGTGCGCGCCTCCAGTTGGGCGAAGAGGAAATCCTTCACCGCGTCCGCGGGAACCAGGCTTCGCACCGCGACCACCGCGAGCAGGAGCACCACCGCGATCACCACGACGATTCGAACTGCCTTCTTCTTCATTCTGTCTCCTCGAGACGGCCGCCTCCGACGACGACCCCCTCCCGGTACAGGACCACCGATTGTCCCGGAGCCGGTGCACGGTCCGGTTCGGCCAACTCCACCGACAACTTCGCTCCATCCCGCTGGAGGCGCCGTACCGGCCGCCCCGTATGGCGGGAACGGGTGCGCGCCACCAGACCGGGGCCACCGTCGAGGGGATCGCGCAACCAGGCATCGTCACAGTGCAGACGATGACGGAGAAGCTCGGCTTCCCCCCCCACCTGCACCCGGTTCGAGCGGGGATCGAGGGCGGTCACGAACCACGGACCGCCGCGGTCCACCCCCAGGCCCCTTCTCTGCCCCACCGTATAGAAGGGCAGACCGCGGTGGTGTCCGATCACCCGTCCCGTCGACTCGACGATCTCGCCGGGGCCCCGTCCCCGGCCGGTCAGGGGGATGCGGTCGCCTCCGGGCACGAAACAGATCTCCTGGCTGTCGGGAGTCTCCGCTGCGGGCAGACCCCGCCGGCGCGCCTCCTCCCGCACCCGCTCCTTCGTCCACCCACCGAGGGGGAAGGTGCAACGCTGCAGGAGCGCCGGCGTAAGCGCATGCAGGTAATAGGATTGATCCTTGGACCCATCGGCGGCGCGGGCCAGGTGCAGACCACCGCGTTCGTGCCGCACCAGACGCACGTAGTGGCCGCTCGCCACGAAGGCGGCCCCCATCCGCTCGGCATGCTCCAGGAACGAGGGAAAGCGGACCCGGCGGTTGCAACGCACACAGGGATTGGGGGTACGGCCCCGCCGGTACTCCTGCACGAAGTCGTCGATCACTTCCGAAGCGAAGAGCGGGACGACATCGAGCACCTGGTGGGCGATGCCCAGATCGGCGGCCAACGCGCGCGCCGCGTCGATCGCGGCCTCCGAGCAACAGGCGCCCTCGTCGAGCCGATCGCCGCCGGGGAGTTCGGCCGGCCGGAAGTTGCGCGTCGTCACCCCGAGGAGTTCGCAACCCCGTTCCTTCAGCCGGAGGGCGGCGACCGCGCTGTCCACCCCTCCGGAGAGACCGATCACCACGCGGGTACCGGCTCCGGGAAGTTCCACTTCAGACCACGCGGACATCGTCTCGGCGGCGCCGGGACCGTGGCGGGGAATCACCGGCCCGAGGCGTCCTTCTCCTTCGGATCGGGAAGCTGGGGAGCCTCGGTCTTCATCAGATCCTCGATGATCTTGATGTTGGCCGCACTGCGCTCACCCAGATCGCTGTGGGGATCGACCTCGACGACCTTCTCCCATTCGCGGCGCGCCTCGCGATAGACCTGCGCGTCGGCGAAGAGGATCGCCATGTTGTAGTGCGCCAGTTGGGAATCGGGATGGTGCTCGATGGCGGTCTGGAAGGCGTCCAGGGCCCGACCGATCTCGCGCTTCTTGAAGTAGACCCCTCCGAGATTGCAAAGGGCCTTCTCGTCGGTGGGCGCCAGCTTCAGGGCCTGCGAGTAGCTCTTCAGGGCCTGGTCGAGCTGCCCCAGGTCGTCCTGGGCGTTGCCCAGGTTCACCCATCCTCCCAGGAAATCGGGATCGAGCTTCGTCGTCGCCTCGAACTCGTCGGCCGCCGCCTGCGACTTGTTCTCGTCCAGATACAGATTCCCCAATGCGAAGTGCAGGGCCGCATCGTCGGGTGACTTCTTCAACTCCTCCTGCAGCAGCTCGATCCGGGTCGCATTGTCCGGAAGGGAGTCGAGCTTCTGCTGCAGATCCTCGGGCAGCCGGGAGGTGTCCGCCAGCAACGGCGTCGCAACGAGCATCACGGTGATGATCAGGATCACGGACGAGACAAGCGCTCCAACAGACTTCATCGCATTCCTCCCTCGGCCTTCGTCGAGACCGAAGCCAACAGCTTCATCAATACCACTTCTCGCCGCCGGTGATCGACACCACCAACCGCAAGAACGAATCCTGCACGCCGTTGCGCGCGAGTGAACCCGTCCGTCCGTACTGGATCGCCAGATCGGCCCGGCTGTACGGCCCGAGCAACTGGATACCGGTCCCCACGCTGACCCCCCACTCGGTGATCACCTCACCCTGCAGGGAATAGTTCCAGCTCCGGTACCAGGCTCCCACACGATAGGGCGCCTTCCTGCGTTTACCGCGCCCTCGTTCCTCGAGTTCCAGTCCGGCGTGCAGGGACCACTCGTCCTGCATCGTGCCGGTGAAGGCCTCACGCCCCTCGTAGGTGCTCCAGCCCTCCCAACGGTAATCGGTGCCGAAGCTCCAACGCCCCGGAAGGTCCAGTCTCAGACCGGCGCCCAGACGGGCGGGGAAGGTGTCCTCCCGCTCGGCGTCGCTGCGAGAATCCTTCGACACACCCCGCACGGTGATGGCTACATCGGCGCGATGCTCGGGAACATAGTAACCGGCCACGCTGAACGGACCCAGGTCCTGCAAGCCCAGCGCGAACTTCACCGCACGCCCCTTGAAGACCTCCTCCCGCACGTCGCCCGGGTTCGCCACCGCATCCTGCAGGGCGGCCGAATACCGCTGGCGAAGTGTACCACGAACCACCAGGAAACCGGCCCCCACCCTCAAGTGGGGAAACAGCTCCACCCCCAGCTCGAAGGGGAAGTCGAAGAGCGTGCCCTCGCGTTCGAGGGTCTCCTGCACCGGATCGGCCGGATCGGGACTGGCCGCCGCGTCCCGTTGGATCTCCCACTGCATCGACCGGCGCGCGGCGAATCCCAGGCCCAGGGTCATCCTCGACCCGATGGGGAAGCCCACGCGCAGGGTGGGATTGACGATGGCGAATCTCTTGACCTGTCCGAGGGAGTCCTCCGACGACACGCTCCCCCACGAACTGATCAGGGTGAAGGTGACGCGCCGCAGATCGACGAGCTGGGTCGGCGTGCCGGCATTGGCGTTGAGCGAATCGGTGTAGCCGAGCATCGCTCCTCCACGCCCTTCCGCCCGCGCATCGGTCATCGCGGTCGCACTTCCGAAGTAGGACTGGCCGAAGATCGATTCGGCGCGGGACGGCACGGCCCACTGCAGCAGGATCGCCGCTGCGAACAGGCAGACCATCGACAGGCCGGAACCCTTGCGGAGGAGATTCATCATCACGGCGTGAAATCGGCTGGAGGCGTATAGCGGATCTCGATGCGGGGTCTCAGACTGTCCGCGGCCGAGGAGGTGAAGAAACCGGATTCGATGAATTGCAATTCCTCCTGGGTGAAACGCGCCAGAAGGCCCGGCGGCTCATCACCGAAGATGCCGTTGACCACCCGCTGGGCGAAGTCGGCGATGTTGATGCTGAGAACGTCGTCTCCCTCCTGCGTACCGCTCACCACGACATCGGGACGGAAGATGGTCAAGGCATCGGAGACCTGCGGCAGACCGGTGGTGTCCATCGCCAAGGCCTCATCGCGCGTGGCCTCGTACACCACGACGGTCACTTCGATGGGCGAGAGCGTGCTGCCCTGGAAGGTGCGGTCACCGGTGGAACGATCGATGAGATCATCGTCGGTCTCGCCCGGCTCCAGAGGAACCTCGACCCCCGGGAAACCGGTGACGGCGAAACGCGAACGATCGAAGTGCAGCAACAACGAAGCCGAGTTGATGGTGGCCGCCCGCGGGATGCTCGACAGATCGAAGTCGAACCAGCAGCGGCGGATGATGTGCCCGCCCAGGGACAGTTCGGTGGGCGTGGGAGGAACATTCCTCTCGAAGACGGTCAGGTCGCTCTCCGAAGAGAAGGTCACCCCCAGCTCGTCCAGGCCCAGCCGGTAGTTGACGGTCAGTTTGGGGAAGATGAACACCTGCCCGATCGAGACGTTCTGCGCGGCCAGCAGATGCTCGTGCGCCCCCTCGTCGAAATCCGCCGAGGCCAGGGCCAGCAACGAGCTGTCGGCGCCGGTCTCCACCAGGGCGATCCCGTTGTGCTGGCCGGCGAGCATCCAGTCGACCACCCTTTGCTTGATCGTGTAGGCCTCGGCCTCGTCCTTGCCCTCGAGCAGATCGAAGTCGAGGGTCTGCCCGCGGAAGCCCTCGTAGTCGCCGATCCAGTCGCCCAGATGATCGGAAGCCGGTCCCTGTGCCATCGACGGATCCAGGGGCGCATTCAGCTCATAGATGGAGACCCGGACCTTGTCGGCGGCTTGCTTGGCGTCCTCGCGTCCCATGCGGAAGGAGATGGGGATGCTGCGGATGATCCCCGGATCGGCCGCCAGCGAATCGATCGCCACCGTGTCCCCGAAGGCGAGCGAGTAGCGCAGGAACGGCGTCGCCTTCCAGTCGGTCGCCTCGATGGCACCCAGGTAGAGGAACTCGCGCTGATCGAAGGATTCGCCCTGGGGAGGATCGATCAGGGGCATGTCCATCGCCATCTCGTCGCGCGTTCCCACGATCTGGAGGGGAACGGCCAGACTGTCCTGGCTGACGTCACTGGGAAGGCTCGAACCGGTGGGGCCGAAGGCATCGCTGCTGCAGCCGGCGACACCCGCCACGGCCAGCGAGACCACGAGCCACGCCATCACCCGGAACGCCGCGGCGTTGGTACGGGCTCGACCGGGGCGACGCAACGCTCCACTCATGGGGTCGGGTCCTTGAAGGTCTTGATGTGGGTACCGAAGGCCACCCCGGAGAAGCCGGCCTCGCGCACGAAGTCGAGCAGCCGCACCACATCTCCGTGGCGCGCTCCGGCCTCGGCGTCGAGCAGCACGGTGGACTCCTCGTCGGCCTCGTGCAGACGGCGCAGACGATCGAGCACCTCGCCGGAGGCCACCTTCTCCTGGTTGAGGAGGATCTCCCCGTTCTCGAGCAGGACCAGTTCGATCTGGTGGCTCTGGACACCGGCCTGGGCCGGCGCGGCCGTCGACGACTCGGGCAACTGGAGCTTCATCTCCCCGGCGCGCTTGAAGGTTCCGGTGATCATGAAGAAGATCAGCAACAGGAAGAGGACGTCGATCAACGAGGTGATGTTCAGAACGACCTTCGACCGTCCCCTGCGCTCGCGGAAGATCATCTCGCTCACGAGAGTTCCTCCCGATGGAAGGCGATCTTCACGTCTTCGTCCACCGGATCGGTCGAACCCTGGCGACGGAGCCGGTTCACCAGTCGGGAGGCATAGGCCTCGATCTCGATGATCAGACCGTTCGCGCGCGCCGCCACGAGATTGTAGGCGATGAGCGTGGGGATCCCGATGGCCAGACCCACCGCGGTGGTGATCATCGCCTCGCTGATGCCCTCGCTGAGGGCCTGAGGATCGCCCAGACCGGCCACGCTGATCGCGGCGAAGACCTTGATCATCCCCAACACCGTTCCCAGGAGCCCGAGCAGGGGAGCCACCTGGGCGATGGTCTCCAACCACACGAGATTGCGCTCGAGGGACGGGGTCTCCTGGCGCCCGGCGTCGATCACCGCGTCGCGCATCTCCTGCCACGGTTCACTGGCCCGTTGCAGACCCACGCGCATGATGTGGCTGAAGACGCCGGGATTGCGCCGGCAGATCTCGATGGCCACCGAGAGGTCCTTGCCCGGCCGCACCGACTCGACGACCTCGACGATCTCCTTGGGCAATACCCGTGAACGCCGCAGGGCCAGGACCCGTTCGATGGTGATGGTGCCCGCCAGGAGACTGCACAGAGCCAGAGGGATCATCACCGGGCCGGCATGGACGAGGGTCTCGAACATTCTTCCGCTCTCTCCCTGGGAATTCCTCATGCAGATCGGCCCCCACCATAGGGGCAAGCCCGGCGGCTGGCAAGACGACGTCATGCGCCCGCAGAGGGTCTTCACCGCCGCCGCAGAGGAGGATAGATGAGCTTGATCCTCAGGATCAGGGTCGCTTCGGGAAAGTCCTTGGGCAAGGGACGGAACGGTGCGGTGGCCTTGAACGAGGCGATGCTCTGTTGGCTCAGCGACTCGTGCCCCTGCTGGTCCAGCAGATCCAGCCGCAACAGGCGGCCGTCCTTGGCGATCTCCAGTTCCACCAGGGTCCAGCCGTTGATCAGACCCAGGTAGTACGCGTAGGGCGCCACCCAGTTCCTCACGAAATCACGGCGGAAGCGCTGGAGCCACGGAGCGTAGGCCCATTCCAGGGTGTTGAGGCTGACATCGCCGAAGAGGGCCGCGTTGCCGCCGGGATTGTGCATCTCCTCCTGGAAGATGTCCTGCATCCCGTGCTGGGGCCTCACGAGCTGGGGAACGGCGAGCCCCTGGTTGCGCACGAGCTCGTCCTGGGGCGAGGTGTTCGCCTCACGGCGCGGGAAGTCCCCCCCATCCTCGGCGCCGGCCTGAAGGCGGGTCTCCGTATCCGTTCCCGGCTGGAGATCGTCGGTCGGCCGAAGGGGATCCTCCCCTCCCTGTGCGGAGGCATGGGATGTTCGGCTGTCCTCGGCCTGGGGATCGCCCCGGGCCGCCGGTTCGGAGGCCGCCATCGCCTCTCCCGCGTCGGCCTCCCGCATGGCCACGTGCGGCGCCTCCGACTCACCCTGCAGGCGGGGCATCGAGTTCTCGTTCCCTCCCTCCACGCGGTCGCGGGCACGGCTGTCCACATTGCTCAGCAGATCGGCTTTCTCCGGTGCGACGTCCACCCGGTCCGGAGGCAGTTCACTGAAGTTCTTCGGCAGGGAGGATTCGGAGTCATCGGAGGCCGGCGGCTGCGGTTTCGCGAAGACCATCCGGATGGGCTCGGGCTCCTGGGCCCGGACCGGATTCGCCTGGAAGGGCCGGGTCCACACGAGCAGGGTGATGACCACCGCGTGCAGCAGGAGGGTGAGAAGGAAGGCCACCAGCCAGACCCGTCCGCTCTGCTGCCGTCCCGTGACGGCGGCCTCGGAATCGACCGGCTCCGGTATCGTTGACAAGCTCTTCCCCCCTACCTAAGCTGCGACGAGCGAGCATCACCTCGGGTTACCGTTGTGGCGTCGATCCTCGATCCCGGGTCGAAACGGCGTCCTCACGGGCTTGGCCCACCCCCCTCACAGTGACGCCGGGCGGCCCCACCCGCAAGCGTTCCCTTCATGGCCAGCACCTCTCATCCCTACACCGAACTCGACCGGAGATTCCCCGGTCTCCTACAAGAAAACATCCCCCTGTCCCGATACACCACCTTCGGCATCGGCGGCCCGGCCGATCGCTTCGCCGAGGTGGGGGACCCGATCCGGTTGGCCGAGCTGTTGGCCGCGGCGCGGGAGAGCGCGGTCCCGGTCTTCCTGCTGGGCGAGGGCAGCAACCTCCTGATCGACGACGCCGGCCTGCGGGCCCTGGTCATCCGCAACCGCATGGACCGGATCCATTACGAAGGCCAGCAGGTGCGGGTCGAGAGCGGAGCGGGTTTCCATCCGCTCATCCTGGACACCGTGGACCATGGGCTCGCCGGTCTCGAATTCGCCGCCGGCATCCCGGGAACGGTGGGTGGAGCGGTATGGGGAAACGCGGGGTGCTATGGACGCGCCATCGGCGACTTCCTCCTCCGCGCGCGCTGGATCGAGCCGGATGGGCGGATCCGCGAGCCCGAACGCGGCGACTTCGATTTCGCCTACCGGGACAGCGTGCTGAAGCGCAACGGTTGCGTCCTGCTGGAGACCGTGCTCGAACTCTCGCCGGGCAATCGGCAGGAGAGCCGGCGGATCATCGAGGAGAAGCTGGCCCTGCGCCGGCAGAAGCATCCCCAGGAGCAAGCCTGCGCGGGAAGCTACTTCAAGAACATCGACCCCGAGGAGCCCGGTCAGCAGCGCATCCCGGCGGGCCGTCTGCTGGACGAGGTCGGAGCAAAGGGTCTGAGGGTCGGCGACGCGGCGGTCTTCGCGAAACACGCGAACATCATCGTCAATCTCGGGGCGGCCACCGCCCGCGAGGTCCTCGAGTTGGCGGCGGAGATGAAGCGGCGGGTGCGCGAGGAATTCGGGATCGAGTTGCACGAGGAGGTCCGCTACGTACCGGCCGAGCTGCCCCCGTCGAGGGGGGGCTGACGAAGCCCCGCAGGCAGGGGCGCGCACGGGAAGAGCCCCCTCCGCTCGGCAGAGCCCCTGGCCGGGACCGCCGGATCGGCGCCCGATGGGGCCCGCCTGCCCCCACACCGGCCGGTCCACGGGACGGGAGAGGCCCGGGTGGCGAGGGGATGCATCCGGGCCGGAGCCGGCGAGGGAGGGGCAATGGAGCCTTGTGCAATCGCTTGCATTGACAATCCTTGAGGCGTTGGGGTACTTATGTAGGCCGCTGGAGACGGGGCGCGCCCCCTCCACGTCGGCGGTTCTGGCATGCATCCCCATCCTGTGGGCCAGTTCCCCCATCTTCCGGCACATGGGCTGCCGGGCAACTAGGGTCTTGGAGATTCGCTCTTTAGCTGAGGAGAGCCTTGCCGATGCGCCGAACCGCCTTCGCCAAGGGATGGCTGCTGCTCCCGTTCCTGCTGCTGGTCCTGCCGGGTTCCGTCCGGGCCCAGGGTATCGATGAACTCGAGGATCTGGAGAGCCTCGACGAGGAAGTGGTCACCGAGAAGGTCTTCCAGGCCGGAATCGACGTCGACAAGTGGGAGCTCACGGTCCAGATCGGTTTCATGCAGGTGCCCAAGCCGATCTTCCGGGCCGAGCAGATCCTCGTGAAGTGGAACAGCAAGGGAAAGCTCTTCGCCGACATGCAGATCGACGGGAACTCGTCCTTCAGTCCGCAGGTGCGCATCGGACGGAACTGGGGACACCTGGGATGGCAGGCCACCCTGGGCATGACCATGGGCGACTTCCGGCAGAACATCGATGCGGCGAGTGTCGTCGAACACTCCTTCTCGGGCAAGCCGGGCGAGGTCGTCCTCGAGGAGAACGACCCGGAGATCGGCTCGCTGGTCACCTGGTACCACGAGCAGGCACTGGTCTACAACATCCTGGTCCGAGGCCACCTCATTCCCTACGTCCTGGGCGGCATCGGAGCCCAGTACTGGGTCATCGACAGCGCCTACCTCAAGAGTTCCGATCCGGCGCTCACCTTCAGCTTCGGTGGCGGGTTGCGGGTCGTGGCCGACGATCTCTTCTCGGTCGTCTTCGAGGTGCGGGACTACATGTCGAAGGTCCAGCACAACAGCAGTTCGACCTTCCTGACCGACCAGGTCGATCCCGACGACGACACACGGCTCATCGACATCCCGTTGACCCAGCTCGACAGCGAGGACACCGAGATCCCCTTCGGCGGCTTCGCCGAGGAGAGCTACCACGCCATCTGGTTCTCCATCGGTCTGATCGCCAGCTTCTGACCCACCGGGTTCCCTCCGGCCTCCTCTCTTCATCCGCTCCGTTCGGCCAGCGGGTCTGCGCCGTCGTGTTCACGAAGCGGGAGGGCGAAGGGCCAGGGCTTCGGCCAGATCCTCGATCGTCACCTCCCGGCGACCCGCCAGGTCGGCCGCGGTCCGTGCCACCCGCATCGTCGCGGCCAGGCGCCGCAGGCTCAGGTTCCGTTCGTCCGCCCAGCGCGACAACCACTGCTGCGCGCCGCGGTCGAGACGGCAGGCCTCGTGGAGAGCCGCGCCGTCGAGATCCGCATTCAGGGTGCCGCGCTCCCGCGCGCGCTGCCGGGCCGCCACCACCCGCTCCCGCAGGCGTCGGGCCTCGTCCCGGCCTTCGGGACGCCACCAGTGCTCGGCCGGCTCACGATCGAGCGTCACCCACAATTCGATGCGATCGCGCAGGGGCCCGGACAGACGCCGCATGTAGTGCCGCAGTTCATGCGGCCGACAGGTACACGCGCGCACGCGGCTGCCGTACCAGCCGCAGGGACAGGGATTGGTGGCCGCCACGAGCTGGAAGTCGGCGGGGAAGACCACCGTGCGGCCCAGGCGGGTCAGACGCACCTGGCCGCTCTCGAGGGGTTCGCGGAGACGATCGAGCGTGGCGCGGTCGAACTCGGCCGCCTCGTCCAGGAAGAGGACGCCCCGGTGGGCCAGGGTGATCTCCCCGGGACGGGGCGGACGTCCCCCTCCCACCAGACCCGCACTGCTCACGCTGTGATGGGGTGAGCGGAAGGGCGGGCGGAAGGCCTGTGTCAGGTCCAGGGGAAGGCCCGCGCACGACTCCACCCGCAGGCGCTGTGCGCGTTCCTCTGCGGTCAAGGGCGGCAGAAGGCCGGCCAGGCGGCGCGCGAGCATCGTCTTCCCGCAACCCGGAGGGCCCACCATCAGCAGGTGATGGCCCCCGGCAGCGGCCAGGGTCAGCGCCCGCTTGGCCTCCTCCTGTCCCTTCACCTCCGCCAGCCGCAGATCCAGCTCGCCGGGATCGTCGAGCTCTTCTCGAGCCAGGGGGGCTTCGATCGCGCCAAGCCGCTGCACCGCCTCTCCCAGCGAGGCCAGGTGGTCCAGGGGAAGACGCCGGATGCGGGTCACCGCATCCACCTCCTCCTGTTGCACGGCGGGAAGGACGAGGCGATCGACACCGAGGTTCTCCGCGTCCAGGGCCAGCGCGAGCAGACCGCGGACGGCGCGCAGCGAACCGTCCAGCGCCAGTTCGCCCACTACCAGCGTGCGCTGGAGCAGGGCGGCCGGAGGCCGCCGAATCTGGCCGCTGGCCAACAGGATACCCAGCGCGATGGCCAGATCCATGCCCGCCCCCTCCTTGGGCAGGTCGGCCGGAGCGAGGTTCACGGTGATCCGGCGATCGGGCCATCGGTAGCCGGAGTGGCGCAGGGCCGAGCCCACCCGCTCCTTGCTCTCGCGGGTGGCGGTCGAGGGAAGGCCGACCAGGTGGAAACCGGGCAGACCGCGGGCCAGGTCGACCTCGACCTGCACGCGCAGCCCGGTGAGGCCGTCGAGGGTACCCGCGACGACACGGGCGATCTTGGAATCGGACACGGAATCAGCACTCCTGGGAGGCGGGAGGGTTCCCGCCGGGAGGCCGCTGCCCAGTCTACGC
Source organism: Candidatus Krumholzibacteriia bacterium (assembly GCA_029932915.1). Classification (GTDB taxonomy): domain Bacteria; phylum Krumholzibacteriota; class Krumholzibacteriia; order JAJRXK01; family JAJRXK01; genus JAOZPE01. The sequence goes on from JAOZPE010000012.1 coordinate 33,698, forward strand.
CCTCGACGACCCGCTGTCAGCCCCTGGCCGCGGCGATTCGTCCCTTGCCCGCAGGAGCGCGATGGCGTAGGCAGGAAGGAAGCTCCGGCCAGGCACCGTCCCACCGGCATCGGCGTCCGTGAAGGAGGAAGCGTGCAGATCCACGCCCACCCGCTCGATCTCCACCTGCAACGACCCTTCACCATCTCCCGGGGCAGCCGCACGGTGGCCCACAACGTCCTCGTCGAAGTGGAGCACGACGGGATCCGGGGTCGCGGTGAGGGCGCGCCCAACTCCCGCTACGGCCAGAGTCAGGAGAGCGCCCTGTCGGCGCTGGACGCCTTCCGGCCCTCCAGCGGGTGGACGCCCTATCACCTTCCCGAACTGGTGGATGCATTCTCCACCCTGGCCCCGGATCAGGAGGCCGCTCGTTGCGCCCTGGAAAGTGCGCTGTGGGATTGGATCGGACAGGCGCGCCGCCGCCCGCTGTGCCGCCTGCTGGCCATCGACCCCCACCGGCTGCCACCGTCCTCCTTCACCATCTCCATCGACGAGCCGGCACAACTGGCCGAACGGGTCCGGGAGGCGGCCGACTGGCCCATCCTCAAGCTCAAACTGGCGGGCGGTGAAGGGGACTGGGCGGCCGTCGAGGAGTTGCGCCGGTGGACCGACCAACCCTTCCGGGTGGACGCCAACGAGGCCTGGAGCGAGGAGGAAGCAGCCGAGAAGATCCCCTGGCTGGCCGCCCAGGGGTGCGAACTGATCGAACAACCCCTGCCGGCCGGTCAGCTCGACGCCACCGCCCGCCTGCAGGAGCGATCCCCCCTGCCCCTGGTGGCCGACGAGGATGCCCACGGCCGCGAGACCATCGCCGATCTCGCGACGGCCTACGATGCGGTCAACGTGAAGCTGAGCAAGGTGGGCGGCGTGCGGGAGGCGGTGGCCATGATCCACGCCGCCGGCGAACACGGCCTGGACGTGATGATCGGATGTTTCGTCGAGAGTTCGTTGGGGATCGCCGCCGCCGCCCACTTGACTCCCCTGGCGCGTTGGGCCGACCTGGACGGCGCCGCCCTGCTGCGCGACGATCCCTTCTCTCCGGCGGTGGTCACCCCCGAGGGCATCCACCTGCCGCATGAGCCGGGTCTGGGCGTACGGCCGCGCTCGATCTGAACCGGGTCTGGCCGTAGAGCCGCGCTCGATCGAGGAAATAGAGAAGCCCCCGGGCACACCGGGGGCTTCATCGTTGCCTGCAGACGGATGGGATCGCCGCGCCGAGCGAGGGTCCAGCAGTCTTCTGGAATCTAGAGGTCGTAGGGACGAATCGTCTTGCGGCCGTTCGCCATGGCACGCTTCTCGGCATCGGCGATGAGCTCGCGCACCTTGGCGTCCAGAGCATCGTAGAAATCACTGGAGACATTGCACTGCTTGGCGGCCGCCTTGGTCCGCGCCTTGGAGACGATCATCTCGGCCATGGTGTCAGCCCTCCTGATAAGGGATTCGGGGAAAAAACTCCACGTGGTGCCGGTATCTTCTTGACCACCCCCACGGGTGTCAAACAAAACTTGTGGGCATCCGGGGGTTATCCCCGGAAAGCGGCACTTCATCCGGGAGATCCCCCATGCCCTCCAAGCCCACCTCACTGCTCCCTTTGCGCCACACCCCGGCCCTGGTGGGGATGGTCCACCTGTTGCCCACCCCCGGCAGTCCCCGGCACACGAGCATGGAGAAGAGCCTGAAATGGGCGCTCCGGGACGCGCAAGTCCTTCTCCAGGCAGGATTTGACGCCATCCTCCTGGAGAACATGCACGACTTCCCCCCCCTGCGGGAGAAGGACATGGGCCCGGAGATCCCCGCCTATCTCAGCGTGATCGCCCGCGAAGTGAGGGCTCTGGCCCCCCCGGAGGTTCCCGTCGGCATCCAGGTGCTCTTCGCCGCCCATCGGGTGGCGGTCGCGGTGGCCCATGCCGCCACACTCGACTTCATCCGGGCCGAGGCGTGGACCTACGGCCATCTCTCGGACAAGGGCTGGGTGGAGGCATCCGCTGCCTCGACCGTGCGCTACGCCCAGGCGATCGGAGCCCGGATGCCCGAGGTCTGGGCCGACGTGAAGAAGAAACACGCCGCGCACGCTGCGACCGCCGACCTGTCCATCGAGGAGATCGCGGCCACGCTCGAGCTGCATGGGGCCTCGGCGGTGGTGATCACCGGCCGCTCCACCGGACTGCCCCCCGATCCCCGGGATTTCCAGCGGGTACGCCCGGCCACCTCGCTTCCTCTGGTGCTCGGCAGCGGACTGACGGTGCAAAATGCGCCGCACCTGGCCGGCCTGGCCGATGCGTACATCGTGGGAAGCTCGCTCAAGAAAGATTCCAAGTGGTGGAATCCCATAGAGTTCGACAGGGCCAAGGCGATCGTCGACGCCCTCCGGTCGAAGTAGGAAGCCGCATCCGCTCCTGGCACGGGGGTTGATGTCCCTTCGGGCATGATCGGCTCGCGCTATCGCCATTTCGAGATCGAACGCCTCCTGGGCACGGGAGGCATGGGCGAGGTCTACCTGGCGATCGACATGAATCTCGAGCGCCGGGTGGCCCTCAAGTTCCTCCCCCGTTCCCTGACCAGTGATCCGGTGGCCCAGGGGCGGCTGCTGGACGAGGCGCGCTCGTGTGCGCGGCTGCAGCATCCGAACATCGCGGTGATCCATTCGGTCGAGGAGGACGGCGGGGTCTATGCCATCTGCATGGAGTACGTCGAAGGCGCCAACCTGCGCGAGATCCTCGCCAACCGCCGCCTGGACGTCCGGCGGATCGTGGAGATCGCGCTGGGCATGGCCCGCGGCATCGCCGCCGCCCATGACCACGGCATCATCCACCGCGACATCAAGCCGGCCAACGTGGTCATCACCGGCCGGGGCGAGGTGAAGGTCATGGACTTCGGTCTGGCCCTGCGTCCCCGCCGCTCGGTGGAGACCACCGGACCGGAGAGCTACGGAACCGTGGCCTACATGTCTCCGGAACAGGCGCGGGGTCAGGAGCTCACGCCGGCGACGGACATCTTCTCCTTCGGCTCGGTGCTCTACCAGATGGTGACCGGGAGGCTGCCCTTCAAGGGGGAGAACGATCTGGCCACCCTGTACGCGATCATCTCCGACGAGCCGCCCTCGGTCCGCGAACTGCGTCGCGACGTCCCTCCGGGACTGGAGCGTCTCATCACCGCCTGTCTGCAGAAGGATCCCGAGCGGCGCCCCGAATCGATGGACGAGATCGTCGTCGTGCTCCAGAGGCTGTCCGGTTCGGTCAAGCGTGGACCGCACGATCTCATCTCCGAGCTGACCACCGGACTGGAGACCGAGTCGTTGCGGCGCCGGCACAGCCGGCGGGTCCACCCCCTCGCTCCCCGGGCCATGGGCACCGATGCGCCGGGTGGCTCCGATCGCTCCGGCTCGTCCCCTCCACCCTTCTCCGAACTCGAGTTGCGTGATCCATCCCCCTCCCCCGGGGAAGAGCTCTCCAGCAGCGCCGTCCTCTCGGGGAACGCTCCGGCCACTCCCTCCGGCGGCCAGGTGAAGCCCACCTCCTCCTCCACGCGGCCGGCGCCGGGACGGGACGCCTCGACCGCCATGGAAACGGTGGCTCGCACAATGGCTCCGGCAGAGGAGCCGTTCCCGCTGATCAAGGCCCGGCTGAGCACCGCGCGACGAAACGCACCGGTGAGCCGTCCCTCGGAGAAGAAACCCTCGCCCCAGGTCGACCCCATCGAGGCGAGCCTTCCCCGCAACGTCAAACCCTGGTGGAAGACCGTGCTCTTCGCCTTGCTCGCCCTGGCCATCGCCGCCGGCGCGGTCCTGGCCCTGCAGTTCCTCGTCATCCAGACGCCACCGGAGACGCCGGCGCCCCCCGTCGCACCGACGAGCAGCCGCAGCGGGATGTCTCCCAGGCATCATCCACCGGTGCGGCACGTCCCGAACACTCCGGTCGCCACCGGCTTCGTCGAGCCCCTGCCCGAGATGATCGAACTCGAGCTGCCCCCGCTGGGCTGAGGCGCTTCCCGCGCATCCTTCGTTCCAGGACGTGACAAGCGGTTCGAAGGGGATCATCTTCGCTCAGGGATGATGGACCGTATCGAAATCCTGATGGCACGTCTGCGCCATCTCGTGAGCCGCAATCGCTGGAGCGCGCGGCTGTTGGGCTACCACATCGACAAACCCGGTGGTCACGAGCCGGGGCTGGTGCTCATCCAGATCGACGGTCTGGGCCACGAGATCCTTCTGCAGGCCATGGCCGAGGGCCGCATGCCCTTCCTGAAGCATCTGCTGGAAGCGGAGGACCGGCAGCTCCACCGCCTCTACACGGGCATGCCATCGTCCACCCCCGGCGTCCAGGCCGAACTCTTCTACGGAGTCAAGAGCGCCGTCCCCGCCTTCGGTTACTTCGATCACGAGCTGGGCCGCGTGGTGAGCATGAACGATCCGGTGGCCGCGGCGGCGGTGGAGGAACGGCTCCGGCGCAATGCAGTGGGTCTGCTCCGCGGCGGCTCGTCGTGGTCGAACATCTTCACCGGCGGCGCCGATGAACCCCATCTGTGTGCGGCCACCGCCGGTCTGGACATGCTCTGGCAGGCGCTGAATCCCCTGCGGATGGTGGCACTCATCCTGTGGTACGGCTGGAGCATCGTGAGGATCCTCACCTACCTGCTGGTGGAGACCGGCCTGGCCCTGTACGACTTCTTCCGCGGTGCCCTGCGGGGCTTGAGCGTATGGGCCGAGCTGCGTTTCGTCCCCACCCGGGTGATCGTCGGTTCGGTGATGCGGGAGATGGTGACCGCCGGAGCGGCGATCGATTGCGAGCGGGGTCTTCCCGTCATCCACCTGAACTTCCTGGGCTACGACGAACACGCCCACCGGCGCGGGCCCGATTCGCGTTTCGCGAGGTGGACCCTGAGGGGGATCGACCGCGCGGTGCGCCGCGTGTGGCTGGCCGCCCTGCGATCGAAGAGGCGCGACTACCAGGTGTGGATCTACTCGGACCACGGACAGGAGCGTACCCTGCCCTATCCCCGCATGCGACCCGAGGATCTGAGTACTGCGGTGGAAAGGGTGGTCCGGCGTTTCGAGATGCTCGAGGCTCCGGCCTACCGCGCCCGGCGACGACGGCATCTCCAGTACAACCGGGCCATGGACCGTTCGCACTGGTTGCGACGCGAGCTGCCGCAGTGGATGCGCCGCGGGGAGAACCGGCGGGCAGGAACGCCCGAGGGTCCGGGGCCGACGAAGCAGGATCCGCCGGAGGCCCTCACCGTCGTGCACCAGGGCCCCACCGGATGCGTCTATCCCGCCCGCTCGATGGAACACGACGAACTGCTGCGTCTGGCCGAACTCATCGCCCGTGACGCCTTCGTTCCCATGGTCATGGTGGCCGAGGGCGAAGGGGCCGTGGTCTTCCACAGCGACGGCCGGCGCCATCGCCTGCCCGAGGACGCTGTGGAGGTCTTCGGCCGGGACCATCCCTTCCTGGCCGAGGTCACCGCCGACACGATCTCCCTGCTCCAGCATCCCGACGCCGGTCCCATCGCCCTCTTCGGTTTCCAGCCGGGTGAACCCTGGTCCCTCCAACTGGAGAACGGCGCGCACGGGGGCCCCGGACCGCGCGAATCGTCCGCCTTCGTCCTGCTCCCCCGTGAGGCGGTCCTCGGCCAGCCCATGGACAGCGTCCTGCGCCCCCTCCATCTGAGGGAGATGGCCCGGCGCACCCTGGCCGGAGCGATGCTTGCCCCGAGCCTGGTCATTCCCCGCATCTCCCCCACCGAGTACTTCCCGCAGGCCGACACCGGACCACGTGTCCACTTCCGTCTGGTCAGCTACAACGTCCACGGCTGCCGCGGCATGGATGGCACCTATTCGCCCCAGCGCATCGCCCGCGTACTCTCCCGCCTGCAACCGGACGTGGTCTGTCTGCAGGAACTCGACTACGAGAGGAAACGCTCGGGCGGCGTGCGGCAGGTCGAAGCCATCTCGCGCAGTCTGCAGGCCGACTTCCACTTCCACGTGGTCAACGAATTCGCCGACGGACGTTTCGGCAACGCCGTTCTCAGCCACCATCCGCTGCGGATGCTCGCCCACTGGCCCCTGCCGTCGCTGCGGGGCTTCCCCGGCCTGGAGGAACGGGGCGTCCTGCGGGTGGAGGTGGACATCGCCGGAACGCCCATCCAGATCATCAACACCCACCTGAGCGTCCTCGAACGCGAACGACGCCTGCAGGTGAAGGCCCTGCTGGAGGATGGCAACTGTCTGGGAGAGGAGAACCGGCGCCGACCATTGATCCTGTGCGGCGATTTCAACGCCGGGCCCGACAGTTGGACCTGCCGCCAGCTCGACAAGATCCTCCGCAACGTCGACGAGGGCACGGCCCGAGGGTCGCTGAAGCGAACGTGGAGCGGGCGCATCCCCCTGCGGCGGATCGATCACGTCTATACGAGCGATTTCCTCACCAGCGAGAGGGTGCTGGTGCCGCGCACCCACCTCACCCGGATGGCCAGCGATCATCTGCCACTGGTGGTCGACCTCAGTTTCCCCGCCCCGGAGAAGGAGGATGCTCCTCGGCCTCATGCAGCAGAGTGAGCAGCTCGGAGAGGATCATCGCGGTGGCGCCCCACAGGAGACCGTCCTGGAGGCGCCAGGCCGGGATGTGGTGGACCGTTCCGTTCCACTCGCGCGGGAAACGGATGCGGCGCGAGGGATCCTCCAGCTCCTCCAGCGAACAGACGATCACCCGATCGACCTCCCGCGGATCGAGGCGATAGCGGGGAGGCTCTTCGGCCCAGGCCACCACCGGCCGGACCTTGGCGTGGCTGACGGAGATCCAGATGCGGCTCAGACGGCCCAGCAGATGGACCCGTTCGGGGCTGATGCCCAGCTCCTCGCGCGCCTCCCGCAGGGCGGTCGCCTCCACCGTCTCCTCCCCCTCGCGATGCCCTCCGGGCAGGGAGATCTCCCCGCCGTGGGGATCGCCCTCCACGCGTCGCCTCACCTGGAGCGGGAAACAAACCCGGCCGTCGCACTCGTACAGCAGGACCAGGACGGCGGCCAGACGCGCATCGGGCGGCGGAGGAAGGAAACGGGATGAGGACAACTCCTCGGGCCACATCATCCGCTGCGCACGCTCGCCGGGGAGGGGGCCCTTCAGGGCCCGGGCCAGGGCCTGGATACGGGGGTTGTCGACCGAAGGATGCATGATGACAATCACCACGGAAGAATTCAGACTGACCAGGGAATGGTGCCCCACGACCCATCGCATGGAAGACCCACGGCCCAGGAGGATTCCACATGCAGTGTCATGAAGTCGACTACAAGATCATCGGTGACGATCTGCAGATGGTCGAGATCGAACTCGATCCGGGCGAGACCATCATCGCCGAGGCCGGTGCCATGAACTACATGGAGGACGGCATCGAGTTCGAGGCCCACATGGGAGACGGTTCGGCCGCCAACGAAGGCATGCTGAACAAGATCTTCAGCGCCGGCAAGCGGATGCTCAGCGGAGAATCCCTGTTCATCACCCACTTCACCAACCGCTCGGCCTCGGGCAAGAGCCATGTGACCTTCGCCGCCCCCTATCCGGGAAAGATCGTCCCCATCGACATGAAGAAGATCCGGGGCGAACTGCTGTGCCAGAAGGACGCCTTCCTGTGCGCGGCCCTGGGAACCCGCCTGGACATCGCCTTCAACCAGCGCCTGGGAGCGGGTCTGTTCGGCGGAGAGGGATTCATCCTCGAACGTCTGCAGGGCGATGGAATGGCCTTCCTCCACGCCGGAGGAACGGTCGTGGAACGCGAACTCCACGGAGAGACCCTCCGCGTGGACACCGGCTGCCTGGTGGCCTTCACCCGGGGCATCAAGTACGACATCCAGCGGGCGGGCAACCTCAAGAGCATGGTCTTCGGAGGTGAGGGCCTGTTCCTGGCGACCCTGCACGGCTACGGCCGGGTCTGGCTGCAGAGCCTGCCCTTCTCCCGTCTGGCCGACCGGGTGATCGCCCATGCACCGAGGGTGGGGGGAAGCAGCAAGGGTGAGGGATCGATCCTGGGGGGAATTTCCCAAATCTTCGAGAAGTAGGGGGATCGACAAGGCCAGGTCTTGACCTTTGCCCGATTTTTCCCCAATCTCCCCGCACACCTCCCTTCGGATCCTGCGCGAAAGGCTCAGCCACCCATGTTCTTCAAGAGATTCCCGGGCACTTTCTGGCTCGCGAACACCATGGAGATCTTCGAGCGGATGGCGTGGTACGGCTTCTACGCCGTATCCTCGCTGTACATCACCGGTTCGGTCGAATCGGGCGGGCTCGGGCTCTCCAGTGAGAAACGAGGCATCATCCAGGGGATCATCCCCTTCCTCCTGTATCTCTTCCCGGTGGTCACCGGCGCGCTGGCCGACAAATTCGGTTACAAGCGCACCTTCTTCACCGCCTACGCCATCATGACCCCCGCCTACTACCTGATGGGGCAACCCGATGGCTTCTGGGGATTCTTCTTCACCTTCCTGCTCGTCGCCCTCGGCGCGGCGACCTTCAAACCGGTCGTGGTGGGAACGGTGAGCCATGTGATCGCCGACAAGGACAAGTCGCTGGGCTTCGGTATCTTCTACATGATGGTGAACATCGGCGGCTTCGCCGGTCCCATCGTGGCCGGCATCGTCCGCAACAACCTGGGCTGGCCCTGGGTCTTCCGGATGAGCTCCATCTGGATCGCCTTCAACTTCATCTGGCTGATCTTCTACAAGGAACCGAAGACCCGCTCGTCGAGCCTGGCCCGTGAGCTGGAGGAGGCCAAGGAGAGGCTGAAGGACGAGGTCGAGGTGGTCGTGGAGGCTTCCTCGCAACTGCGTTCGGCCCTGTCCCAGATCGGCGCCATCCTGGTGCGCCTGGCCCCGACCTTCGTGGCCGCCGGTTTCCTCCTGGGCTGGGTTCCGACCCTCATCGCCATGGGCGGCATCGTGGTGGTGGGTCTGCTCATCAAGATCCTCCACTGGGTGGTTCCCGGCGAGGTCAAGCTGCTGCTGCGGAAGTCCGGAGAGGACATCGTCGAGGTGCTGGGCAACGGCGCCTTCTTCGTGTCGACCATGGGAACGATCTTCCTGCTCATGCTCGCCGGCGGTGACTGGATCAGTTGGCGGAACATGGGCATCCTCATCGCGGTGCTGATCGTCGGCAACGTCATCGTCGACATCGTCCTGCGCAAGCAGGACAAGCAGGGGGAGGGTCTCTGGCAGCCGGCCCGGGTGGGTGACTGGCGTTTCGCGCTCTACCTGCTGGTGCTCTCGGGATTCTGGACCGAATTCAACCAGCTCTTCATCACCCTGCCCGAGTACATCCGCGACTACACCGACACCAGCGACATCCTCGGCGGGATGCAGAGCCTGTTCAACACCCTGGGGATGAGCGGATCGTGGCAGGGCTTCCTCCACAACCTCACCCGCGACGTCGGAGTGAACGCCCACTTCAACATCAACCCCGAGTTCCTCATCAATATCGACGCCGGAGCCATCGTGCTCTTCCAGGTGGCGATCTCGGCCATCTTCGCCAAGCGCAAGCCCTTCACCACCATGATCGTCGGCACCATCCTCACCGGCGTGGGCATGGCGATGAACGTCTATGGTGGCATGGGGTGGATCGTGGTGGCCGCGATCTTCGTCTTCGCCATCGGAGAGATGATGGCCAGCCCCAAGAGCCAGGAATACGTCTCGCTCATCGCGCCGAAGAGCAAGACCGCCATGTACATGGGCTACTACTTCGTCAGCGTGGCCCTCGGCAATCTCTTCGGCGGCATCCTCTCCGGCCAGATGTACGGCCACTTCGGACCGGCCGAGAGAGGCGGCATCGATCAACCGGGCACGATGTGGCTGATCTTCGGATTCATCGGGATCGCGACCGCTTTGATCCTCTTCCTCTACGACCGCATCGTCGTCCAGAAGCACCCGGCCGACGAAGCCACAGCCTGAGTTTCCCTGTTCCCGGGCCCGCCGCATCCGCGGCGGGCCTTTTCCTTCGAAGAACAATCCACCGCGAGGAGATCACTCATGCGTGCATGGCAGGATCCCGCCGAGATCCTCGACAAGACCACCGTCATCGATCGCTTCCTGCGCTACGTCCGCATCGACACCCAATCGGATGAGAACAGCGAGAGCTGCCCGTCGACCGCCAAGCAATTCGACCTGGCCAAGGTGCTCGTCGATGAACTGAAGGAGCTGGGCCTGGACGGAGTCGAGGTCGATGCGAACGGATACGTGCTGGCCACCCTGCCCGGCACCGGCGACGGCGTCCTGGGGCTCATCGCCCACATGGACACCGCTCCGGCCTATTCCGGGGCGAACGTCCAGCCGCAACTCCATCCCGACTACGACGGATCCGCGATCGAGCTGAAGGACGGCGTGGTCATCTCACCCGAGGACAACCCCGAACTGCTGGAGTCCAAGGGCGACACCATCATCACCTCCGACGGCACCACCCTGCTGGGCGCCGACGACAAGGCCGGCATCGCCGAGATCATGGCCATGCTCGAGATGCTGCGCGAGCACCCCGAGCTGAAGCACCCGACCCTGAAGATCTGCTTCAACCCCGACGAGGAGATCGGCCGCGGTCCGCACAAGTTCCCCCTGAAGAAGTTCGGCGCGCCGGTGTGCTACACCGTCGACGGCGGTTTCACCGGGGAGATGAACACGGAGACCTTCTCCGCCGACGGGGCCACCGTGACCTTCACCGGTGTCTCGGTGCATCCGGGAACCGCCCGGGGCAAGATGGTGAACGCGCTGACCTGGATGGGGAAGCTGCTCGACCGCCTGCCCATGGCCGAGAGCCCCGAGTGCACGCACGAGCGCGAGGGTTTCTATCATCCCACCGGAGTGAAGGGCGATGCCGCCCAGTGCCAGTTGGATCTCATCCTGCGCGACTTCGATACCGAGGTCCTGCTCGAACGGGGACGGCGTCTGAAGACGATGGCCGAGGCACTCATGGCCGAGGAGCCCAAGCTGAAGGTCGAGGTGAAGATCGTCCAGCAGTACCGGAACATGGCCGAGGAGCTCTCCCACCACCCCGAAGTCGCCGACAACCTGCGCCGGGCCATCGAGATGGCCGGCATCACCCCCCGCCTGGAGGCCATCCGCGGCGGGACCGACGGCTCCCAGCTCACCGCGATGGGCATGCCCACCCCGAACATCTTCGCCGGTGGCGTGAACTTCCACGGCCCGCGTGAATGGGTGAGCGATCGGGCGATGGCCCTGGCCGTGTGCACCCTGTTGAACCTGGTGCAGATCGCTGCCGAATAGGCGGCCCTTCCAGGATGGCCGCGGCGGATGGTTCCGCCGCGGCCACGAGAGCCGGGAAGATGAGACTGCAATCGGACAGGTGGAAGATCAGCCCTGGGCCAGGGTCTTCAGGGCCTGCTCGGCCGCGGCGCGGGCCGCATCGATCTCCGCTTCACCACCGCACATGTAGAGCCGGCCGAAGGCGCCGATGGGGTTGGCGTCGATGAGGGTGACCGGAGCGGCCTTCTCCGCCTCGTTGGCGGCCAGGATGCAGTAGGCGGCCGGCTCGGTCTCCAGGATGAAGAGCGACTGGCCGGGAACGATCATCGAACCGTAGCGGGTGCGGTTGATGAGCTGGGTGTGGTAGGGCTCCACCCCCCGGATCACCGTGGAGGAGACCACCTTCGGCGGGGTCCGCTCGTTCTCCTTCTTGCCGATGGCCCGCAGCACCGCCTCTCCCGCTTCGCGGACCTCACCCTGGTCGGGATGGTTCACCTCGAAGAGACCGTAGGCGCGTTCGGTGACGATGGTCGCCGGGCGGACCGAGGTGGCCTTCAGGGCGATGTCGAGCAGCTCGTGGATGCGGATGGCCGGCGCGATCTCCACCCACAGCGAGGCCACGCCGGGCACGGGAAGGAAACCCCGGCAGGTGGTCCCCACCGACGCGGCCAACTGCGGCTGCAGGGTGTCCAGGAAGGCGTATGTGCGAAGATCGACCATGCCGGTGAAGGTGCCAGGGCTCATCGGCGGTGTCAATGGAACAGTCGACGGTCCCGTCGATCGACACCTGCACGGGAAGGACATGGAGGGAAATACGGCCGTCCGGGAGTGTCCGGGCGGTCGTGTCGTCTGGCGGCCCCAACGGGATTCGAACCCGTGTACCCACCTTGAAAGGGTGGTGTCCTGACCTGACTAGACGATGGGGCCGCCCAAGTCCAGGGAGGGGTCAGGCTAGGCAGAGAGCGGGGAAAACGCAAGCCCCACTCGTGTCCACCCTCCCAGGGCTTCAGTTGGTCTGCCGGATGACCGCATACAACTTCCCGAGGATGCGCGACCGGCCCATCTCCGGGGTGAGAAGAATCGATGCCATCTGGCCGTTCTCCGGCATGAGTTCCACGTATCCCTCCCGCCGGTAGAAGCGCTTGAGGGTCACCGAGTCCTCGATGAGGACGACCACGATCTCTCCATTGCGCGCGGTGTGCTGGGGCCGGATGAGAATGAGATCGCCGTCGCAGATGTGGGCGTCGATCATCGACTCCCCCCTCACCCGCAGCAGGTAGCAGCGTGGATCGGGAACCATGGCCGCATCCAGGGTCAACTCGCCCTCGATCCTCTCGTCGGCGAGGATGGGGCTACCCGCCGCCACCTCCCCGATGATGGGAACCGTCACCGAGTCCGTGTCCGGCCCGTGGGGTACCAGGGGAATGCGCAAGCGCTTGGATCGATGCCCCTTGTACTCCCGCAGGATCTCGATGGCCCGTGACTGATCCCGGCGGCGGCGGATATACCCCTTCCTCTCGAGCATGCGCAGGTGATCGTGCACGCTGCGGGTGCTCTTCAGATGCAGCTCGTCACCGAGCTCGCGAATGCTCGGCGGGTAGCCATGCTCCTTGATCCAACGCACCAGGGTCCGCAGGACCTGGGCCTGGCGTTCGGTGAGTTCCCGTGAAATGACCACTCGATCGTCCTCCTCATCGGGGTTTGCGATCATGCCAGCCGGCGGCGGTCCAGATCCAACTCGAGCTGTTCCACCCCACCCGGAGTCCATTCCTCCAGCGGCCGGACATCCTCCACCCGTTCCGCTCGCGCCGCATCCCGCACCGGCGCAGCCACCGGACCGCCGGGAGCCGAGGCCAGCAGTTCCAGCTCGATCCATCCCAGGGCACGACGGTCGGCGAGGGGAAGTCTCATGTGGGGCACGCCGTCGCGGTCGCGCACCAGCGGTCGGCGGGTCCACAGTCCCCGGCCGCTGAAGCAGAAGCGCCGTCCTGCCGCCCGTGGGACTTCGGAACAGGCGGCCAGGAGTCCCCCGTCCAGCCAGGTGCTCAGACGGCCTTGCAGAAGCGGCCAGGCCGCCGGCTCGAGCTCGGCCACGAGCCGGCGGTCCCAGCCCTCCAGGGCCTTCAGCAGGGCGGCCGAACTCGTTGCGGGATCGGGGGTACGCCCCCTGCGGGCGGGGCGGCGGTCACTGAGTCCCAGCAGCCAGGCGGAGATGCCCCCCACCGCAGGAAGCGGCGCGTGGACCCGCACCCCCCGTACCGGGAGCAGGGTCTGCACCAGGGCCGCCATCCGCCTCATCAATGGCGCCAGGTGCCATGCGTGGATCCGATGGAGTTCCTCGCCGACCGCGGCGCGCCATGCCGCCGGCAGGGTCTGGAAGCGGCGGCGCTCGCGCAGGAGGGCGCCCCGCCGCAACAATTCGTCCAGGGAGGGGATGAAGGCCTCGTCGGGAAGACGGTGTTCCCGATCGAGCTGGAAGCCGGTCCACAGGAGGGGCAGATGCGAGGCCCGCGGGCGCAGGCCTTCCGCAGCCGCGGGCGGGACCAGGTGGACCTGCGGGAGTCCCCACTGTCGCCCCAGTTCCGCCAACGGGTCCCCTCCGCCGGGCACCGTCGCCAGCAGCAGGCGGTCTGCGCCGAGGTAGCCGATCCACTTCTTCGCCCTCTGGACGACACCGTCCGGGCCGGAACCCTCCGGCCCCCGGACCACATCGCCCGCGACGCCGAGCAGAGCCACCGGTTCGACCGCCCTCGACGCACCGTCCAGTTCGTCGCCGGTGAGATGGAGATCGGTGAAGAGACTCGACAGGGCGCCGTCGTCACGGGCCAGCCACAGCAGTCGTTCCGCACCGCCCAGACCGCCGTTGGCCCGGGGACGGGCGGGGGCCCATCGAGCGGGCAACAAGGGCCTTCCCAGGCGCTGGGCGGCCTCGAGCAGGGTGTACAGACCCGCCGGATCGCTTCCCCACTCCACGAGGATCCCATCGCCTCCGAGGGCCTCGAGCAAGCGGTAGCGATCCGCATCGCCGGGAGGAAGGAGCTCGTCCTGCCGGAGATGGACCAGGACGGCGGACGTGGGGCTCTCGATCATTCTCTCTCCTTCCTCCTCCGCCCGGGGGGGGAGGCGGAGGCATCCCAAACCTCTGTTGCAGTAGAGACGTTAAGAAACAGTCGTTTGTGTGTCCAGTGGAAAATGCAAAAAGTGGCCGGCTCCCTCGAGTGCAAAGTGGCGAACTCGCCCCGGCCGTGGCATCTTGTGCGCATCGCGCCGCAGCGTGAACCACCATCCCATCCACCGACTCCGGATCTCGCCGTCCGGGGTCCGCTATCGGAGTATCCTCGATGAACTCAGCCCAGATCGCGCATCGCTTCGATTTCTACACCGCAACCCACAAAGGACAACGTCGCCGGATCTTCGGCTTCGCCGGCATGGTCGGCACCACCGACTTCGCCGATCCCGACCAGGTCGACGCCGTCGGCGAGGAGTTGCGGAACATCAAGCGCATGGTGCTCACCCATGCCCAGCACGAGACCGAGATCATCCACCCCTTCCTGCAGAAGAAGTTTCCCAAGGAAGCCGAGTTCCTCGATGGGGAGCACATCGACCTGCAGACCTCGTTCATCGAGCTCGAAGCCTACTTCGACGACATCACCTCCGATCCCTGCGACCTGATGCAATGCCGCCTCTTCGGGCGTGAGTTCTACCGGGCCCTGCAACGCTTCATCGCGCGCTACCTCGACCACATGGACGAGGAGGAGCGCACCATGATGCACCTGTGGCAGTCGTGTTCGATCGACGAACTCAAGGAAGTGGTTGCCGATCTCAGGGCGAGCATGAGCGCGGAAGAAGAGCAGGAGGAACTGCGGATCATGCTACCCGCGCTCACCCCCTTCGAACGGGTGAAGCTGTACCGGGTCCTCAAGCTCGGCGTCGACGACGACCGCTACCGCAGGGCGTGGGAGCTGGCCGAATCGCTGCTCGAGCCGGCCGAGTTTGCGCGCTTGAAGAGCGAGATGGCCAGTATCGAGGCGACCGCCCCGGCGGAGTGATCCGGTGGTGCCCCCCCACCCTCCGCAGGAACCCTCCCCGTCCCGGCGTATCCCCCTCCCCTGGAGCCGTTCCTGTTTCGTCTGCGGTGAGGCCAACCCCCACGGCCTGCGCGCGCGCAGCTTCATGGTGGACGGACGGGTCGAACTGCCCTTCACCGCCGAGGAGCGTTTCGTGGGCTGGAACGGGGTCATCCACGGTGGGTTCATCGCCACCGTGCTCGACGAGGTCATGACCTGGTCGGCCATCCTCGGCGCCGAGAAACCGTGTTTCGCGGCCGAATTCACGGTCCGCCTGCTCCATCCCCTCCCCTCTCAGACCCGCTGCACCGCCGTCTCCGAGCTCGTCGGCACCCGGCGAAAAAAGGTGCTGGATACCCGTGCCTGGGTCCAGGGCGAGGACGGAACGGTCTACGCCCGGGCGACGGGCCGGTACATGCCCGTCCCGCCCGGCCACGACCACCACCTGCGAGAGGACTTCGTCCGGGACGAGAGCTGCCTCGACGTGGGCGGAATCTTCGGATCCTGAATCGCGCGTGCGCGCTTTCCCCTCCGCCCACTCCTGCTATATTGAGCCCTTCACGCGCCGGCGGCCGCCCGCCACGCTGGCCCGGCGGCGCGGACCGTTGACCTTCTCCCGGGAGAACCACGGATGGCCTCCGCCTCCGATCTGAATCGGCCGCACCTGCTGCCCCCCAGCGACATCAATCCCCGCACGGACGCTCCCCTGGACTTTCCCGACCGCGGCTTCGGTGCGTTGACGGCAGACGACTACCGGGTTCTCGGATTCATGTCCGGGCTGGAGGTCCATCAGCAACTGGCCACGGCCCGCAAGCTCTTCTGCCGCTGCCCGGCGGGTATCCGGGTCGACCACTTCGACACCGAGGTGCTCCGGCACATGCGCCCCACCCTCAGTGAACTGGGCGAGTACGACGGCTGTGCCCTGATGGAGTTCAAGACCCGCAAGGAGATCGTCTACCAGCTCGAACGGGGCACGGTCTGCACCTACGAGATCGATGACACCCCACCTTTCGAGATCAATCCCGAGGCGGTGGAGATCGCCATCGAGGTGGCCCAGCTCTTCCATCTCAATCTGGTGCAGGAACTGCACGTGATGCGCAAGCAATACCTCGACGGTTCGATCCCCACCGGCTTCCAGAGGACTGCGATGGTCGGGCTGGACGGCGAGATCCCCTTCGTCGACAAGGAGCTGGGGATCGACCGCCCCCTGCGGATCCGGCAGCTCTCCCTGGAAGAGGACTCGTGCCGGGAGATCAGCGACATCGGCCACCGGATCGTCTTCCGCACCGACCGTCTGGGAACGCCTCTCACCGAGGTGGTGACCGAGCCGGAGATGCTGAGCCCCCTCGAACTGCAGGCGGCCGCGCGTCTGGTGGCCCGGACCACCCGCGCTTCCGGACGGGTGCGCCGGGGAGCAGGCGCGGCCCGGCAGGATGTCAATGTCTCGATCGCCGGTGGACGCCGCATCGAGATCAAGGGGGTCTCCCACCACAAGGGACTTCCCCTGCTCGTCCATAACGAGGCCTACCGTCAACTGAACCTGTTGAGGATCCGCGAGGAGCTGCGGCGGCGCGGGGTCCAGCCCCAGTGGTTCATCCTGCCGCCCGGCAATGGTGACGCCGAGGAGTCCGATGGCGTCCTCGATGCCACCGCGATCCTCTCCGGCTGCGATTTCGCTCCCCTGCGCGATTCGCTCGATGCGGGTGAGAGCGCCCTGGCGGTGCGCCTGCGCGGCTTCAAGGGTCTGCTCCTCCACCGCACCCAACCCGGGGTGACCTTCGCCAACGAGTTCGCCGACCGCGTCCGGGTGATCGCATGCCTGACCGCCCGCCCCTTCCTCATCCACAGCGACATCGAAGGCTATGGTCTGGAGCATGCGCTGTGGTCACAACTGCACAAGGCCCTGCAGTGCGAGGAGCAGGACGCGATGATCGTGGTCTGGGGTCCTCGCCGCGATCTGGATACCGCTGTCCGCGAGATCTTCATCCGGGCGAAGGACGCGCTCATCGGGGTCCCCGCCGAGACGCGTCAGGCCTTCCCCGACGGCACCAACGGTTTCGAGCGGATCCTGCCCGGCGTCGACCGGATGTACCCGGACACCGACACCCCACCGGTTCCCATCGACGACGCCCTTGTCGAACGCATCCGCCTGGAACTTCCCGAACGTCCTTGGGAGAAGACGAGGCGCTGTATCTCCCTTGGCCTTCCCCCCGACGCGATCGATCGGCTCCTGGACGCGCCGTGGTGCAAGCTCTTCGACCAGCTCCAGGCGGAGGGCGCGGTGGCGCAGCGCATCACCTACGCGCTGGAGAAGCGTCTTCCCCACTGGTGGCGCGAGTGGGGGCATCGGGAGCTGCCGAGTGCCGAACGCCTCCGGCCGTGGGCCAAGGCCCTCGCCGACGGCGAGGTCCATCCGCAGGCCTGCGAAGCGATCCTCGACCGCCTGCTGCGCGAGTCCGATCGACCGGCCGAGGAGATCGTGGCCGCATACCGGAGCTCCGAAGGTGACGAGAAGGAACTCGCCGAGCTGCTCGAGTCCATCGAGCGCGATTGCGCGTTCCTGAGGGTGAAGGAGATCGAGCCCGCCCTGCGATGGGCGATGGGACGACTGATGGCCGCGTTCAAGGGCAAGCGGACACCCGAGGAACTGAGAGAGCGCGCGGTGAAGGCCCTCGCCTCCGGAGGTGTGCAGTGAACGACGATCGCTACAAGGGATACCGCGAGCCCTGCCTCGGCCTGCTCCAGCGCTTCGACGTGGGGGTGTGGTACGAAGTGCGGGTGACCACCCGCGAGGGCTCCTTCGAGGGCCTGCTGCTGCCGCGCAGCGTGACCTCCGACGCGCATCACATCGTGCTCAAACTGACCACCGGTTACAACGTCGGCCTTCGCTGTGACACGATCGTGGAGATGCAGCAGATCGGTTACCGCGAGGCGCACTACAAGATCCCCGAACAGGAATTCCCGGTGAGCCGCGACAAGCCCCGGGTGAAACTGTTGGGAACCGGCGGCACGATCGCCTCGCGCCTGGACTACCGCACCGGCGCGGTCATCCCCGCCTTCTCGCCGGGTGAACTCTACGGTTCGGTCCCCGAACTGGCGGAGATCTGCAATCTCGAGACCGACAAGCTCTTCGGGGTCTTCAGTGAGAACATGGGACCCGAGCAATACCTGGTGCTGGCCGAGACCATCGGCCAGACCATCGAGGAGGGCTATGCGGGCATCGTGGTCGGACACGGCACCGACACCATGCACCACACCGCCGCCGCCCTGTCCTTCATGGTGCAGGATCCACCGGTGCCCATCGTGATGGTGGGAAGCCAGCGCTCCAGCGACCGGCCCTCGAGCGATGCGGCGCAGAACCTCATCAATGCCACCTGGGCCGCGGCCACCGGCGACATCGCCGAGGTCATGGTGTGCATGTTCGGGCCGACCAGCGACCAGTACAACCTGCTGCACCGGGGAACGCGGGTGCGGAAGATGCACAGCTCCTACCGCTCGACCTTCCGCACCCTCGGCGACATCCCTCTGGCCATGGTCGACGACGGGGTCATCACCCATCTCAAGGACGACTACCGTCCCCGCCGCGACGACCGCCGGGTGAAGGTGCAGCCCGCCTTCGAGGAGAAGGTGAGCCTGCTCTACTACTACCCCAACATGCAGGCGGACATGGTCGACGCGCTCGTCGAGCGCGGCTACAAGGGCATCGTCCTGGCCGGCACAGGTCTGGGCCACGTCAACCGCACGCTCTATCCGGCCCTCCGCCGCGCCCACGAGGCCGGCGTGGTGGTCTTCATGACCCTGCAGACCCTGTGGGGCTTCGTGCAGATGCACGTGTACGAGACCGGCCGGGAGATCCTCGAACTCGGAGTGGTGCCGCTGGCGAACATGCTTCCCGAAGTGGCCTACATCAAGCTCGGCTGGGCGTTGGGGATGCACCCGGACGATCCCGCCCGCGTGGTCGAGCTGATGACCACCTCGATCGCGGGCGAGATGACCGAGCGCGAACCCCACGATGGCTACCTCGTCTTCCAGGGCGGCGTGCCGGAGATCCAGGACTTCCTCCAGCAGGTCTGGAAGTAGCGCCAAAGAGCTTCGCCCGCGCCGGCCGGCGGTCCCCATCACCACCCCGGCGTCTCGTCGCGCCTCAGGTGCCGGCGTTGCACACGGAGGACACCATGCCGCCCTCACACCACGTGCACATCGCCACGGTGGAACAGGCGACATAGAGCAGGGGATTGCCGGACAGGGCACAGGCGATCAGTGAGGCGACGTAGGGAACCCACTGGCACACCATCCGCTCCTCTTTCCAGGAGAGTTCCAGACCCGCTGCAGTCCGGTCTCGCAGGCGCCTGGCCACCTCGACCAGCTCCCACGAATCGCACGGAGGAGAGCCCATCCGGTCGAGTTCATCGACCTCCTCGGCCAACTCCGGGTGCGTGGAGAGCAACGCCTCCGAGCGCCGGCGCAGATCGCTCATGATCTCCTCGACTCGCCGGCCGTCGAGACCCAGGAGCCGGGCGAAGGCATCGGTATCCCCCTGCTGCAAGACGGCCTCGAGCTGCTCGGGGTCGGGGGAGCGCTGGATGAAGAGGCGGGCGAAGATCCCGGAGCGCTGGATGAAATCCTGCAGTTGGGGATCGAGCGCGGGATCCACGAGCGGATCGATCGTGGGATCGGACATGGGCTCGGCCACGGTGCCTCCGCCCGCTTCATCGGAAGAAGCCAGGGGATCGGGGGCATCCCCCCCGGCAGAGGAGACGGGTTCGTGGCTGCAGCCACCGATGAGAACGAAGATGGAGAGGACGGACAGAAGAGCGATGACTCGCGTCACGGCGAGACCTCCCAGGGAGGGCAGGTCGTCGTGGAGTCTGCAGGAGTGGGGCCAGTCACCCCGGGGGGAGGCGGGAAAACCGCCGGCAGCGGCAAAGGGCGCAGGCGACGCCGTCCATCGCCTCCTTCTGCACCTCACAGGCGAGATGGAGACCCCAAGCGGACGGAGCAGGGAAGTCCGGAGGATGTCTGGTGTTCCACGAGCAGGACACCCTCGACCCGGACACTTCGGTCCACCAGCTCGATCGCCCCGGCCCAGCCACAGCCTTCCCTCCCCATCCCCTTCGGACGAGGCATCCGGCCGCTCAGCCCCTCGCGTTTCAGTCGATCCACTCGAAGCGGGCGCTGAAGTGCCGCAGGAAGGGAGCCTCCTCGACGATGCGCATGCCCCGGATCGACTCCCGCCGCTGATGGAGGGCCTCGATCACCTCGATGACGTAGTCGATGTGGCTCTGCGTGTAGACCCGGCGGGGAATGGCCAGGCGCACCAGTTCCATCGGCGCCGGCACCTCCTCGCCGGTCTCGGGATCCTTCGAGGCGAACATCACCGAACCGATCTCGACCCCGCGGATCCCCCCTTCCAGGTACAGCTCGCAGGTCAGGGCCTGCCCGGGATACTGCAGAGGGGGGATATGGGGCAGCATCGCGGCCGCGTCGATGTAGATGGCGTGGCCGCCGGGCGGCTGCATGATCGGCACGCCGGCGGCGGCGATCCGTTCACCGAGGTACCGGGTACTGGCCAGACGGTACTGGAGATAGTCCTCCTCGAGGATCTCCTTCAGACCCTGGGCCATCGCCTCCAGATCGCGCCCGGCCAGCCCTCCGTAGGTGGGGAACCCCTCGGTGAGGATCAAGAGCTCCTTCTCCTGGCGGGCCAGCACGTCGTCGTTGGTGCACAGGAAGCCCCCGATGTTGACCAGGGCGTCCTTCTTGGCGCTCATCGTGCACCCGTCGGCGTAGGAGAACATCTCGCGGGCGATCTCCTTCACCGATCTATCCGCGTAGCCTTCCTCGCGCAGCTTGATGAAGTAGGCGTTCTCGGCGAAACGGCAGGCATCGAAGTACAAGGGCAGGGAATACTCGTCGCAGACCGCACGCACCGCCTTGATGTTCTCCATGCTCACCGGCTGCCCGCCGCCGGAGTTGTTGGTGATGGTGATCATCACCAGGGGGATCCTCTGCGGACCGTATTCCTCGATCACCGCCCGCAACTTGTCCACGTCGACATTGCCCTTGAAGGGATGCAGGTTGCTGGGCACGTGCGCCTCGTCGATCACCACATCGACCGCCTTGGCCCCGCGGAACTCGATGTTGGCCCGGGTGGTGTCGAAGTGCGTGTTGTTGGGTACCACCGAGTTCTCGTCGCACATGATGGAGAACAGGATGCGCTCGGCGGCCCGGCCCTGGTGGGTCGGAATGACGTACTCGAAGCCCATGATGTCCTTCACCGTCTCCTCGAAACGGTAGTACGAGCGGCTGCAGGCATAGGCCTCGTCACCCTGCATCACCCCGGCCCACTGCTGCGCGCTCATCGCTGAGGTCCCGCTGTCGGTCAGCAGGTCGATCAGGACGTCGTCGGCGTGGATGAGGAAGGGATTCAAGCCCGCCTTGGCCAGGATCCCCTCTCTCTGCTGCCGGGTGGTCATGCGGATGGGCTCGACCGACTTGATCTTGAAGGGTTCGATGATGGTCTTCACGGAGGATCTCCAGGGCTCGGTGCGGGAAAAGGATCGCGAATTCCAGCGGAATCCGGCCGGGCTTTCAGGACAGGGCACTCAAGAGAGTCCGAGGATCTGCCGCAGCCCCGCGGCCGCGATGGGATGGTACAGCTCCTCGTATTCGTGGAAGAGGGACAGGGCCAGTTCCCGGGTGTCGGGGTTCTCGTAGAGCGCCTTGTACAGGGGCTTGAGGAACTTCATCCGGCCGAAGGTGCCCAGGAACTCGCGGATCTTCGGGTAGCTCTTCTCGTAGGACGAGTTCGCGGCGATCACCAGCCACTTGCAGAGGATCTCGGCGTTGCCGCTCTCATTGAAGGCGAAGGTGTCTTCCAGCCAGTCGCAATCGGCGGTGGAGAGCTTCTGCGGCAGCGCGGAGAACCACACCAGCCACTCGTCCACCCTCCACTTCTTCGCCTCGGCCGGATCGGGGCGCAACCCCTCGGCGAACCCCTCCCCCAGTCTCTGCAGCTCATCGCGCCGGACGGAGGAGAAGACCGGCTCGTTCTCGGGAATGCCCGGCTCGTAGATCCACCGTCGAGCCTGCATCTTCTCGGGCACGCCCGGCAGCTCCTTCTCCAGGAAGGCGAGGAAGTCCTCGGTGGTGATGCTGGTGAACTCGAAACGGTCCATATAGGCACGCAGGAATTCATCCATCCTCGCCCTTCCCACCGTCCGCTCGAGCAGGGCCACGAAGAGGAAGCCCTTCTCGTAGGGCACCACACTGTACACCTCGTCGGGATCGATGCCCTCCAGGTCGGTCTTCAGGCGGGTCAGGGGCGAATCGGCGCCGAATTCCTCGATGGCCGCGGCCAGTTCGCTGCGCCCGATGGCTGCAGCCAGAGCGGCCGCCTCCTCCCCTTCCAGGCTCTCCAGGATCCGACGCTCGGCCCACACCGTGAAACCCTCGTTGAGCCAGAAATCGTTCATGGTGGCATTGGTCACCAGGTTGCCGGTCCACGAGTGCGCCAGCTCGTGGGCCAGCACGTTCACCAGACTGCGATCGCCGGCCAGCAGCGAGGGAGTGAGGAAGGTCAGACGGGGGTTCTCCATGCCGCCGTAGGGGAAGGCCGGGGGCATCACCAGGAAGTCGTAGCGTTCCCAGCGGTACGGACCGAACAGTTCCTCGGCCTTGCGCAGCATCGAATCGACCGACTCGAACTCCCACGCCGCCGCCTCGAGCATCTCCGGCTCGGTGTAGACCCGGCTGCGGGGCCCGAGATCGACGTTGGCGAGATTCCCCACCGCCAGGGCCAGGAGATAGCCCGGAATGGCCTGCGGCATCTCGAAGTCGTAACGGAACCGACCGTCCGCGGTCACGCTCCTCTCCCCCGGAGCGGCCGACATCACCGCCACCAGGGGCTTGGGCACGTCGACGGTCGCGTGGTAGCGGAAGCGCACGCTGGCGCTGTCCTGCAGAGGCAGCATGCTGCGGGCATGATGGGGCTGGCATTGGCTGAAGAGATAGGGGTGCCGGCGGCCGGCGGTATTGGCCGGCTTCAACCACTGCAGCGCGCTCGCCTGCGGTGAGGTCTCGTACTCGATGGTCACCGAAGGCGATCCCTCGGGCAGTTCGATCCTCAGGCGACGGCCGAGGATCGCGTCGTTCTCGGAGAGTTCCCAGGCCAGCTCGCTTCCGTTGATATCGGTGATCCGCCCGATCACCAGATCACGGGTGTCCAGATCGAGGACGCCGGTGCGGGTGCCTTCGAGACTCAGGATCACCTGGCCGCGCAAACGCCGGGAGTCGAAGTCGACCAACCAATGGATGTCGATCGAACGGACACGGCCCTGCTTGGGATCGGTATGCGAGTGCGGATCGATGCGGGACACGGCCGGCCTCCTGGACACGAGAAGAGGAGAATCAACGCGCAAGCCCGCCGGCCCGGCCCCGGCCACGGAAACCATGGCGGCAACGAGCCCGCAGAACACGCACGAACGCGGGAAGTGTTGGTCTTGAGGACGACGGGGTCAAGTGCCAGAAGCTGGGCGGAGAGAGGAAGGGGAAAGGGCGGGGGCCGTGGATCGGACACGTCATTCCGCCGGTAACGGCTTGGGCGTCCCGGAAGCGGCGCTTCCGGCGAGGAAGGCCCTCTTCCAGGAGAACAGCGAACTCCCCGGGAGAGCCCCACGCGCAGCACGGGTGGTACGTGGGCTCGATCGACCAGCGGGAGC
>JAOZPE010000012.1:57856-64828 GCA_029932915.1 Candidatus Krumholzibacteriia bacterium
CCGTTTCCGGCCGCCGAACGGCCGCGCTCCGGCCCCCTCAGCGTCGAGGAGATCCCGATGCGAGCAGCGCTCCTGTACTTGTCGATCGTGTGGTCGATCCTGGCCACGGTTCCGGCCGGGGCAGCCGGTGGGTCCGATCCGCCCCCGGCGGAAACGGCCTGGACGGCGGCCGCCGACACCGCGTCTTCCTCCCCACACGAACCCCTGCCTTACACCGAGGAAGCGCGGATCGCGCGCCTGCGCGAGGTGGCGGCCCAACATCAGCTGACGTCGGTGGAGGCCCGACATGCCGCCAACACCCAACTCCTGGTGGGAGCCCTGATGATGGTGGGAAGCATGCTCACCCCGGTCATCACCGAGCTGCGCGACGAGAGCTTTCCCGCCTTCGGTTCCATCCTCGTCGGCTCGCTCGGGCTGTTCCTGGTCATCGAGGGAACCGTGGACGAGCAGACCGCCCAGCGGTTGCAAGTGCAGGAATCGGTGATGGAGTCGTCGTCCCCGCCGGATTCCCTGCGCTAGACGCTCACGAGGCGAGGGGACGGGGGACGAAGAAGAAGGCGGTGGCCACCATCGCCGACCCCACCAGCAGGACCGGAGGATAGCCCACCGCGGCGATGAGCCCGCCGGCCACCAGGGGAACCAGGGCCGTCGTCAAGCTCATCGCCCCGACGATCCCCTTGTAGAGCGCGCGGTTCTCATCGGTGGTGATCTCCAGGAACAGCCCCTCGAAAGCGATCTTCCGCGCCGAGACCGCCACCCCGATGGTGAAGAACACGAAGAGATAGGCAGGCAACGGCCCCCGGGACAACAGCAAGGCCAACAGGGGCAGGGCCGTACTGCAACCCAGACATCCACGGACCACCCCGACGAAGCCGAAACGCTTGACCACATGGGCCCAGAGGAAGTTGGAGAGGATCATGCCGGCGATGTTCACCAGCAGGTAGCTTCCCACCTGCGACCCGCTCAGACCGTAGCGTCCCTTGGCCATGGCGATATAGAAGGGCATCAAGGTCAGACCGAAGCCGCTGAGGTTCACCAGGAGGATGAAATGCCGCAGCCGATGGTCCTCGCGCAGTCGAGTGGGGATCGATCGGAGGATCTCCGGCAGACGGTGCCGCTCCCGCGCCACGGGTGAGGACGGCTCGTCGATGGCCCAGAATCCCCAACTGGCCACCCACAGCAGTCCCGCGGCGAGGGCGAAGAGCCAGACGTAGTTGTATGGATAGTTGCGTGTCGCCAGGAAATGGCGGGCGGTGAGCGCCGATGCCAGATAGGCCAGACTGGTCAGGACCTGACGGGTGACGAAGAAACGTCCTCGCCGGTTCACCGCCAGGACCTTGCCCAGGATATCCGTATAGGACACGCCGGCGAAGGTTCCCGCCACGGCGAAGACGAAGATCAACACCATCACCAGCAGGATGAGCGTCTGCCCGCTCATGCGATCGGCGTTCCACAGGAGCCAGGCCACACCGGCCAGGGTCACCGCTCTCAGGTTGATCCCGAGCAGCAGGAAATTCCTCTTGCAGGGCTTCAGGTGCAGGTAGCTGGCGAAGAGCAGTTGGGCAACGATGGGCGTGCCCACCATGATGGCGGTCATGATGCCCACACCGACCTCGCCGCCGCCGGTCTTCATCACCAACGAAGGCAGGATGGTGTTGACGTCGGTGAAGGTGGCCGTCAGGGCGAGAAAGGCCGCGTGCCACAGGAAAGCCAGGTAGTTGCGCGAATCGGATTGCATACGGGAAGCGGCCTCCAGCGTCATGTGCGCCGGGAACGCCTTCGGCATTCCATGGGATCACCCGAACGGAAGAAAATGCATACACCAGGTGGAGGGGAAAGAAAAGGCCGGGAACGCCACGGCGCTCCCGGCCCCTTTGCCTTGCGGGGGGTGGAGATCCACCCTGATGGTACTTGTCTAGTACTGAGCCTTCAACGCGCCCCAACCCATGCTCTCGTTGGGAATGGTCACGAGGATGACGTCATCGTTGCTGCGGGGAAGCAGTTCACCTTCCCCGTTGTAGCACTTGGTGGCTCCGCGGATGAGCACGATGTCACCCACGAAGTTGTCCATCCGGCTGGTGGTGTCGATGCCCGTGGTGCCGTCCACGAAGACGGTGACCGGACCACTGCCATCATCGACGGTGTAGATGCTGTTGTAGCCGGAGCTGACCAGGGCGAGCACTCCCTGGACCTCCATGAAGTCACCGAGCATGTCGTTTCCAGCAGCCAGATCCCCGGTGGCGATCGCCAGGGCGGTCGGCGTATTGCCGTTGCTCAACACCGTCACCGCCGTGCTGTTGAGCTGGATCTCCGAACCGTAGGCTCCGACCGTTCCCGTCACGCTGATCTCATCGCCCACATGGACGACACCGAGCAGGCCCGAGTCGTAGAGGGTGAGGCCACCGGTTCCACCGGTGCACTGCCAGTAGACCGAGCCTCCATTGTAGGTTCCCGGCTCGACGTACACGACTCCGCCGACCGTGACGACCGTACCGTCGAGATCGGACGGAGCACAACCGTTGGTGCCCAGGTTGTGGATTTCCTGACAGGTCTGGGCGAAAGCGATGCTCGTCATCGTGAAGACCACGAACATCGTGATGAGGGACAGCATTAGCGTTTTCTTCATGGTGTCGACTCCCATGTTGTCTGGATGGATGAAACGCTGGTTCTTCGGGCGCGGCTGATGGTGGCAAAGCGATGCACGACGTCTCAGGGGGCGCCCTGCGTTTCTCCCTTGAGTAGACTCCTTTCCCGCCGCGAGTTCAAGGCCCGATCGAGAACAGCCCCTTCCGGGGCGGATGACGCGCGACAGGGGAAGGGAAGGCGAAGCCAGGTGGCTTCCGGATCAGGCGTTTCCCCGACGCCGGAAGGCCCCGGCTTCGATGAAGATCTCCCGCGCGGCGGGCACGGCGAGCCGGATCTTCTCCTCCAGACGGCGAACGGCAGCCTCCACCTCGTCGGTGCTCAAGCCGTCGTGGAACTCGATCTCCAGCGCCACCAGCAGCGATTGAGGCCCTCTCTGGAGCGTACTCAGACGCACGACGCGGTCGATGGCCGGGTCGCCCAGGAGCGCTTCGCGGATGTGGTTGCGGTCGCTGCGGGTGGCCGATTCGCCGATGAGCAGGCTGTGGCTCTCCGTCGCCAGGAACCAGGCCACCCCCAGCAGGACGCAGCCGATGACGATGGACGCCGCGCCGTCGAACCACCCGATCCCGGTGTGATGGGCCAGGCCGATCCCCACCGCCGCCACCGTCAGCCCGATGAGGGCGGCCGAGTCCTCGAAGATCACCGTGGGCAGGGACAGATCCTTCGCCTCGCGAAGGGTCCGCCAGAAGGGCCCGGGATGATCGCGCCGCCAGTGGCTGAACTCACGCCAGGCCACCCGCAAGGCGGAACCCTCGAACAGGGCGGAGAAGACGAGGGCCCCGTAGCTCCACAGGACGTTCTCGATGGGATGGGGATGGAAGACCTTCGTCACGCCTTCGTAGATCGCCACGCCCGCGCCCAGGGTGAAGATGTTCACCGCGACCACGAAGCCCCAGAAGTAGCGTTCGACGCTGTAGCCGAAGGGATGCTCCTCGTCGGCGGGGCGGGCCGAGCGCACCAGCCCCACGAAGAGGAGGATCTGGTTGCTCGTATCGGCGACCGAGTGCACCGACTCGGCCAGCATGGCCGTGCTGTGGGTGAAGAAGAAGGCCACGAACTTCACCAGGGCCACGCCGAGATTGGCGAGGATGCCGGCGGCGAGCGCGCGGCGCAGCTGGGGAACATGCGGAGACGCGGTCATGCGCCCAGTGTAGAAGGACGGGATCGCCGAAACCACGATTTTCGCCCGGCTGCGCGTTCAGCATCTCCCCGAATCCATGCTCAGCCGTTGCCCGGCTGCGCCCTCAGCCGTTCTCCTGCTGCGCGCTCATCGCACCAACACCAGCTTGGCACTCTGGATCCGTGAATCGGTCTCAAGACATCGGCTCCACCCGCCTCGGTGAAGTCCCCACCGATGACCAGGGTGTTCCCAATCGTAGACCCCTCCTTGCACGCCCATCGGAGCGAAACCATCCCACCAGTGGGGATCGGCCAGGACACCGGTGGAGGAAACGAACAAGAGGGTCTGCAGAAGAAGAAACGAGAGCAGTCAGGCGCGTTGCCTGGGACCTCTGGACATGAAATGCCCCCAGAAGGAACGGTGCCCACGGCTGGGACCCTCGGGCACGCAGGAGTGATGTTCACGGGCGCCTCCTCCTCATCCCCGACTGGACCATAGCACGGCCGGCTGCAGCTGCGCCCGGAAAACCGCAGACGGTCGTTCGTTCGGTTGCGGACAAGGCACTCCTGCTCTCTGTCCACTCCTCGACCATCTGTGCTAGGATGGCTTTGCTATCGATCGGACGCGCTCCCAGCTGTCCCCCTTGCGCCCGGACACGACCCCAGCGACCACAGGAGGAAATTCCATGGCCCGCGCGGATCAAGCCCCGTGTCGGTTTCTCGTCACGCTCATCATCCTCGCTCTCTTCCTTGTCGCCCTGCCCAGCCAGGCCGCGACGCTCCTATCCCTCGAGATCAGTCAGCTCTCCTATCAGTTCGAACCGGGGGACATCACCCCTCCCAGCGAGTATGCCGCCTTCGAGATCGTCTACGAGACCGGACCGGTACCTCAGTTCCTCAATGTGCAGGCGACCATCCCCGGATCGGGACTGGATCCGGTGTGGATCGTGCGCAACCTCTACCTGCGCGACTCCTCGACCCTTCCACCCAGCGAGATGCTCTCCGAGCAGTTCTTCCTGGACGAACTGGGGGTGTCGGCGGGAACCGAGGTCACCGACATCCTCATCGGCTACACCTTGGCGGACACACCGCTCCTCGACGAGGACTTCGAGAGCTGGTCGATCAGCACTCCCGCCAACCAGGTGGTGGCGGTGAAGCAGAAGACCGTCACCCAGGGAACGAAGCAGGACGCTCCCGAGGAGGAGCCGACGACTCCCGTCCCCACCGAACGCCACGGCACCCATACCGCGCCGGCGACGGTCGAGGTCTATGCACAGCGCGGTTGCCAGGTGCCCAACATCGACCTGGACAGCGGCGGCACGACCACCAACGAGGCATGGAACGGCTGCATGCCCGCTTCCTGCACCAACAGCCTCCACTGGCTGCGCGACCAGCATGATCAGATCAATTTCCCCTCGGACCTCAAGGACACCTTCTCCCAGCTCAGCCGCCTGATGGACCGCAACTCGGTCAAGAAGGGTAGCTATACCGGCTATCAGGGGGTCTGGGGTCATGACGCCGCGCGCGCCAAGATGGATTTCGCCGAGGCCTACGGCCTGCCCCTCAAGGTGAAGTACCAGGATGCGTGGCATCACGGGAACGTCAAGAGCACCTCGGGGGTCTACACCGCGGGTGATTCGAACAAGACCGGTGGCTACCCGACCAAGGAGTGGATCGCCCAGGAACTGGCCCACGGGGAGGATGTGGAGATCTCCGTGCACTGGAAGTACAACAAGGGCGGCACGACCAAGTGGGATGGCGCCCACGCCCTGGTCCTCACCGGCATGGGCAAGACCGCGGGCAAGACCTGGATCCGGTGGAAGGACGACAAGGACCAGTCGAAGACCGCAGCGGATTCCCTGCGGCACGGCAACTCCGATGTCCTCGATCCCAGCGGGGAGATCCACCTGCCGGGCCTGGACCAGCCGGTTCGTGACCCCGACGATCACAACCTGTACCCGGGAAAGGCGATCATCACCAACGTGCTTTCGGAGAGCTACGACCCCTACGCCTACGCCCCACCGGCCGGCACGTTCATGGACAACTACTGCAAGTCGGTGACCCGCACGATTCCCAAGGGAGGAAAGCTCGAGGTCACCTATCCCGATGACCAGAACCGCTGCTACAACTCGCAGGTGTACATCCTCGACCGCACCGTTGTCGTACCCGATCCGGCTCACCCGGGAGATACGATGACCCAACCCACGTGGACCCTGGTCCACGGGTGGAATTTCAACAAGGGGAAGACGCGGACCTACGTCAATCCGTACCCCTACCCGATCTCGGTGAAGGTCCACAACGACGACCACGCCGGGACCACGACCCCCTATCCGGGGTTCCTGTTGAGAACAGCGATCATCCAGCCCAGCAGCTCCAAGGCCGACTTCGACGACCCCAGCAACTGGGAAGAGTACGGCGGCTTCTCCCTGGGAGTGGACGACTCCTCCTGGGCCGAGTTCTCCCCCTTCGACCTGGGAACGACGGTGGACATCGGGCCCATCGTCGACGGCTTCACCCTCACCCAGGTGCCCTCCCACCTGGGCGACCTGGTGGGAACCCACGATCTATGGGTCCGCACCGACGTCAATGTGTTCAACGAGTACTGGGAACATCTGGGCCTGCTGGTGGACGTGGCCGATCTGGTCCAGCCGGGGGATCTGTTCATCGACTGCCCCAGCACCGGCTACAACGGCGTCCTCAACATCCCGGCCTCCGGTCGCTACGAGCTCGACCTGGGGATCTTCGGAGGAGGCCAGCCCCAGTTCGAACTGCACCTGACGGCCCAGAGCGGCCTGGACATGTACCTGGACTGCCTGGGCGTGCCCTCGCTGGTGGAGGGAATCCCGGTGGACGCGCCGCCCGCGGTGCCCAAGCGCTCCTTCCTGCAGCCGAACCACCCGAACCCCTTCAATCCCCAGACCACGATCCACTTCGGCGTCGCTCGCGCCGGTGAGGTCAGCCTGGCCGTCTACGATCTGCGCGGCCGCAAGGTGCGTACCCTCTTCGAGGGCTTCCACGAGAGCGGAAGTTTCGATGCGGTCTGGGATGGACGGGACGACGCGGGACGACCCGTCGTCTCGGGAAGCTACGTCTGTCGCTTGAAGACCGACGACGAGAGCTTGAGCCAGAAGATGACCCTGGTGCGTTGATGTCTTTTCTGGTGGGCCCCCTGGGACTCGAACCCAGCGCCTGCGGATTAAAAGTCCG
>JAOZPE010000013.1 GCA_029932915.1 Candidatus Krumholzibacteriia bacterium
GGTTTCGTCCCAGGTGGGATCGTGCGTGGTCCAGCCCTGCCAGTCGGGCTGGCCGTGGAACACGACACCACATACATAGCGTACCGATGCTCGAAACAGAGGGTCAAGGAAGGTGCTGACAAAGTGGACTCCGGGCGCCTAGAATCGCTCTATTGATGCGATTCCCCGTCCTGGGAGGATGCAAATGGGCCCGTCGAGACCCTCTCGAAATGTTCCGCCGATCAGCGGAGTCGACGCTCCCATCGCCGAGGGTCTGACCCATCTGGGACTGAGCAACTACGAGGTTCGGGTCTACCTGGCCATCCTGCGCCATCCCCGCTCACGTGTCCCCGAGATCGCGCGCCTGAGCAAGGTTCCTCAGCCGAAGGTCTATACCACCTTGAAGAGCCTGATCGCCCGTGGCCTGTGTGAGAATCTCCTCGGTTCGGTCAACACCTATGTGGCCCAGCCACCCCAGGACGCATTCCGTCCCCTGCTGGAGGATCTTCGCGCGCGCGAAGCGACGACCCGGGAGGCAGTGGCCCGCCTGAAGGAGGAGTACAGTACGGCAGGTGGTCCCCTTCACCGCCGGGAGGGACGGGTGCGTCTCTTCCAGGGCCGTCACGCCGCGGCCCGTACCTACAAGATCCTGTTGAATGCGGTGGAGAAGGACGCGGTGGTCATCGCACGCTTGCCCCTGGTGGTCAGCGACGACGCCGAACTCATGCGGGAGAAGGTGGAGGTGGGCGTGCGCCTGCGACAGCTCTACGAACTTCCCGAAGGGCCCACCGAAGCGGTTCGCCAGCTTCTTCGCCCGCACCAGCGCAGCGGTGCCGAGCTGCGCTGGCTGAGGAAGGTTCCCATGCGGATGGTGATCTTCGACCGGCAGATCACCGGACTGCCGATGGTCGATCCCCTGCCTTCCGAGGGCGACGGTTTCACCATGCTCGAGATCCGCAACCAGGCGCTGAGCGAGGGCTTCTGCGAGATCTTCGAGAGTCTATGGGCAGAGTCTTCACCCTTGCCCCAGTGACGGTTCGGCCGTGGGGTGCAGCGCAGCCCACGGCAGCCGCTCGCCGGGTCAGCCCTGCTGCGCGTCCTCCAGTCGTTGGCGTACCTCCTGCTGGATGGCCCGCCCGCGTTCCATGACTTCTTCGAGCGCCTTTTCGGCTCGCTTGCGGATCTGCCCCGCCCACTCGGCGTCGTCGTCCAGCCCGGCCAGATTGATGAGCACGTTGTAATAGGCGCCCTCGGCGCAGGTCATGCTGCACAGCGCGGCCACGCCGGCGTCACTCAGGCTGTTGGGATTGCCTCGCCGGGCGACCTGCTCGGTCAGCTCCAGGACAGGAAGGTTGCGCTCGAGAACCTCCAGCGGCACCAGCGTGGCCTGCCGGTTGGCCTCCTTCATGGCTTCCTCGCGCGCCGCTTTCTCCTGGTCGGTCTTCTTGGGAAGACGCCGGGCCGCGATCACCGCGTTGAAGGCCTCCGTATCGGCGTCGACCGCCCGCATGAGCCAGTCCTTGTGGGGTTGGGCCTGGACGGCGACCTCGTTCATCGCATCCCAGTCGTCCTCCTGTCCCTTCCTTCCCACGGTGAGATTGGCCACCATGGCGGTGAGCCCGGCGGCGAGGCTGCCGCACAGGGCCGCCACGCTTCCTCCTCCGGGCGCGGGCGACTCGCTGGAGAGTTCGTGGCCGAATCCGGTGAGGGTGAGGTCGCCCAGGCCCTTCTTTCCCTTGGCCAGGCGGTACTCGATGATCTTCTCCTGGGGATCGAAGCGGGCGACGTCGTGCAGGCCCAGGCTGCGGATGGCGACCTCGATGACCTCGGGCTCGGGCAGCCCGGCGCTCTTGCCCTGCTTGCGCAGGTAGTGGCGACCGGCCATGAGCATGGGCTCCAGGGGGACCAGGCCGACGATCTCGCTGCCGGTGACCCTCAGCCCGCGTTTCTGGGCCTCCTCGCAACAGGCGTCGAAGACCTCGTGCAGACTGCTCACCTTGTAGTTGGTCAGGTTCATGGAGATCTGGGCCAGCTTGTACTCGTCGATGTACCAGCCGACGCCCTTGACGTTCTTGAAGCGGCCGGGAACCTTGATGGCCTTTCCGTTCTCGTCGCGGACGATGCGGCCGTTCGCATCGCGCTTGGCCCGGCCCTGTTCGCGGATGTCCAGGGCGATGTCACTGGCTTTCTTCTTGTCCTGTGTATTGAGATTGACGTTGTAGGCCAGCAGGAATTCACGGGCGGAGATGGCGGTGGCGCCGGTGCGGGGATTGAAGACGGCCGGGCCGAAATCGGGTTTCCATTCGGGCTTCTTCAGTTTCTCCGGCAGTCCCTCGTATTCACCGCTGCGCACGTCGGCCAGGTTGACCCGTTCGGGACGGGTGGCGGCATGCTCGTACAGGTAGACGGGGATGGACAGCTCTTCGCCCACCCGTTTGCCCAGACGGCGTGCCAGCTCCACGCACTCGTCCATGGTGATGTCGGCGACGGGCACGAAGGGGCAGACATCGGTGGCGCCCATGCGAGGGTGCTCACCGTGATGCTTGCTCATGTCGATGAGCTCGGCGGCCTTGGCGATGCCGCGGAAGGCTCCCTCCAGTACCGCTTCGGGCTCACCGACCACGGTCACCACCGTGCGGTTGGTGGCCGCACCGGGGTCGACGTCCAGGACCTGACATCCGTCGACGCCGTCGATGGCGGCCGTGATCTGATCGATCACCGCCAGATCGCGGCCTTCGCTGAAATTGGGTACACATTCGACGATGGCCATGGGACTCTCCGTGGGCTCGTGGAGTACGGGAAACGACCGGGCAGAGAAGATAGGCCGCTGTGGACGAGGATTCAAGGCGGCCGGAGCCGTGTCCTCGACGTGGAGGCGAGATGGGTACCTTGGAGGGAAAGACCCTGTTCATCACCGGCGCCAGCCGGGGGATCGGCAAGGCCATCGCCTTGCGGGCGGCCCGCGACGGCGCCCGGGTGGTGCTGGCGGCCAAGACCACCCGCGAGCATCCTCGTCTGCCGGGGACCATCCACAGCGCAGCGGCGGAGATCGAGGCGGCCGGCGGGCGGGCCTTGCCGGTGAAGTGCGACGTGCGCCGGGAGGAGGAGGTGGAGGCCGCGGTCACGGCGGCCGTCGAGCACTTCGGGGGCATCGACATCCTGGTGAACAACGCCGGCGCTCTCGCCCTCACGCCCACCCTGGAGACCTCGATGCGGGTCTGGGACCGTCTCTTCTCGGTGAACGCCCGTGCCGCCTTCCTGTGTTCGAAGGTGTGTCTTCCCCACCTGATGAACGCGGAGAATCCGCACATCCTGAACATCTCCCCGCCTCTGAACTGGGACCCGAGATGGTTCAAGGATCACGCCGCCTACAGCATGTCCAAGTACGCGATGAGCGTCTGGGTGATGGCGATGAGCGCGGAGTTCGCCGAGCAGGGGGTCGCGGTGAACGCCCTGTGGCCGCGCACGATCATCGCCACCGCGGCGGTCCGGAATCTGCTGGGCGGCGAGCCCATGGTGCGGCGCAGCCGCAAGCCCTCGATCATGGGCGATGCGGCCCGGGCCATCCTGGTGCGCGAGAGCCGCTCGTGTACCGGACGCTTCTTCCTCGACGAGGATGTGCTGCGGGAGGAGGGCGTCGTGGACTTCGACGCCTATGCGGTGGAGCCGGGTCAGGATCTCGTGCCGGACCTCTTCGTGTGAGAGGGACGACGCGGCACGGGGCGCTCAGCTCAACAGCTCGGAGAGTTGTTGGCGCAGTTCGGTGATCCCGAAGGGCTTGGACAGGAATGAGGTCTTCTCCCCGCCGAGATAGTGTGGCTGGGTCTCCAGCTCATCGAAGCCGCTGGTGATGAGGACCGGAAGGTCATCGTTGCGCTGGCGGATGCGCTCGAGGAGTTCCTCTCCGCTCATGCCGGGCATCGTCATGTCGGCCATGACCAGTCGATAGCGCCCGGCGTTCTCCTGGAAGCTCTTCCATCCCTCGTTGCCGTTCACCGCGACCTCGACCTCGAAACCGAGGACCTCGAGGAGACGGCGGGTGACGTTGCGGACGGTCTCCTCGTCCTCGACCAGGAGGATCACTCCTTCGCCCTGCCATTCCTCCGAAGCGGCCGTTTCCTTCTCACCCTTCGGCGGGGCCTTGTCCTTGGTCGCGAGGAAGCAGACGCGGAAGATGCTGCCGCGGCCCACCGAGCTCTCGACATGGATCGTGGCATCCATTCCCCGGATGATGCCGAGGGTCGACGCCAGGCCCAGACCGCGTCCGGCGAACTTGGTGCTGAAGAAGGGATCGAAGATCCTCGACAGGGTCTCCTTGTCCATTCCCTTCCCGTCGTCCTCCACCTCGAGGAAGACGTATTCACCCTCGGGGAGATCGCGGTCGATCCAGGTCGATCGCAAGACTTCGCGGGTGCAATTCAACACACCGGTGCGCACCCGGATGTGTCCCCCGTCCTTCTCGATCGCCTCGGCGGCGTTGACCAGCAGATTCAGGATGACCTGGCGGATCTGTCCGGCGTCTCCGTAGATGGCCGGCGGCGAGGGAAGGAGCTCGATGTCCAGGCGGGCGTTGCGCGGAACCGAGACCCGGAAGAGGTGGCGCATGTCCTCGACCAGGTCGGACAGGTCCAGCAGCTCGGGCTCGGTGTGTCCACGGCCGGCGTAGATGAGCATGCGGCGGGCGAGGTCGGTGGCCTTCTCGGCGGCGCGGCGGATCTCGTCGACGTGGGCCCGGGCCGGGTGACCGGCGGGGAGGTGTTCCAGGGCGAGTTCGGCGCTGCCCCGGACACTGCTCAACAGGTTGTTGAAGTCGTGGGCGATACCCCCGGCCAGGACGCCCAGGCTCTCGAGCTTCTGGGCGTGCAACACCTGTGCCTGCAGGTTCTCGCGCTCCTCTTCGGCCTTCTTCCTCGCCGTGATGTCGGTCATGGTGACCAGGTCGGCGGGCCGTCCCTGGAAGCGCACGGTCTTCGAGTAGATCTCCACCCAGCGGACCTCGCCGTCGGAGGAGACGATGCGCAGGGGATAGTTGGTCACCACGTCCCGGTCGCCGCGCATCTTCCGGTTGATCTGGTCGATGACGAAATCGCGGTCCTGGGAGTGGATGATGCGGGCGATCTGTTCGGAGGGAGGCATCACGTTGAGCTCGGCGAGGCTGTAGCCGACCATCCTGGCGAATGCCTCGTTGACGAACTTCGCCTTGGAGTCCTGCAGAACGAGGATTCCCATCATCGACTGTTCGGAGATGACCCGGAACTTCTCTTCGCTGATCCGTAGCGCTTCCTCTGCCGCGTCCCGGCGCCGCTCGGCCTCTTCGAGCATGGCCAGGCGCTGCTGCAGGGCGAGCAGCTTCGCGTGGAGTTCCTCGTAGTCTTCCGCATGGGGCATGATGGACCCGATGCCTCTGCTCTGGGGTTGGCGCGGACGGCGGCCGCCATGGTGGACCGACGGGTGGCCGCCGGGAGGAGGATAGCAGGATTCCGTCGCGGCGGCGAGGAGCGAGAGCCCTTCATCCGGTGGCCTGGGTTGTGGAGTCGCCGGTGGAGACCGGCTATGATCATCTCCCCGTCCGGAGAGCCGCGGCGCCGGGGCGTCGCCAACGAAGGAGCCCAGATGGATTCGAATCGTCCGCATCATGCTCTCGTGTGTGGAGCCAGCATGGGGATCGGCGAGGCCGCCGCCTTTGCCCTGGCGCGCCGCGGTGTCGCCTTGACCATCCTCGCGCGCAACGCAGAGGCGCTCGAAGAGCGGGTCGAGCGTCTGAAGGCGGAAGGCGCGCCGTGGGCGCTTGCCCTGCCCGCCGACCTGGACGATCTGTCCACGGCCGAGCCGGCGGTGCGGGCACACGTGGAGGAGCACGGTCCCGTCCACATCCTCGTCAACAACTCGGGAGGACCGCCCTTCGGCCCCCTTCTGGACGCCGGAGCGGACGACCTGCTGCGGGCCTTCTCCCGTCACGTCCTGGCCTCGCACCTGCTGGTGCAGATCTGTCTGCCGGGGATGCAGGCCGACGGTTACGGGAGGATCGTGAACATCGTTTCCACCTCGGTGTACGAGCCCATCCCGGGCCTGGGGGTGAGCAATACCATCCGGGCCGCAATGGCCGGCTGGTCGAAGTCGATCTCGCTGGAGTTGCCTCCGGGCGTGACCATCAACAACGTGCTGCCCGGGTTCACCGACACCGAACGGCTGGCCGAACTCAAGACCGCCCTGGCCCGCCGGCGCGGGGTCCAGGAGAGCGTCATCGAGGCGGAGTGGTTGGCGCAGATCCCCGAGGGCCGATTGGCGCAGCCCCGCGAGCTGGGCGAGTTCATCGCCTTCCTGGCCTCACCGGCCGCGGCCTACATCCGCGGACAGAGCATCGCCGTCGACGGAGGCAAGATGCGCAGCATCTGAGGTGGAGGATGCGGGGCATCCGATGCCGGTGGGAGGGATCGCCTACAGCAGGATGCGCCGCCGCCGTCCTCGCCGGCCCTCCTCGAGGGCCTCCTGCCAGCGCGCGGTCGCCGGCTCGTCCAGCGGTCCGAGGAAGGCGCGCCAGGTGCGTCTCCACAGCAGATCGTCGAGGGTCTCGGCGAATTCCTCGCGGACAGCGTGGATGATCTCCGCCCGGATGAACGGCAGGCCGTCTTCCATCGCCTCGCCCCATTCGGGGTGCTCGCGCACCATCTGGAGGATGTGGACATGGCGGCTGCCGTAGGTGCCCAGGAGATACCGCAGGGTCTCCATCGGCAGGCGCAGTTCGCGCACCAGCACATTCTCGGCCACCTGGAAGTAGTCGTTCATGTCGGCGATGTCCCCGCCCGGCAGCGGGCGTTCCGAAGTGGTGGAGGCGGGCAGGTCGCGGCGGTCGAGCAGGAGGGCCACTCGGTCGACCGCGTCGGCCGCCACCCGGCGGTAGGTGGTGAATTTTCCCCCGAGCACGCACAGCAGCCCGGGCGCCTCTTCGCGGATCTGCGCCTCCCGGCTGACCTCGCCCAGTTCCTCATCGGAGCCGGGGGGAAGGGTTCGCAGCCCGGCGAAGGAGGACAGGACCGGGAATCCCCGGCTCCGGGTCTCGGGGAAGAAGTTGGCCAGCTCGCGCAGCAGGTACGCGATCTCCTCGGGCGTGGGCTGGGCTTTCTCCGGCGGCGCGGTGTGCTCGACCTCGGTGGTTCCCACCAGGCTGCGTCCCTTCCAGGGCAGGACGAAGAAGATGCGTCGATCCTGACGCGCCTGCAGCAGGATCCCGTGCCCGCGGGTGAGCCGGGGCACCACGATGTGGGTTCCCCGGCTCAGTCGGGGCTCGGGCGATCGGCTGAGCTGCTGCATCCCGGTGATCCGTGCGGTCCACGGACCGGCCGCGTTCACCACCACCGGGGCATGGACCGTGGTCTCCTCGCCGTGGAGCGTGTCGTGCAGCACCACGCCCTCGATACGCTCGTCGCGGACCACGAGGTCGCGGCATTCCACCCGCGTGAGGATCACCGCTCCATGGGCCTGGGCGTCGAGGGCGTTCTCCAGCACCAGGCGCGCGTCGTTCATCTGGGCGTCATGGAAGCGGAAGGCACCGAGCAGACCCTGCTCCTGCAGATGGGGCTCCTCCTGCCGGACCGCCCCGGCCGGCAGCATGCGGTGGCGTCCCAGGCTGCGCCGGCCGGAGAGGAGATCGTAGAGCGCCAGGCCGGCGCGCAGCTTCCAGCGGGGCCGGCTGATGCCGCGGTACACCGGCAGCAGGAAGGGGAGGGGCCGCACCAGGTGCGGAGCGATGCGCAGGAGGATCTCCCTCTCGTGCAGGCTTTCGGATACCAGATGGAAGCGGAGGTATTCGAGGTAGCGCAGTCCCCCGTGGGCCAGCTTCGAGCTGGCACCGCTGGTGGCCGAGGCGAGATCGTCCTTCTCCACCAGCAACACCGAGAGGCCGCGCAGGGCGGCGTCCCTGGCGATGCCGCAGCCGGTGATGCCCCCGCCGACGATGATCACATCGAAACGGCGGCCGGAGAGTTCGGTGATCTCGCGGGTTCTCATGTGGAGCCTCCGCGCCGCCACCGCTTCACGGCGCCGCCCGCCGGGGTCTTTCCTCGTGCCGGTGGCCGCTCGGAGCGACGACTGGTGTCAGCCTGCTCCGGGTCCTTCCTCCGGTAGGTGTCGAGGACTGTCCGTGCGGCGGCCACGTCGTTGCAGCACACCCCGTGCGCGCCGCGGTCGAGTGCGGAGGTGATGGCCTCGCTTCCATCGACGGTCCAGCACCACAGGCGGGTTCCCGTACGGCGCACGCGCTCGACGAAGGAGGGAGTGAGGAGATCCCATCGTGCGCTGACCGCATGGAGGCGCCGGCGCTCGCGGGGGTCGAGGCGCAGGAACCGGGCCGGATCGCTGAGGATGAGCACGCCCGCCCGCCCCGCCTCCATGGCGCCCCGTACCAGCCCCGGATCGAAGGAGGCCAGCACATGGGGTGAGTGGCGGGGGACCAGCCGGAGGCATGCCTCGAGCAGACGGCGATTGGCCGCGTGCCGCCGCCCGCCGCCGTCCGACTTCAGTTCGAGGTACAGGGGAACGCTGCGGCCCACCGTCCCGAGCACTTCGTCCAGTCGTGGCACCGGGGCGAAGGGCACGTCGGCGAAGCCCCGGGAGACGTCGACGCGGGCGAGGGCTTCGGCGCT
This sequence comes from Candidatus Krumholzibacteriia bacterium, assembly GCA_029932915.1. Lineage (GTDB taxonomy): Bacteria > Krumholzibacteriota > Krumholzibacteriia > JAJRXK01 > JAJRXK01 > JAOZPE01. The sequence continues at coordinate 8,622 of JAOZPE010000013.1, forward strand.
CATGCGGTCGATGCGCCGGCGGATGCCCGCCCGTCTCGTGAGCGTCCGGTCGTGATGGACCATGACCTGCCCGTCGGCGGACAGACCCAGGTCCATCTCGATCATGTCGGCGCCGCGCGCGACCGCCTGTTCGAAGGCGGCCAGGGTGTTCTCCGGCGCGTGGGCGCTGTCGCCGCGGTGTGCGATGAGAAGGGGACTCATGACCCCCGGACGGGCAAGTGCCGTGCCGCCGGCAAGAGGGTGTCGTCGAGGAGGACGCAGGGGGGCGCGTTGTGGTAGCTTTCGGACGAGAGTTCCCGGTGGAAGGATGGTTTCCGATGCGTCTGGGCGTTCTGGCGGATATCCACGGCAACCTCCCCGCGCTGGAGGCGGTGTTGGCCGACGCTGGGCAACGCGGAGTGGATGGCTACGCCTGCCTGGGCGACATCGTCGGCTACGGCCCGTATCCAGCCGAGTGCCTGGAGCGTCTGCGGAGTCTGGACTGCCACATCGTCCAGGGCAATCACGAAGCGGCCCTGCTGGGTCTGGCCTCGGCGGGGCGCTTCAACGACTATGCTCGAATTGCGCTCAAGATGACGCGCAAGTGGTTGGGAGAAGAGGAGTTGGAGTACCTGCGGAGTCTCGAGCCCAGGTTGGAGATCGGAGGCGAGATCCTGCTCTGCCACGGCTCTCCGGACGATCGGGACGAATACCTCATCTTCGAGCATCAGATGGAGAGGGTGCTGGAGAAGGCCAGCTACTGGCTGACCTTCTGCGGCCACAGCCACCTGCAGTTCCTCCACGACGGGGAGACCCTGCACCGGGGTCCCCAGGAGGGCTTCGAACTCTCCGACGAGCGCCGCTACCTCATCAATCCCGGAAGCGTGGGGCAGCCGCGGGACGGCGACCCCCGGACGGCCTATTGCGTCGTGGACACCACCGCCCGCCGGCTGGACCAGATCCGGCTGGACTACGACCTGGAGAAGACGGTCCGGGCCTACCAGGACGCGGAGCTGCCCGAGTACTCATGGCGGAGATTGCGGGAGGGACGGTAGCCGGGCGGGAGGATCCCGGATCCGCATGGGCGGCCCGCCGAGCCGGGGAGCCCCGGGAGCGGGTGGCGAAGCGATCCCTATCTGTATGGTGGACAACGAGATATGAGCCCACCGGCCCAACGGGAAAGAGGAGGCTGCAGGCAGCCTCCTCTCTGATCACCGTTCGGCTAACCACGTTCACCGTTTCCGGTTGATCAACGATCCGGGCGGTAGGCTGCCTTCAGCCTCTGCTCTTCGTTCAAGCCACGGGGGTTGCCGGCTGAGCCGGTTTCCTTCGGGCATATGCCCAGAGACCGTGGTGACGGACAACACGATCCGGGTGCCCCACGCCCCCCGATCCGCACCGTCCGTTCCAGCGACAGCAGATGGGAAACCCATCGGTGCTACCGCCCAGGATCACGCCCATGTATACTTTACCCATCGGGAGAGTGCAAGTGTCTTTTCAGGGAATGCGCCGTGGAGTAAAGTGCCGCTGCGGGGCAAGACATGGTCCAAGTGGGGACTGCGCTCGCGGGGACCACCCCGGCCGCTCAATCATGGAATCCTGAGGCATGGCCGCAAACCCTTTTCGTTTCGGAACTCCCATCGATGAAGCCCTGCTCATCGACCGCGAGCAGGAGCGCGAGCAGCTCCTCCGCCAACTGCGTCTGGCCAAGGGCCTGGCCGTGGTCGGGCCGCGCGGCACGGGCAAGAGCAGTCTCCTGCGGGCGGTGGCCGCGTCGTGCCGCGCCGAGAACATGGACGTGGCGTGGGTCGACCTGTTGCCGGCCATCAATTCCCGCCGCTTCGCCGAGCTCTATGCCTCGGCCCTCACGCTGGAACCTTCGCACACCGTCGAGGACATGCGCGAGGCGATGCGCCGTCTCATCCCCCACTTCTCTCCGCGGGTCACGATCAGCGGTGAGGGCCGTCCCGCTCTCCAATTGGATCTGTGGGATCGCGAGAGGGACATCCAGGCGCTGATGGATCGCATCTTCGAGGTTCCCGGGGAGATGCAGGCGCGCAGCGGCCGGCCGCTGGTGGTGGTCTTCGACGACTTCGAGGATCTGCTGTCCACCGACCAGGACGATCTCCTGCGCAATCTGGCTGCGGCCGTGCGCAAGCAGATCGAGGTGGCCTACGTCTTCGTGCTGCGGCGCGACGCGACGCTGCGCCGCACCTTCCTCGAGCCCCGCAGCCCCTTCTACCGCCTGGCCGAGCCGATGAAGATCGAGCCGGTGCCGGCCGGTGAGATGAGCCAGGGTCTGCAGGTGCTCTTCGAGGAACAGGGGGTCGCGATCGAGCACGAATTGGTCTACGAGATCCTCACCGTCGCCGCCCACGTTCCCCACTACGTGCAGATGCTGGCCCACACGGTCTTCGAGGAAGCGCGTGAGGAGGGCCGGGCGAGGATGGAACACCTCAAGGCGGCCATCTCCCACGTGTTGGAGAGCCAGGCCTACGCCTTCAAGTTCCAGTGGGACCAGCTCTCACCGCACCAGAAGAACCTCGCGCTGGCCATTGCACAGGGACACACCGAGAAACTGCATTCACAATTGATGGTCGTGCGCCTGGGACTGGGATCGCCCAGCACGGTGGCGAAGAACCTGAAGGCGCTCGACGCACGGGAGATCCTGCGGCGCACCGAAGAGGAGATCCGTTTCGTCGACCCCTTCTTCGGTCTCTGGCTGCAGCGGAGAATGGCCTGACTCGCCGTGTCCCTGATCACCCTGCAGAACGCCGGATTCGATTACGGCCGCCAGGTCATCCTCGACGGTGTCAATCTCACCATCCATGCCGGCGAGCGCTACGGCCTGGTGGGGGTGAACGGAGCGGGCAAGAGCACCCTCATCCGTCTGTTGGCCCACGAGCTCGAACCCCTGCGCGGGCAGATCCAGAGGGCGTCGAGGGTGAGGGTGGGATACCTCACCCAGGACACCCGGCTGGAGAGCGACGAGGGACTACTGGAGGCGGTGTGCAACACGGCCTTCGCCGAGATCCTCGAGCTCGAACGGGATCTGGAGGAGCTCACCCGGCGCATGGGTGAAGGCGAGGATACGCCGGAGCTGCTGGAGGAATATGGTCGCCTGCACGAGCGCTTCGAGGCGGCCGACGGCTACACCCTGCGCGCACGCTGTGAAACCGCGCTCATGGGATTGGGATTCTCCACCGGCCGTTTCGACCAGGCGGTCTCCACCCTCAGCGGCGGACAGAAGCGCCGGGCCGCCCTCGCCGCGGTCCTCTTGGGCGGCTTCGACGTGTTGCTGCTCGACGAGCCCACGAACCATCTCGATCTGGACGCGCGCGAGTGGCTGGAGGAGAACCTGGTGGCCCGGCCGGGGGCGATGATCGCCATCTCCCACGACCGCGCCTTCCTGGACAACACCACCGACTTCACCCTGCACCTGTACAACGGCCGGCTCGACCGCTTCCAGGGAAACTACACGAAGTTCATGCGGCAGTGGGTGGAGCAGAAGGCCCAATGGGAGGAGCGCTTCCGCCGCCAGCAGGAGAAGATCACCCGGACCGAGGCGTTCATCCGCAAGAACATCGCCGGACAGCGAACCTCCCAGGCCAAGAGCCGGCGCAAGCAGTTGGCCAGGATGGACCGGATCGAGGCGCCGCCCAGCGAGGGCCGCAGCTACCACTTCGATTTCAAGCCGGCGAGATCGAGTGGACAGGTGGTCTTCGAGGCCAAGGGCTTGACTCAGCGCTTCGGCGATCTCCTGTTGTATCGGAAGCTCGACTTCCAGATCCTGCGGGGAGAGAAGGTGGGGGTCATCGGTCCCAACGGAACCGGGAAGACCACCCTGCTGCGTGCGCTGACCCGGGAGATCGTTCCCACCGAGGGGACGATCGTCACCGGCCACAACGTCGACATCGGCTACTACGACCAGAACCTCAGCCTGGTGAACGACGCCAACACGGTCCTGGGCGAGCTGCGCGCGCTCGATCCCATGGCCAGCGACGGCGATCTGCGATCGCTGTTGGCTGCCTTCGGTTTCGACGAGGACATGATCGACCAGCCGATCCGTTCACTGAGCGGCGGTGAGCGGGCGAGGTTGTCTCTGCTGCATCTGATCTTCGAGCGGCACAACACCCTCCTGCTGGACGAGCCCACGAACCACCTGGACACCGACAGCCGGGAGGCCCTGGAAGCCGCGCTGGTGGACTATCCGGGCACGATCATCTGTGTGTCCCACGACCGCTACTTCCTCAACCGCATCGTCGATCGCATCTTCGCCTTCGAGACCCGCACCGGTGGAGGCATCGATGGCGACGGGGCGGTCGTGGGGGTTCGGCAATACCTGGGCAACTACGACGACTACCGCAGGAAGAAGAAGCAGGAGGAAGAAGAGCGGCGGACGGCCCCGGAGGGAGCCCGGGACGAGACGCCGCCGGCCAATCGCCCGGCCGATCCCCAGGCCACGCGTCCGCCCACGCCGATCCCCACCGACGGCTCGGTGCGCAAGCGGCAGTTGAGCAAGAACCAGTTGCAGAGGATCCGCCGGGAGATCCAGGATCTCGAAGAGGAGATCGCCCTGCTCGAGGAGGACATCGAGCTGTTGGGAAGGAAGATGAGTACGGGAAAGCTCGAAGGTGCCGCGCTGGCCAAGGCGGCACAGGACGTGGCCAGGCTTCAGGCGATCCTCGAGGAGAAGATGCAGCGGTGGGAGGAACGGAATCGCCTGATGGAGCGCTCGTAGGGCAGGGGTGAATTGGCCGGGGCCGCATACGAACGATCGATCTATTTTGGTCGGTCCGATTTCAATTGGACCCTTCCCTTTGTGATCCCCATATTCAGGTGAGTCGTGGTCCCCATATTCAGGTGGGATTTGCCCGAAGATCATTGATTCATGTCAGATTCGCCCAGATGAGGCGGGTTCAACGAGGAGGCAGCAATGCTGGAGCTGAAGAAGGGCGTGGACATCCTCTCGGCAGTGGGGGGAATCGATTCCATCGCCGATGCCTGGAAGGTGATCCGGGAGAAACTGGACGACGAGCACCAGGCGAGGCTGTCGAAGATCAAGACCGAGGATGCCATCCTGAAGATCGCCAACGCCATTGCATGCTGCCAGCCGGACTCGGTCTACATCTCGACCGGCAGCCCCGAGGACATGGAGAACGTGCGGCGGATGAGTCTGGAGAAGGGCGAGGAGAAGCCCTTGGCGATGAAGGACCACACCATCCACTTCGACCTGCCCGAGGAGCAGGGTCGTATCGTGGACCGCACCTACTACATCTACAACGAGGGTGATCCGGTCAGCAGCCTGGGCCAGAAGCTGCCCCGCGACGAGGCCCTCGACTATGTGAAGAAGTACATGACCGGCATCATGAAGGGCAAGACCATGATGGTCGGCTTCTTCAGCCGTGGTCCCGCCGGCGCCAAGATGGCCATCCCCGCCATCGAGATCACCTCGTCGACCTACGTCATGCACTCCGCGGACATCCTGTACCGTCATTGCTTCCATGACTTCGACAAGCAGGTGGAGATCTCCGGCACCTTCATGACCAACGTGCACAGTGAAGGTCCCAATCGCCCCGAGGATCTGCCCAACGCCCGCGTGTTCATGGATCGCAGTTGGCTCACGACCTACTCGATGTTCTGCACCTATGCCGGCAACACCCTGCTCCTGAAGAAGGGCAACCACCGTTTCGCCGTCGATCTGGCCGTGTACTACGGCAAGGGCGAGGAACTCTCCGAGCACATGTTCATCACCGGCATGAAGGAGAAGAGCGGGCGGATCACCTGGTTCTCCGGCGCCGCCCCCAGTGGATGCGGCAAGACCACCACGGCCATGGCCGGCACCGAATTCGTCGGCGATGACCTGGCCCAGATGTGGATCGCCGAGGACGGGACCCTGCGCGCGATCAACCCCGAGCAGGGCATCTTCGGCATCGTGGCCGATGTGAACTGGGAGGGCGACCCCTACCTGATGAAGTGCCTGCGCGAGGAGGGCACCGAGGTCATCTGGTCGAACGTGCTCGTCGACGACAAGGGCGTGCCCCATTGGACGGGCAACGGAGAGGAGCACCCCGATCACGGCATCAACTTCCAGGGTGAATGGTACAAGGGGAAGAAGGATGCCAACGGCAAGGAGATCCCCATCTCCCATCCGAACGCCCGTTGCACCCTGCGTTGCAGCGCCATCGGCAACTTCAGTACCGAGGTCGGCGACGATCCCAAGGGTGCCCAGGTGAAGGTCGTGACCTACTCCGGCCGCGACGCGGACACCATGCCCCCCGTCTGGGTGGGCAAGAATTCGGAGCACGGTGTGGTCATCGGCGCCTCGGTCGTGTCGGCGGCTACGGCGACTGAGGTCGGGGCCAGCGGTGTGAAGCGCCAGCCCTGGGCCAACGCTCCGTTCATTCCCGGTTCGCTGGCCGACTACATGCGGGCCCAGTTCGAGTTCTTCGGCAACACGAAGTTCTCCGACGCGGGCAAGCCGGTCCTGGCGGGCCTGAACTACTTCCTCACCAGCGAGGCCCGAGGGGGCAACGAGGGCAAGAAGCTCCTGGGTGAGAAGCGCGATGTGAAGGCCTGGTTGACCTGGCTCGCTCGTTTCGCCCATGGCGACTACAAGGGCATCGAGACGCCCATCGGCTACATTCCTCTCTACGAAGACCTGAAGGAGACCTTCGCCGAGACCATCCAGAAGGAGTACCCGCGCGAACTGTACGAGATGCAGTTCTCCATCTACACCGACCTCATCCAGGCCCGCATCGACCTGCAGCGGGAGGCCTTCGGCAAGGAGGAGAACCTTCCCGAGCAGTTGTTCCAGGTCTATGACGAGTGGGAGGCCGGCTTGAAGGAACTCCGGGACAAGTTCGGTCCGGTGGTCAAGCCCTCTCAGCTCGGCTGATTTCGATCGGGATACCGACCCGAGTGGAAGCGCCCGGTTCTTTCGAACCGGGCGCTTTCTTGTCCGCCCTCCAGCGGTGGGGTGCCGAGCCCCCGCGCCGCCACCGGGCGGCTCGATGGTGATTTGTGGCCCATGGCGTGCCGGCTCCATTTTCTCTTTGACTTTCCCGAATATCACAACATCGTGATAAAACGATGAATCAGGTCATTGCATCACACTTGTTTCTCGACGACCACCGGGCCTGCTCGTGGATTCGTGACTACGTCAACCACTTCGCCAACCCGGTGCGGCTCAAGGTGTTGTGTCGTTTGATGCAGGGCCCCGCCTGTGTCTCCGAGCTGGTGGAATCCACCGAAGAGAGGCAGTCCACGGTCTCCCAGCAGCTCAAGAATCTGCTGCTGGCCGGACTCATCGAGCGCGAGGGAAGGGGAACCCGGAACTACTACCGCATCGCCGATGCGACGATTCCCGAGACCATGCGCTTCCTGGCTGAGATCGCCCGCCAAGCCAGCGGGTCATCGAGGCATCGCTGATCCTGATCAACCACCCCGCCCCACGCCCGTGGGAAGAGGGGGATGGCGAGGAGATCATGAGGACCATAGTGGGATTCTTCGCGGCGTTCATCACTCTGTTGGCACTGTGGCTTGCCCTGGTCGGCAACCTCGATCCGCAGGAGATCGCCGCCGGGTCGATCGTGGCGGTGGCGGTGGCCGTCATCGCCCGGGGAGCGCCCTTCACCGGCCGCAGTCTGCGTTTCCTGCACCCCCGCCGACTCGTGACGGCCCTGGTGTACATTCCCTATCTGTTGTGGTCGATCGTGGAGTCGAACGTCGATGTGGCGTTGCGCGTCATCGATCCGTCCCTTCCCATCCGGCCCGGAATCGTTCGGGTGCGTACCCGGCTGAAGAATCCGGTGGCTCGTCTGGTGCTCGCCAATTCCATCACCTTGACCCCGGGCACCCTCACCGTGGACCTGTGTGAAGACGAGCTGTGCATTCACTGGGTGGACGTACAGGCGAGGAACATCGACGAAGCCACCAAGAAGATCGTGACCGGCTTCGAGCGTTTCCTGGAGGTGATCTTTGAATAATCCAGTCTTGATCCTCGAACTGGCCCTGGTGCTCGCCGGTGCGGCTGCGTTGCTCGCGGTGTGGCGCCTTCTGAAGGGTCCGGGTCCGTTCAACCGGGCGGTGGCCATGGACGTGCTCGGGCTGGTGACGATGCCGATGATGGCTGCTCTCGCGCTGTACTCCGGACGCGGTATCTACCTGGACGTCGCTCTGGTCTACGCCGTGCTCTCCTTCCTCGGCGTCACCGCGCTGGCGCGCTACGCCGATCGGGGGTTGTGAGATGGGCAACCATGAAATGATCGGCGCGGTGGTGACCCTCGTCGGTTCCGTCTTCCTCTTTCTCGGCGCGCTGGGCATCGTGCGCATGCCCGACCTCTACAACCGGATGCAGGCGGGAACGAAGGCCACGACCCTGGGCAACCTCATGGCCTTGCTCGGAATCGGTATCATCCATCCGGCATGGCTCATCAAGCTCGTTCTGATTGCACTCTTCGTTCTCATCACGAACCCTCTCTCGTCGCACGCCCTGGCACGATCGGCCCGCCGGTCGGGGGTGCCGTTGGCGGACGTCACGGTTCGCGACGAGTACGAGGAGGTTCTGGTGGAGAAGGGAATCGAGCCATGAACGTCCTGTCCTTCCTCAATCTCGTCGACCTGCTGGTGTGTGCGGTCGTGTTGATCGCGGCGGGCGGCGCGGCCCTGCACCGCAACCTTCTCTCGGCGGTGGTCTTCGCCGGCGTGGCCAGCCTGGCCGTGTCCTTCCTGTTCCTGCGTCTGGCCGCACCCGATGTGGCGATGACCGAGGCCGCCATCGGAGCCGGACTGTCCACGGTGATCTTCCTGATCGCGGTGCGGCGCACCCAGGAGACCGAGGAGGAGGACCGATGAAACAGATCGTCTCCTTCCTGGCCCTGGCCACCTTGGCGGTCCTGTTGTGGAACCTGGCGCCCATCGCCATGCCCTCCGATCTGGGACCGGTCGCTTCGCACTACGTCTCCCACGGTCTGCAGGAGAATCGTGGTTCGAACCTGGTGACCTCCGTCGTGGTCAACTACCGCGGTTTCGACACCCTCGGTGAGGTCACGGTCCTCTTCCTGTCGGTGAGCGGCGTGGGTTTCGTGCTGCGCCGCCGTTCGGGCCTGAAGGTCCACCGGCAGCGTCCGGCCAGCGAGATCATCACCACCGGCGCCCGCATGCTCTTCGCTCCGACCGTGCTGTTCGGGGCCTACATCTTCGTCCATGGCCATCTGACCCCCGGCGGCGGCTTCCAGGGTGGGGCGGTGGTGGCCTCGGCGGTTCTGTTGTTGATCCTGGCTGACCGCGATCTGGTTCTGCCGCACGCCGCCCTGGGTTGGCTCGAATCGCTCTCGGGATTCGGCTTCGTCCTGGCCGGCGTGGTGGGGCTGGTGGTCAGCGGTTCCTTCCTCGCCAACCACGGCATCATCCCCCTGGGAACCTGGAACCGGCTGCTCTCGGCCGGCATCATCCCGGTCATCTACGTCCTCATCGGACTCAAGGTGGGGTCGGAGCTGGCCGCGTTGCTCGACGTGATGGTGCATGCCGCCGATGAAGGGGAGGCACACTCATGATGGCCGGCAATGAACTGTACGTGGCCACTGCTCTGGGTCTGATCTTCATCGGACTGGCCACGGTCACCATCAAGCGGAATCTCATCAAGATGGTCATCGGTTTCTCGGTGGCCGATACCGGGGTCAATCTGTTGATCGTGGCTCTGGGCTGGTTTCCCAACCGCACCGCGCCCATCATCGACGACCCTTCGCTTCTCAGTGACCGGGCCACGCTCGCCGTGCGCAGTGCGGCGATCGTCGACCCGGTTCCCCAGGCGCTCGTTCTCACCGCCATCGTCATCGGCGTGGGCGTCACCGCGCTCATGCTCGCCTACGTGATCCGTCTCTACGCCACCGAGGGCAGCCTCGACGTGAGCCGCTTCGGGAGGATGAAATGGTAAGCCCCATGCTGCTCATCGCGGTGCCCCTGGCCGTGGCCTTCCTGCTGCCGGTGATCGATCACCTCGGCCGGACGGCGACACGGGTCGTTCACCTGGCGACACTGGCCTTCGGCATCGTGGTCGCCGGCGACTGGTTGTACCGTCTGGCGGGTGGAGCCGCCACGGCGGAGATCCTCACCGGAGGATGGCCGCCGCCGTTCGGGATCAACCTGCGTCTGGGTACGGCCGAGGCGGTCCTGGTGCTTCTGGCCTATCTGACCGCTTTCGTGGCCGCCCTGTATCTCGCCGATCGCGAAGAGGAAAGCAATGTCCGTGGAACGGTCATCCAGACCGTCCTGGTGGTGGGCGCGATCGGCCTCATCATGACCCGAGACCTCTTCAACACCTTCGTGTTCCTGGAGATCAGTGGGATCGGCACCTATGCGCTGGTCGTCTTCGGAAGGGAGAAGAGCGGACTCGAGGCCGGATTCAAGTACATGGTGCTGGGATCGGTGGCTTCCATCTTCGTCCTGCTGGGCGTGGCCTTCCTCTACAAGCTCACCGGCACCCTGAACCTGGATGACATGGCGGGAAAGCTCTCGCAGGCGATGGTCGCTGGCAGCGGTCTGATCCTGCTCCTGCTGCTGGTGGGCATGATCGCCGAACTCAAGCTCTTCCCCCTGAACGGGCCGGCCATCGATCTGTACGACGGGGCCGAGCCCGGGGTGATGGCCCTTCTCGTCGGGACCACCGTCAACGCGGTGTTCTACACCTTCGCCAAGATGACGGCCCTGTACGAAGGCTCGCAGTGGGTGGAGGCGATCACCGTGGTGGGCATGCTCACCTTCGTCATCGCCAATCTCTTCGCGATCCGTCAGAAGAAGGTGCGAAGGATGCTGGGCTATTCCTCCTCGGCCCAGCTCGGTCTGCTCGTCTTCCTGCTGCCCTTCGTCCGCTCCGGAGAGATCCTGGCCTCGACGGTGGGACTTCTGGTGGTCAACCACACCCTGGCCAAGGCCGCGCTCCTGTGGCTGGCCGGCATCGAGGGCAACGAAGAGCTCGATGGCTGGCGCGGGGCCTTCGCCACCCGTCCCCTCCTGCGCGTGGGCCTGGTGGTGGCGGTATTGGCGATGGTGGGCCTGCCTCCCTTCCCCGGCTTCTGGGGAAAGTGGCACGCTCTGGTGGGCCTGGCACGGGGAGGCCATCCGTGGTGGATCACCATCCTCCTGTTGGGTTCGCTGCTCGAGTTCGTCTACTACTTCGGATGGCTGCGGCGGGTGTTCGACGGAATCCAGGAGCGGGCGGAGGCCCTCCGTCCGCTGAAGTGGACGGAAGTGGCTGGCGTCGTCGGCTTCACCGTGCTGCTCTTCTTCGGTGTGCGCATGTTGGGCGAGGCGTGGGGTTCGGTGGCTGCTCTGGCACTGGCCGCGGTCGGCGTGGTCCTCGTCCTGGCGTCGGTCATTCCCGGACGGATGCAGGCGGCGGTGGTGCTGCTGGCTGTAGCTGCGACGGCGTGGCGCCTGTGGGGCACGCAGCTCGTGCTCAGCGACTTCCGCGGCCTCATCCTCACCGTGGTTCTCTTCGGGGCGATGGTGGTGTCGCTGGCCGGGCTCGGCCTGCCCGCTCCACGCAAGAGCTATTGGGGCGTGTTCCTCATCCTGGTGGGTTCGATCGTCGCCATGATCGAGACCACCAGTCTGCTCGGATTCTTCGCCGGCTGGGAGATCATGACCTGGTCGAGCTATCTGCTGGTCAGCTCCAGTCAGAAGGGTTCGCGACCGGCTTTCCTGTATATGGTTTTCTCCGGTGGGGCGGGTTTCCTGGTCCTGGGAGGCTTGATGGTGGCCCTGGGTGGAGGAGTGCAGACCCTGGCGGGTCTCACCACGCTCACCGGGGCGGCCGCGCTGAGCGCATGGGCGCTTCTGGCGGCGGGCTTCGCGGTCAAGGCAGCGGCGTGGGGCGCGCACATCTGGGCCCCCGATGCCTATGCCGAATCACCCGACCTGTTCACCCCCTTCCTGTCCGGCGTGATCTCCAAACTTCCGATCTTCGGTCTCGGCGTGGTGGCGGCAGCGATCGCCGCGCCGGCGATCTCCTACCTGGGCCGCGCCTTCGATCCCACCCATATCCTGGCCTGGGTGGGAGGTCTGACGGCCTTCGGGATGACTCTGCTGGCGGTCTTCCAGGAGGACGCCAAGCGTCTGCTGGCCTACTCCTCGGTGGGGCAGGTCGGCTACATCATCCTGGGCCTGGCGGTGATGTCGCCGCTGGGTTGGACGGCGGCCCTGTACCACGTGGTCAACCACCTGCTCTTCAAGGGGCTGTTGTTCCTGGCCGTGGCTGGGGTGATCTACCGGGTGGGAAGCCGGCAGTTCAGCTCGATGGGAGGACTCATCAAGCGGATGCCCTTCTCCTTCGTGTCGGTGCTCATCGGCATCATCGCCCTGGCCGGCGTTCCGCCCCTGTCCGGCTTCGCCGGCAAGTGGCTGCTCTATGAGGCCCTGATGGAACGAGGCTGGCTGCTGTTGACCGCGTTCATGATGTTCTCTTCGGTGATCGCCTTCCTCTACTGTTTCCGGCTGATCCACTCGATCTTCCTGGGCCAGCTCAAGACCGTCCATCGCGACGTGCGCGAGGCGCCGTGGCCGCTCATCACCGCTCAATACCTGCTGGTGATCCCCATCCTCGTTCTGTCGGTGCGTCCCCGGTGGCTGCTCGACCCCCTGCAACGACTGGTGGCGGACAGGTTCGGCTCGAGCACCCTGCAGGCGGTCGGCGACAACACCCTGGTGTCGAGCTTCGGGTATTTCAACGCGATCGCGATCCTGGTCCTGGTGATCGTCCTCTTCGTCGGCCTGCTGATCTTCCTGCTCACGGCGGGACCACGGGCCAAGAAGGTCGGCCCGCTCGACATCGTCTATGCCGGTGAAGTGCCGCCCCCACCCGAGGAGCTGCACTACGCCTGGGCCTTCTTCCGGCCGTATCAGCGCGCATTCCAGCCGGTGTTGCGGGGAGCGGTCAGCGCCTTCTGGCGCGACGTCGCCGACGTCAGCGAAGCCATCGCCGACGCGGGCCGCCGTTTCTATACCGGCAATGCGCAGACCTACGTTCTCTACGCGTTCCTTCTCGTTCTCGCTCTGGCCGGTATCGGCCTGGCCAGATAGGGAGTCGCCATGTCGTTTCCGCTCAAGCTCATGTGGTCGGTGATCGGGATTCTGGTGGCCATCGCCTATGGATTGCTGATCAGCGGCATCATCCGAAAGGTCATGGCCCGTATCCAGGGCCGTATCGGCCCGCCGGTGTATCAGGGATTCATCGACCTGGGCAAGCTGTTGGTGCTGCGGACCGCCACCCATCACGGGGTGATGTTCTACCTGGCGCCGATCTTCCGTGCGGCCGGAGGCATCGGGCTCTACCTGCTCATTCCGGTGGTGGTGGGAGTGCCCGCGCTGGAGAACTTCTCCTTCACCGGCGATCTGCTCCTGGTGATGTACTTCATGTTCTTCGGATCGCTGGGCATGGCGTTGGGTGCGGCCGAGAGCGGACATCCTCATTCGTCCATCGGCATTTCCCGTGGCCTGTCGCAGATGACCGCCTTCGAGCTACCCTTCGCGCTCGCGGTGGTGGCACTGGCCGCTTCGGCCGGTTCGTTCTCCATCAGTGACATCGTCATGGCCCAGCAGGGGGGAATCCTCCACTGGAACCTCTTCACCCATCCCCTGGCGGCCATCGCGGCGTTCCTGGCTTTCCTGGGCATGAACATGTATGCGCCCTTCAACATCGTCGGCGCACCACAGGAGATCCCGGCCGGTCCGCCCACCGAATTCAACTCGTCCTTCCTGTCGTTGATGATGGCCGGCCGCTCCATCTTCGCCGTGGCCAAGATGGTGCTGTTCATGGACCTCTTCCTGGGTGGCGCCACCAACCTCCTGGAGGTTCTGGTCAAGACCTTCCTCATCTACTTCTGGTCGGTCTTCGTCGGCGCCGTCTTTCCCCGCTTCCGCACCGAGCAGTCGATCCGCTTCTTCCTGGGGTGGCCGACCGTGGCCGGAGTCGCCGCCGTCCTGCTGGTGATGCTCAACCGTTAGGAGATGACGATGGCATCCTCGAAGTTTCCTCTTGCTCCGCCCGAGCACAGCAGACCGCACGCGCCGATGGGCGAGGGCTGTTTCCTGGGAGAGACGGAACGCCAGCAGCCGCTCGCTCTGAAGGAGGCGCTGGCCAAGATCAAGAATTGGTTCCGCGCCAATTCGCTGTGGGTGATGGCCTACGGTACCGGGTGTGGCTCGATCGAACTGCGTCCGTTGACCACCGCGCGCTTCGACATGGAGCGTTTCGGGATGGCCATGCGGCCGACGCCTCGGCAATCCAACGTGCTCATCATCTCGGGCTATCTCTCGGTGAAGTCGCTGAAGCGGGTGATCCGCGCCTATGAGCAGATGCCCAGTCCCAAGTGGGTGGTGGGCCTGGGTTCGTGCACCATCAACGGCGGCATGTACTGGGACTCGTACAACACCATCAACCGCCTCGATCTGTACGTTCCGGTCGATCTGTACATCGCCGGCTGCATGCCGCGCCCGGAGGCCCTGCTGGAGGGATTCGGAGTGCTCATGGAGAAGATCAAGGCCGGGGAAGCCAACGGGTGGAACCACTATCTCGAGCAGATGGACTGGTACAAGGAAAACCAGAAGAAGCTCATCACCGATTGGGATCTTCCCGACTACAACTGGTAGGTCATGACGATGGACGAAATCATCCAGAGGATCCGCGACAACTTCGGGGTACTCAGAGAACACCGGCAGCGGGATGACCTGGCGGAGGTCTGGATCGAACCACGCCATGTCCTGCCCCTGTTGACCTGGCTCAAGGAGCACACCCCCTTCGTGCAGCTCACGCACCTGTCCGCGGTCGACTGGCTCGAGGACGGTGAGTTCCAGCTCACCTATCTGTTGACTGATCCGGTCGGCCGGCGGTCGCTGATGGTGGCGGTGCGCATCTCCCGCGAGGAGGCGACGGCCGAGAGTGTCCACACCCTGTGGGCGCACGCGGTGACCTATGAGCAGGAGATCAACGAGATGTTCGGCATCCACTTTCCCGGGAGCCCCCGGCAGGGAGTGCCGTTCATCCTCGAGGGCTGGGACGACATCCCGCCCATGCGCCGTGATTTCGACACCGTCGAGTACATGAACCGCCATCACCCCTCGCGGCCGGGCCGCGAGCACACCGATCCGCGCCGCTACATCGGCCAGGTCGTCGGCGAAAAGGGGTATCTCCATGACTGAACAGACGGCCCTGGAGCGAAGGGTCCAACTGTGGTTCGGCCCTCAGCACCCCGGCATCACCGGGAACATGGCGGTGCAGGCGTGGCTGGAAGGCGACACCCTCACCTCCGGAGTGACCCACGTCGGTTATCTCCACCGCGGCTTCGAGAAACTCATGGAACGGCGGAAGTTCATCCAGAGCTTCCCCATCGTGTGCCGGATCTGCGTGCCCGAGCCGGACACCAACGAGTGGCTGCTGGCCGCCTCCATCGAAGAGCTCTCCGGTCTGGACAAGGAGGTCCCCGAGAAGGCGCGCTGGATCCGCACCCTGTTCCTGGAGATGTCGCGCCTGTCCTCGATGCTGATGGTCCTCGGCGGCCATGTCGGGGCCATGGGCCTGGGAACGGCTCCGAACTGGTTGATCACCTTGCGTGACTACATCCTCGACCGCTTCGAGGAACTCACCGGGGCGCGGGTCTACCATATGTATGTCACCTACGGTGGCGTCCGCCGCGATCTGCCCGAGGGATTCGCAGAACGTCTCGAAGCGAATCTCCAGGAGATCGAGAGCAAGCTGCCACTGGTGGACAACGTCATCTTCGATTCGGCGGTGTTCCGCAAACGCGCCATCGGGGTGGGCGTGGTGCCCGAGGAGTGGGTCGACGAACTCGGCCTCACCGGCCCCATCGTGCGGGCCATGGGCATCGCCCGCGACACCCGCACCGACTACCCCTATGAGAAGTACGGCGAGCTCGACATCGAGCCGATGACCACCACCGGATCGGATATCTTCGCGCGGGCGTGGATGCGCCGTCTGGAGATCGCCCAGTCGATCGACCTCATCCGTCAGATCCTGGCCAAGATGCCCACGGAGGGTCCCTACTCGGCCAAACTTCCCAACATGCTGACCTGGACGATTCCCGCCGGGGAGACCTACGTGCGCGCCGAGGCCAGCCGGGGGGAGATGGGTTACTACGTCGTCACCGACGGGTCGGACAAGATCCGCCGGGTCCACGTGCGAGGACCTTCCTACGTCCACGGCGTCACTCTTCTGGAGCGCCTCATGCCGGGAACCAACATCGCCGATCTGTCGGCGCTGATGGTTTCGCTTCAGGTCTGTCCACCCGAGATCGAGAGGTAGCTCGTGAGCCTCAAGTACACCATCGCCCCGTTCTCCGCCTGGTTGCAGGCGGTCTCCAAGCCGTTCACGGTGCCGGTGACCGGCGGGCCGCGACCGGGTGCCCCTCGTTACCGGGGTTGGCACATCAACGACGTGGAGAAGTGCATCGGCTGTGGAACCTGTTCGGCGATCTGTCAGAACGAAGCCATCGACATGGTTCCAGTGGACGACCCGGTCGTTGGCGATTCCGGTCTGCGTCCGAAGATCGACTACGGCCGCTGCTGCTGGTGCGCACTGTGCGTGGACGTCTGTCCCTCGGGCTCTCTGGGCATGTCCAACGAGTATGTCTGGGCCGACACCGACGCCGATGTCTTCCGCTACATTCCCGGAGTCGACGAGAAGCCCTGGGACGACAGCGAGCTGGGTTGGCGGCGGGAAGAGGGCTTCGAGCTGGTCGACCATGACCGGGTGCCCATGGGCATGCTCGATCCCGACGAGCGCACGCAGACCTGGGCCGAGGTGGTCATCGGCTACACCGAGGAACAGGCCCGGGTCGAGGCCTCCCGCTGCGTCGACTGCGGTCTGTGCGTGGCGGCCTGTCCGGCCCACATGCACATTCCCGACTACATCGGAGCCATCCGCGACGGCGACGATGCCCGGGCGGTGCAGATCATCTATGACAACAACGCGATGCCCGAGATGTGCGGCAAGGTCTGTACGCGCCGCTGCGAGAGCGTGTGTTCCATCGGCGTCCAGGGCGACCCGTTGGCGATCCGCTGGCTCAAGCGCTACGCGACCGAGCGCTTCGACAATCTGGCCGAGGTGCTGCAACCCCAGGTCGAACGTGTCGGCGAGGGCAGGACGGTGGCCGTCATCGGTGGCGGGCCCTCGGGCCTGACCGTGGCCTACTACCTGGCCATCCGCGGCTTCGAGGTGACGGTCCACGAGGCGCTTCCGCAGGTGGGAGGGGCCACCTTCTTCGGCATTCCCCGCTACCGCTTCCCGATGTCGTCACTGGAGAAGCAGGTCGATCTGCTCAAGTCGGCCGGCGTGAAGTTCGTCCTGAACCACCGGGTCGACGGCGATGAGCTCACGCGGATGCTCGCCGAGAACGATGCGGTGTTCATGGGTGTGGGTCTGATGAAGCCCATGGCGCTGAGGGCGCCGGGCGAGGACCTGCCCGGAGTGATCCCCGCCCTGGACATGCTGCGCGAGCAGAATCTCGGTCACGAGGTCGACGTGGGGGAGAAGGTCGTGGTGGTCGGCGGCGGCAACGTCGCCATCGATGCCTCGCGCATCTCGCGCCGCCTCGGCGCGGAGGTGACCATCGCCTACCGCAGGCGGGTGGTGGACATGCCGGCCGACGACGAGGAGATCGAGGACGCCGAGGCCGAGGGAGTCGAGATCGTGACCCAGGCCATTCCCCTGCGGGTCGAGGCCACCGAGGACGGAAAGCTGGACTTCGTGTGGGGTCCGGCGGAGATGGTCCAGGAGGAAGAGGGCAAGCGGCCGCGGCCCAAGCTCATCGAGGGCGTGGAGAACCACCTGGTGGTCGACCGGGTCATCGTGGCCATCGGACAGGGTCCGGATCTCGACTGGCTTCCCACGGAGATCAGCGAGAAGATCTGCAACAAGTGGGGTTACATCGAGGTCGACGAGACGGGGATGACTGCGGTCGAAGGGCTCTACGCCGGCGGCGATCTCGTCAACGACACCGCCGACGCGATCTCGGCCATCGCCGACGGTCTGCGGGCGGTCAACGGAATCGTCGACAAGACGCGGGCCCAGCACGTCTGATCCATCGCCAACCGCTCCCATCGGGGCACAGGAGAGATGAGAATGAAGAGCTTCGAGGAGATTCTCGACTTCGCCATCGACAACGAGCAGAAGGCGCATGACCTGTACATGGACATCGCCGAGATGGCGACCCGTCCGGGCATGCGGCAGACCTTCCTGGAGTTCGCGGCCCAGGAGATGCAACACCGCGAGAGGCTCGAGGCCATCAAGGCCGGCAAACTGCCCGAACTCGATCAGGCGCGGGTGGAGACCCTGGGTCTCAGCGAACATCTGGTCGACGTCCCCGTCGAGAAGGACATGGACTACCAGAGCGCTCTGCTGTTCGCCATGAAGGCCGAGCAACGCGCCTACGATCTCTACGCCGGTCTGGCCAAGGCCACGGATGATCCCAATCTGGTCACTCTCTTCGAGGGTCTCGCCCAGGAGGAGCTGAAGCACAAGCTCCACTTCGAGCGCGAGTACGACGACGTCGTTCTCGGGGACAACTGATCCCGCCCTGCTGGGGCGGGATCACGCCGTCGTCTAACGCATCAGGACCATCCGCTCGGTCCAGACCCTGCCCTCCGTTCTCAAGCGGCAGAAGTACACGCCCGAGGCGACGGGATGACCCTGGTCGTCGCGTCCGTCCCAGCTCACCGTTCTCTCCCCTCCGGGGACGGTTCCGGTGACCAGTGTGCGCAGCCGCCGGCCGCGCAGGTCATGGATCTGCAGCTCGATGCGAGCGCCGCCCGGAGGGATCCGGAAGGCGATCGTTGCCGGCAGGGACACCGGATTGGGCCGTATGGGATGGAGTGCGGGACCGGTGGAGGACACCGGAACGGGCACATCGGTCACCGTCGACGGATAGGCCGGCCAGCTCTCCTGGTTGGCGTCATCCACCGCCGTCACCTGGTAGTGGGGTTGGGGGGTCGGATCCGCGAGCGGGGCGTCCGTCCACTCCGTCGATGTCGTCACCGCGACGAGTCTGCCGACGTTCGGCGGCAGCGGCTGCAAGGTGGACCGGTAGATGCGGTAGCTCACCACGTCCGGATCATCCGGTGCATCCCAGGCGAGATGGTTGCCCTCGCTGGAACCGTAGTGGTAGTCCACAACCAGATTCTGTGGCGGATGTGGCACGAGGTTGTCCACCGAGTACCCGCTGTCGGGCGGGGAGAAGTTGAAGTGGGGCAAGAAGCCACCGGTCTCGCCCGTCACCATGTACACGGTCATCGGCGGATTCCTTCCCAGCGAGTCGCCGTGCGTGGGAACGGTCACCAGGTATTCGTCCTGCCGCGCGGCCAGGACGGTGTCGATGGCGGTCCAGGTGCCCGGCGGGAAGCCCGCGATCGTGAGGTCGCCCTTGCCGAGCGAGCCTCCCAATTCCTCCCGCCGGTAGATCACGTAACGCACGACCGGATCGCTCTCGTCGTCGAATTCGCGGGCCGAGCGACTGAAGCGCAGGTCCATCCATCCCCCCTGGTCCTTCGGGTGGTCCGCCAGGGAAAGGATCAGGGGAAAGTCGTAGAGCCAGGCCACCTCGACCTGCGGACACGAAGGGAAGTGATCCCGATCGAGGTAGACAAGCGTGGCTTGCCACCGCACCGCTTCTCCAGGTGAGGCCATGGTCTGCCATGAGCCGTCCGGCGGCACCAGTTGCCAGTTGCTCCCATCGTCGGCGCTGACCCGCCAACGGATCGAATCGCTCCAGGATGCCGTCAGAGCGACGCGGCGAATCGTTCCGGGGATCTCGTTGAGCGGAAGCGACTGGGCCTGGTTGTCCTCGGTGTCCACATCGCGGTAGAGCACCCGGTAGGACTTGAGAGCGGGGCTGCCACCCCTGGCGCTGAAGAGATAGTCGCCCCACGGCTGAAGGACCGACGGATTGTGATGGGGGAGCACGCCGACGGGGGTGGGATCGGATGGATCACTGAGGTCGACCGTGTGCAGGCCGGAGTTCTCCGGGTCGTGGGTGTCCACGGCGCCGATGAAGGTCCGGTTCCGCTGAACCAGCAAGCGACGGCTGCTCCACGACCCGTTCAAGGTGAAACTTCCCTCGAGGACCGCCGCGAGCGGATCGGTGACGTCGTAGAGGCGGCCGGGGGTCGTGGAATACCACGACCAGGGGTTTGGATTGAAAACCACTCCCAGGAGTTCGTTTCCGAAGACGACGATCGGATTGGCCCACGAAGCGATGGATCCCACTTCCGAAGGCAGGGAGGGGAAGCTGATGTCGATGATGCGGATGCTGCCGCCGGAGACATCCCCGGGAATGGCAGAGATGTAGTTGTCGCAGACATAGAGATGGTCTCCCTCGACCTCCAGGTCCCTGATGACGTAGTTCGCCGGAATCGATGCGATCACCTGGGGGTTGGAGAGATCCTCGATGTCCACGACGAGGAGGGTATCGCCGAGGCTGACGTAGGCGTCATCTCCGGCGATCTCGATCTCCAGGGCCGTTCCTCCGAGTTGCCAATGCTGTTCCCGCTGGGGTTGATGGGGATCACTGATATCGAAGACATCGATTCCGTAGTCAGCCCCCATCAGCAACTTGTCTCCCCAGAGGCAGAGGCCACTCCTGCTTTGCA
Organism: Candidatus Krumholzibacteriia bacterium; assembly: GCA_029932915.1. Classification (GTDB taxonomy): domain Bacteria; phylum Krumholzibacteriota; class Krumholzibacteriia; order JAJRXK01; family JAJRXK01; genus JAOZPE01. The sequence goes on from JAOZPE010000013.1 coordinate 29,259, forward strand.
TGTCAGAATAGGTGGCGATCAACACCGGCGAAGCCGGATCGGCGATATCGTAGACGCACAGATCCCTGGGATCGTCGCTCGGCCCCAAGATCGCCGTGTAGGCGTAGTGTCCATCGAGGACCATGTCGTAGGACGTGAGGGTGTCGCTGCTCTCCCCGCTGAATTCGGGAAGCTGGAGCTCGGCGACCTCGAAGAAGTCGAGTCCCCGCAGACTGCTCGCCGCATAGAGCCGGTCGGCGTCCAGGGCCAGACCGGAAGCGCCGCCTCCCAGGAGGAAACGGGCGCTCACTTCGAGTGCGGTGGGATCTGCGGCGTCGATCGTCACGATTCCGAAACCGTCGACGGCGGTGTAGACCCAGGGGCCGGCGACAGTCACGTCCATCGCCTCCCCGACGGCCACCGACCCCAGCAGCGCGGGGGACGCGGGATCGCTGGTGTCGAGAACGCTCACCCCGGCCTCTCCGTCGGCGAGGAACAGTTGGCTGCCGGAGAACGCCACCCGCCGCGCGGTCCCGGGTGAATCATGGTACGCCAGGGCCGAGACCCCACTGGGGTGGGTGACGTCCGCCAGCATGATCCCGCCGCTGCCACAGGCCACCGCGCACAAGTCGCCCCGAAGGGCGACGTCCAGGGCTTCCCCGGGTACCGACCACGGTCCCCCGTAGTTGAAGGGACTGGTGGGATCGGCGACACAGATCGTGTGGAAGTGGGAGGTCGCGGCCAGGCACAGCAGGTCACCAGTGACCTCCACCCCGCGCGCCTCTCCCGGCGTGGCCAGGGATCCTGCCACGAAGGGAGCGCCGAGATCGGACACGTCGACCACCGTCAGTCCCGCGGACCCGTCGGCGACATAGGCGTAATCGCCATCGACATCGACGTCCCACGCCTCGCCCGGGGTATCGCAGGTGGAGAGGACCGTCGGTGCACCGGAGTGACCCACGTCGATCAATAACAGGCCGGCGCCGCCCGCGGCCACGAAGGCGGTGCGGCCTTCGATCACCACTTCATGGGGTGTTCCCCCTGGATGGAATTGGGTGATCCAGTGGGGACGGTAGGGTGGCATGCGCAACTCTCCGGCCAGGGTATCCCAGGCCGCGGTCGTGGCCTGCGAATCCCTCCACACGGTGGTGGTGAAGTCTTCGAGGTGGTGATTCGTCGAGCCGCTGCGGGCATTCTCGAGAGGGAGGACGGCAGCCGTGAGTGCGGCTGCCAGCACGAGTACGATTCTCAGTGTGTGGCGTTGGGAAGATGTGGAACAGGCAGAAGGGTATCCGGATCCTGGGTAGGCGACCATGGCGACTCCTCCTTGCTTGGGGACCAGGGCGGAGTACCACACAGTCGAAATTATCCCGTTTTCTCCTCTTCCATGTCAAGCCGCCGCCGACGTTGCCCGCTCAGCTTCCGTTGGAGACGGTGAGGACGATGGCCCTCTTCCCGTATCCTTCGATCGTGTATCCGTCGGGAACGCCGTTGGCGAGGTGGGAGGTGAAGCCGATCTCACCCGGATTGGCGGGATGGCCGTCCCGGGGTTCGGTGGTCTGGTTGGTCCAGGCGTTCTTGAGAAGGCTCCCTCCAGGCAGGAGGTCAAGCAAGGTATCGCCGTTGGGTAGGGTGTCGGTGAGGTCGTTCGGGTACACACCGTCGTTGTCGACCGAGAAGCTCTCGGTGGTCAACTGGACGGTGTGACAGTCGCTCTTGACCTTGGCCTCGCGGGAATGGTCGCGGAAGGCCATGAAGTTGGGGATGGCGATGGCGGCCAGGATGCCGAGGATCAGGACCACGATGATCAGTTCGATCAGGGTGAATCCGGATGCGTCCGACATCGAGGTCTTCTTCCCTGCCATGGCTGGTACCTCTGGGCGTGTGGAAGACAGGATGATCTCGATTGTACTGGAGATGACGACCAAGAATCGTTCCAGGCGCGCGCAGCCGGCGGGAGTGGGAGAAGGATGGCCCCATCTTTCTGAGCGATGGAGTTCGGGGCCGAAGAGGACATGGATCTGGAGGATCGTATCCGGAGAGGACCTGCCCGCCCGCCGGTCCTGATCCCCGTTTCCCATGTTTCCCGGTGATTCCTCGCGCCGGAAGTGTTTTTGCAAGGTTTTGGATCGGGTCTTTTGCCCGTTTCCCCGTTGGCGCTTCAGTTCTGCGTCAGCAGTCGCGATGCACTCGTGAATCTGCGCTCCTCGGAGTCCAGGCCGGAGAGGCGCAGGAACAGTTCCCTCGAATCCGATCGTTCCTGCAGCCAGGGGCGGGTGATGCGGAGTGTCGAAGCAGCCACCGCGTCCTCGTCGAGGATCTTCTGCCCGACCACCCTTCCCTGGAGGTCCTCGATCGTCAGGCGCAGATCGTGGAGCTTGTGCCGGAGTCGCCAGCTCACCACCCATCCGTCCGGAGCGGAAGTGACGGTGAGTTCGATGGCGGGAGCACGCTCTGCGGCTCGCATCTCCCCGCTCGGCAGGGGAGGAGCGGTGGAGGGAGTGCTGAGCTGGTGCAGGCCGATGGCGAACAGGGCCACGGCGGCTGCGGCCAGCCACGCCGGGAGATGACGCCGCTCGAACCAGCGGCGGGGTGGAGTCCGCCGGGCCATGCCTCGCCGGGCCGGGGAAGCTGCGACGCCTTGCCGCACGGCTGCCGCCGTCTTCTCCTGGAGGTGCTGGGCGAAGGTGTGCCGGAGACGAAGGCTCAACTCACCCAGATCCTCGCCGGCGGCCACGGAGAAATGATCCCGCGCCAGATCGGCCTCGGCCTGGCAGCGCCCGCACTGCGCCACGTGCTGGGCGACCGCCCGCGCTTCGTCCGCGTCCAGGCTTCCTTCCACCCAGCGGGCCAGGGTCAGCGGATCGATGTGGCCGGTGTCGTTCATCGTTGATCCTCTCCTCCTCCGGAAGAAGGCGCGAGGTCCGCCAGAGCGATCCGGAGCTTGCGTTTGGCGGTACTGAGGTGGGTGCGCGCGCCGGAGGTGTTGGTCAAGCCGAGGAGGGAATCGATCGCTTTCACCGAGAGCCCCCATCTCAGCTGCAGATCGATCACGCGCCGTTCGGTCGCATTGAGGTGTTCCTCACATGCGCGCTCGATGCGCTCGGTGATCTCCTCGCGTTCGGTGAGTTCCTGCGGGCTGGCCGTGGTGTCGGGGTGGTTCACGAGTTCCTCGTAGGGATCCACGTCGATCTCCCGGCGGTATCTTCTCAAGGCGTTGAGACAGTGATTGCGGGTGAGGACGAACAACCATGCCCCGAAGCTCGCGCGTTCGCGGTAGCTTCGCGATCCGTCGAGCAATCCCAGGAAGATCTCGTGCATGGCATCCTCCGCCCGGCCTGTCTCGCCCAGGATCCTCTCGCAGGATCGAAGGACACGCGCGTGATAGCGCTCGAACAGGACACCAAGGGCCTGGCTGGCGTCGATGGGGCCGCGGTCTGCGGGCGGCGTTCCCCGAACGGTGGCGAAGAGTTCCTCGTCACTTGCGGAGAGGACGTCATCCGGCCTGCCGGTGTCGTTCATGGAACACCTCGGAGGATGGAAATGGCAAGAAACGGGCGAAGTTGACGGTAGAGGTGGGTTGGCGCACACTCGAACTCGTCCGCTGCCGTATAAGAGTGTACCCCATGGGAAATGTGGAATCCAAAACGATGTTCTCCGGCCGCGGATCGTCGAGGCTCGAAGCGTCATCCACGCCGCCGTTGCGGGCCCGGTGGTTCCTGTTGCTTTCCCTGGGTTTCGCGCTGTTCCCTTCGCTCACTTCCCATGCCGCCGGCGAGGCCGGACTCCGGTTGGAGACCGTCATGGGGGAGCTCGTCCAGCGGGCCCAGATGGAGGGCCCGTCAGCTGCTCGGCCGATGGCCGAAACGGCGCGGCGGTCATGGCCCAACTCGCCGGCGGTCCTGCTGCAGCTCACCGAGATCCTCATCGAGACCGAGGGCATCCTCCGCACCTTCGATGTGCTCGACGGCATGGACGACTCCATCCCTTCCGTTCTGGTGGATTACGCACGGGCCCGCACGGCTCGCGCGATGGGAGATGATCGGCGAGCCCGCCGGCTCGCCGGACGGCAGATGATACCGTGTGCGAGGCCGCTCGACCGATGGGCCCGCGACCACGAGCGGGCGCGGATCGCCGGGCTGTTGCCGCCGGACAGCCTGGCCGCGGTCATGGGACGACTCGAGGTGACCATTCGCGCGATGCCCCCCGGCACCCTGCGTGCGCACCTCGATCTGCGGGTCCGGTTGCTCCGGGTGCTCCAGGCCGTGCAGGGGTCCGTGGGCGACGAACAGGTGGAGGATCTGGAGCGGATCGTCCGGCAAGCACGGAGCTCGGGCTTGCGGTGGGACGAAGCTCGGCTTCTCCTGCTCTCCGCGCGCCTGTATTCTGCTTCCGGGCGCCACCGGCGTGCCGAACGAGCCTACCGGCGCGGCTACGCGCTGGCCGATTCGCTGGGAGCATTGCGCACCGCCGGTCTCGCCCGCAGCTATCTGGGCATCCTCCTGGACGGTCGATCCCGTTACCGGGAGGCGGCCGAGCTGCGGGAACGAGCGGCCACGATCTTCGAGAGCCTCGGAGACAGCCTTGCACTCGCCTACGCCTTGACCGGTTGGGGCTGGGATCTCGATCGCACCGGCGATCCGCAGCGATCGGTCGAGATCTCCTCACGCGCCCTGGCCCTGTGGGACGCCATGGGCAACGCGTGGGGGAGGGCACAGGTCCTGAACAATCTGGGGGTCGTGCACTTCAACACGGGATCGCTGGAGAAGGCATCGCTCGTTCTGGACGAGGCATTGGGGATCGCCCGCGCATCGGGGAACCGTCGGCAGGAAGCGATGATCCTCAACAACATCGCGGTCGCGGAGGATCGGCGAGGGCGGCCCGACCGGGCGGTGGAGATCTACCGGGAACTGCTGGCCATCCACCGGGAGGACGGGGACATCACCGGGCAGCTCGATGTCCTCAACAACCTCGGACTGGCCTGCTTCGCCCTCGGTGAGAGCGACCAGGCCCTGGAGTTCTTTCGAAGTGCGCAGGAGACGGCTCGACGGCACGGACGATTCGAAGCGAGGGCGGCGATCAACCGGGCGATGGTGTTGGCCGAGAGTGGAGAGTTGGATGCTGCGGAGGAGGATCTGAGACAGGCACGCGCGCAGGCGCTGCAAGACGGCGACATCGATGCCCTGGCCACCGCGCAGGCCTGGCTGGCGAGGGTGGCCGAACGGCGCGGGAGACTCGAGGAAGCGCTGCGCCTGATGACGGCGGCCGATTCCCTTCAGAGGAACACCCACAACGATCTGAGCCGCATTCCCACCCTGATCCGCCTGGGCCGCATCCAACTCGACTCAGCCCTCCCATCGGAGGCGATGCGGTCGGCCCGGCAAGCCGATTCACTGGTGACCCGTTTGGAACTCGATGAATTGGCGCCGGCGGCCGCAGTGCTGCGGGCGAAGATCTTCCTGGCCGAGAAGAAGAGGGCGATGGCCGCGCAGTGGGCGCGCAGGGCATTGGATCGTTGGCGAACGGTGTGCTCCCGGCCGCTTCGCTTCACCGACCGTTCCAATCTGGAGACCAGCTTCTGTGACGCCCTCGAGGTCCTGGTGGAGGCGGACGATCCTGCCCTTCGACGCGATGGGGATCACCGGGGGGCGCTGTCCGAGGAACGCTCGATCGAGCTTCTTCGTCTGAGCATGGAGTTCCACAACTGGAGACAGGAGCTTCCCCACCGACGTCCCGACGCACTTCCCGTCGCAGCCCGGCTCGATTCCCTGCTCGAGCGCGAGTCCATCCTGCGTACCCGCGTGGAGGATCTACGGGCGGAGATCTTCACGTCGGCCGGGGAGGATGGGCGTGCACAACGGCTCGAACTCGCCGAGGTGGAGACGGCGCTGCACGCTTGCCGCCGCTCGATCGCCGAGGTGGACGCGCCCTCATCCCGCGCCCTTGCCCCCCTGCTTCCCTCGATGGAGGAACTGGCCCGTCTGAGCCGTGGCCGGGTTCTTCTCAGCTACGTGCTCGGTCCCTTCGATCCGGTCAGCAGACGAAGTTTCGTCGTCCGGGTGGGGATGTGGGATGGAACCGTCCTTCCCGCCCGACTCATCCGCATCGAGGGAGATCTGCGGCGCAGCTTGCGGCTGTGGCGCGGACTCCTCAGCCGCCCCGCGCTCGAAGCGGACGAAGAGCGGGCGGAGCGCGGATTGGCTGCGCATCTGGGAGAGCTGCTCCTGCCCCCATGGCTCGGGGAGCTCTCGCCGGGGACCTCCGTGGTGATCGCGGCCGACGGCGCCCTGTCCGATCTGCCGTTCTGTGCCCTGATCGCCGATGGGCGGCGCCTGGTGGAAGGTGCGGCGGTGGCTCGCAGCGCGTCGCTGCCCCTCTGGGTGCAGTCACGCACCCGCAGGCCCCTGAAGTCGTCCGCGGATCTGGTGGTCTGCCGCAGCCAGTTGGATCACAGGGGGGAAGGGGGCCCGCACGGGGACCTTGCGGGCGCGCCGGAGAAGGCGCGCCGGGGCGCGCCGCTCTCCGCTTCGCTGGAAGCGCGATTCCGTCGCAGCCGCAGCATCGATCTGGAGGACATCGTCCGCGATCTTCGCCGTCCGCCGATGGGAGATGCGGTCCGAGAAGAGCAGGCGTGGAAGGAGGCCCGGGTTCTCCATATCGCCAGCCATGGTTTCTTCGACCCGCGCCGTCCCTGGCGTTCGGGACTGTATGCCGCTGCGCCGGCGAGCGGTGATTCGTCGGCCTCGCCCCTGCTGCAACAGGCCGATCTCATCTTCCTCGATCTTCACGACGAGCTGGTGACCCTGGCCGCGTGCGAGACGGCCCAGGCCGAGGATTCCCCTTTGCATGCGTCGATGGAGAGCTTCGCCCAAGGGCTTCAACAGGCCGGCGCGCGGGCGGTCCTGGGCACCTACTGGAAGGTCGACGACGCGGTGGCCGACTGGTGCACGGCCGAGGTCTATCGGCGGCTCGCGGAGGGACGGAGCCTCGACGAGGCGCTGCGTCTCACCCAGCTCGAGATGATAGCCCATGCTTCGACCCGCGCGCCCTTCCACTGGGCGGCATGGGTCGTCATCGGAGATGGTTCCCAGCGCATTCCCCTGAAGCTGCGTCGCAGTCTCCATGCCCGGTGGTACCTGGGTCTCGGACTGGTTCTTCTCCTTTCGGCTGCGGTCATCTGGCGCCGCCGGACTATTTCAGCAAGGTGAGCTTCGCCGCCGCTGGAGCGTCATGGGCCGGGCGCAGGCGGGCGAAGTAGGTGCCCGAGGCCAGCGGTACTCCCCGATCGTCGCGTCCGTCGAAGCGCACTTCCTGGTCCCCTCTGCTGAGCGGGCCGTTCAAGAGGGTGCGCACCCGCCGGCCGTGCAGGTCGATGATATCGAGTTGGACCCACTGGTCCTGGGAGAGCGAGAAGGCCAGGGTCGTGCGGGGGTTGAAGGGATTGGGACAGGCCTTCACGCTCGACAGTTGGAGGCCAGGCGCAACCGAAGGCGCCGCGGTGGTCACCCCCTCGTCACAGAACCAGCCGTCGACCCAGCCGTAGTTGGTGCCCTGGGCGGTGTGCAACCAGAAGGTCCCCAGCCGGGGACCGCCGTGCTGGGCAGCCAGGACCGGAGCGAGGTTGAGTTCGACGCCGTCGGGATTGAGCCGGCGCCGGGGATAGAAGACCCTGCCATTGCCTCCTCGCAGGTAGAATTGGTCGGGGTCTCCGGAGATCGTGCTCATCAGGTAGAAGTTGCCGGGGCCCTGGGCATCGACGATCACCTGCTCGATGCTTCCATTGGTGGGGCGGGTTCGGATGGGGCCGGGCACTCCGGCCGAGACCAGACAGGTCTGCAGGACGGGCGCCGTGCGGTTCGTCGAGTTGTCGAGGACCCAGGCCACAAGCAGGTCTCCATTGCCGTCGTAGGCGACCGTGGGTGAATCGAGGAAGAGGCCGAAGGTGATCACCTGGGGCACATCCCAGCTTCCATTGCGGAAGTACTGCAGGCAGAGATCACTGACCCCGGGAATCCACGAGTTGCGCACGAAGACCATGGCCGCTCCGTCGTCGATGGCCGCAAGGTCGGGGTGATGGGCGTTGTCTCCGGAGGGAGGATCGAGACAGATGGCCGAGGACTCGGTCAGGTAGACGCTGCGCAGATGCGTCGCCCCGGGATTGCCGTCCTCGACCACGGCCAGGAATCCACCGTCATCGAGGGCGGTGATGACCGGCCACGAGAGTACGGGACTCGAGAAGCTGAACGAATAGGAAGCCCACGGGAGGAGACTTCCGTCGGCATCGAAGCCGCGGCAACGCAGATAGTCGCCGCTGGCGGCGTTCACGATGCAGGCCATCAGATCGTTGCCGCCAGTGTCCACGGTGTAGGTGAGTTGTGAGGCGGCCGTGTTCGTCAGCACTTCGAGTTGCCGTGACGAGATCCCACCGGGGCCACGGACATGGCGCTCGAAGGAGGAGACGTTGACGTTCTGGTTGTAGAAGAGCAGGGCGAAGCGGCAGTTCCCCTCTGGGTCGAAGGCCATCCTCCGTGGACTTCCCACGATGTCGATGCCATTGCCGTCGGTGATCGACTCCACCGTGTCGCAACTCGGCGGCATTCCCACCCCGAATGCGTTGGCGAGCTCGGCTCGATCGCTTCCATCGAGAGATGCGTGGAGATCCCAGGCCCCGATGGAGGCTCCCGAGAGATCGAACCATCCACCGACCAGGCCCGAGTTGAAGACGCCGAGTCCGCCCAGGGGAATCGAGTCCTCGTTGCGGCGCAGGCTGAACTGGTAGCTCGAGTCGAGGTAGTCACCGAACACCAGGACATAGGGCACTTCCGCGGGCTGGGCCGCATCGGGCGAGCATCCGAAGAGCAGCGGTCGAGGCGGCTGACCCTGAGGGTTCACGCCGAGGGCGTAGATGTCGTCCCTGGTGGGAGTGTCCGTCAGGTGGCGCCTCCATACGAAGTGGGCGCCTCCCTTGCGGTCGCCCACGACATGGATGTCATCGATCTCGTCGTTTCCAGTGGCGTCGAAGAGATGGGTATCGAGCCACAGCACGTTGGAGAAACCGTCGAAGCGAAGGCCGGCCAGGGATTCATCTCCCATGTTCCAATCGTGGAAGGCGACGATGCCCCCGCCGAATCCATCGACGTCGATCCGGGCTCCGTCGAACGATTCATTGCTTCCTCCAGGGGTGGCGGCGGTGATGCCCGCGCTACCCCAGGGGAAGGTTCCATCGACATTGACGCGCTGGACATAGATGTCGACATCGGATTGGACGACGTACATTCCGCCGGCCCCGTCCCGGCAGATCCGGGGATCGGTGTCCACATCCCAGCCGCTGGGGCCCGCCATCTGGAGGACGATCCCATTGGCAGCCCAGGTCTCATTCCCTGCGGCATCGAGATGCTGACCGTAGGCGCGCTCACCACCGGAGGTCACGACATAGGCACCGCCGTTGGTGTCATCGACGATCTGCGCATGATAGGCATTGACGTGCCAGAAGCCGGGCTGTTGCCACACCATGTGACCGTCCGCTCCCCACAGGGCCGATCCGTTGCCGTCGACGCGCTGGGCACCGATCTCCTCGGAGAAGGTGCCGTAGTTCAGGTATTCATCCCTGTCGTAACGGTACCAGGCGAGGAGGACGCCGCCCTGGCCATCGCTTCGCATGTCGAACTCGCATCTCCAGACCTTGTCCTCGTAGAAGGAGTTGACGTCGGTGCTCCAGACCAGGCCACCGTCGGTGTCGTAGCGGGTGGCGATGAGGTGGGAATGGCTCGATGGGGCATAGCCGACGGTGATGCCTACGCCGGCTTCGGGCACGAGCCGTACACCGGCGGTTCCCACATTGGGGCCCAGATCGGCGACATTCACGCTCCAGGTGACCGTTCCGGAGGGATCGTAGTGGACGAGACGAAGCACGTTGACGCTGGAGTAGATGTCAGCGAGGGCGCAGTAGGCGCCGCCGTTTCCGTCGGATGAGACCGCGAGCGGTCTGGATTGGTACTCGGCGTTCCAGGTGAGGGGAACGGGGGTTCCCGTATCGCCCCACATCCTCGTTCCCGTCCGCGACAGGCGCGAGACTCGGGCCCACAGTGGATCTGTGCCTCGGTCGAGATAGAAGACGAGGGTTCCTTCGACCCCATCGGAGGAGACGGCGAAGTCATGGATGTCGGTGGTCGAGGAGAAGACCTCGGTCCAGTTGCCATGGGACCAGGCGGCCATCGCCGGTCGGGCGACGAAAGAGAGAAGAATGCAGGAGAGAAAGCTCAGAAACAGTTCGGCGGCGGCCATGCCGAGGGGACGAACGCGGTGCCGCCGGAGGGGACGTGGATGCTGGGACATCGGACACCTCCACGGAAGATCAGGGCTCTATTCGGAGAACACGCGAGCGGGGCCGGACGGCAAGGCGGGAGTCCGGCTTCTGCGTCGATCCGGACCCAGGATTCAGGCGTGGAATCGGTGGAATGTCCCATGAAGCATCGGATTCGGCGGTTTGTCCCGGTTCAGGCCTGGTGGGGAGAGGAGGGGGAATGGGCGCAGCGCATCTCCAGGGAAATGCGCCGCGCCCCGGCCGCGGGAGAATGCTCGAGTCTCAGCATCGTACTCCCCATCCTCCCGCGGTCATGCGGCGCCGCCGGACTATTTCAACAGGGTGAGCTTGGCCGTGGCCGGAGCGTCACGGGCCGGCCGCAGGCGCGCGAAGTAGGTGCCCGAGGCCAGTGGCACTCCCTGATCGTCGCGGCCATCGAACTGCACTTCCTGGTCACCTTCGGTGAGCGGACCGTTCAGGAGGCTGCGGACCCGCCGGCCGTGCAGGTCGATGACATCGAGTTGGACCCACTGGTCCTGCGAGAGCGAGAAGGCCACCGTCGTCCGCGGATTGAAGGGATTGGGATAGGCCTTCACAGAGACGGACAGGAGGCTGGGCGTGAGCTCTGGCGCACCGGTGGTCACCCCTTCGCTGCAGAACCATCCCATCAGGGCATTGCCCGCGTCGGGAACGTTGTAGCTCTGCCACATGGCCGCTATCCGCGCTCCTCCGTGCTGGGCCGCGAACAGCGGCCAGTCGCTGTCGTCGTCGGCGTTCAGCCGCAGCTTGGGATAGAAGACCTCGCCGTTTCCTCCCCGCAGGAAGAACTGCATCGGCTGGCTGGTCTCCTGGGTGAGCAGGTAGAAGTTGCCCGGTCCCTGCGCGTCGGCCTGCACGCGCAGGATGCTGCCCTCAGTGGCCCGGCTGCGGATGGGACCGAGTGTGCCGTTGGTGACCAGGCAGGTCTGCAGGATGGGCGCCGATCCGTTGCCCGAGTTGTCCAGGATCCAGGCCAACAGCAGGCCACCGTCCGAATCACAGCTCACCGTCGGTGACTTCAGCTCGAAGGCGAAGGTCACCACCTGTGTGCTTTCCCAGGCGCCGTTGCGGTAGTACTGGAGGTTGAGATCAGTGACCCCGGGGATCCAGGAGTTGGTGAGGTAGACCATGGCCAGACCGTCCGGCAGGACCGCCAGATCGGGAGCATGGGCGTTGGTGGCGGTGAGGGGAAAGGAGAGGTCGGAACCGTACTCATCGATCACGAGGTGATCGAGGCCCATGGATCCGGGGGTTCCCTGTTCGCAGACGAGGTGGACCTTGCCGTCGGTGGCGACGACCATGACCGGATTCTGCACGTCCGGGGTGAGGGAATGTTCAACACGAGCTGACGAGATCTCCGTGCCGTCCTCGTAGTACGCGTCGTAGACCAGGTAGTCGATGTCGTTGACGTGGTCCACGTAGGCGATGAGGTTGTGGTCGTTGGGATCGACGGTGAAGGCCAGATCATTCACCGTGTTTCCAGGGATCCCGCAGAGATAGGTGAAAGTGGTCGGTGAGTTCAGGTCGTTGCTGCCGACGTAGATGACCGATTCGTCCGCCTGGAGATCATAGTTGAGAACCCCGAAGCGGCAGTCTCCATTGGAGTCGAAGTCCATCTTCCGCCGGGTTCCGGAATTCTCGGCGGTCACATAGGAAGCGATCAGCTCTTCGCTGTCGCAACTCGGCGGCATTCCCACCCCGAAGGCGTTGGGCAGGGTCGAGTGGTCGTTTCCGTCGAGGGTGGCGTAGAGGTCGTAGGCACCGATCGGAGAATGGGCGAAGTCGTACCAGCCGCCGATCAGGTCGGAGCTGACCACTCCGATGCCGGTCATGTGCACGGTCTTGTTACCCTTGCGCAGGTTGTAGTCATAGGTTTCATCGAGGTACTCGCCGAAGAGCCATACGGGAAGGACCTGGCCGGGCTCGGCCGCGTCCGGGGAGAAGCCGTAGAGTACCGGCTCGGGCAGCTGGCCCTGGGGATTCACCCCGAGCGCGTAGATGTCGTCCTTCTCCGGTTCGTCGCTCACATGGCGCTTCCACACATAGTGGGCGCCGCCCCGCATGTCCGAGACCACGTGGAGTTCCTGGATCTCGTCGTTGCCGGCGGCATCGAAGAGCTGCTTGTCGTTCCACAGGACCGTGCCGAAACCATCGAAGCGCAGTCCTCCGAGCGATCTGGCGCCGTCATCCCACCGGAGCCATCCGACGACGGCGCCGCCGAAGCCGTCTTCGGCGATACACCCCGAGCTGAAACTCTCGGTCGGTGAGGATGTGGCCGCGGCGATGATGCCGTTGCTTCCCCACTGGGAGCTTCCGTTGATGTCGATCCGCTGGGCGTAGATATCGCCGTAGTTCTGGATGAGGTACAGGCCGCCCGCCCCGTCCCGGCAGATCCGGGGGTAAGTGTCGATGTCCCAGCCGGCACCGGAGGTCTCCTGCAGCACGACGCCACCGGCGGCCCAGGTCTCGTTTCCCGCGGCGTCCAGGTGCTGGCCATAGGTCTTGGCATCGGCGGAGGTGACCACGTAGGCCCCGCCCGCCGCGTCGGCGATGACATGCGCGTGGTAGAAGTGCAGGGCCGGGAAACCGGGCTCCTCCCACACCAGATGGCCGTCGCTTCCCCACAGGACGTTTCCCGCGCTGTCGATCTTCTGGACTCCGATCTGCTCGAAGTACACGCCATCCTGCTCATAGGCATCGGGATCGTAGCGATACCAGGCGAAGAGGACGCCGCCCTGGCCGTCGCGCTGCATGTCGAAATCGGTGGTACTCCCGGCGGCGGTGCTCACCTGGATGTTGTGCACGTAGTGCTCGGTGACGCTGGCAGACCACAGGAGGTTTCCGTCGGGGTCGTAGCGGGTGGCGGTCAGGGTGTAGATCGACGCGGCATAGCCGACGGTGACCCCGATGCCCGGTTCGTATACGAGCTGGACACCGGCCGTGCCCGGGTTCTGGCCTACGTATCCGAAGTCCTTCGCCCACAGCATGGTTCCACTCGCGTCGAAGCGTCCCAGGCGGAAATAGGCCTCCAGGTCGTGCCACTCCGACCAGACGCAATAGGCTCCCCCGTTGCCGTCCGGTGCGATGGCGATGGGGTAGACCTGGTTCGTGCTGTTGATGTTGAAGGGAATGAGGCTTCCCTCGTCTCCCCACAGCTCCGATCCGGTGCGCGAAAGGCGGGAGATCAGCGAGCGGGTGGGCATGAGCTCCCGGTTCTGGTACATGACCAGGGTTCCCTCCCCACCATCGGAGGAGACCGCGAAGTCGTGGATCGTGGTCGTCGAGGTGAAGACCTCGGTCCAGTTGCCGTGGGACCAGGCCGCCTGGGCCGTGCCGGCCCCCGTGGTGACGAGGGTGAGGAAGAGGAATGTGGCGAGGACGGCGACAGAGCGGCCACCGGAAGGGAATGGATGTCGACGCTGAGACATGGGCACCTCCGTGCGGAAGTAGGAGTACGGAGGTGGAACACCCGGCCCGGGCCGATTGGCAAGAAGTTGATCGACAGAGATGTCCCCAGGGCCAACGATCACCCGTCCAATCCCGCCAAGTCCACCGATGGAAAGAACTTGGCCGGACCTTTCCTGCTGCCCTTCCGGCCTGCCTCGCTTATACTTCACCTTCCCGGTGCCGCGGCGGGCAGGAGCTGTCGGCACCTGCCCCGCCGGGCCGGGAGCGGGACCCGCGGTGGCCCGGAGCGATCGGGAGACGCCTTTCCCGCCGGCCGGGACCGGCAGTGAAGAAGAGGAAGAACCATATGGGTTGGCAGCGGCGGTCACGGATCGTGGCTCTGGTCCTGGCCGGCGGCCAGGGACAGCGCCTGCGCCCTCTCACCGAACTGCGATCGAAGCCCGCCGTGCCCTTCGGGGGCAAGTGGCGCATCATCGACTTCGTCATGAGCAATCTGGTGAACTCGGGGATCCACGGGATCTACGTGCTCACCCAGTACAAGGCCCAGTCGCTGCTCGAACATCTGCAGGAGACCTGGGTGCGCTCCTTCGGACCCAACAGTTTCATCACCGCGGTGCCGGCCCAGATGCAGTCGGGCCAATCGTGGTATCAGGGGACCGCCGACGCCATCCATCAGAACCTGCGTCTGCTGGACCGCTCGCGGCCCCACCTGGTGGCGGTCTTCGGCGGCGACCACGTCTACAAGATGAATGTCCGCCAGATGGTCGACTATCATCGCGAGTGCGGGGCGGTGGCCACGGTGGCCTGCATGCCGGTGCCGAGCGAAGAAGCCAGCGACTTCGGGGTGGTCAAGATCGACGGCCACCGGCGCATCGTCGAGTTCCAGGAGAAACCCGAGCATCCGGCGGAGATTCCCGGCCGTCCCGGCTGGAGTCTCATCTCCATGGGCAACTACATCTTCAACACCTCGACCCTCGTGGATTTCCTCGAGGAAGACGCGGCCGATCCCCACTCGGTCCACGACTTCGGCAAGTCCATCCTGCCCAAACTCATCGAGGTGATGCCGGTCTACGCCTACGACTTCCACCGCAATCGCATTCCCCTGGAGAGTGCGGAGGAGTCGGCCTACTGGCGGGACATCGGAACCCTGGACGCCTACTACGAAGCCAACCTCGATCTGAAGAACGTCCAGCCCAAGCTGAACCTGTACAACTGGGACTGGCCCATCCGCAGCGTCAGCTACAGCGATCCACCGGTGAAGTTCGTCTTCGATGACGGGCACCGCCGGGGCGAGGCCATCCAGTCGACGGTCGCCGGCGGTTGCATCATCGCCGGTGGCTACGTGAAGGATTCGGTCCTCGGACGCAACATCCTCATCGATCAGGGTGCGGTCGTGGAGAACTCCGTCGTTCTGGACAACTGTTGGATCGGACGGGGTGCCCAGGTGCGCAACGCCATCATCGACAAGAACAACCACATCGCTCCGGGCGATCGCATCGGCTACGACGCAGCACGTGATGCCGAACGTTTCCATATCTCCCCCGGAGGAATCGTCGTCGTCTCACGGGGGAAGGATTCACCGGAAAGCCGAGCCCGTGATGTCTGAGTTCCCAAGCGGTATCCCCTCTGCATCGAACGACAACGCCGGGGAGGGTTCGCATCCGACGGCGGCCAGTGAACTGGCGATCGTCCTGCACTTCCATCAGCCGGTGGGCAACTTCGGGCATGTCTTCGAGAAGGTCGCCGACGAGTGCTATGCACCTCTGCTGGAGATGCTCTTCGCGTTCCCCGAGCTGAAGACCCATCTGCACTTCAACGCCATCCTCCTCGAATGGTTCGACCACCACCGGCCCGAATTGTTGCGTCACATCGAGAGGATGGTGCGGAGGGGCAGCACGGAACTGCTCACCGGAGGGCTGTACGAACCCATCCTGGCCGTGCTTCCCGAGGAGGACGCGATCGGTCAGGTCCGGGCGTTGAGCATCGAACTCGAACACCGTTTCGGCCAGTACCCCAGCGGCGCGTGGTTGACCGAACGAGTGTGGGAACCGCGCATGCCCAACCCCCTGTCCCGGGCCGGGGTGAGCTACGTGGTCCTGGACGACGCCATCTTCAAGTGGGCCGGTCTCGATGAGCACCAGCTCCACGGCTACTACGTGAGCGACGACAACGGCCGGCCGCTGGCGCTCTTTCCCGGTGCGAAATCGCTGCGCTACAACATCCCCTTCCGTCCGGCCGAGAAGACCCTGGAGCTTCTCCACGGTCTGCCGTCCAACCCCGAACGCCCGCCCCTGATGGTCTATGCCGACGACGCCGAGAAGTTCGGGGAATGGCCTGGTACCTACGAGTGGGTCTACACCAAGGGATGGCTACGCGACTTCCTGGAGAAGCTGCGGGACGACGAAGCGGTGGCGACGGTCCATCTGAGTGATCGCCTGAAGCGCTTCCCACCCCTGGGCCGGGTCTACCCGCCCACTGCGAGTTATCCGGAGATGACCGTGTGGGCTCTGCCCACGCCGGCACGGGCTCGTATGGAGCGTCTGATGAAGGGCCTGGCCGAGGACGATCCCGAGGATCTGCTGCCCCTGATGCGCGGCGGCCATTGGAGGGGTTTCCTGGCCAAGTATCCCGAGGCGAACCGTCTGCACAAGAGGATGCTCCGGGTGAGCCGCAGGCATCAGGCGCTGGAGGCGGCCGGTACCGACGACGAACGCCTGGGCCGCGCCCTGCGCGATCTCTACCGGGGCCAATGCAATGACGCCTACTGGCACGGGGTCTTCGGCGGGGTCTACCTGCCGCATCTACGGCGATCGGTCGAGAGCTTCCTCATTCGCGCCGAGCGCGCGCTCGATCACCTCGAGAAGGGATATTTCGACTGGGTGGAGGCCCGCCCCGCCGACTTCGACGCCGATGGGGTCGATGAGGTGGAGATGGCCAATCCGCACACCCGGGTGGTGATCGACCGCAAGGGCGGCCGCCTGCTCGCGTGGGACCTGAACGCCGCCTGCGACAACTGGGTGACGGTGATGCAGCGCCACGAGGAACCCTTCCACACCGACCTGCTGGCGGGAAGGGTTCAATATGTCGACGAGAACGGCCTGCCCCTGGAACGCGATGGAGACGGCGAGGAGATCGCCACCATCCACGGGGCCATCCGGGTGAAACCGGGTGTGACGCCCGCCGATCTGGCGGTCGATCGGCACGAGCGGGTGGCCGCGATCGGCTGGTCTGCTCCCGAACTGCTGGAGCTGGACGATCCCCGGGGCATCGAGGAACTCGCGCGTCCCCTGTCGGGTATGTGGGATGTCGATGTGATCGACGAGAAGGGGATGACCAGGATGTCCACCGAGCAGGAGGGCTTACGACTGCGGCAGGCGTATCGGCTGTCCACGGATGGGGCCTCGCTCACCGTCGAAGTGGAGATCGAACCTGCCGAGGGCCCCCGACGTTTCCTGAGCGAGTGGAATCTCCTGATGGGGTGGACCGGGGACGACCTGGAGATCGAGGAGGGCGGGGAATTCATCCTGCGGCCGCAGGGAAGCCTCGAGAACTGTCACGCTCTCCGTTTCCGCGGTGGGGGAGACCGGACCCTTTCGGTGACGATCGATCCTCCTGCGCATGTCCACTGGGCTCCGGTCCACACCGTGTCGTCCTCGGAGGCGGGACTGGAGAAGATCGGCCAGGGAAGTTGCATCCTCTTCGATTGGCTCATCGACACGCCCCGCGATCTGCGACTGGTCCTGGAACCATCCGCTCCCGATCTGAAGGATGAGGCGATCGATGGCTGAGTTCTTCGTCTTCCACGGCCATTTCTATCAGCCACCCCGGGAGAATCCGTGGACGGGATTGATCTCCCGCGAGTTGAGCGCGGCTCCCTACCACGACTGGAACGAGCGTATCGACGCGGAATGCTACCGCCCCAACGCCTACGGGCGCATCGTCGACGAAGACCGGCGCATCGAGGCGATGGTGAACAACTATGCCCACATCTCGTTCAACGTGGGCCCCACCTTGTTGCGTTGGCTGCGCGAGTTCGATCCCCTGACCCTGCGGCGAATGATCGATGCGGACCGTGAGAGCGCCCGCCGCAACGGCGGCCACGGCAACGCGATCGCCCAGGCCTACAATCACATCATCCTTCCCCTGGCCGATGCGCGTGATCGTTCGACCCAGATCAAGTGGGGTCTGCGGGTGTTCGAACATCATTTCCAACGCCCGGCCGAGGCCGTCTGGTTGCCCGAGACCGCAGCCAACCACCGCGTCCTCGATGAACTCATCGAGCAGCGGCTGCGCTTCGTGATCCTCGCTCCCCAGCAAGCGGCTCGGGTGCGTCCTCTGCAAGGCGGCCCGTGGGCGGATGTGCGGGGAGGAATGGTGGACACCACCGTGCCCTACCTCTACCGGCATCGGGACGGCTCCGGGCGCGGTATCGCGGTCTTCTTCTACGACGGAGAGTTGGCCCAACGAATCGCCTTCGGTGATGCGTTGCACGACAGCGGCCGTTTCCTTGAACACGTACTCGAGGCCGGGAAACGATTCGCGGGGCCGTTGGTGCACGCGGCGGCCGATGGCGAGACCGCCGGACACCATCACGCGTGGGGTGACCGCGTTCTGGCGCACACCCTGACCCGCGCTCTCCCTGCCGAGGGCATTCGTGTCACCAACTACGGTTGGGTCCTCGACCAGATGGAACCCCGTCACGAAGTGGAACTCGATCTGGGACCCGACGGCGAGGGCAGTTCGTGGTCGTGTCCGCATGGAGTCGGCCGCTGGATCCGCGACTGCGGGTGCAGCATCTCCCACACTCCCGGTTGGAATCAACGCTGGCGCACCGGCCTGCGCCGGGCGTTCGATGTATTGCGCGATGGGTCGCGTCCGTACTTCGAAGAGGAGGCGGGCAAGCTCCTGGACGATCCGTGGGCAGCGCGCGACGCCTACGTCGATGTCCTCCTGGACCCGGGCGAGGAGACGCGGCGTGCCTTCCTGCAAGATCAGGGCAAGGGAGATCTGTCACCTTCTGCGCAGGTTCGGGCGCTCTCATTGCTGGAGATGCAGCATCAACTCATGTTGCAGTACACCAGTTGCGGATGGTTCTTCGACGACATCAGCGGCCTCGAATCGAGACAGGTCCTGCGCTACGCCGCCCGGGCCCTGGACCTGTGGACCGAGCTCGGAGGCGACCCTCCGGCCCGCGCGTTCCTCGATTTCCTCTCACAGGCCCGCAGCAACCGCCCTGAACAGGGTCATGGGGCGGCGATCTTCCGCGACATCACCACCGAGGACACCGTCGATCCGCGGCAGATCCTCGTCCACGCGGCACTTCGGGCCGACGAGGACGATCACGACGAGGGATCGGCGGGTGACTGGTGCTGGCGGGTGAAGAACCGCGAGCGGCACGGGAAGAACGGCCGTATCCTGCACACCGGAAGGGTGGAGGTGCGGCAGTCGCAGACCGGGCGTCTCTACCGTGGTGTGGTCGCCGTCCTCGAGAAGGGTGACCTCGATCTGGACGGTCGGGTTCGGCTGGAGATGAGCGAGGAGGACTTCGTCCGCGTGGGCCGGCTTCTCGGTGCGGCGTTGGTGGATGGGGAAGAGGAGGCCGTGCTCGATCAGGAGTTCACCGATCTGCGCTACAACGCGGAGAGTCTGCTCGGCACGGGAGGGCGGGAACTGCTGGCTCCCATCGTCCAGCGCAGTTACCGCAATTTCCAGGAGAGTCTCTCCGCTCTCCATCGTGGGCATCGGCACCTCTTGGCCGGAGTGCGCGAGCTGGGACTGGATGAGCCCGATTTCCTGGAGGAACTGGCCCGGGTCTCCCTGGAGGCGGCCTTGCGTTCCAAGCTGGAACGTGCGCTGGCCGACCCCGATGAGGCCGAACGCGAGGCCATGAGAAGGGCAGTGGACGATGCCCGCCGGGACGGGATCGAACTCGATCTGTCCGCCTTGCGGCCCCGCCTGGAAGCGGCACTGGAGGAGAGTCTGCAACGGCTCGATCTGTCACGGGCGTCGCGGCTGTTGGCCCTGGCCCAGGAGGCGCAGATCCCGGTGTTCCTGTTCCGGGCCCAGGAACGTTTCGTCGAGACGATCCGGCACTATCCCGACCACGACAAGATCCTGAGGGTGGGAGAGCGATTGGGATTGTCGGAGAGCTTCCTTCTTTCCGTGATGGGAGGTGGAGAATGAACTCCGACCCACCTCGTCCGAGCGTGCTGTGGGTGAGCCCGGAGGCGGCTCCCTATGCCAGCACGGGGGGCTTGGCCGAGGTCTCGGGTACGATGCCTCGCCGCATGCACGCGGCGGGTTGGAATGTCCAGCAGCTTCTGCCCTACTACCGCACCGTCCGGACCGGCCCCTATCCTCTGCCGATTCTCGAGTCGATTCCGTTCACCATCGAACTGGCCGGCCGGATCTTCGATACCCGCCTGTTGCGCAGTACCACTCCTGACGGTCTGACCATCCATCTTCTCGAGTGCGACGAGCTCTACGACCGCAGTGGGATCTACGCCGAGAACGGGCACGACTATCCCGACAACCACATCCGCTTTGGGGTCTTCGCCAAGGCGGCCTGCGAACTGGCCAAGGCCGAGGGCATCGAGGTGATGCATCTGCACGACTGGACCGCTGCACTGGCCGTCGTCTTCCTGGGCACCCACTATCGGCAGGATCCCGCCCTGGCCGAGCTGCGGGTGGTCCAGAGCATCCACAACCTCGCCCACCCCGGTTGTTTCCAGACCCATACCCTCGATGAACTGGGTCTCTCGCGCGAACTCGGCCGGTGGAACATCATGGGTTACCAGGACGAGGTGAGCTGGCTCAAGGGCGGGATCCTCCTGGCCGACGCCATCCATACCGTCAGTCCACGCTATGCCCGTGAGATCCTCCGGCCGGAGGAAGGGCGGGGCATGGACGCCTTGTTGCGTCTGAGGTCGGATCGGCTGTGGGGCATCCTCAACGGTATCGACTATTCCGAGGGCGACCCCTGCTGTGACGAGACCCTGCCCGCGACCTTCGATCGCGATCATCTCGAGGGGAAGAGGGAGTGCAAGCGAGCCCTGTTGAAGGAGATGGATCTCGACGGTGACCTCCGTGATCCCCTGATGGCCTTCGTGGGTCGGGTGGTGTTGCAGAAGGGTCTCGATCTGCTCCTGGACGCGGCGCCGGCGATCCTGGCCAAGGGGGCGAGGATCATCATCCTGGGCACGGGCGATCCCCGGCTCGAACAGCGCTGCGTCGAGCTGGCCCGGGCCTACCCCCGGAAGGTGGCCGTCCATCTCGGCTTCGAGCGGGTCCTGGCGCGCCGGCTCCTGGCCGGGGTGGACATGGTGTTGATGCCGTCGCGTTTCGAGCCCTGCGGGCTCACCCAGATGCAGGCCATGCGCTACGGGACCATTCCCATCGTGCATGGGGTGGGGGGGCTGGCCGACACCGTTCGCAACGTCACCGCCTCGTCGCTGTCGTCGGGGAAGGCCACCGGATTCGTCTTCCACACCGAGACCGCGCGGGCTCTGAGCCTGTGCGTCAATCGGGCCCTGAAACTGTATCGGGACCGGCGCAAGTGGACCCGCCTGATGCGGACGGCGATGGCCCAGGACTGGTCGTGGATGGCGGCCCTGCCGCGCTACGAGGAACTCTACCGCAGCCTCTTCGAGCACGAGCCCTGGCGTTTCACCATCGACCTGCCCCTGCCCGGCGAGCCCAGCGCGCGTGAGCCCGATCCCTTCATCGACTGGGGACCGGTTCTGCCCAGTCGATACGGCGAGGATTCCATCCGTCTGATGGTGCAGTCGCCGACGAAACTCTATGTGTACTGGGAAGTGGCACCGGGGCGTGCCGAGGGTCCGTTTCAACTGCGGATCGAGCGCGAGGACGGCTCGTGGACCGAGGCGGCGGAGCTGGGCGAGGTCGGCGAGTACTGGATCGATGCCCAGCCGCATCGGAGTTACCGGGTTCGGATCCTCGATCGCTCGGGACGGGTGGTGTTGCAGAGCAACCCGGTGACGACGCCGCGCGATACCCCCTCACCGCATCACGACGCGCATTGGCTCGAGGCCGAGGAGCGCCGCCGCCGCCATCTGGCCGCGCGGCGGAGGATGGCCCGCGCCGCCGGCGAGCCCATTCCTCCCTACGCCTACGAGGAGATCGCCATCCACGACGGCTCGTCCTCCAACCTGCACCTGCGGTGGAAGCGAGGCCGATCATGAAGCACGCGACCGGATCGATGGCGCTGGTGCTGCACGCACATCTGCCCTACGTGCGGCACCCCGAACACGAGGACTTCCTCGAGGAGGACTGGCTCTTCGAGGCGATCACCGAGACCTACGTGCCTCTGCTGCAGGCCTTCGAACGGCTCGATGCGGAGAATCTCGACTATCGCGTGACGATGAGTGTCACCCCGCCCTTGGCGGCGATGCTGGCCGATCCCCTTCTGGAGTCGCGTTACGAGCGGCATCTGCGGAAACTCCGCGATCTGATCGATCGGGAGGTGGCGGCTCATCCCGACACGAGCGAGATCGGCCGAAGCGCCCGCTTCTACCAGGGGTGGTTGAAGGACACCGAGCGCTACGTGAGGGAACGGTGGGGCGGGAATCTGCGCGACGCCCTCCGGGCGGCCCAGGAACGCGGTCACATCGAACTGGTCACCTGTACCGCGACCCACGGTCTGTTGCCGACCATGTCGTCGGTGAGCGCGCAGCGTGCCCAGGTGAAGGTGGGGGTGGAGAGCTACCGCCGCGCCTTCGGCCGCCCGCCGCGGGGCATCTGGCTGGCCGAATGCGGTTGGGAACCGGGTCTGGACGTGCTGCTGGCCCAGAGCGGCATCGAGTACTTCTTCACCGACAGCCACGCGATCACCCTGGGCGATCCGCGTCCGGCGCTGGGGCTGTACGCCCCGGTGTCCACGCCTTCGGGGGTGTACGCCTTCCCCCGTGACATCGAGTCGTCCAAGCAGGTGTGGAGTTCGAAGGAGGGGTATCCCGGGGACGAGTGGTACCGCGAGTTCTACCGCGATCTGGGCTACGACGCCGACTACGACTACATCCGGCCCTTCTTGCACGACGATGGGGTGCGGCGCGGTGTGGGGGTGAAGTACCACCGGGTCACCGGAGATGTGCCCCTGCACGAGAAGGCCTACTGGGACGTCGACCGCGCGCGCAAGCAGGCCGAGCTGCACGCGGGCAACTTCCTGTTCAACCGCCAGGCCCAGGTACGCTGGCTGGCCGGTGGCATGGATCGTCCGCCCTTGATCGTCAGTCCCTACGATGCCGAACTCTACGGACATTGGTGGTTCGAGGGCACGTGGTTTCTCGAACACTTCCTGCGCAAGGCGGCCACCGTACAGGACGAACTCGAACTGATCTCCCCGGGCGATTACATCGACCGCGAATGGCCGGTGCAGGAACAGGTTCCCAACATGAGTACCTGGGGTGACGAGGGATACTTCCGGGTATGGCTCAACGGGGACAACGCCTGGTTCTACCGGCATCAACACCACGCAGAACACCGCATGGAAGGGCTGGCCCGCCGCTTCCCCCAGGCCGAAGGTCTCCTGAAGGAGGCCATCGCCCAGGCCACGCGCGAGTTGATGCTGGCCCAGAGTTCGGACTGGGCATTCATCGTGAGCATGGGGACCACCGTTCCCTACGCGGTGAGAAGATTCCGCGAGCACATCGCGAACTTCCATGTCATCGCGGACATGATCGACGAGAACCGGATCGACGGCGACGTGCTGCGACGCATGCGCGAGCTCGACCCCATCTTCGGATGGATGGACCATTCCGTGTTCTTGTGAGGAGCGAAGGGCATCTCACTTGCTTGTTCTTGCGGCGAGCGGATGAGATGCAGAACCATTCTGGAATCCTGGTTTCAGGCAGGAGACACCGATGCTGATTCCAACCTTGAACGTGGCCGACATCGAGCTGCCCAAGGAACTCGTGAAACTCTACGACCTGGCCTACAACCTGTGGTGGACGTGGTCCCCGCGGGCACGGCGTCTGTTCAGTGCGGTCGAGGGCGTGGCATGGACGCGCTATCGCAACCCGGTGGAGATGCTCATCAACGTCGAGCCGGACCACTGGGAGAGCCTCATCGCCAGTGAGACCTTCATGACCACCTATGCCTCGGTCATGCGCGAGTTCGAGGAGTACATGGCCGAAGAGGAGAGCTCCTGGTATCACACGCGCTATGGGGTGCCGAAGCCGGCACGGGTGGCCTACTTCTCCACCGAGTACGGAGTGCACGAGAGCCTGCCGGGCTATTCGGGCGGTCTGGGTGTCCTCAGCGGCGACCACTTGAAGGCGGCCAGTGACCTGGGCCTTCCCCTGGTGGCGGTCGGTTTGCTCTACCGCATGGGCTACTTCAACCAGACGATCGACGCGGATGGCTTCCAGCAGCACATGTATCCCCACTACGACTCCACCCGTCTGCCCCTGAGGCCGGTGAGCGGTCCGACCGGAAGACAGGTGATCGTTCGCATTCCGTTCCCCGGACGGGAGGTGGCGGCGAAGGTCTGGCTGGCCCAGGTGGGTCGTGTCCCTCTCCTTCTGCTCGACACCGACATCCCCCAGAACGACCCGTCGGATCGTCCCATCACCAGCATCCTCTACGTGCGGGGCCGCGAGATGCGCCTGGCCCAGGAACTGGTGCTCGGAGTAGGGGGAGTGAAGGCTCTCGACGCTTTGAGCATCGAGCCGCAGGTCTGGCACCTCAACGAGGGCCACAGCGCGCTGCTGCAGTTGGAGCGCATCCGGATGACGGCCAAGAAGGAAGAGCTCTCCTTCGACGATGCGTTGCAGACGGTCAAGGCGTGCACGGTGTTCACCACCCATACTCCGGTTCCGGCGGGGAACGAGATCTTCGACCGCGGTCTGGTGGCGAAGTATCTGGGTCCGTGGACCGAGGATCTGGAGGTGGAACCCCCGGTGCTGCTCGATCTGGGCAATGCGGACAACCACGCCGGCGAGAACCAGCCCTTCAACATGACCGCGTTCGCGATCCGCACCAGCCGCAACACCAACGGGGTGAGCCGGCTCCACGGCCGGGTGAGCAGCAACATGTGGCGGCACCTCTTCCCCGATGCCGGTCCGGACGATCTTCCCGTGGGCTACATCACCAACGGGGTGCACATCTCCACCTGGCTGGGAATGGAACTGCTGGAGTTGTTCAACCGCTACTTCGGCATCGGCTGGAAGGACCGCCGACTCACCGTCGAAGACTGGAAGGCGATCGACGAGATTCCCGACGAGGAGATCTGGCGGGCGCACCTGGTGCAGAAGCGCCGGCTCGCCCGCTTCGTGCGCGTGCGGCTGCGTCAGCAGTTCGCCCGGCACGGGCACGGTCCCGACGAACTCCGTGAGCTGGAGAACTGGCTGGACGAGGATATCCTCACCATCGGTTTCGCCAGGCGCTTCGCCACCTACAAGCGGGCCGACCTGCTCTTCCGCGACATGCACCGTCTGCGCCGGTTGGTGCGCGACGCCGATCGTCCCATCCAGATCATCCTCGCCGGCAAGGCCCACCCCGCCGACCGGCCGGGACAGGAGCTCATCCAGCACATCTTCCAGATCTCCCGCTCGCCCGACTTCCAGGGCCGGGTGATCTTCCTGGAGAACTACGACATGCGGGTGGCCCGAGCGCTGGTCCAGGGCGTCGATCTGTGGCTGAACACCCCGGTGCGGCCGATGGAGGCCAGCGGCACCAGCGGCCAGAAGGCGGCGATGAACGGCGCCCTCAACTTCAGCGTGCTCGACGGATGGTGGCCCGAGGCCTACGACGAGATCAACGGCTGGACCATCGGGACGGACCGGGACTATCCCGATCGCGACGAACAGGACCGCGAGGACAGCCTGTCGCTGTACGACACCCTGGAGGAGGCCATCATTCCTCTCTACTATGAACGAGGGGAGGATGGAGTACCCAAGGGATGGGTTCTGCGCATGAAGGACAGCATGGCCACCATCACGCCGCGCTTCAGCGCCGAGCGGATGGTGCGCGACTACACGGAGAAGATCTACGGGCTGTGCGACGAAATCGACGAGACGGCGGTGAAGACCGAGACATGATGACTGCGGTCATGCAGACGAGGGCCCGGCGATGAGTGCGGGCAGGGACGGCGGCCGCCGGCGCAGCGCATCGTATTGGGAACCCCCGCGTCAGGCCCTGGTGGAGCGGGCGGTGCTTGCCGGCGTGCACATCATGCACGGAAGCGATGGCGCTTCGGAGTGGGTCGATCTGGACGAGCTGGAGCGCCTGGCCGACACCGCCGGCGCGGTGGTCGTCGGCCGGCTGGAGCAACGCCGCCTGCGGCCGGACGTCCGCAGTCTGCTGGGGAAGGGGAAGGCCCAGCAGCTCGAGAAGCTGGTGAAGAGCGTCCACGCCGACCTGGTGATCTTCGACAACGATCTCACCCCGGCCCAGGGGCGCAACCTCGAGCGCATGCTGGGCATCCGCGTCCTCGACCGCACCGAACTCATCCTGGACATCTTCGTGCGTCACGCCCGCACACGCCAATCGCGCCTGCAGGTGAGTCTGGCCCAGAATCAATACCTGTTGCCGCGCCTGGCGCGGATGTGGAAGCATCTGGAACGTCAGGCGGGTGGTATCGGCACGCGCGGTCCGGGCGAGACCCAGATCGAGACCGACCGGCGGCTCATCCGCCGCCGGATCAGCCAACTACGCCGCGAGCTGGCGGAGATCGACCGCCGCATGGAGACCCAGCACAAGCAGCGCACGCACGAATACCGCGTGGCCCTGGTGGGCTACACCAACGCGGGCAAGAGTTCGCTGATGAATCGCATCACCCAGGCGGGTGTCTACGTCGAGGATCAACTCTTCGCCACTCTCGATGCCACCACCCGACGGGTCGAACTCGAGGGAGGACGCAGTTTCCTGCTCACCGACACCGTTGGTTTCCTGCGCCGGCTTCCCCATCACCTCGTGGAGAGCTTCCGGGCCACCCTGAGCGAAGTGGACGAGGCCGACCTGCTCTTCCACGTGGTCGATGCCACCGTCGACGACGTCGACGCGCAGATCGATGCGGTCGAAGAGGTCCTGAAGGGGGTGTGTACGGGCGAGCCCGAGCAGGTGCTGGTGTTCAACAAGATCGACGCCTTGAACGATCCCAAGTGGTTGGAGCAGGCGCGGCGGAGTTGGCCGCATGCCTTCTTCGTCAGCGCTCGCCGGGGTGAGGGCGTCGATGAACTGCTGGAGGAGGTGACCCGCCGGCGCAAGCAGAGCGAGCGGAGCGTCGTCGTGCAGGTCGCCCACGGACACCCTCGCAGTCTCGCCCGTCTGCACGAACTCGGCGAGGTCCTCCATGTCGACTACGAACACGACCCTGCCGAGGTGCGCTTGCGGGTGGACCGCGCCAACTACGGTCGCATGGTCCGCCTCCCCGGAGTGGAGGTTCTCGAAGTGAGCCGCGGGAGGATCGGCAATCGGGGATCGTAGTCTCCCGGCGCTTCGGCCTGCTTCCCTGCCGTGCCGATGGAGACGCCGGGTGGTGTCCTCGGCTAGGGCTGGCGCTCGAAGGGCGGGAAGGTTAAGCTCGCGCACGTGGATCCGCTGGACCAGAGCCTGCCCTCACCGAGGCCGTCGCTGAAGCGCAACCGCCGCTTCGCCAGCCTCTTCGCCGCTGAGACCATCAGCGGCTTCGGTGACCGCATCCATATCTTCGCCCTCTTGTTGTTGGTGCACGTCAAGACCGGCCGGGCCTTCGACCTTGGCCTGTTGGCCATCGTCCAGGTGTTGCCGGCGACGGTGCTGGCTCCCTTCGCCGGCTGGGTGATCGATCGGGTCGATCGCCGTCGTCTGATGATCGTGCTCGATCTGTTGCAGGCCGGCCTGGTCCTGCTCCTTCCCTGGGCGGATGGACTGGGGCAGATCCTGATCATCGCCACCGTGTTGGCGGTGGCCCGCCAGTTCGCCGACCCGGCGAGGATGGCTGTCCTGCCCGAGATCGTCCGTCCCGACCAGGTGGTCCCGGCCAATGGAATGCTCTCGTCCACCCTGCACCTGTTGTTGATCGTGGGCCCGGCCGCGGCCGGGCTCATCGCCGGTCGCTGGGGTCTGACCACGTGTTTCCAGGTGGATGCGGTTACCTATGTGCTGAGCGCGGTCACCTTGACCGGTCTGGGCGCGTGTCCTCCTCCGCTGTCGAGCTCGGCCGGTCGCATCGGTGAGAGCTTTCGTCGCTTCACCGGGGAGATCCGCGAGGGCCTGGGCGTGTTGCTGGGCGACGGGGCGTTGCGCTTCACCATCGTCTTCTTCGCGGTGGGAACCTTCGTGTCGAGCATGCAGCAGCCGCTGGTGGTGGTCTTCGTCAAGGACCACCTGGCGGGCAGCGACGCGCAACTGGGTACATTGATCTCGATGATGGGAGTCGGTGGGATCGTGGGCTCGCTGCTCGCCTCGCCGACCCGGCGTTGGATCTCGGCCGTGCGGGTACTGCCGGTGGCCACCATCGTCGACGGCGCGGCCCTGGTGGCCTTCGCGCTCTCCACGCGCATGGCGCCGGCGATGGCGCTCTTCGGCTTCTTCGGTCTGGTCGCGGGCCTCTTGCAGGTGCGGGTGACCAGTCTCTTCCAGACCCGGGTGCCCGAGCGCTACCGTGGCCGCGCCTTCTCCTGGCTGGGCCCTCTGTTCGGTCCCTTGAGTGTGGCTTCCCTGGCCCTGGGCACCTGGCTGGCCGACGTGGTGGGGGTGGTGGGGGTGATCGCGGCCTCCGGGGTGCTGGAGATCGTCATCGCCCTGGCTGCGTTGGGGTGGCTCGTGAAACGGCCTGCCCTGGCCGCGATCTCCGAAGGGACGGCACTTGGCGAGGAGGCCTCGCCGTGAACTGATCGCCGTGACGCCCGCGGGGGCCATGTGCTACCCTCCGCCCTTTCCTGTCGGTGGCCTTCGTTCCTTCGTTCCTGGAGTCGTTCATGGCTTCCTTCGGCCGTTTCTGGGCCGGCGCCGTCGATCTCGCCTGGGGTCCGCCCCTGGTGGTGCTGCTCATCGGGGCGGGACTGTATTTCACCGTCGTCAGCCGCTTCCTGCCCTTCCGGGCGCTGCGCCACAGTTGGGACATCTTGCGCGGGAAGTACGACCATGAGCGCGATCCCGGCGAGATCACCCACTTCCAGGCCCTCAGCTCGGCCCTGTCGGCCACCATCGGCATGGGCAACATCTCCGGAGTGGCCATCGCCATCTCCCTGGGCGGACCCGGCGCGGTGTTCTGGATGTGGGTGGCCGGAGCCGTCGGCATGGCCACCAAGTTCTTCACCTGCACGCTGGCGGTGATGTTTCGCAAGAAGGACGAGAACGGTATCGACCAGGGCGGGCCCATGTACTTCCTGGAGGTGGGTCTGGGGAAGGCGTTCAAGCCGCTGGCGGTGATGTTCTCCATCTTCGGCATGATCGGCTGTCTGGCGATGTTCCAGTCGAACCAGTTGGCCTCGCTGCTCGACGCCCATTGGGGGATCAATCCGTGGATCACCGGCATCCTGTCGATGATCTTCGTCGGGGTGGTCATCGTCGGCGGCGTCGTGCGGGTGGGGCAGGTCACCTCACGGATCGTTCCGGCCATGGTGGTCATCTACTTCGTGGCCGCCCTGCTGGTGATCGTGTCGAGCCACCAGGACATTCCCGCGCTCTTCGCCTCCATCTTCACCCATGCCTTCGGAAGCCAGGCGGTCGCCGGCGGGGCGGCCGGGGTGGCGTTCAAGCAGGTCGTGGTCACCGGGGTCAAGAGGGCCGCCTTCTCCAACGAGGCGGGCATCGGGACCGCCCCGATGGCCCACGGGGCGGCCAAGACCACCGAGCCGGTGCGCGAGGGCCTGGTGGCCATGATCGGTCCGTTCTTCGATACGCACATCGTCTGTACCCTCACTGCACTGGTGATCCTCTCGGCCGGCGGGACCGCCGTCGGCGGCGACGGTGTGGTCATGACCGTCAACGCCTTCCAGCAGGCTCTGGGCGGGGTGGGCAAGACCGTGCTCATCCTGGTCATCACCCTGTTCTCGGTCTCGACGATGATCTCCTACTCGTACTACAGCCTGAAGTGTTCGCGCTATCTCTTCGGCTCGCGCTTCGGACACTATTACATCTATGTCTATCTGGCCTCGATCCTGGTGGCCGCGCTGTGGTCGCAGGACACGGTGGTGAACATGCTCGACACCGCGTTCGCGATGATGGCCTTCCCCACCCTGGTAGGGGCCCTGCTGCTGTCGCCGAAGGTGATGGCCGCCCTGCGCGACTACTACCGGAGGATGGGGATCTGAGCGCGTCGTCGTTTCATGAAGCAGCTGCCCGGTCAGCCAAGGTGGCGGCGGGATTGGCGCTTCCGTACCCGTCCGTTCTTCGTGCCTTCCAAGGAGTTCGATCATGAAGAACCCTCATCGTTCCATGGACTTCGCCGTCAGGGCCTTCCTCCTGCTCGCCCTTGCCTTCACTCTGCAGGCCGTGTCGCCGGGCTTGGCGCAGGCCGCCCCGTGGAAGGGGCAGGAGAAGAAGGACGCCGACGGTGTCATCCACGTGATGAATCCGGCCGTGCCGGTCGAGGGGGAAGTCGATCTTTCCCTGGAGAAACTGTTCTCGTTGGGCGGCGAGAGCGAGGACGACGAGCAGATCTTCGGCCTGGTGCAGCACATCCTGCTCGACGAGGACGGCAACAGCTACCTGCTCGACCAGCAGCTCAACGAGATCCGTGTCTTCGACGCGGAGGGAGATTTCCTGCGCACCATCGGGCGCGAGGGTGAGGGCCCCGGGGAATTCCGGAATCCCCAGACCTTCTTCTTCCTGCCGGACGGAAGGATCGGCGTGACCCAGATGATGCCGGCCCGAATCGCCGTCCTCGATCGGGAGGGTGAAGGAGGCGACGACCTTCCGGTTCCCACCGGTGACGGCGGTTTCGCCATGGTGCGCAAGGTGATGAGCGCCGGCGATCACCTGGTGATGCAATTGACGGTGGGCAGCTTCTCCGAGGGGAAGATGCGCAACACGAACCGCCTGATCGCCATCGACACGAAGGGAAACCAGGTGGCCCTCTATGGAGAGAGCCACCGCGATTTCGATGTCGCCCAGGGCCAGATGGTCATCTCCATGGGCGACGAGGAATTCGCCCGGGTGTGGACGGCCGATGGGAACGGGCGGGTGTACGTGGTCAACGACTACACCGGCTATCGCATCGAGGTCTACGGCCCGGAGGGCAAGCTCGAGCGGGTGATCGAACGTGAATACGAGCCGCTGGCCTTCACCAAGGAGGAAGATGCCCGCCGCCGCAAGCGCTGGGAGGAGCAGGGCGACCAGAGGGGACTGGAGATCAAGCCCGACTTCCCCGAGTTCAAGGCGGACATCAGCAACCTCATCGCCCGCCCGAACGGAGAGCTCTGGGTGCGGACGAGCCGCTCCTCGGCGGACCGGCACGAGCTGGGGAGCTTCGATGTCTTCGATGGGCAGGGGCATTTCGTCCGGGTCGTGCGGCCGGCGGTCGATTACGATGCCCTCCATGACGGCTATGTGATCACCGGCGACCGTTTCTACCGGCTCAAGGAGCTCAACGGTGCGCTGAAGGCCTGGGCGGCCGGCTTCGGGGGTGGAATCCGCATCGGGGTGGACAATGGGGAGGACGAGGAGGAAGGCGAGCCCGAGCCCCTGGAGATCATCGTCTATCGCATCGTCTCGGGGGGCCGTTGAAGATGCCCCTGGAGGGTGCGGTTTCCCCGCTTCTGCGCAACCTTGTGAGGCGGCCATCCGTAGTTTCCAGCGCGGCCCGGTCCCGCTTCGTGGAGGCCGCACACGTCCCTTGAACCTTCTTTCCTGGAGTTGTCCACGATGTTCTCCCTCTTCATGAACGCGGCCGATCGCCGCCCGGCCACTCCCTTTCTTCTTCTGATGACCCTTGTCCTCGTCTGGGCCGTACCCGGCCATGCCGGCTCGTGGAAGGGCGAGATCACCAAGGACGCCGACGGCGTCGAGCACGTGATGAACCCGGCGAGCCCGGCCGATGGAACGACGAGTCTTCAGCCCCGGGAGCTGTGGCGCATCGGCGGGGAGACCGACGACGAGGACGAGATCTTCGGCATCATCAGCCGGGCCCGCGTCGATGCCGACGGGAATCTCTATCTGCTCGACTCCCAGTTGTCGGAGATCAAGGTCTTCGACCCCGACGGCAACTTCCTGCGGAGCATCGGCCGCGAAGGCGAAGGGCCCGGTGAATTCCGCGGGGCCCAGGACATGTTCTTCCTGCCCGACGGCAACCTGGCCGTGCTGCAGGTCTTCCCCGGCCGGCTGGTCGGCTTGACGCCCGAGGGGGAACCGGTGGACGACCATCCGCTGCCCTCGGCGGGCGAGGGCGGCTTCGTCCTGCTCTTCGCCGGAGGTGGTGTCGTCGGCGACAAGCTGGCCCTGTCCATCGGGGTCAACCACTTCGAGTCGGGGGTCTTCGACCAGGAGCGCTCCGTCGTCGTCATCGACGACGCGGGGGAGATCGTCACCAAGCTGTACAGCGAGAAGCGCGGCCTGAACATGAGCGCGCCGGTGTTCAAGGAGAGCACCTGGAACTCCTTCGATCGGGTGTGGACGGTGGGAAGTGATCACCGGGCCTACATTCCCACCTCGTGGAGCGAGTATCGGATCATGGTGTGCGACGAGAACGGCACCACGCGCTTCATCGAGCGCGCGTACGAAGCCCGCAAGCGCAGCGCGGCGGAGAAGGAACGCTGGTCGAAGCTCTACAACGAGTTCACGAAGAACCAGGTGCCCGGATCGCACTGGGAGATCGAGGACAACGAGCGCGACGTCATGCAGATCTTCGCCCGCGAGGACGGAAGCCTCTGGGTGCTGAGCAGTCAGGGCGTGTTCGACCGGCCCGATGGTTCGATGGGCGTCTTCGACGTCTTCGATCCGCAGGGGCATTTCGTCCGCCAGGTGACCCTCATGGGTGATGCCGACCCCATCAAGGACGGCTTCTTCTTCGAGAAGGACCGGCTCTACGTGGTCACCGACTTCCTCGCCGCGGCCATGAGCGCGCAGGGCGGAAGCACCGAGGCTCTCGGAGAGGAAGAGCCCGAACCCATGTCGGTGGTCTGCTATCAGATGCCCGGGTTGAAGTAGTCAGCGGGGCAAAGGACAGCCAGGCCCGGATACGACCATACGGAACAGGAGAGAGCCCACCCTTCGGGGTGGGCTCTCGATCGCTGAAAGCCCCACGTCAATGTGCGGAGCGTGGTCGTGGCAGGCGGCACGCGTACAGGGCCGAACCCCATTCATCCAGTATCCAGATTCGCCCGTCGTGGGCGATGACCTGTCCGCCGCCTTCGCACACCTCAGGAAGCCGCAGGAGTTCGTAGTCTCCGAAGTCCGCACCGTAGTGCCGCAAGACCCCCGGGGGTCCGGTTTGATCGGCTACGACGGCCATGAAGCATCCGCCCTGGCCGTCACTCCAGGCTCCGGCGATGACCGGGCTCTCGTAGCTCACCTGGGATTGCTCGTCCGAGTGGCGAGTGACGGTTCCCTCACCGATCCCGAGATCGATCGACCTCAGGACACGCCCCTTCTCGTCCAGGAGAAGAACTCTTCCCTTGCGACCTTCGGCCACGGCAGCGTAACAGGAGGGAAAGGGAAAGACGTAGAGGATGCCCTTGCCTTTGAAGAGAACACGCTGCTTGAGGGAGGGCAGGGAGGTGACCAGGACCTGGTCGTATCGCGCATGGTCGCGGGCGATGAGTTCAGCTCGCGAACCGAGGAACCCTGCCTCGATTCCGCTGAGTTCCATTGCACGGCGCTCGATGAAGACTCCCTTTCGATCGAAGACATTGACGCTGTTTCCAGCGAAGACGTAGACCTTCCCATCGGCAAGGGCCAGCCATCGGCTTCCGCTCAGTTCACCAGGGCCCTCACCGCAACGCCCGAAGGGTTCCAGCCATTCGCCCTTCGCGGTGAGCCTGCGGATGCTGCAATCGCCGGTATTGAGGATCCAGGCGGTTGCATGCTCGTCGAATTGAAGCGCGGCCGGCTGATCCAGGATGGGTTCGTCACCCACACTGTACGATGCGACGAGCTGGAGCTGGGAGGTGGGCACGTCAGCGGCGAAAGTGTCCGCATTCAAGGTCAATACAGAAGAAGCTGAAGTGACGATGAGAGCAGCGAGTATTCCAGAGCGGAAGTATCTCATTCAGGAACCTCCTGTGTAGTCGGTAGACTTTGACGAAGACTCCGGAGTCTGCTCCTTTGCCCAGTCGTGGATGCCGCCACCCGAATCGATCACAGCACGCCCGGATGACGTTATCCACCTTTTCCCGAAGTTCATTGTGATACTGATCCCAGACTCGTCTTCCTTCATCAGACAGCTTCCTCCTGAACTCCTGACCGGCCATGTCAATGGACCAGTCCTTCATGATGTAGATGCTATGGGCCTGGAACTCTCTGGATACGTGCCAGCGCCCAATACGCTTCTTTACAGCCCGCTTTACAACCCTACTGAACTCCCGGAAGGACTCTTCGTTGTACTTGCCCTTCAGCGGAGTGTTCCCCAACAGGACGAACTGGATACCAGTGGGAGTGTGCTGAATAGACCCAGCCACGCCAGCCTTGTCGATCTCGGCAAAGATGTAGTCGATGTCCTGGACCGTAGTCCGTCTCAGCGTGGCGAGCTCGACAGCTGTAGGATACTTACCATTGGCCTTCTTGACAACAAGGCTAGCAGCGTCCTGCTGAAGCACAGCACTGGTGATCAAGACATAGTCGAGCAGCTTCCTGGCAAAACGTTTGTCTTTGCCCTCGAATTACTTGGCCATCACTGACTTGACGTACGCAGGGTTTACACGGTTTTCCCATCGGCTCAAGCTGTCGAACTCTCGAGAGAGCGGCAGTCGTGGATGGCACCCGGGCTCTGATCGGTTACACTATTCTCTTTCCATCCTTGGTGATCCAGATGTCGTGGATGGCACCCGGGCTCTGATCGGTTACACTAAGCCGAGGAGTCAAGTACTTTTTTCGGGCGTCGTGGATGGCACCCGGGCTCTGATCGGTTACACTACGTCCTGGACCTTCACCCCCCACCTCCAAGTCGTGGATGGCACCCGGGCTCTGATCGGTTACACTCGTGGGGCGTTTCGTACGTCAACCTGTTCAGTCGTGGATGGCACCCT
>JAOZPE010000072.1 GCA_029932915.1 Candidatus Krumholzibacteriia bacterium
CTGGCAACCCGTCGCCCGGCCCGGTCCAATCCATTCCACCGGCGCTCGTAGCGCCCCGGACCGAGGAGTTCCTCGCCGAAGCTCCGGACCAGACGTCCTCTGAGATCATACACCATCAGATCGACCCGATGTTGACTATTTCCTTCCAGCTCGAACACCAGGGTGGTCGATGGATTGAAGGGATTGGGGTAATTGGGTCTCAGAGCGGCCAGGGGTTTCCAGATGGGTCCGGGCGCTCCGGTGACGGTCTCGGTGTGGAGGAAGACACCTCCGCCGTAGGTGGCCACCGCGAGGGTGCGCGGATCGGTCGGGTGGAACTTGACGTCGCGGATGTCGGTGGTGGTGAGGCCGTCGCTGTAGTCCTGCCAGTTGAGCCCTCCGTCGTAGCTGACCGCCACGCCGTGTTGGGTTCCGGCGAAGACACGAGTGGAGTCGTTGGGATCGAACTCCACCGACCACACGCTCGGATTGCTCAGACCCGTACTCGAAGCGGTCCAGCTCTGGCCTCCGTCGGTGCTTCGCCAGATGCCCTTGCTCTCGATGCCACCGGCGATGACCAGTTGTGAGTTGAAGGGACTCACATCGATGTCGAAGACGATGTCGGCGTTGAGGCCGGTCTTGATCTGGGTCCAGCTCTGGCCTCCGTCGACCGTCTTGTAGATGTAGCCGAGATAGGTCCCCACGTAGAGGGTCTGGGGGTCGGCCGGATCCATCTCGATGTTGTTCACGCGGGTGATGTCCAGACCGGTGCTGCGGTTCTGCCACGTTCCTCCACCGTCTTCACTGTAGTAAACCCCGCTGTAGGTTCCGGCCCACAGGATGTTGCCGTTGCTGGGATGACAGACGATGTCGCGGGCCGTCTCTCCGCTCAGGCCCACGAGGGTGTAGTGGTGGCCGCCGTCGTCGCTGCGATAGATGCCGCCGTAGTTGGCCGCCGCGTACACTCTCTGCGGGTCGGTGGGGGAGACCACCACCGCTCGCACGTCCGGAGCGGTGATGCCGTCGGCGATGTAGTCGAAATCGACCCCGCCGTTGGTGGTGAGGAAGGTTCCCCCGTAGCCGGCGGCGAAGATGCGGCTTCCGTCGGCATCGAAGTGGACACGCCACAGCAGGGTATTGTTGAAGTCCTTGTTGTTGGCGACCCAGGTGCCGCCCTGCAGGCGGTAGACCCCTCGGTGGAAGGATCCGGCCAGCAGGCCCTCGCCCGAGTCGACCAGGCTGCGAATGGAATTGTCCTGGAGTCCGTCGCTGATCATGTTCCAGTGGAGGCCATGGTCGAAGGTCTCGGCCGGACCCTGCTCGGTGCCCACGATCACGTGCGTCCCGTCGCTGGAATCGATCCACAGTGCGTTGCAGATGGTCGAAGCCAGGCCGGTGTTGCGGAGCTGCCAGCTCGCGGCCCCGTCCTCCGATTCGTAGACCCCGCCGCCCGTCGCCAGGTAGAAGTGATTGGAATCGGCGGGATCCTGCGCGATCTGCCGGGTGAAGAGCCCGTTGCCGCTGAGCCCCGTGCTCATGTAGCTCCATTGGAAAGCGGGATCATCCGCGCGGTACACCCCTGCAGCGGTGCAGGCATAGACGTGGTTGCGGGGCTTGTCCCACAGGAGGTCGGTCACGTCCTCGCTGGCCAGACCGTCACTGACTTCGTTCCACATGAGAGCCTGGTTCTCGGTGAGGAAGACGCCGTGGGTGGTCCCGGTGAGCATGCGCAGGTTGTTGGCCGGGTCGACCACGATGCACTTGGTGATGTTGGCGGAGATGCCGTTGCTTCGTGGCGACCAGATGCGGAATTCGCTGCCCCAACGGAAGATGCCGGCCGAGGTCGCGGCGAACATCAGGGGATACATGCCCGGTACCGGCACCACGTCGCGCACGGTGAGCAATTCGAGACCGCGGGTCTCGGCGGTCCAACTGTGTCCCCAGTCGCGGCTGACATAGACGCCGCCCACTTCGGTGCCGGCCAGGATACGCCCGGGTACTTCCGGATCGATGGCCAGGCTGTGTACGCGTCCCCCCTCGGGACCGCTTCCTGCCCAGAGGATCTGGGCTTTGCTCTCGGTGTCGACGATGGTGCCGACGACCAGGAACAGGATCAGTCCCATCCACCCCGAGGGGCGACGGAACAGATGCACGATGACCTCCTTGGGTGAGAGAAGCCCATGGTGTCATCCGCGGTAGGTGCGGACGAGACGTCTCGATCGGTCGACGAGGTCACGAGATCATGACCTCGTCCTTCGGCTCGGATGGTCCGGATTCCTGCTCTAACTCGGGGGCCCGAAGTTGGTGAAGAGCGTGATCTCCTTGAGGCTCTGCTGTTTCTTCACAAGGGGCGCCGTGTAGGTGCGCCGCTTCGGACTGGGGGACTTGCTGTCCTTCATGTCGTGCTTCCTTCTCGCTCAGGGCGTGATGGACCGGCTCCAAAGAAAGGAGTCTGTATCGGGACCACTTGAGACTAGCAGATTCCGGGGGGTCGAATCAAGGCCCTTGGTCCGCTTCCTTCGAAGAGCCGTCCGTCGACGAACGAACAGGCATCACAAGGAGTTGGACGGTTTCCACCCGTTTCCTCCCCCCTGTGCTCTGGAAGGTCGCAAAGGGTCTCGATATTCACTGTATATGCGCCTCCAGGGGCCTCGAGTCCACGGTCCCGGCCGACCGGGCGGATGCCTCCGCCCATCGCGCCGCTGGCCGGTCCCGGGCCCGGGCCGCCCCATCACGACTTGCCCACCGTCGGTCCAGCGGGTAGCATGGGCACAGGCACGCCTGCCTCGAGGAGCCCGTGAACAGACCGGTACTGGAAATCCCCAGCCGCAAGGCGCTGCAGATCTCGGCCGTCTATGCCGTGGTGGCCGCTCTGTGGATCATTCTGTCCGATCGGGTCATCGGCCTCTTCGTCTCGGACATCGACAGCTGCCTGTGGCTGCAGACGGCCAAGGGCTGGTTCTACGTGCTGGCCACGACGATCCTCCTCTTCCTGTTGATCTGGCGTGGCCTGCACTCGTTCCAGCGCTACGAGGAGGAGATCCGACAGCGCGACGACGCGCTGCGGCAGAGCCAGAAGATGGAGGCGGTCGGTCGTCTGGCCGGTGGGGTGGCCCACGATTTCAACAATCACCTGATGGTCATCGCCGGATACACCCAGCTCCTGAAGGATCGCTTCGGCGACGACCCGCAGGCGGACAAGGACTTCCAGCAGATCCAGCAGGCCTGCGAGAGCGCCACCCGTCTGACCGAGCAGTTGCTGACCTTCTCGCGCAAGCACACGCTCAAGGCGGAGGTCGTCGATCTCAACGGTGTCGTCGAGGCCTCCCAGCAGATGCTGCGGCGCCTGATCGGTGAGAACGTGATCGTCCATCTCAATCTCGCCGAGCACTCCTGTCCCATCGAGATCGATCCGGTCCAGCTCGAGCAGATCATCATGAACCTGGTGGTCAACGCCAGGGACGCCATGCCCAAGGGTGGGAACCTGCGGCTGAGCACCTACGTGGTCCCGGAGAGCCAGCTTCCGTCCGACGGCCTGCAGGGGCCCCAGGTGCTCTTCGAGGTGTCCGACGACGGCATGGGGATCTCCGACGAGGTGCTTCCCCACATCTTCGAGCCCTTCTACACGACCAAGCAGGCCGGGTCGGGTACCGGCCTCGGGCTGGCGACGGTCTACGGTATCGTCGAGCAGGCGGGGGGACGGATCGAGGTCAAGAGCGAGAAGGAGAGGGGAACCACCTTCTCCATCTGGTTCCCCCTGGTGGACCGGCCGCCGCAGTGGAAGCCCTCGAAGACCATGGTCAGCCGATCGCTGCTGCCGGGAGGTGTCGTCCTCCTGGTGGAGGACGAGGCGAGAGTGGCCGAGTTCACGAAACAGGTCCTCGAGAGCGCGGGCCTGAAGGTGCTGTGCGCGGAGGACGGCGATGAGGCCCTGGAGCTGGCCCGTACGCATCCCGGTGAGATCGATCTGCTCATGGCCGATGTGGTCCTTCCCCATGTGGGTGGACCGGAACTGGCCTCGCGGCTTCGCCGGGAGCATCCCGGCTTGAAGGTGCTCTTCATGTCGGGCTATGCGGAGAAGGAATTGCTCGAGGGCGAGGGCGACGAGATCGTCCTGTTGCAGAAGCCCGCCAGCCCGAGCCAGATCCTCGACGCCGTCGCCGAGCTTCTGTCCGAGGAGGAGAAACCGGTCGAAAAGAACTCCTGAGGCCAGCACAAGGACTCTTGTCGTTGCGGAGGTGGTATCATGAACGAGCTTCCCGAGCTTCTCCATCTCTCCCCGTTCGAAGAGGCCGATCGTCTGTGGAGGGGAGCGCGTGATGCCTTCTCCACCGCCGGTGAACGACTGGTCTCCCTGTCCAGCGCCGTCGACCTGGGTCTGCGCGCGGCCGAGCTCTACGCGGTGGGCCGGCTCAGGGACACGAAGCACGCCTTCCCGCCGCAGATCCGCGACCGTCTGGAAGCCGCCGACCCGCGGGTACACTGGCGGCGTGACGCCCTCGAGACTCCGGCCTGCGTCGATTTCCGCGTTCTGCTCGATCTGATGAGCGAGGCCGAACTCGAGTGCATCGCACCCGACGCTCACCTGTCCGATGAGCCTTCCCGTTTCTCATGTGAACGCTGCCGTGCGGCGGCCCATGCCGCGCTGGGTTTCTCCCTGTCCGGAGAGGACCGCGACCTGTTGCTGCTGCTGTTGGCCTACCGCAACCGCATCTTCCGCTGTGCGCCGCCGGTCGACGTGCGCAAGGCCGAGATCCTGGTGGCCTTCCCGGCCCTGGCGCAACTGGTGGAACGCCTGCAGGCGGCGGCCTCGGCGGGGGCTTGACGGCGGGCGGTGGATGTGGGAAGGGAGAGCGACACGGAAGTGAA
The DNA here is from genome assembly GCA_029932915.1 of Candidatus Krumholzibacteriia bacterium. Classification (GTDB taxonomy): domain Bacteria; phylum Krumholzibacteriota; class Krumholzibacteriia; order JAJRXK01; family JAJRXK01; genus JAOZPE01. Next base: position 4,849 of record JAOZPE010000072.1, read on the forward strand.
GGGGAGGTATCCGGTGATGAAACGCTTCGCTCGGGTCGGCCTCGCGCTGACACTGTTCACCATGGTGCTGTGGGCCTGTGCCAAGGCCAGCATCCCCGAACCCGACAGCCAGGGGGCCAGGCTCTACGTGAAGTACTGTTCGGGAGGGGGCTGTCACGATCCCATTCCGCCGCAGGAGAGTTCCTATCCGTACTGGAAGAACCAGTACGCCCGTTGGAGCGCCAAGTTGCGCCAGGCGGGAAGCCCGGCGCCCACGCCGCAGGAAGACGTGATCATCCTCGACTGGTTGAAGAAGCACGCCCGCGGCAACCGGTACTGAGGCATACCGACGGTTTTCTGATGCTCCACCCTTGCGGATGGCCCGCGATTCTGGCACGCTGGTAGTGGGCCCGGGTGGGACGGAGTGGCCTAACGAGAATCCAGGCGCTATGCCATGTCTGTGACCAGCACCCCGGACTCTCTCCCGGGCCCCAATTTCCAAGCCCCCGCGGGGGGATCGATGCGAGGCGGCCGAACGGTCGCCTTTCTTTGTCGGGGCCATCTGCTTGTGTGACGCCGACGAGTTGGGTGCAAGCGCCCACCGGCGCCGGCAAGGGGCGGTACGGGCGCCAACTGGCTGCTTGAATGAGGCCGGCGAGGTGGCACGATGCCCACCGGCGGCGGGCCTTGCGCTTTGGGCGGCCTGCTGTACACTGGAAAGGTCATGGGGGCGAAGGGTTTCGACGGGAACGGTTGGGCCCCGGATGGCGTGCCGACCACCTCACCAAGGTCGTTAAAGTGGTGGGAAAACAACAACTGACGAGCCTATGGCTCTTGCTGCTTAATCATAAGTAGCCGTTCGCCGCAGACCGGGTCTCCGGGGTCTGCGATGCGGGCGTCATATTCTGGAGACTGGACGTGGACCCGTCGCCTCAGGGAAAGCGTCGAGAACCAATGAGGCTGGTGTCGCGTCAACCATGTTCCCAGGGCTGCGCGGCACGAGATGATCTGGGAACTACGCACGTAGAGGTCCGTGGTCGTCGTTTTCGGACGCGGGTTCGATTCCCGCCGCCTCCACCAGCTTTCTCTCCGCCCGGGTGCTCTCATCGTGCCCGGGTTTGTCTTTCCGGTGACCTTTCCGGCCCTCCTGCCGCTGCGGCGTTGCCAAGCCGCAACCTTTGCACTATTCCCGATCCAGGAAGAGGCACCGCTGGCATTTGGAGATCGGGACCATGAGCACGCAACTGCACCAACGGCTGGAGAAGGTCCGCGAGGACATCGCCGCCGCCTGTGCGCGGGCCGGCCGCTCGCCCGAGGAGGTGGAGATCCTCGCCGTCACCAAGACCCATCCCATCGAGACCCTGCTCGAGGCGGTGGGAGAGGGTCTGTACGAACTCGGGGAGAACCGGGTGCAGGAGGCCCTTCCCAAGATCGAGGCGCTTCCTCCGGGCGTGCACGTCCACCTGATCGGCCGCCTGCAGAGCAACAAGGTGAACAAGGCCGTCGGGCGCTTCGCCTCCATCGAATCGGTCGACCACCTCGATCTGCTCGAGCGCATCGCCCGCCGGGCGGCCGCGATCGAGGTGGTCCAGCCCATCTGGATCGAGGTGGACATCGCCGAGGAGCCCCAGAAGGCCGGCTGCCCGAAGGAGCAGACGGCCGAGCTGTGGGAGCGCGCGCGGCAGGAAAGTTCTCTGGAAATCGTGGGCCTGATGGGTATGGTGCGCCTGAGCGACGACGAGGCGCAGGCGCGCCGCCGCTTCGCCACCCTGCGGCGGCTGGCCGAGGGCCTGCGCCGCCGCGACGGTTCACCGGCGCGTCTGTCGATGGGCATGAGCCGTGATTACGTGTGGGCCATCGAGGAGGGCAGCCACCAGGTGCGCCTGGGCAGCGTGCTCTTCGGGCCCCGCCGCCCCCGCTGAGGAGGGGGCCGCCGGAAGGCGGTGACCCGCTGCGAAGCGGCCGTTGGAGGTGGGATCGCCCCTCGGGGCGCCCCGGGCCCGCCTGGCAGGATTCTGGGCAGCGGCGGGTTCACCGCGGCCACGGGTGGTATCGGCTCGCTGCCGGCCCGGATCGGCCCGGATCAGCTCGGATCGAGGTACGAGCGGGGGAAATCGGCCCCTGCGGGGGTGCAGCGGCCGGCCTCTGGTCGCACTCTCTTCCCCAGGGGTGGCGGGACCCTCCCCGACGGGAGCGGCCCGGTCGCCGAAGGAGTCTTGGCTTGGCGATTGCACATCTCATCGGTACTGCGCTGGATGTCTACCTGTTGATCCTGCTCGCCCGCGTCCTGTTGAGCTGGGTGAGCCTGGATCCGGGGCATCCCCTCGTGCAGTGGATCCATCGGATGACCGAGCCCGTGCTCGGTCCCATCCGCTCGCTTCTGGGGGTGTGGGGGGGACTGGATTTCAGCCCGGTGGTGGCGATCCTCATCCTCTCCTTCCTGCGCCGCTGGATCGTGAGACTTCTGTCGTAGTCAGGCGCCCCGGAGCGAGGGCGCGAGGAGGCAGCATGCGCATCACGCCGCTGGACGTACGCAAACAGGAATTCCGCAAGGGCATGCGGGGTCTCGACCCCGAAGAGGTCTACGCCTTTCTGGCCACGGTCGCCGACGAATACGAGACCGTCCTCACCGACAACCGGCAGTTGCGTGACCGCGTGCTCGAACTCGACGAGAAGGTCACCGAGTACCGCAACATGGAGAAGACCCTGCG
>JAOZPE010000014.1:0-25284 GCA_029932915.1 Candidatus Krumholzibacteriia bacterium
CGTCGGTGTGGGTGAGATACGCCAACACCATGTGGCCGATCCTGTCGGTGATCGCGCTGGTCGTAGGTGGTCTGGCTTCCTTCCGGAACCACCTGAGACGGGCGCGGACACAACGGATCGGCACCTACTACTCCGACCTGATCAGGATCCGGAGCAAGACGATCTACGGCACGGGCGACACTGCCCAGGAGGATCTGCTGGACGAGCTGCTTCGCATCCGCAATCGCGCATTCGATGCTCTGCACAAGAAGAAACTCAATGCGGACGAATCGTTCAGTATCTTCCTGGAACTGTACCAGGAGATCAGTGAGGAGATCCGCCAGAGACTCAAGAAGGGATGATCGGAATCAGAACGCCTCGCCGATGGAGAAGTACAGCGCCTGATCGCCCTTGCCCCATCCGTAGTCGATGCGCGCGTTGATGCGGTAGTCCTTGATGAGCAGGAAGCGTGCGCCCAACCCACCGGAGGGAAGGGTGTCCTTCATGGACATCTTCGCCATCGCATCGGCACACCATCCGACACCGGCGAAGATCACCGCGCCCCAGCGCCGGTAGAAGTTCCATCGGTATTCGGCCTCGACGCTGACGAGTTGATTGCCCCGGTAGCGGCCGTTGGAGTAGCCGCGGAGGTTCTGGTTGCCGTTGACCACGGACTGAGCGCTGAAGGGGACGTCTCCGAAGGCGGCCGATTGGAGAACGCGCGCGGCGAGAACCCGGGTGGTGTCCCCGAGGGTTGTATACGCGGCGGCCGACCACCTCAGCATCTCGAAGTCGCGGTCCGAGCCGAAGGCGTCGCGGTACACCAGATAGCGCGCCTGCACGTGATAGCCCTTCCGTGGATTCATGACGTGTTCACGATTGTCCCATTCGCCGGTGACTCCCGGTCCATTGAAGCGTTCGCTCTCGGTCTCCAGCAGATCGGGTTCGAGTGTCACCTGGGCCGACCAGGAGGTGAGGATGAGACCCAGGTACAGTGACCTCCAGATCCGGCGTGAGCCCTCCAGGAAGAGAAAGCCGGTGGCGGTCGTGTAGTCGATGAAGACGTCGGGGAATCCGGGTCCGACCGCCGCGGGGTTGAACTGGTACTTGATCGAGCCGGTGCCGAAGGCACCGGTCAGACGCCAGTTGTCACGGTCGAGATGGAAGCGTTGGAAGACACTGCCCACCCACGAGTTGTTCTGACTGTAGAAGCCGAAGACCCCGGTAAACGATGGCGGCAGATAGTCATCATTTCGATCGGTCTTGTAGTAGACCATAGCCACCACACCGAGATTCAATCCAAGGACATCGCTGTAGCCGGGAATGGGGATGCCGGCGAACTTCAGGTTCCTGGCGTTCTCGTCGAGGTGATAGGTCCCGCCTCCGGTGGCGTTGCCGATGACCGCCCGGGCCGGAGACGACGACAGAAAGACAGCCAGGAGAAACGCCGAGAGGAGGGCGCGAGCGCGCATTCGATCCGTCCTGTGCGGAGGGCCCGACGCATGGGTGAAGAACTGCTTGGAGGAACAGGTGCGAAGATAGCCCTTCCTCGACCTTGCTGTCAAGGATCGGTGTCGGCGTGGAGAAGAGGGACCTTCGCCGACGCACGGCTTCTGCCGGCGGCTCGCCGCCTTGCCGTTCATGTTGCGGCGGGACCGGGCCGAGGGGGCCGTCCAAGGAGGCCGGAAGTGGGGAATCGGGCTGTTATCCGCTCGACAGTGGACTTCCGCCCCTCATGCCCTGGACAGTGGCTTCGCTAAGGGTGTACGCTGATGACAGCTGAATTCCAGTCCGTACGCTCCGGCAGCAGCATGGTCCAATGACGCTGCCGCCGTGGCGTGGCGCCATCAAAGTCAAGAGGTCAAGCTCATGAATCTTCGCTACGGGATCGTCGCGATCCTTGTCGCTGTGCTTTTCGTTGTCCCGACATCTACGTCCATGGCTTCGACGGTGGTGATCACCACCATCCATCTCGACAACGTGCCCGATGTGGCGTGTGATGAAGTCTGGGTACAGGACGGAGTCGACATGTACTTCACCCACACCGTTGCGGAGGACTGCGATGGAGGAGGGAATTGTTCCTTCGCCGTCGATCCCGGCGGAGACGGTGTATGGTTGTGGCCGGCCCGCCTGGTCGCCGACTTCGGGGAGTCCTACGACATCACCAAGGTCGAGGTCGATATCAACGACAACTGCGGTACCGGCTGCACCAAGGCCTTCCTCTACAAGGATGGAGTGATGGTCGGCTCGACATCGAATACCTCCTCGTACCAGACGGAGATCCTGACCGTGGTTCCGTTGGGTGGATCTGCGGACATGTTCGCCGTCTCCTCCTGTGAAGGGCAGATCCTGGGTTCGACCATCCGGATCTATGCCACCGCACTTCCCACCGCTGAGTCTTCGTGGAGTGTCATGAAGTCGCAGTACCGCTAGAAGCGTCCGCGCAGGCGTTTGTCCAAGGGCCCGGCTTTCACCGGGCCCTTTCTCTTGCCGGATTCACCGCCGCGGGTCTGGCCAGACCGGGATTCTCCTCGAAGACCGCTTGAGATCCGCAGAAGTTCCCGATGGCCGCCTCACTCCTGGTGGTGGAATGGTCCGGTTGACATGGGGATATCGAAGTGATATCATATCGATATCCCACTTCCGGAGGAACACGCCATGACCCACGAAAAGACCACTACCGCCCATTCCGGTTATCTCATGCTGGCACTCGGCATTCTGCTGATCGCTCTGGGAGTCTACTCGCTGATCCTGGGTATCCGCAGCGGGAATCTCCTGTGGCTGATCGGTTTCGGTGTGGGGCTGCTGGTGGGGATCCTGATCCTGGTCGGCTTGTTCATCGTCAATCCCAACGATTGTCGGGTGCTCATCCTCTTCGGCACCTACAAGGGGACGGTGAAGAAGAACGGCTTCTACTGGGCCAATCCCTTCTACTCGAAGCGGCACATCACCCTGCGCGCCCGCAATCTCAACGGGGAACGTCTGAAGGTGAACGACGCCGCGGGCAATCCCATCGAGATCGCCGCGGTCGTCGTCTGGCAGGTCGAGGACAGCTACCACGCTTCGTTCGAGGTCGACGACTACGAGAACTACGTGGTCGTGCAGAGTGAGGCGGCGGTGCGGCACCTGGCCGGAGCCTATCCCTACGACACCTTCGACGAGGACGACGAGGAGATCCTGACCTTGCGTGCGGGCAAGGAGCAGGTGAACAGCGTCCTGGAGAACGAGTTGCAGGAGCGTTTCCAGCGGGCGGGCATCCGGGTGATCGAGGCTCGCATCAGCCATCTGGCCTACGCGCCGGAGATCGCCGAGGCCATGTTGCGCCGGCAGCAGGCGTCGGCGGTGGTGGCCGCCCGCACGCAGATCGTCACCGGGGCGGTGAGCATGGTCGAGCTCGCCCTGGAGAAGCTGTCACAACACCGGGTCGTCGAACTCGACGAGGAACGCAAGGCGGCCATGGTGAGCAACCTCCTGGTGGTGCTGTGCAGTGAGTCTTCGGCCTCGCCGGTGGTGAACACCGGGACCCTGTACCAGTAGGAGCGTCGGCGATGGCCCAGCGAAAGAAGTTCCTTTTGCGCATCCGTCCCGAGTTGTGGGAGGAGCTCAATCGCTGGGCCGCCGCCGAGTTCCGTAGCGTCAACGGTCAGATCGAATTCATCCTGCAGCGTGCCGTCGACGAGAGACGCAGAAAGAAGAGATCATCGTCCAAAAGCCCATCCGATCCCCGCTAGTGCGAGTGGATCACGTGGACGTCCACGTAGGGCTCCCCGTCTGCCGATGCTTGTGTCGTCCTCCGAGCAGGCCCAGGACGAAGACGTCGACCGCCACCGATTCGACGCACCGGCGTCATCCTCCGCGTGTCCTCCGATCGTGTCAACGCACCAGGGTCATTCTCTTCGTCTGCGTTTCCTCTCCGGCCTCGAGGCGGTACAGATAGACTCCACTGGCGACGAGACGGCCGCCCTCGTCGACACCTTCCCATTGAACGGTGGTCTCACCCTGTGGGGCCACGTCGTCATAGAGGGTCGCGACATATCGGCCGGAGCGATCGAAGACCTTGAGCCGGACGCGCTGCGCTTGCGGCAGGGTGAAGGCGATCGCGGTCGACGGATTGAAGGGATTGGGAACATTCTGCTGGAGGACGAGCTTTCGGGATGGAGGCTCCGCCGAGGTCACCACCGTGACACTGGCCGACGGGGAGAGCGGGGAAGACAGACCGGCGTCGTCGTAGGCCACGATCCAGTAGTACCAGGTCTCCCCCGGTTGGACCGTCTCGTCCAGATACGACAGCGAGGTGGTGGTGGCCAGCGGGATGGAAGGCAGATTGCCGGGATCGTCGGAGGCCGACCGGTACACGGCGTAGTGGTCCAGGTCCGGAGCCGCGCTGGCGTCCCAGGTGATGGACACCTGCAGGAGTCCGGGAACCTCGGCGACCTGCGGCGCCGAAGGCGTCGGAGGCGCGATGTTGTCCACCGAATAGCCCGAGGCCGAGTAACTGTCATAGAAGAGATTGTCGCAGGTCAGGGCCGAGACCAGGAAGGTCGACCACTCGATGCCGCCGCTCGCGGTGGAATCGCAGAGAGTGGGAAGGACGGTCTCGTAGGTCGAGTCACGGCGGGCAGGGATGACGGTCAGCGCGTCCCAGCCTTCGAGATCGACCGCATGCTGCGCATAGGCCGGAGGCAAGGCGACAGCCTCAGCGGCGCTCTTGGACGCTCCTTCCGGCTGCTGCCGATAGATCGCATAGCCGGTGATCACGTCCGGCGTGTAGCCGCTGTCGAAGATGGAATGGCCGAAGGTCAGCCTCACCCAGCGTCCCTGGTCATCGGGAACGTCCTGGATGCTGATGATCATGGGTGGATATCCGAAGCTCACGATGGAGGGGTCTGAGCCGTCCCTCTCGCTGACGAAGATGCCGGTGCGCCCGCGGACGGCAACGGCACCCGGACTGATGATACCGCCGGTGAAATTGGTGACGTAGGCGCCGGTACAGGTGAAGACGCATACCTGCGCTGGAGAAGAGGTGCCGTTGTCGACGACGAAGACGTGATCCCAATCGTCGATGGCGATGTCGAAGGGTGAACCGAGCGTTACCGGAGAGGTGCCGCTCCATTGCAGCAAGAAGCTTCCCTGACCGTCGAATTTCTGGATGCGACCGTTTCCGCTGTCGGCCACGTAGAAGTTCCCGAAGCGGTCGAAGGCGATTCCTGCCGGCCCCATGAACTGTCCAGCCGAACTTCCCGGACTTCCGATGACCCTCACCAGGGTTCCATCGGGGAGGATCTCGAGGAGATGGTTGGCACCGGCGTCGGTGAGGAAGATATGGCCGTTGGGTCCGATCGCCACTCCAAAGGGGTCGGTGAGAGATACGCCACCTGATGTCCCCGATAAGTATCCCCATTGATGAAGGAGATTGGCGTCCGAATCGAATTCGAGGAGGAGTCTACCGGCTCTGTCGGTGCACCATATGTTTCCCTCCAGATCAACCGCGATGTCACCGAGGATGTGGGTGGTTCCTCCAGGAAAGGGCAACAGCTCGAGGACTTCTCCGTCGAGACTGTATTTGATGATACCCAGATTGTCGTTGTTGGCGGCGTAGATGCGTCCGTAACTGTCCATACCCAGTGCGCTCACTGCCTGCGGTGGATTCAAGTACCATGAGGTCGGCCAGGAGAAGACCGGTTCGGGCCGGGGCCAGCTCGAGGCCGATGTCAGAGAGGGCGCGAGCGCGAGAACGAGAGCGCACAGAAGAAGTGGAACGGCCAGGCGAAGGCCACGGGGGGAAGACATGGATCACCTCCGGAAGGGACAGTTCGACGCGCAGCCCGATCACGTCTCAGAAGGAGTCCAGTCTGTCGTGACAATCGGCAGTGGTCGGGCGGGTGGCCCGGTCAGCAGTCTCGGTTGTGCGAGCGCAACGGCTGATCTGAGCGAGAAGGCCGCGTACGTAGGGGCTCCGTACATATTCTAGCACCAATGCCGGAACGATACGCCGCAAAAGTTCACCTCTACCGGCGAAAAAGCACTTAGCGAAAGGGCACGAACCCCCTATCCTCATCCGTGCGCCATTCGAATGGTCCACGCGCTGACCCAAGGTTGAAGTGGGAACATCATGATCGATTCAAGGAAGCTCGATGGGATCCGCCGGATCCTTCTGGTAGGGGCTTTCGTGTCCCTTGGTGTGGTCAACGGCTGTGGCCGGAACGAGTCCGGCTCGGTCCATGAAGCCCTTCCCGTGCACGCCGTCCAAGCCAAGCGCATCGAAGCGCCCCAGGTGGTGTCGGTCAGCGGCAATGTCGAACCCATACGCACCGTGCGCTTCGGATTCATGGTCGCAGGCAAGGTGGACGAGGTCACGGTCGAGGAAGGTGACACCGTCGAGAAAGGGCAGTTCATCGCTTCTCTGGAGACCGCCGACTACCGTCACGGACTGCAGATCGCCGAGGCCAAGCTCCAGGAGATCGAGGTCGAGTACACGAGGTTGAAGAACCTGCATGAGAAGGAAAGTGTCACCGACAGCGACTTCGACAAGATCGCTGCCGGCCTCAAACAGGCGCGGGCCAATGCCGCCATCTGGAGAAAGAAACTCGCCGATACCCGCCTCGTCGCTCCCATCGGCGGGGCCATCGCCCTGAAGGGAGTCGAGCCCGGAGAGATCGTTCCCGAAGGACATCCCGTCTTCGCGGTGGTCAATACCGATTCGGTGAAGGTCGTGGTCGGGGTTCCCGAGACGGAGATCGGCTTGGTGCAGGTCGGCCAAGCCGCTCGAGTCACCATTCCCGCCATCGAATCCGGGGTCTTCGAAGGCAGGGTGGGCGGTATCGCTGCCGTCGCCGATCCCTTCACGCGTTCGTACTCGGTGAAGATCGTGGTGGCCAATCCCGACGATCGCATCCGGGCGGGCATGATCGCCCTGGCCGACATCACCACTTCCCGCTCGTCGTCGATCGTCACTGTTCCTGCCGAGGCGGTGGTGCGTGAACCACATGGCGGCATTCACGTATTCGTTCTCGATCGAAGTTCTTCGTCGGTCACCGAACGGGCGATCACCACCGGGCGGGTATCGGGAAGTGAAGTGGAGATCGTCAGTGGCCTGGAAGGCGGGGAGACCGTTGTCGTGCCGGGTCGGCATCGGCTCGCCGACGGTACGAGGGTCCAGATCGTCGGTGACGGCGAGTAGCGGAGAGACGATACGACCATGAGCATCATCAAGGGATCCCTGGCCCATCGGCAGATCGCCCTCGTCCTGAGCCTGTTCATCCTGGCCGCCGGTGTCCAGGCGCTGTTGACGATGCCGCGCCGGGCCACCCCGAAGATCACTGTCCGCGAGGGCCTGGTCGTCGCGTTCTATCCCGGTGCGACCGCCTCACAGGTCGAGGACCAGGTGACGCGCAAACTGGAGAAGCATCTGTTCACCTTCACCGAGGTGGACAAGAAGAAGACCGTGTCGGAGACACGCGACGGCTATGTCATCATCACCGTAGAGTTGCAGGAATGGGTGGCACAGGCCGATGTCTTCTGGTCGAAACTGCGGCAGAGCCTCTTCCAGTTCAAGAAGACGGATCTTCCCCAACCGGTCATCGGCCCGGTCGTCGACTCGGAGTTCGGCGATACCGTCGCCCTCTTGATCGCCCTCGAATCGAATCAACGCAGCTATCCTCAGTTGAAGAAATACGTCGACCGGGTGGCCGAAGCCCTGCGTACCCTGGAAGCCACGGGAAAGATCAACAGTTACGGGTACCAGGACGAGGAGATCCAGGTGACCGCGGACAGCCGCCGGCTGGTGCAGCACGATCTGACCCTCTCGCAGGTCATCGCGGTCCTGAAGTCGCAGAACGCCATCGACTACGCCGGGCACATCGACACCGAACTGTACCACGTTCCCCTGCACACGACCGGGGTCTATACCACCGTCGAGCAGTTGAAGAAGCAGGTGATCTACGTATCGCCGAAGGGGAACATCGTCCGTATCGAGGATGTGGCCGACGTCGTCCGCCGGCAGAAGGATCCGTCCAGCAAGGTGAGGATCAACGGTCGCGACAACACGACGATGTTCCTGTCGGTGGAGATGCAGCCGGGCAACAACATCGTGGCCTTCGGCGATGAGGTTCAGGCCAAGCTGAAGGAAGTCGCCGACGATCTCCCTCCGGACATCACCTTCACGATCATCAACAACCAGCCCGAGGTGGTCTCGGAGAACATCACCGACTTCATCCGCGAGTTCTTCATCGCCATCGTCGCGGTCATTCTGGTGACCATGTTGTTGATGCCCTTGCGGGTGGCGGCGATCGCCGCGATGGCCATTCCGGTGACCGTGGCGTTCACCTTCACCGTGATGCAGGCCATCGGCATCGAGTTGCACGAGGTGTCCCTGGCCTCGTTGATCGTGGTCCTGGGCATGGTCGTGGACGATGCCATCGTGATCGCGGACAACTACGTCGAGAAACTGGATGAAGGCGTGGAACGCTGGGATGCTGCCTGGCGCAGCGCCAGCGAACTGTTCATCCCGGTGATGACCGCGACCTTGACCATCATCGCGGCCTTCGTTCCCATGGGAATCTTCCTGACCGGATCGGTGGGTGAATTCATCCACGCCCTTCCGGTGACCGTGGCGGTGGCCCTGAGCGCATCGTTCATCGTGGCCATGCTGCTGACGCCCATGCTGTGCTACACCTTCATCCACACCGGTCTGAAACCGAAGGACGGGTCGGATCAGGACCACAAGAAGTTCAACCTGCTGGATCTGGCCCAATCGGGGTATGACCGGGTACTCAACTGGGGCATGGCCAGACCGGCCCTGACCATCGCGGGGGCGGTGCTGGTCGTTGCGCTGGGCGTGGTCTTGATGCTCTTCGTCGAGCAGAAGTTCTTCCCCGCCGCTGAACGGGCCCAGTTCGTCATCGAATTGCAGATGCCCCAGGGCTCGAATCTCGACGCCACCGATCGCGCCGTCCAACGCCTGGAGAAGCTGATCGAGGATGATGACAGGGTGCGGAACTTCGCCACCTTCGTCGGCATGAGTCCGCCGCGGGTGTACTACAGCTATGCCCCGGTCTTCCCCCGGCGCGACTACGCCCTGGTGTTGGTGAACACCACCTCGATCAAGGCAGCCGATGCCATGGTCAACGACTACTTCTTCAAGGCTCAGGAGCTGATCCCCGGAGCACGGGTCAACGTGCAACGCTTCCAACAGGGGATTCCGGTGAAGGCTCCGGTCGAGTTCCGTCTGATCGGGCCGGACATCGCGGTCCTGGAGGAATGGGGGCGCAGGATCGAGGACATCGTCCAGGCCGTTCCCGGCCGCGCACTGGTGCATACGGACTACGGTGAGGAGTTCTACCTGAGCATCGATGTCCGTGACGACGCCGCGAACAAGATGGGATTCACCTCCGGCAGCATCTCGGCCATGGTGGCCGCGGGTTTCGAGGGGGCGCCGGTTTCCTCGCTGTGGGAGGGGGATATCCGGCTACCCATCGTGATGCGCCTGGCGAAGGAGCAACGCGCCAGTTATGACGATCTGGCGAACATGTACGTGGCGAGCCCGGTGACCCACTCCGGGGTGCCTCTTCGGCAGTTGGCGGACCTGGTGCCCCGTTGGCAGACCGGGAGCATCATCCATCGCAACGGCGTACGGACACTGAGTGTGCGTTCCTTTGCCGAACCCGGTGTGCTGCCGTCGAAGGTGTTCGAGGCAGCCAGATCCAAGGTGGAGGCCCTGGATCTGCCGCGGGGATACCGTGTCGAGTTCGGAGGTGAAGTGGAAGGTCAGAACGAGACCTTCTCGAAGATGGTCAAGGCTCTGATGGCCAGTCTGGTGCTGATCTATCTCATCCTGTTGCTGCAGTTCCGCAATTCGAGCGAGGCCTTCATCGTGATGCTGGCCATCCCATTGACTTTGTTGGGAGCGATTCTCGGGCTGCTGATCACCGGCAATCCCTTCGGATTCACCGCCTTCGTGGGCGTGATCAGCCTTGCCGGTATCGTCATCCGCAATTCGATCATCCTGGTCGATTACGCCGATGAACTGGTGCGCGACCATGGAATGGGATATCGGCAGGCTGCGGTCGAGGCCGGAAGGCGCCGCATGCGCCCCATCTTCCTGACTTCGATGGCTGCGGCGGTCGGCGTCGTTCCCATGATCGTCTCCCGCTCACCCCTGTGGGCGCCACTGGCCAGCGTGTTCGCGGTGGGGGTGATCTTCTCGATGGTCATGACCCTGGTGGTGATTCCCGTGGTGTATGCCCTGCGTTACCGGAACACGCCGTCGCCGGCGATCGGCAGGACACTGGCGGTGGTGCTCTTCGCCATCGGGGTGCTGGCGGCTTCTCCGTGCCTCGCCGACGGCCAGGTGCATCTGACCCTGCGCGGAGCCCTGGACATGGCGTTGGAGAACAGCCGGGCCATCGGGATCGTCCAGGCCCAGGTGGAGGAGCAGGAGAGCGCGCTCCACGAGATGGGAAGCCACCGTGGTCCGCGGCTGGACATCCTTGGCGTCGGTGGTTATCTGAGCAATCCCATCGAGCTGGACATCGACAAGGGCGCCTTCGACCCCATCGTCGAGGGAATGATGGGCAACCCGGCCCTCGATCCCATCCTGGCCCAGTTGATGCCGGTCCCATCGAAGGACATGGTCATCGGCGGAGACGACGATTGGTTCTTCAACCTGACCGCTCTTGCCTATCAGCCCATCACCCAGTTGAAGAAGGTCGGGGACGGCGTCCGCGTGAAGGAAGCCGAGCTGGCCCTGGCGCAGACCCGCAGAAGAGAGGTCGAGTGGGAGATCCGGATGGGGGTGGAGAGCCTCTACAGCGGTATCCTCATCGGACAGCGTGAGTTGATCGAGACCCGGAAACGGGTGGAGGAGGCCGAGAGCCGCCTGGCCGATGCGCGCAACGCGGAGGAGGTGGGCAAGGCCCTGTCGGTGGAAGTGGTGGGCTTGACCGCGAAGCTCCTGGAGGCGCGCAAGGATCACCTCGATGCCCTCAACCGCCTGGACAACCTCACCGCGAGCCTGAACGATCTGTTGGGACTGCCGCTGGACAGTGTTCTCGATCTCGATCCCCATCTGCCGCCGGTGACGCCTCCGAGCAGCTACACGGAAGTGGTCGCTGCGGCCGACACCTCGAACACCGAGGTGACCAGCGCCTCCTTGACCGTGGAGAAGGCTCGCAGCGGTGTGTCGGCGGCCGGCAGCGATCAGTGGCCCGAACTGGGCGCCTTCGCCGCCTACAACTACAACCAGGGTCTGCCGCTCATCAACGACGGCATCTTCACCTTCGGCTTGAACCTGAAGTGGACGCTCTTCGATCTCGGTGAGAAGTCGTCGGTGAAGAGCCGCCGTGAGGCCCAGCAGAGACAGGCCGAATACAACCTGGAACGGATCAAAGGGCAGGTCCATGTCGAGGCGCGTCGCGAGGTGAAGAACCTGGAGTACGCCGACCGTCTGGTGGAGCTGGCCGAGCAGGCCTGGGAGTTCCGCCGGCAATCACTGCAGATGATGGAGAACGCCGCTGAGGAGGGCAAGAAGACGGGCAGCGATGTCTTGCAGGCGAGAGCCGAACTGGCCAAGGCCGATCTGGATCTGCTCAAGGCCCGCCTGAACCGGCGTCTCGCGATCATTCGGCTGCAGAGGGTGAGCGGCGCGCCGGCGGACGGCTACTGAGTGGCCTGCCATCGATCGGCTTCCCGGCACGCTGGCTATTGAACGGCTCAGGATGGGCGGGTACGGCATCTGTTCCTGTGCGCGTCACAGGCCCTCGAGCCACTCCTCGATCTCCTCGACGTGGCTTCCCTTCCAGTAGACCTGCTGGCAGTCGCGGCAGCGCCAGAAGCGGTCGAAGTGCCGGTAGCTCTCCGGGGGGACCTCGCCGGCCACCTGTTCAGCCGGCACCTCGTCGAGTTCCCCGTTGCACACCGGGCAGCGGCCGAAGGGCCGCACCCAGCGTCTCAGTTCGAGACGGTCCATCAGTTCGGGAATCTGTTCGGCCGGATCGGTGGAACGTACGCAATAGCCGCGGGTGACCTGCTTGCGTTTGAGCAAGCCGCGGTCGCGGGTGAGAAGGATGCGGTCCTGCCGGGACGACAGTTCGGCGAGCCGCCGGTCATCGGCTTCCCGCTCGTAGAGACAGTCGAAGCCCAGCAATCGCAGGCGCCGGGCCAGCCAGCCCAGGTGGACGTCGAGCACGAAGCGCGGCTTCCGCAGAGGGCGCGGCCGCAGATGCTGGACCTCGGTGATGTCGATGGACTCGAAGACCGGATAGACGCTGATCCGCTCGCCGCCCTCGATGAGATGATCGAAGCCCACCGACCGGCCGTCCACCAGGATGAGATCGACCTCCACGTGGGGGACGCCGAGCGACTCGATCAGGTCCTTCACCGAGGACGGCTGCCGCAGCTCCACCCGGAATTCACGCTTCCTTCGGTCGCGGGGAAGGAAGTCGTTCAGTTCCTCGTAGAAGCGAATGGTGAGCTCGAGCATCGCTTCCGCCGCCGCTTCAGCCGTCAGTAGAAATACCGCAAGGTGATCAGGGTGGTCGAAGCCTTGACGTCTTCTTCGATCCCCCTCACCGGAGTGATGATGTAGGAGTGGTCGAGGCCCAGGATGAAGTCGTCGAAGCCGAGATAGTCGATGCGAATGGACCCTCCGGCCAGATCACCGGCCAGATTCTCTCCGGTGTTCGTCCAGTTGCTCAACTGCAATCCCAGAAAGACCCCCAGCGGGATCCGGGTGGTGTCGTTGAGATTGAAGCTGAATCCGAGACGGGTCGAATAGATGAAGTCGTTCTTGCCGTTGCGGTCGATCTGTTCTCCGTATCCCGCGCGCATGTTGGCGCCCACGCCGAAGAGGGAACCGAAGGCATGGGCGTAACTCAGACCGGCGATGCCCCGCAGGGAATCGCGGTTGCGCACGAGCGAGTTGTCGGGTTCGAGGCCCCCGTCCTCGATGATCTGGGTCAGCCAGTCCATGAGGTTCACGAACGCGCCCTGGCTTCGCTGCATGTACAGGTCGAGCGAGAGCATGTCCCTCTCTCCCTCGAGCAGCTTGAAGAACCAGCCCAGTTCATAGGTGCCGATACCGGTGATGCCCTCGGAGAGGAGGGAACTGGACGAATCGCCCAGTCTGCCGAAGACCTCGAAGCGGGCGCGGAAAGCGACCCAGCTCTTCATGGCGTATTGCCATTCGAATTGCAGGGCGGCCACGGTCACACTCGTCTCGAAACCGAGCACGGTGGTGCTGTCGGGAAGGGTGACGGTCGGTACGAAGACCGGCTGGGTGCTTCCGATCCCCAGGGCGTTGCGGAAGTAGCTCTGGATGAAAGGCTCGCGCACGAAACCGTTGGGGACGAAGGTGTGAGGACCGAGGCGGGAGAAGATCTGGTTCTCCGAGGCCGATGCCGGCGCCGCGGCCAGGAGGAACGCGGCCATCACGGCTGCCACGACAAGGGCTCTGCGGATGGTGGGGTGGGTCATTGCACGACCTCCGCACTCGAGAACAGCCAGCCGATGATGAACATGAATCCAGTGGTCTTCACGCTGGAAGTGGCGCCGACGGTGGTGAAGTCACGCCGGGCGATGTTGTCGAGACCCTGGGTGTATCTTGCTTCGATCATCAGCCAGTTGTGACCGATGGCGATGAGCCCGCCGGCTCCGAAGCTGGCGCCGATGGAAAAGGGCTCGAAACCGTCCTTGAAATCCTCGCTCACACCGTTCTCGCTGACGTCTGCACTCAAGAGAAAATCGAAATCGATGCCGCCGTGCGCATACATGCGGCTGCGGGAGTTGCCCGTGACCTTCAGTGCAATGGGAATGCTCAGGTATTCACTGCGCAATTCGATGCGGCTCAGCTCGACGTCGTCCTCGGTCCAGACCAGGTCGGCGCCCTTCTGCAGGTACATGGGTTGGATGCTCAGCGCGACGTCCTTCCTCAGGTAGTAGTCGAGGGCGATGCCTCCTCCGAAGCGGCTGACGCCTTCATAGTCATGGTCGGGAGGTGCGTCTCCCCCGAACGATGCCTGGTTGACCATCAGGACCGGACCCAGCGCGATCCTGGATGCCTCCGATGGAGAAGACAGGCCGGCGGCGGCCGCGGTCACAACCACGACGAGAACGGCATACAGCGGAAGTCGGCGATACACGGGAAGCTCCTTTGGCATGCTGTCCCAGGGAAGGTGAACATGGGATCTGGCACGGGATGGCTTCGAACGAGAGGACTGTAGGCAGCCGACGAAAAGGGTGTCAAGGACACCGGCATATTTCTAGAGGCCCCCTCCCCAACGCATCTGGAAGGCCAGGCTGATGAGGTTGAAGTCCGTTCCCCGGTCGGTGCGGACGCTGTCGACCCAGGTCAACTTGAGACTGTGCAGGCGGCTGAGTGGATAGACGAGGACGGCGGCCAGACGGCCGTTGCGCTGGTAGGTGTCCTTGGGGACCCCATCCACGGTGGTTCGGCCGCCTCGGCCCATTCCGGCGCCCACGCCAACCCACAGTCCGGGTTTGACGGTGTAGATGGCGTCGACGGAGAGCGCCCAGAGCGGATCCTGGCTCAAGACCTCCGAGCCGAAGGGGTCGGTGTTGTCGGTGAAGAGCCGCACGCTGCCCATGGCTTCCAGGACCCAGCGGGAGATGCGGTGGGAGATGCCGATCTTCGGCCGGAACACCCAACGGTTCGAACCCAGATTGATCAGTTTGTCCGGATCGTACTGACCCAGGGGCATCACGACGAGCAGGCCGCCGCCGACGATGGTTCGCTCCCGGTAGTGGCGCATGCCCTTCAGATCGGTCGCGGGGGCTCCGATGAAGTTGAGCCCGAACTGCACCATGGGGTCGGCGAATCCCCTCCGCGAAGTGGTGCGGAACTCGCCGTCGACATCGCCTTCCCAGTCACCCCAGCCGAAGGGGACCACTGCGGTCACCTTGCCGGTCATCCCGAAGAAATCGATGGTATGGACGAAACCGGCCGTCGCCGTGTGGACCGTTCCCTGGGACCCCTCGAGGGGGACGGAGGGGTCGAAGAGGATGTTGCCGTTGGAATAGCCGTAGGCCAGCAGGCCGAAGTTCATGCCCACTGGTGCCGGCGCGAAGATCCGTGGCTCGAGATCCTGTGCGGCGGCCGTTGGAGACAGCACGAGCCCCGGGATCGAGGCGGCAAACAGGAGAAGAACGGTGAGTCTGGTGGACACGAATTCCCAATGCCTGAAGAAGAATGGATCTCTCATCCTACGGAAAACGAATCTCCAGTAGGGGCGAAGGGCTGTCAATTACTTCATGAGCGGCTCGGCGCCGACGGCCGGCCGCTCTGCGATTCCGGCTTCCTATTGATCGGCCGGACTGTCGGCCTGGAGCTGTGTGGTGTCATCGCCGATGTCTCCAAGCCAGGCGAGAAGCAGCTTGTAACCGATGGACAGGATGACCGCGCCGACGAACAGGCCGATGACCCCGGCGGTGATCATGCCTCCGATGGCTCCGATGAGGACCACCAGCATGGGCACGGGAACGCCGCGGCCCAGCAGGAAGGGCTTGAGGACACCGTCGGACATGCTGACGAGAATGCTCCAGATGAGGAAGATCACGGCGACGGTCGTACTGACATCGGTCGTGAAGACGAAGATCGCCACCGGTCCCAGCAGCAGGATCGGCGGTAGCTGGGCGATGGCCAGCATCATCACCAGCAGCGCCCAGAAACCGGCTCCGGGGACATGGGCGAAGGCCATGCCCGCCCAGGCCAGCAGACTCTGGATCATCGCCACCAGGACCACCCCCTTGACGACGCTGCGGATGGTCATGATCGACAGGGTCACCAACTCGCGGCCGTCCTCACCGGCGATCCGTTCGGCAATGGTATATGCGATGCGACCACCTCCCATGGCGTTCATCATCAGGATACCGGCGATGATGAGGGCGACGACGGTCAGCAGGAAGCTCTTGGTGAAGGAGCCGACCAGGCCGGCCAGCTTGCCGGCGATCTCCTTGAGCTTGTCCGTGTGCTTGATGGCCACCGCCTGCAGATCATTGGAGGCCTGTAGCCAGAAGGCATAGGTCGAGGCTCCGATGATCGGCCAGTCCTTGATGCTCTCCTTCGGCGGGGGAACCGTCACCGTGCCGGTATCGAGGTCGTGCTTGAGGGCGGATGCGCCGTCGATCACCGATTCGGAGAGCAGGATGGTGGGAATGATCACCGCGGCCAAGGTGACAACGATGAAGATGGTACCCGCCAATCCGTTCCGGCCGCCCAAGGCATCCTTCAGTTTCAGGAACAGGGGATAGAAGGTCACCGCAATGATGGTGGACCACATGAGCAACATGAAGAAGGGAGAGATGATCCTGGAACACCAGAACACGATGGCCGCGATGAAGACCAGCCGTATGGTGAGGTTCAGGGCTCGGTTCCAGTAGCCATTGTCCTGGTTGTCTGCTCCGGGCAGATTCATGGTGTCTCCTTCACTCGTCCAACTCGATGCGGGAGAGTCGCACCCGTCCCGCGCGTAACACGTGCTGGAAGTGAGGGTACTGCCACCGAGCGAATTCCTACAACCACGAGATCGCAGCCGGGTGGATCGTTCACCGCCGGATCACTTCGTGAAGACGCCCGGCTGGACGGATCGGCGGGGGCATTTCACCCCGATTCCACCTCGTATCCCCCTCATCCTTGCTCCTGCATCGAATTACTCCGGGTTGGACCTCTTCGATGGTTTCCGATATACTTCCCTCGAACATGCTCTGGCTGGAACTGATCATCTTCTTGGCGTGCATCATCATCGGTGCGCGTCTGGGTGGGATCGCCTTGGGGGCGGTCGCCGGCCTCGGCTTGATCGTCTTCGTCTTCGTATTGGGAGCGCCTCCGGGCGGGCCGCCGGGCGTCGTGCTGGGGATGATCATCGCGGTCATCACCGCGCTGGCCGCCATGCAGGCCGCCGGAGGTCTCGACTACCTGGTGTTGCTGGCTCAGCGCGTCCTGCGCAGCAATCCGCAGTACATCACCTTTCTTGCTCCTCTGGTGACCTATGTGCTCGTGGCCGCCTGTGGCACCCAGCACGTGGTCTACGCGCTTCTGCCGGTCATCTCCGAGACCGCGCGCAAGGCGCGCATCCGGCCGGAGCGGCCCTTGTCGATCAGTGTCATCGCCGCCCAGCATGGCCTGATCGCCTCGCCCATCTCCGCGGTGACCGTCGCCGTGCTCGGCCTGATCACCCCCCTGGGAGTGAGTCTTCCGAAGATCCTGCTGGTGATCGTTCCTTCCACCTTCATCGCGGTGATGGTCGGGGCACTCTCGGTGGCCTGGCGCGGCGCACCCCTGTCGGAGGAGGAGGCCGCCGCGGGCGAGGGATCGGCCGGCGGTGAGATCGAAGCGCTTCAAGGAGACGCGCTCAAGCGCGCTCGCGGCTCGACCCTGCTGTTCCTGGCCGGCATCGTGTTCGTGGTGCTGCTGGGGATCTTCGAGAAGATCCGGCCCCAGTACCGGGTGATCGTGGAAGGTCAGCATCAATACGACCGTCTGGACATGGCAGCGGCCATCATGATCATCATGCTCGGCATCGCCGGTCTGATCATGATCCTCTTCAAGGCCAGCCCGGAAGCTGCGATGAAGGGCAGCATCATGAAGGGCGGCATCACCGCGGTCATCAGCATCCTGGGAGTGGCCTGGCTGGGCTCGTCCTTCTTCGAGCACAACCGCGAATTCATCGTTTCAGGCATCTCCGGGCTGATCAACCAGCAGCCGTGGATCTACGCGTTGGGGCTCTTCGTCCTGTCGATCATGCTCTTCAGCCAGGCGGCCACCGTAGTGACCCTCATGCCGGTCGCGATCGCCGCGGGCATGTCCGCGAGCCTTCTGGTCGGTTTCTATCCGGCGGTGAACGGTCTCTTCGTGCTTCCCACCTACGGGACGGTCCTGGCCGCCGTCTCCTTCGACCAGACTGGCACAACCCGGATAGGCAAGTATCTTCTCAACCATAGTTTCATGATTCCCGGACTGGTGACCACGGCATCTGCGGTCATCCTGTCCATCGTGATCAGTTCCCTCATCGGGTTGTGATTCCGCCGATGGGTTGTACTTCCGCCGATCACTGAAGTCCAAGAGAGGATGTCCAGATGAAGAAATCGAGAATCGGCCTGTCCGCCGTCGTGCTTGCGGTCGTCCTGGCCCTTGCGACGGCTGGACCGGCCGCCGCCGAGAAGTTTCGTACCGAGCACGATCTGCTCGGAGAGAAGCAGATTCCCGCCGATGCCTACTACGGGGTACAGACACTCCGTGCCATGGAGAACTTCCATATCTCCGGTTTGCCCATCAATCGTTATCCCGAACTGATCAACGCCCTGGCGGAAGTGAAACTGGCCGCGGCGCGGGCGAACTTCCGGGCCGGCACCCTGGACAAGAAGGTGCTCGATGGGATCGAGCAGGCGTGCGAGGCGGTGATGAACGGCGAGTACCACGATCAGTTCCTCGTCGATCTGTACCAGGGTGGAGCCGGTACCTCGACGAACATGAACGCCAACGAGGTACTGGCGAACATCGCCCTGGAGAAGATGGGCTACGAGAAGGGCCGCTACGACATCGTCGAGCCCCATGACGACCTGAACATGTCCCAGTCGACCAACGACTTCTATCCCACCGCCCTGAAGGTGGCGATGCTCCGCTACAACGAGCCGTTGGTGAAGGAAGTGGAGGCTCTCGCCGACGCCTTCGATGCCAAGGGTGATGAATTCGACGAGATCCTGAAGATGGGACGCACTGAGCTGCAGGACGCCGTACCGATGACCATCGGCCAGGAGTTCCATGCCTTCGCGTCGACCCTGCGCGATCAGGCGGCGACCTTGCGGACCCTGGAGAAGGAACTGTACGGCGTCAACATGGGCGGCACCGCCATCGGTACCAAGCTGAACGCGTCGAAGGGCTTCCCCGAGTACTGCGCCGAGGAGCTGGCGAAGCTCACCGGCAAGCCCATCTACAGTGCGAAGGATCTCATCGCCGCGACCAGTGACCTGCACGGTTTCGTCATGTACTCGTCCGCGCTGCGCGGTCTGGCTGCCCGGCTGAACAAGACCGCCAACGATCTCATCCTCCTCTCGTCGGGTCCCCGGACGGGCCTGTTCGAGATCAACCTGCCCGCCCTGCAGCCCGGATCGTCGATCATGCCGGGCAAGGTGAACCCGGTGGTTCCCGAGGTGGTCAACTGCGTGGCCATGCAGGTGATCGGAAACGATCTGACCGTGGCCTATGCGCAGAGCTTCGGACAGTTGCAGCTCAATGCCTACGAGCCGGTGGTGGCGGCTTCCATCCTCGAATCGCAGGAGCTTCTGATCAATGTGCTGCGCACCTTCCGCGAGGAGTGCGTGGTGGGAATCACCGCCAATCCCGAGCAGACCCAGCAGATGGTCGAGCGGAGCATCGGCATCGTCACCGCGTTGAATCCGGTTCTCGGTTACGACACCGCGACCGAGATTGCCGCCGAGGCGCTCAAGACCGGCAAGGGCGTTCTGGAGATCGTGCGTGAGCGCGGTCTGCTCAGCGAAGACCAGTTGAAGGAGATCCTCGACCCGAAGGCCATGACCGGTCAGAACCAGTGACCGGCCAAGGAAAGGAATGACCATGAAGAAGAGAGTTATCCTCGGTATCGTCCTTCTGCTCTGCGCCGGTCTGTTCATGCAGAGTGCGGCGCTGGCGAAGGATCTTCCCAAGGTGGTGATCCTGGCCACCGGCGGTACCATCGCCGGCGCGGCCGAGACCGAGACCACCGCCGGTTATGAGTCGGGCCAGGTCGGAGTCGATGTCCTGCTGGCCGCCGTTCCCGAGCTGGCCAAGCTGGCCGACTGCACGGGCGAGCAGATCGCCAACGTCGGCAGCCAGGACATGAACGATGAGATCTGGCTGAAACTGGCCCACCGCATCAACGAGTTGGCCAAGAGTGACGATGTGGATGGAATCGTCATCACCCACGGGACGGACACCATGGAGGAGACCGCCTACTTCCTCAACCTGGTGTGCCACACCGACAAGCCGATCGTCATGACCGGTTCGATGCGACCCTCGACGGCGATGAGTGCCGACGGCCCGCTGAACATCTACAACGCCGTGGCAGTGGCGGCCAATGCCGACTCCCGCGGCCGCGGGGTGATGGTGGTGGCCAACGATGAGGTCCACGGGGCACGTTCGGTGATCAAATCGAACACCACCGAGGTGAGCACCTTCATCTCCGACGATCAGGGTCTGATCGGCAACGTGCGCTACGGGGACATCGTCTTCTTCCGCAAGCCCTATGCGAAACACACCCATCAGAGTGAGTTCTCCGTGGAGGGCGTGAAGGAACTGCCGCGGGTGGACATCATCGCCATGTATGAGGACGCCGACGGCGGCCTCATCGACGCGGCAGTGAAACTCGGCGCGAAGGGGATCGTCACCGCCGGTCTGGGGAACGGCAACCTGCCCGCAGCCGCACTGGAGTCGCTGGCGAAGGCGGCCAAGGGTGGTGTGGTGTGCGTGCGCAGCACCCGTGTTCCCACCGGACTGGTCGGGCGCAACATCGAGATCGACGACGACAAACTGGGTCTGGTGGCCTCCTACGAGCTGAACCCGCAGAAGGCCCGCATCCTCCTGCGGCTGGCGCTGTTGAAGACCACCGATCCGAAGACCATCCAGGACTACTTCGGCAGCTATTGAGGCCGGACATCGAAAAGCGCCGGATCCGCCGGCGGGATCAGGTGATGCTCGATGCGTCGTGGAGAGCTCTTGATGAGCTGAAGTGAGCGAAGGGCGGTGGAAGTCTCCACCGCCCTTCGCTTGTCCACTTCGCCAGTGGTGATCGTCTACTTCCCCGGGATCACCATCTACTTCACCAGGGTCACCCTGCACCGGTCACTCTGTCCAGCGCTGTCCAGGCGGAGGAAATACACACCTGACCCCACCCTTCTGCCGCGCTCGTCGACGCCGTTCCAGGTGACTTCATGCCGACCGGCAGGGAGATCCTTCGCCACCAGGGTGCGGACGCGCCGGCCAGCCAGGTCGTACACCGTCAGCTCGACGTGTCCCGGCCGGGCGGTGGCGTAGGGCAGCACCACTCGAGGGTTGAAGGGATTGGGGTGAGGAGCATAGAGGCGGGCCCGGCTGACCACGGGCATGTCCGGCAGGGGTGGTGCGGCGGTGACCGTGCCGTGTCCGTAGCTGCGGGTGCGGGACATGTCGTGTCCCCACATGGGCCAGCTCAGGCGATCCGGTGAATAGGATCCGGCCAGCAGGTCGTAACAGGCCAGCTTACCTCCTCCGGGCACGATGACCTCCATGTGACCGTCCGCATCGAGATCTCCCACCGCGAGGGACTCGGTGATGGGCCCGTTCGCGGGCATCGTGTAGCCATACATCGGTTGCCCCTTGTAGTTGGCAACCCGACACCGGCTATCGTGACTTCCCACTGCGATCATCGTCTCGATGTCGGAGCCCCAGATCACCGGCGCCGCCCCGGCCTGGACATCGTAGAGGTTGCTGGTGAACGACACCGGCCAGCCGGGGAGGACCGAACCGTCGGCGTCGATGGCGTACACTTCGGACTCCAGGTGCTGCATAGGTGGACTGCCGACGGAGAACTCGGTGGCAACGACGATCTCCACCTTGCCCCCGTCGCCTCCGACGAGGTCGGCCAGGGCGGGCGAGGAATGCACCGGATGGGGCAGGGCCAGGTTCAGGGACGGATCGGAGGGGTTCACCTGCAGCGCGTGCAGATAGCCCAGAGCGTCGGTGAACACGATCTCCAGCCGGTCGTCGCCGAGCACGTCGCCGATGGCCGGGCTGTAGGCGATGGTGGAGTAGCTCACCGGCCATTGACTGCTGTACATGCTTCCGTCGGGCCGCAGCACGTAGAGTTTGCCTCCGATCTTGGCGTTGTTGCCGACCGTGACGATCTCCGGAGTGCCGTCCAGGTCGAGGTCGGCCACCGCGGGTGAGGCGGACAGGGTGTCGCCCACGTCGACCGGCCACCCGGACTGCACCACGCCGTCCGGACTCAACAGGAACACCTCGCCGTGGCTGGTGGCGACGACGGTCTCCATCAGGCCGTCTCCGTCGAAATCGGCCAGAACCGGTGTGGCCTTGACCTCATCGCCGGCGTCGAAGGTCCACAGTGGAGAGAACATCGATCCGTCGGCCCCGACGCAGTAGACCATGCCCGCTTCGTTGGCGAAGACCACCTGGCGGCTGTCGGTTCCGTGGACGATGCCCACCGCCGGAGCGGCGCTGATGGGTGATCCCAGGCCGGGGTCGTAGGGCCAGCCGGGCAGGCTGTGGCCCGATCCGTCGAAGGCATAGCATCGCCCGTCACTGGAGCCGATGATGACCGCGCGCGGCGCGGGAGGATCGGTGATCAGGGCCGCGATCACCGGCGAGGTGCAGGTGCCGCCGACGGAGACCGGCCACCCTTCCTGCACCGGAGCGTCCCAGGTGAGATAGCTGGGACCGGCGACATTGTTGTCCTCGTCGAACTCGCCGATCTCTTCGGGCGGATCCACCTTCGCCCAGCACTTCCACAGGCCGATCTCATCGGAGCTGAAGGGATCGAGATTCCACAGGAAGCTGTCCCCGGGGGCCAGTGACGGGGCGATGATCGTCTGGTCGGCGGGATCTCCCTCGACCGGAGCGTTCGGCAGGTTCTGGTGGAAGTTGATGACGGGGTTGGAAGCCGTCAGGTATCCGCTGTTGAAGATCTTGATTGCACCCCCGATACCCCGCCCCGCCGGGGCGCTGGGCGCACCTTCGTTGATGGTGAAGCCGGTGATGTCCAGGTCGACACCCCAGGTCCAATGGATGAGGGTCGGAGCGCTGATGTTGTCGTCTTCGGAGATCGGTCCTTCGTCGATCTCGTTCTGCGTGTCCACCTGGGCATAGCAGTGATAGGTGACCGGGGAGTTCGCCGCGTGGGTGAACGGCGGTGTCGTCCACATGTATCCGGTCATGGACGACATGCTCGGTAGCCGGAAGGTGAAATCTCCGCTCTGGCCTGTGGCCGGCGGGTCGGGCAGATCGATGTAGAAATCGAGGTCGCACGGGAGGGATTCCTCGGAGCCCCCGTTGAAGGCGATGATCGTGGCGGTGATCTCCTTTCCGCTGGGCGGGAAGGAATCGCTGAGGGAGATCTCCATGATCCACAGATCGGGCCATCCGATCCAGGTCAACTCGACCGGACCATGGATGTTGTCGTTCTCGTCGGACTCGATCACTTCGTCCTGGGGATCGGCGAAGGCGTAGGAATGCCAGACCGACGGGTAGTTCACGACCACTTCCGGTGGATTCCAACGAAAGGTGTCTCCCGGGGCGAGGCTCGTCACGGTCGTACTGGATGTGGCCACATCGGCGCTGGTGGGAGGAGCGGACAGATCCCGGTAGTAGGACAGGGTGAAGGGTGAGGGATCGATATTCCCCGCGTTGGTCACTTCGACCGTGGGCTGAACCGGTATCGAGATGTGGGCGGTGTCGGCTGGATAGCTCACCATGATCGTCTTCAGGTTGAACTCGGGGGTGAGCCCGTCCCGGTTGAAGCTCATGGCCCAGATATCCTTGTCGTCGTCGTTGACGTACCATTCCACCCAATCCACCAGGACCTGTCCATTCCTGCCCGCGACGACCCCATTGGGCGAGGAGCAGGCCAGGGACACGTCATGGTAGGAGTCGCCCAGCTGGCGGAGCCCATCGGCGGAGAGGCGTTGCATGTGCCCGTTCCACACCACCACCGTGCCGTCTCCGCAGGGAACGATGTGGGGATTGAGCTGGCCGCTGTTGCTGGCGGAGACCTGGATGGGATCGTCACCCCACAGCTTGTGCCCGGTCGGGTTGACTCTCTGGGCCAAGATGGCCTGGTACTCGGGATAGCCGGAGAAATCGTCGTAGACCTCCCAGGCGACGACTGCGCCCCCGGCGCCGTCCGAGCAGATGGACAGGGATCCGGCATCGATGTCGTGGAATTCAGATACCCACAGCACCGCTTCTTCCGGTGGGTAGGGATCGGCGAAGAACATCGAGTTGCCGTCGGCGTCGAGGCGCTGGGCGAAAATCCGATAGTCGTTGTCGATGAGATTCTGCGCCCGCCAGGCGATGATCACGCCTCCGTTGCCGTCGAGCGTCGCCCGGGGCTCGTAGTCGCCGGCGGCCGACGCCCACGGGGTGACTCCGTTGGGATCCCACAGGACTTCGCCCGCGCTGCTCAGTCTCTGGGCCACGATCTCTATGTTCCGGTGCCAGATCACGAACGCCCCGCCGTCGCTGCGGCAAAGGACTTGGGTTTCCACATCGTCGTCGGATTCACCGACGGTGACGCCATTCGGATTCCAGACCAGGGTTCCCGAGGCATCCACCTTCTGGGCCATCAGACTGTCCTCGCCCACGGTGACACGCCGCCACACGACGACCATCCCCCCGAGGCCATCGCTGTCACAGACCGGCTCATAGAAGCTGCGACTGGTGTCATTGGCGATGACATAGCCGGTGGCTCCACCCCAGACCGTGTTGCCTTCGCTGTCGATATGCTTGCCGTAGATGGTGGAGTTGGGATCGACATACTCCTTCCATACGATCCAGGCGCCACCGCTGCCGTCGGGGCAGATGTCGGGATCCTGGGAGGTGGCGCCGCTGGTCGTCACGGCCAGGCCGTTGCTGTCGCCCCACTGCGGGTAACCATAGACGTCGACCCGCTGGGCATAGATGTCCCGGTTGAGGGGATAGCCGTCGCGCAGGTCGGTCCACACCATGAGCATTCCGCCCTGGGCGTCCGTCGCTTCGGCCAGATCGCTCTGCTCATGGTCGGCGGTGCAGATCGCGATGCCGTCACCCAGCCACTGGGCGGAGACCTTCGAGGCGAACGGAAAGAGGAGGAGAAGCAGGAGGAAAATTCCTCCCATCAGGTACTTTCCCGACGGGGGAACGCTGAAGACACTGCGAAACATGACCAAGAGCCTCCTTCCCGGAGGTCCGGCCAGACATCCGGATAAGATTCCAGAAGAATCCGCCGAATCCGCGGGCGTGCAGAAAGAAGAGAAGGGGACCTGAAGGACCATTCAGTCTAGACCGTCTGGAATCACATTGTCAAATCACGGACTCCCGGATCAAGAAGGCACCTCGCAATGGGTTGCCGGGTATAGTCTTGAGTTTGACTACCATTGTTGCGGTCTGGGAACCGCAGAGAAACCGAACGATGCCGATGCCCGGTGCTTGCTGGATATTCTGGGGGGGATGGGAGCGGCCACAGACCGGCAGGATGCGTCAATACTGGGTTTATCCGCGCGACTCTCGTTCTTCCACTGTGCTCGGGTCTTCCCTTGGGCTCGGGTCTT
>JAOZPE010000014.1:25384-37773 GCA_029932915.1 Candidatus Krumholzibacteriia bacterium
GCTCGGGTCTTCCCTTGGGCTCGGGTCTTTCTCTGCCATCCGATTCTCCGGTGAAATCGTTTTCTCGTCTGAAACGCCGCTCTCGGCCCTTGGTCCACGCAACATATCGATGACCTCCCGGGCGGTATAGCTCAGACGGCCATTGCGGAGAAGACCCAGGACCATCTCGACATCGTCACCGGCGGTCAACAGAGGCGTCTCGGGGGGCTTCGACGGGTAATGCTGGGCCAGTCCGACATTGGCCATCAATGCGTTGCACAGGCATTTTCTTCCCCTGGTCGCCTCGACCGATCCACCCTTCCGCAGGTAATCCTCAATGGGTTCACTGGCGCAGCGGAGGACGATCCGGCCGTCGGGCATCTTTGCCAATTCCCGTAGATACCCCAGGTCACAAATGCGTGGGCGGTCTTCGTACACCTCTTGTTCTGAACCGGTGTCCTCCAGAGGCATCACCTTGAAGGGAAAGCCGGTGGGAGAAGCACGGACGTCAGTGAAGACGTGCATATTTCTCTGGGCTATTCTGTGCAGGGCTCGTTTCTTCAGGCGAGGTTCGATGCCGGATTCCTCGCACAGGCTGAACGCCGAGCCCACCTGGATACCATTGGCCCCTAGCTCGAGAGCTTGCTGCAGGCGGTCAGGGCCGCCGTAACCACCGGCCAACCAGAACGGCCGGTCGAGCGCCGCAATCTTCTTCAGATCGACCGCGTCCTTCGGGCCGTAGACCGGCTCTCCTTCTCCGGAGAGCTTCAATTGTCCACGAGGTGGAGCATTGTGCCCGCCGGCGACCGGGTACTCGACGATGAAGCCGTCGATGTAACCCGAGGCCTTCGTCGCCAAAGACTGAGCCAGGGTCGCCGAGGCGATGATGGCCAGGAAAGAGGGCCGCTCCAGTGTTTCGTCATCGGCAAGGCCGATGACCTCGGCGGGATCGAACTCGGTGTAGGTAGAATCACCGGAATCCGCTCCCTCGACGTAGAGCTTGTAGCGGGCCTTCAGGTGACGGCGGAGAGTTTCGATCGCGCCGGGGATCTGTCGGGGAATGCCGGCGCCCATGAGCACGTAGTCCACTCCGGCGAGCATCGCCCCGTAGATCGAAGCCAGGTGGGGAAGTTGGACCTTCTCCAGGAAGTTGATGCCGACCTTGCCTTCGTGACCTTCCTTGGCCAAGAAGACCTCCACGAAATTGGCCAGGACGGTGAGACGAAGGCCAGCCAGACTGGTCTTGATGCGGTACAGCGGAGCAAGTTTGAATGACTCCGTCGGCTTCTTGCCCCCGGCGCGGTAATAGGTTCGCAGGATCTCCTCGGCGATCCGGGGCACCGGAAAGTGTCCGAGAGCACGACGCATGTGGCCGCCGATATCTCCAAGTTGAAGCCGCCGCGCCAGAACGGAGTTCAACGAAGTACCTGAGACGACACCGAGGATGCCTTCTTGGGAAGTCGCCCTTGCCAGCCGCCAGTCGGAGACGGCGATGCCCATGCCGCCCTGGATGATCTGTGGATGCATCATGGATGAAGCCCGTGTTCAGTGTCCTCGTCCGGGACTTCTTCCACCGTGGCCGAGATCGGATCTTCACTGTCAACGGCCGGCGTTTCCTCCGCCGTGGCCGCGGCCTTGCTTTCGAGTCTTCGCTGTCTCTTTTCTTCCATTTTCTTCTTCTTCAGAAGTTCTTTCCGCCGCTTTTCGAAGGAATAGTGCGATTTGGCCAAGGTTCCACTCTTGTTCTCGGGGTATTGCAACGCGGCGGCGGCCCTTCCGATGGTGAGGACGCTTCCCGTTCCACGTCGATAGCTAAGCCCAAGATAGCAGTTTGAGGGCGATGCGGCGACCTCGATTCCAAAACCTCAGTCGATGTAGCCGAGGGCCTTCAGGGCCTCCTTGGCTCGTTTCTCGTTCTCTTTCCTCTGCTCGGGGCTGAGCCGGTGTTCGTAGTGCTCGAGGCGATGCAGATAGCCCCGGTTGAGGGCGAGGTGAGCCCGTTGGAGTTCTTGGCGCAACTCCTGGAGCCGTTCCAGTTCCTCGTTGGAGAGATCGTGCAGTTCCAAGGGGTCGTTCCGTAGATCGAAGAGCCGCCAGTGCACGCCTTGTGCGTCGTACATCAGCTTGTAGCCGCCGCTGATGAGCGAGCGCTCGGTGCTTCCGTAGAGCATGGCCTCCGAATAGACCGGCAACTCGGGTCCACCGCCGTGGATGAGGGAAAGGGTGGAGACTCCCATCATGCCCCCGCACTTCAGGCCGGCCAGGTCGACGATGGTGGGCATGATGTCGATGTTGCGGACGGGCGCGTGGACCACCTTCCCCGCCGGCAACAGGGGCGATCTCATGATGAGGGGAACGCGGGTCACCTCGCGGTGCAGGCTGTGGCCGTGCTCCATCATCCCGTGGTCCTTGAACTCCTCCCCGTGATCACTCACGAAGACGATGAGGGTGCCATCTTCTCCGCGCCGCTGCTCGATGGAGTCGAGGACGCGGCCCAACAGGGCGTCGGCCATGCGGACTTCACCGTCGTACAGTTCGCTGTCGGTCGGCTTGCGTCCGGTGACCTGGGGAGCGTAGGGGGGCTTGGGCAGGTAGGGCCGATGGGGGGTGAGGAAGTGGACGTAGCCGAAGAGCCTGGAGTCGCCGGCATGATCGGCCAGCCAGCGGTCGAAGGCGTCGGCCAGCAAAGCGTCGGCGCGGTTGGCGTACTCGATGCTCAACCAGCTCTGGACGGTGGTGGCGGTGGACGGGTCGAGACGGCGGACCTCGTCCATCGAGCTGGGATAGTACCAGTCGTCGAAACCCTGCTGGAATCCCTGCTGGTTGTTCAGGGCCGGCTGGTTCACGAAGGCGGCGGTGGTGAAACCGGCGCGGTGGAGCACTTCGGCCAGGGTGGTCTCGTCCTCAGGCAGGTCGACCGAGAGTTGCTCGCGGCGTTCCCGCACTGCCCAGTGCTTGCCGGCGGGAGCGGGCCGTTCGACCAAACCCAATTGGGTGGGATACAACGAGGTGAAGATGGCGCCGACGCTGGGCCGGGTCCACGACGCGGTCGACCAGGCGTTGTCGAAGCGGACGCCACCAGCGGCCAGACGGTCGGCGTTGGGCGTCTCGTGGGCCCGGTAGCCGTAGCACGACAGGCGGTCGGCGCGCACGGTGTCGATGAGGATGACGAAGACCGAGTTGGGGTGGGGGCCCCGGTATCGTGTCGTCGAGGGTGGCTGGAGGATCGACGACGGCTCCCTGAGCGTCGATCTTCGATGCTGGGTTACCGCCGCTGCGGCCAACAGGACGAAGAGGATTGCGATCCAGGCGCGTTGGGAGCGCATGCGAACCACCCCGCTGAGGAATCCCGGCCCAAGGAGGCCAAGCTAGCGGGAAGGCCGGAAGCGGTCAACCCGCCGCGCAATGCTCCGAGTGTACCAGAATGCGTGGTTGACCCCAACGGACGCCCATGGCAGGCTGTCGATGGGGATTCATCCCCCCGTTGAAAGGAGAACACGAGAATGATGAGAGTTCTGCTGGTCTTCCTGGCCGTCATCTTCATGTTGCCGGCCCATGTCCCAGCTCAGGTCCTTGGCGGATGTGGCACTTCCGAGGCCACCGAACCCGCCGCGGCTCCCGAGCCGGGTCAGATGACCCGTGTTCCCCTTCCCGGCGAACAGGCGCCGAACTTCGAGTTGCCGGCCGTGGTGGGCGATGACATCACCACGATCCGCCTGTCCGACTACAAGGGAATGTGGAGGGTCATCTGTTTCTATCCCGCCGATTTCACCTTCGTCTGACCGACGGAACTCTCCGCGGTCGCGGAGCGCTACGATGAATTGAAGAAGATGAACGTCGAGGTGATCTCCATCAGCACCGACACGCACTTCTCGCACTGGATGTGGAAGAAGACATCGCCGACCATCAAGAACGTCCGCTACCCGATGGCCTCCGATCCCAGCGGCGCGGTGGCACGCGCGTATGGTGTGTGGCAGAAGTCGGGCGTGAACAAGCGCGGGCGTTTCATCGTCAATCCGGAGGGCACGATCCTCGCAGTCGAGGTCCTGTACGGACCGATCGGTCGCAACGTCGATGAACTCATCCGGCAGATCAAGGCCATGCAGACCGTGGCCGACAATCCGGGGAAGGCCGCTCCGGCCGGCTGGCAGCCGTCCGATGGAGTCAAGGGCCTGATCACCACCGGAAAGGATGACATCGGCCGTTACTAGCGGTACCGCCGATCCGATCGTACCGGCCGCGGGCCGGTCTCCATGGAAAGGGCCCCGGCGGTTGCCGGGGCCCTCGTTCGTGGTACTGCGATGCACGCAGTCGGTCATCCATGCAGGAGGATTTCCCATGGCCTATCGTTTCTGGCGGCGCGTCCGGATCGCGCCCGGCGTCACCCTCAATCTGAGCAAGCGCGGCGGTTCGCTGTCGGTGGGGCCACGCGGTGCGAAGCTGACCGTGGGCCGGCGCGGCCCGCCGGCTGGGCACCACCCTGTCCCGCTACCAGGTGGCGATGAGCCTGGAGCTTCCCATCACCGAGAACATCTCGGTCTCCCTGGGCACGGACCTGCGGAGCGTCCTTCTCGGACTGGTGGAGGTCCATCAACGGCTGAGGCGCTGGGAGGATGCGATCGAGGCCCTCCGGCGCCTGGGACTGGAGGAAACGGGCTAGGCGCGGACGAACCAGTGCCGGGTGCGCAGGCAGAAGCGTACGAGCATCAGCATCACCGGCACCTCGATGAGCACGCCGACCACCGTGGCCAGGGCGGCACCGGAGGACAGCCCGAAGAGCAGCACCGAGGTGGCGATGGCCACCTCGAAGTGGTTGGAGGCGCCGATGAGGGCCGACGGGGCGGCGTCCCGGTAGTCCAGGCGCAGCCAGCGGGCCAGCGCATAGCCCAGACTGAAGATGAGGATGGTCTGCAGGAACAGGGGGACGGCGATCCAGACGATGGTCAGCGGTCGGGCGACGATGACCTCGCCCTTCAGTGAAAAGAGCAGGACGAGGGTGAGCAGCAGAGCCGCCGTGGTGAGCGGGGAGAGAAGGTGCAGGAAGCGCCGCTCGAACCATTCCCTGCCCTTGACGGAGAGGATCCAGCGCCGGGAGAGATGACCGGCGAGCAGGGGGAGGGCGACATAGATGGAGATGGAGAGCAACAATGCCTGCCAGGGCACCGGCAGGCGGCCGACCCCCAGCAGCAGACCGCCCAGCGGTCCGTAGAGCAGCAACATGGTCAGCGAATTGATGGCGACCATCACCAGGGTCAGAGCGGCGCTGCCCCGGGCCAGGTGGCCCCACACCAGGACCATCGCGGTGCACGGCGCGACGCCCAGGAGGATGCAGCCGGCCAGGTAGCTGCGCCACAGCGGCACCTGGAGCATCTTCACGCCCTCGTGCAGAACGACCGTTCCCGCGCCCAGGGAAGATCCTACGGTGGGATCGGCGCCCAGGGGCAGCTTCACCAGGTCGACCGCCTCGGCCCCGATGAAGCCGCGGAAGACCACACCGAGGAAGAAGAGGCTGATGGCGACCATGGTGAAGGGCTTGATCGCCCAGTTCACCACGAGGGTGAGGCCCACCGGCCGGATCCTTCGGCCGGCCTCGACGAGTTCGGAGAAGTCGATCTTCACCATGATCGGAAACATCATGAAGAAGAGGCAGACGGCAATGGGGAGGGAGACCACCGGGGCGCCGCCGACGGAGAGGCTCATGCCGTCCAGCGAGCGGGCCAGTTGCGGTGCGGTGCGTCCCAGCAGGATGCCGGCGGCGATGCACAGGAGCACCCACGCGCTCAGGTAGCGTTCGAAGAAGCCCAGGTGGGGCGATCCGCTGCTGCTTCCGCCACTGTCGACGGTCGGTCTGTTGCCGGCGAGAGCGGGCTCGACGGCCGCTGGCCTAGTGGGGTCCACAGCTCTCCTCCAGGGGCCGGGCGAGGATCTCCTGCAGGCGCCGGGCATCCTCCTCCAGGCGATCGCGCTCGTCGAGGTAGGTGTCCAACCACTGCAGAACCGCCTGAATGCGCGGCGCCGCGTCCGGGCCGGGCCGGTGGTAGCAGATCCAGCGGCCCTGCTTGCGGGAATCGACCAGGCGGGCCTGGCGCAGCAGGGCCATGTGCTTGGAGACCGTGGAGGGAGCCAGCTCGAGCAACTCCGTGAGTTGACAGACGCAGAGCGGCTGCCCCTTCAGGGCCAGCAGGATGCGGATCCGGCCGGGGTCGCTGAGAGCCTTGGCGATGTCGATGATCGCGCGCATGGCTGAGGGACTCGATTCCGGGGGCGGGAGTGGGTACGGCCACATACCTTTCTACGATTGGCCATATGGCGAAATATAGGAATCCATGACGCCGGCACCAAGCCGGCGATGGGGGAAGGGTGTCTTTCCCCGGGGACCGCGGGAGCAAGCCCCCGGCCGTGCGCGGGCCCCTTTTCCCGCTTTCCGGGCCCATACGGGGGGTTTCCCAGCGATTTCGGGGCCGAAGCGCCTGCGGAGGGGATCACCGCCGGACGGGGAATTCCCACGGTGGGGATTGGAAAGTGGCAGGATGGTGGGGTGCATGACTATATTGCTGCGGATTGACAGAAATCGGGGATTTCTGTGACACAGGAAACTAGCAGACACATCCGGATCGGCATCCGGTGGAGGCTTTCATGGCGTATTTCCATCTGACCAAGGACAACCTGGACGACTCGATCAAGAACAATGAGATCCTCCTGATCGACTTCTGGGCCGAGTGGTGTGCACCGTGCAAGATGTTCGGTCCCATCTTCAAGGCTGCCTCGGAGAAATACCCTGACATCGCGTTCGGGAGCTGCGATACCGAGGCCGAGCCGGAGGTCGCCGCGATGTTCGGCATCCGCTCGATTCCGACTTTGGCCATCTTCAAGGAACAGATCATGATCTTCAGCCAGCCCGGCGCCCTGCCGGAGAACGTCCTGGAGGATCTGATCCAGCAGACGATCAACCTCGACATGGACGAGGTGCGCAAGAAGATCGAAGAGGAACAGGCCGCCAAGCAGAAGCAGGCCTGAGCGGACCTCGTTTCCCGCACCATCGCTGTTTTCGTCGTTGCGCCGCCTTCCGGGGCGGCGCAACGATCTTTCCCCCCTTGCGGGCCTTCCTTCGCCGGGCGCTTGATCTTTGCCCCGGCGCCCGCCGTGGTCTATTCTTGACCGAACCCTGTCGATTGGATGGCCATGAAACGATCCCCCAAGGGCTTTTCCTCCAAACTGATCCACGCCGGCGGCGTCCACGACGAGAAGGGCAGCGCCGTCACTCCCATCTACCAGACCTCGACCTTCCGCTTCGTCGACGCCGACCAGGGAGCTCGCCGCTTCGCCGGCGAGGAGGAAGGCTATATCTATACGCGCCTGGGCAATCCGACGATCGAGGACCTGGAGAACACGGTGGCCGAACTCGAGGGCGGACACGCCGGACTGGCCACCTCCTCGGGGATGGCGGCGGTGAACACCGTCTATCTGACCCTGCTGGGCAACGGCGATCACATGGTGGGACACCAGGCCCTGTACGGCCCGTCCCGCGGGGTCATGGAGAAGCTCTATCCGAAGTTCGGCGTCCAGTTCGACTTCATCGACGCCACCCGGATCGAGGAGATCGAGAAGGCCCTGCGCCCCAACACGAAGCTGCTGTACCTGGAGACCCCGGCGAATCCCACCATGGGCATCACCGACATCGCCCGAGCGAGCGAACTCGCCCACGCCCGAGGCGCCCTGGTGTGTGTGGACAACACCTTCAGCAGCCCTTATCTGCAGCGGCCGCTGGAGCTGGGGGCGGACATCGTCCTGCATTCGATGACCAAGTTCATCAACGGCCACGCCGACATCGTCGGCGGTATCGTGGTGGCCAAGGATCCGCAGGTGCATGAGCAGTTGGCCTACGTGATGAAGAACGTCGGCTGCAACATCGATCCGCACCAGGCCTTCCTCGCCCGCCGGGGCTTGAAGACCCTGGCCATCCGCATCGAGAGGGCGCAGGAGAACGCCCGACGCGTGGCCGCGTTCCTCCAGGACCATCCGAAGATCGAATGGGTGCTCTATCCCGGTCTGCCCTCGCATCCGCAGTACGAACTGGCGCAGCGGCAGATGAAGGGGCCCGGCTCGATGATCTCCTTCGAGGTCAAGGGGGGACTGCAGGCGGGCAAGACGGTGATGGACAACGTGCAGCTCGCCGTCCTGGCCGTCTCGTTGGGAGGGGTGGAGACCCTGATCCAGCATCCGGCCTCGATGACCCACTCGAAACTGCCCGCTCGCGAGCGCGAAGAGGCCGGCATCACCGATGGGCTGGTGAGGATCTCCGTCGGCATCGAGGACGCCGAGGACATCATCGACGATCTGGCCCAGGCGCTCGAGCGGGTCTGACCGGCGGGGAACACGG
Source organism: Candidatus Krumholzibacteriia bacterium (assembly GCA_029932915.1). Taxonomy (GTDB): domain Bacteria; phylum Krumholzibacteriota; class Krumholzibacteriia; order JAJRXK01; family JAJRXK01; genus JAOZPE01. Next base: position 33,744 of record JAOZPE010000014.1, read on the forward strand.
TGGCCGCGGCTTCCCCCGGTGGAACCGTGGCCGCGCGCTGCGGTTTCAAGGAAAGATGGCGCGGCGGCGGCACGGGTTCTATGCTGGAGCGTGCTGCGAGCCCCCGATCCTCGAGGTGGTGCTTTGGGGATGGCTTTCCTGTCGACACGAAGGCAACGGCGCTCGACCGGCCCCGCGACCGTGGTGCTGGCGATCCTCCTTCTGCTGCAGAGTTCGACCCTCTACTTCCAGCATCACCATCCCGGATCGTCCACCTGCGAAGAGAACAGACTCGCCGGTCTGGCCGCCGGTCCCCATGAGGGAACCTTTCCGTCGAACACCATCATCGAGTCGCTCGATCGGTTCGCCCACGGCCTGCCGTCCAAGGCCACCGTCTGCGTCATCTGTTTCTTCAACCAGAACTATTTCGGTTTCACCACCACCTATGTCGTGCCCGATGGTTCCCAGACCCCTTCCCTCACGGACACCTCGGTGAGGGAGGATTTCTTCCTTCCCGACGATCTCTTCGGTCCGACCTCCCCCCGCGCGCCTCCTCTCTGCGTCTGAGCTTCCTACCCAACGATTCCGGTCATCACGGAATGTCCGCCTGTCGCCGTCGATGCGGGAGGGACTCGAGATCCGATGGATCGGAGTCCCGATCGCTGCCAGCGAGGCGGTGGGGAATTCCGTTCCTGGAGATCGGCGGCGGTCGGCTCGGCGTCTTGAGACAGAGCGGTAGCCGTCTCCTCTCTCCAGGGAGGAGCAAGGGTCAAGTCTCCCGGGAGGTCGATTCATGCGAAGATGGTTCATCGTCCTGGCCGCGGTGTTCGTTGTGTACGGCGTTGCCGTTGCATCGGCACGGGCCGGCGACGCAGGAGATGAGGGGCGGTCGATCGCTCCTCCAACTCCAACGACAGGTGACGAGCACGCGGCGGAGAGTCGGAGCACCGCGCCCGACGGAAGCGGCGTGGAAGCCGTGGATCCTGCCCAGCAGGATCCAGATCAGGACGGGGCGGATGAAGGCGAAGACGAACTGGAAGCCCTCCGCCGGGCCGCGGCTGAAGCGGCGGCCCAGCAGCAGGGCGGTGGAGAGGACGAGGGTGAAGAGGAAGTCGTGTTCAAGTCGGGTGGCCTGGGCCTGCAGAAGCTCAATCCCGAGATCAGTGTCACCGGTGACATGCTCAGCACCTGGCAGGACGGGAACGACGACCTGCCCACCTGGGATACCGCCTTCCGCTCACTGGGTCTGCATTTCGAGGCCTATCTCGATCCCTATTCGCGCTTCAAGGCCGCCGTGCCGATTGCGCCCGGGATGGGCGCCGAGCTGGGCGAGGCGTACTTCACCCGCTATGGCTTCCTGGGCAACCTGAACCTGACCCTGGGCAAGTTCCGCCAGCAGTTCGGAGTGGTGAACCGCTGGCACAAGCACGCCCTGGATACCTTCGATTTCCCGCTGGCTTTGAAGTCGATCTTCGGCGGTGGCGGTCTCAACCAGATCGGTCTGTCCCTGGAGGCCAATGCCTCGACCGGCTGGCTGCAGCACGGTCTGATCGCGCAGGTGACCACCGCCGACAACGGTGGGGTCTTCTCGGAGAACCTGAACAACGATCCGGCGATCCTGGCCCACTACAAGGCCTATGTCGATCTGAGCGCGAGCACCTACCTGCAGTTGGGCGGGACGGGTCTGTGGGGGTGGAACGACCAGTGGAACACGGTGTCGGGTGTGGTGGACGAGAAGGAGCCCGCCGCGGTCTACGGCGTCGACCTCATGCTCCTGTGGGAGCCCACCTCGAAGATGCGCTACCGGAACCTGCAGTGGCGCAGCGAAGGCTACTTCGCGGACAAGAAGATCGTGGCTCCCGATGGTTCCGGGCCCGACCGCCTTCGTCCCTGGGGACTGTATTCGCTCTTGCAGTCGAAGGTGTCGCGCACCGTCGAGCTGGGCGTGCGCTACGACTACTACCAGCCCGAGGTGAGACAGTACGTGTCCAATCCGGACAACTCCATCCCCGGGCCGTGGCTGTCCGAGGTGGACGGCGCCTACCGCCAGGCCTTCAGCGGCTGGATCACCTGGTGGCAGAGTCCCTTCGTGAAGTTCCGTGGAGGCTACATGTACGAGTACGGCGATGGGACGGGTCCGGATGTCGGAACGTTCACTCTCCAGATGGTCTTTGCGGCGGGTCCGCACAAACACGAGCGCTACTAGAGGAGAAGGTTTGATCATGAGGAAGATGATCCTTGTTGCGACTTTGGCGATCCTTCTTGCCGGCGCCGTGGGGAACGCGATGGCCGGCGGGCGCCTTCGGGTCGTCACCACCCTGCCTGATTACAAGTTCTTCGCCGAGGTCATCGGCGGCGATCGTGTCACCGTCGCGGCGATCGTCCACGGAGATCAGGACGCCCACTTCATCCGGCCCAAGCCGTCCTTCGTGAGCCTGGTGCGGGACGCCGACGTGCTCATCTCCACCGGTCTCGATCTCGAACTGTGGCTGCCGACGGTGGTGAACAAGTCCGGCAACACGCGGGTGCGCAGCGGGCAGATCGGCTACGTCGCCGCGGCCCAGGGGGTGAAGATGCTGGAGGTGCCCAAGGTGATGTCCCGCTCGGAGGGCGGCGTGCACATCTACGGGAATCCCCACTTCACCAACGACCCCATCGAGATGAAGGTGGCCATCCGGAACATCGCCACCGGCTTGATCAAGAACGATCCAGAGGGAAGGGATGTGTACATCCGCAACCGCGACAAGCTGCTCGCACAGATCGATGAGCGCCTGTTTGGAGCGGATCTGGTGAAACTGATCGGCGGCGAGTTCCTGTGCAAGATGGGCCGCAACGGCACGCTCATTCCCTTCCTGCAGAAGCAGAAGTACCAGGGCCGGCCGCTGATCGAGTACCTCGGCGGTTGGATGAAGGAGATGCTTCCGCTGCGGGGTACGCCCATCGTCACCTATCACAAGAACTGGGTGTACTTCGAGAAGGTCTTCGGTCTGCAGGAGGTGGGGACCATCGAACCCAAGCCGGGGATCCCACCTTCGGCCAAGCACGTCAGCGATCTGGTCGAGCAGATGAAGGCCCAGCAGGTGAAGATCCTGCTCGCCGCGAATTACTTCGACCAGCAGAAGGTCAAGACGGTGGCCGGCCGTGTAGGGGCGGCGGCAGTGATCGTTCCTCTGTACGTGGGTGGAGCGCCCGGCACCGACGACTACTTCAAGCTCGTCGACTACTGGGTCGATCACCTGCTCGCGGCCGCGGCCGAGAAGGGTCTGATCGCGGCCGGCGAGACTGCAGGGAGACCGTGATGGGCTCCTTCCTCGGCTTCTTCGTGGTTCAGATCGTCCTGATCGCGGTGGTGCTGGTGCTGCACACCTACATCGGTCTGCATGTCATCCGCCGCTCGATCATCTTCAGCGATCTGGTCCTCGACCAGCTCGCCGCCTTCGGGGCCATGGTGGGCATCGCCCTGGGCATCCAGTACGGGACGGGCGGTTCCTATCTGGTGGCGATGGCCGCGGTGCTCGTGGGATCGTACCTGCTCGCGGTGGTGGTTCCCAGCGACCGGAGGATTCCCCGTGAAGCGGTGATCGGCATCATGTACGCCCTGGCCCTGGTGATGACCCTGTTGCTCGGGGACAAGATGACCGGCGGCGGGGACTACGTGACCAAGACCCTGGCCGGGGCCATCCTGTGGGTGAACTGGAAACTGGTCACCGCGACGGTGGTGGTGTACCTGCTGTTGGGGGTTTTCCACTTCCACTTCCGGCAGCAGTTCATCCGTCTGGCCGATCCTGACAGCGATCTGCCGCGCCGCCGGTTGTGGGACTTTCTCTTCTTCACCACGCAGGGGATCATCACCGTTCTCATCGTGCCCATCGCCGGCGTGCTCCTGGCCTATTCCTTCCTCATGATTCCGGCCGCCATCGCCGCGATGTTCTGCAAGGGCTGGACGAAGGCGGTGGTGGTGGGATGGACCGCGGGCTTCGTGGCGTGTCTGCTGGGCCTGTTCTCCTCGTACAACCTGAACTGGCCCTACGGCCCGAGTCTTGTCCTGTCT
>JAOZPE010000014.1:37783-63247 GCA_029932915.1 Candidatus Krumholzibacteriia bacterium
TTGTCGATGGGCCTGTTCTTCCTGCTCGCCGTCGTCATTCGTTCGCTGAAGTCGTCCCGCCCGCCGGCGGCGCACAGGGAGGTGGTGCGATGAGCAACGTTCTGGCGGTTCAGGGAACCCCCTACGTGGCCTGTCTGGTGATGCTGGCCATTCTCTCCTACGTGGGTATCCACGTACTCAAGCGCGAGATCATCTTCATCGACATCGCGCTGGCCCAGATCGCCGCCGTCGGAGCCATCGCGGCCCACGTGGTCTTCCACTTCCACGGAGACTCCTTCGCCGCCCAGCTCGTGGCGCTGGGGGCGACGCTGGCCGCGGCGGCCTTCTTCGCCGTCATCCGCCGAAGGGTCCGCGAGATCCCCCTGGAGGCCATCATCGGCGTCACCTACGCCATCGCCGCCGCGGCGGCCCTGTTCCTGGTGGGGATCGCGCCGGGCGGTCACGTGCATGTGCAGTCGATGTTGTCCGGGAGTATCTTGTGGGCCGATCCAATTGAGGTGCTGGTGAGTGCGGCGATCCTCGCCGCCGTCGCGCTGGTGTTCTTCGTGTTCCGCCGACGCTTCCAGACGATCTCCGACGACTACGAGGAGGCCCTGGCCCGGGGCGTCCACACCACCGGGTGGGACTTCCTCTTCTATGCGCTGGTGTCGATCGTGATCACCACGGTGGTGCGGATCGGCGGCGTCGTGGTCGTCTTCTCCTTCCTGGTCATGCCGGTGACCACGGCCACCCTGGTCTCCCGCGGCTGGACCGCACGGCTGTTGATCTCCTGGCTCTTCGGGGCGCTCGCCGCGGCGGTGGGTCTGCTCTTCGCCGATCGCTTCGACTTCTCGGTGGGGCCGGCCATCGCCCTGGGACTGGGGGCGACCCTCGTGCTGTGCGCCCTGTTGCGGCGGGTCGGCCTGTCCCGAGGCTGGACACTGGGCGTGGCCACCGTCTCCCTCCTCGTGGTGGGCCTGGGTCTGGGGGTGGGGAACCAGGCCCTCTCGGCCGGTGGCGCGATTCCGACGAGTGGCGGTTCCGCGGAGGAGCTTGCTCCTTCGCCGGGCTACGGTGGTGCGCCCGAAAGTGATGAGGATCCCGGCTCGGCGAGAGGAACCGAGGAAGCCTCGGGCCCGGCGCTGTCCGCGGAGGAGCCAGCCGGCGGCGCGTCCATGTCCGCCGATGAGGAAACGGCGGCCGAGGCCCTGGATGAGACCACGCTGGCCTCGATCGACGATGCGGAACGGTTGAAGGTGATGTACCGGCGCTGCACGGATGCCCACGAGCGGAGCCTCGTCATCCTCCGTCTGCTCGAAGTCGATCCGGACGAAGGCGTGCCCCTGGCGCTGGATTTCCTCTCCGCCGATCCTCCCCTGCTCTTCCGCGCGATGGTGGTCTCCGCATTGGATGCCGCCACCGGGGTGGAGAGCGGTTATGATGCGGGCGGTGCCTGGAGCGCCGCGGCGAACCGGTCGGCGGTGGCGAGATGGCAGGAGGCGATGCAGAAGCGTTGACCCCGGTGGTACGGCATGGATTCGACCCTTCGGCGCAGGCTCGTCGAGCTGAACCTCGATCTCTACGAGCGTCTGGCGGGAGAGTTCTCCGCCTCGCGTGAGCGTCTGCAGGAGGGGATCCACCGCGCCCTTGCCTCGCTGGGATCGTTCTCCAGCTTGGCCGACATCGGGTGCGGGGACGGCAGGGTGGGCCGCTCCCTGCGCCGGGGTGAAATCGGCTCACCGCCTCGGCCGTGGAAGGGACGCTACCTCGGCGTCGACTTCAGCGGTGCGCTGTTGGAACGCGCCGGTCCCTCTGCTTCCGGTTTCGACCTGATCCAGGCCGACCTGTCCCAGGCCGGCTGGGCCCGCGAGCTACCCCGTCCCGAGGGAGGCTACGAGGCCCTCGTGCTCTTCTCCCTGCTCCACCACCTTCCCGGCGCGCGGCAGCGCCTCGAATTCCTGAGGGAATGCTCCACCCTGCTGCGACCCGGCGCCCGCGCGGCGCTGTCGGTGTGGCGCTTCCTCCATCGCGAGCGCTTCCGGCGGCGGGTGGTTCCATGGTCGCGCATCGGCGTCGATGGTGCCGAGGTGGAGGACGGCGACGTGCTCCTGGACTGGCGGCGGGGCGGACATGCACTGCGCTACGTCCACGCCTTCGACGACGACGAACTCATCGAGCTGTGCGCGGAGGCGGGCCTGGAGGCAGAGGAGCAATTCCACAGCGACGGACGCGACGGTGAACTCGGCCTGTACCTCATCGTGCGCAAGGTGTAGCCGGTGGCATCGATCTGCTCCGGTCGGAGCGATCGTCCGCGCATGGGGTCCGGTGTCGCCACCCTCGCCGCGCCCGGACGGCGGGAGCCGTCAGAGCGCGGCGGCGGCCCGCTTCGATCTCTTCTGCCGCAGCCACTGCACCCATTCGTCGAGGCCCTGACCGGTGCGCGCGGAGAGGGTGAGCACGGGCGCGGCGGTGTTGAGCTGGGCGAGATCGTCGAGCACGCGTTGCATGGAGAAGTCGAGGATTCCCGCCAGGTCGATCTTGTTCACCAGGATGATGTCGGCCGCCTGGAAGATGGTCGGATACTTGGCCACTTTGTCGTCGCCTTCGGGAACACTCAGGATGACGCACCGGAAGTGTTCACCGAGATCATGACTGGCCGGGCACACCATGTTCCCGACGTTCTCGATGAAGAGAAAGTCGATGCCGGCCAGATCGATCGCGGCCAGGCCGTCGGCGACCTGGGTCGAGCTCAGATGACAACCTCTTCCGGTGTTGATCTGGACCGTCTCGACCGAGTCCACGCGGAGGCGGTCGGCATCGCGGGTGGTCTGAAGGTCGCCCACCATGACCGCACACGGGTGTCCGAGGCGGGGGATGGTCTCCTGCAGGAGGGTGGTCTTGCCCGAACCCGGGGCGCTCATGAGGTTGACGCCGAGGGTATGGTGTTCATCGAGCAGCTTGCGGTTGACGGCGGCGACGGCGTCATTCGCCTCCAACACGCTGCGAACGATCTTGACGGTGGTCATGTTCATCCTCCCGGTTTCCTTCCAGGGAAACGAGCACGATGTCATCTCCCGCGATCAACTCGGCTTGTGCCCGTCCGCACGACGGACACGTGTAATCGTCGATTTCGGCGTCGTATTCGTTGCCGCACGCTTGGCAGCGGGCCCGGATCGCCACTTCGGTGAGATCGAGCCGGGCGCCGGCGGCGAGGGTCTCCTCGCTCGCCGCCTGGAAGGCGAGCTCGAGGGCCTCCGGTACCACCAGCCGTTGCACGCCCACTTCGACATGCACCCGGGTGACCTCCTGCAGTCGATGCAGGCGAGCGAGATCGAGGACCTGCTCGATCAGGGACTCGGCGATGGACGCTTCGTGCATGTCGCCTCCTCTCTCCTCCGGCGTGCGTTCAGCAGATTCTCGGCAATTCCTCGCCATGGGGGCGGGTGACGATGCGCCTGCCTCCGGCACGGGTGACCAGTTCCACCAGGGGCGGGTCCGACTCGACGACCGTGCCGATGATCGACGCCTCCCGGCCCTGGGGATGGCTTCGCATCCGGTCGAGGGCGTCCTCGGCGGCCGCGGCCTCGCACACCACGACCACCTTCCCTTCGTTCGCCACCGTCAGGGGATCGAGGCCGAGCAGTTCGGCCGCTCTCAGGGTCTCCGCCCGCAGGGGGACGTCCACTTCGCGGACCTCGATGCCCAGGCCACTCGCCTCGGCGATGTCGGCCAGTACCCCGGCCAGTCCTCCGCGGGTGGGATCGCGCAGGAAGCGCACGGCGTCACCGAGCTCGAGCAGGCGCTCGCAGAGTTCGTGCAGGGGGGCCACGTCGCTGCGCAGGCGGCTGGAGAACTCCAGTTGCTCGCGCGCAGACATGATGGTGAGCCCGTGGTCGGCGATGGAACCGTTGATGAGGACGCGGTCGCCGGGTCGGATGCGCTTGAGATCGAGATGCACGGTATCCGGGACGATTCCAACTCCGGCGGTGGAGATCACCAGTCCATCGCCGTGCCGTCGCTCGACCACCTTGGTGTCGCCACTGACCACAGGAACGGAGGCCTCCCGGGCGGCGGCCGCGATGGAGGCCATCACGCGTTCGAGGGTCTTCTGGGGGAGCCCTTCCTCCAGGATGAGGGTCTGGGTGAGAACGAGGGGGCGGGCTCCCATCACACTGAGGTCGTTGACGGTGCCGCAGACCGAGAGGCGGCCGATGTCCCCTCCGGGGAAGAAGAGGGGCTGGACCACCGAGGCGTCGGTGGTGACGCACAGTCGACCGTGGGAGGGAGCATCGAAGAGCGCGCCGTCCGTCAACGGGTCGAGGGCGGGATTGCTCAACCAGGGAAGGATGGAGCGTTCCAGCAGCGCGCGAGTCATCTCTCCTCCTCCGCCGTGGGCCAGCAGGATGCGCTCGTCGTTCATACCGTCTCCTCCTGCACCGGCGTCTCCTCCTGCATCGGTGTCTCCTCTCGCACCGGCCGCGGTGACGCGCACCCGTCGCTGGCCGGCACGATCCGGCCGTACTTGTAGCTGGCCGCGCAGCTTCCCTCCGAGGAGACCATGCACGGACCGATGGGATGGGAGGGCGTACAGCCTCGGCCGAAGTGGGTGCACTGTGCGGGTTCGCACTTGCCCTGGATGACTTCGCCGCAGATGCATCCCGGTGGATGTTCATCGGAATCGATGGACAGGTCGAAACGACGTTGGGCGTCGAAACGGGCATACTCCTCCCGCAGGCGCAGACCCGAGTCGGGAATGGTGCCCATGGCCCGCCACACCGAGTCGGCCGTCCGGAAGACCTGATCGATGAGTCTGCGGGCTCGCGGACTGCCCTCGGGCCGGACCGCGACCGGATAGCAGTTGGCCACGCCGGGGCGATGCGTCTGCACCATGTCCACCAGCCGGCAGATGGCTTCGAGCATGCTCTCCGGCTCGAAACCCGCCACCACGCACGCCTTGCCGTAGCGCCGGACGATGGGGCGGTAGACCTCCGTCCCGATGATGACGCTGACGTGACCGGGGCAGAGGAAACCGTCGAGGGGAATGCCGTCTTCCAGGAGGGCGGCCATGGCGGGCAGGACCCGTTTGTGACCGACCAGGAGGGAGAGGTTGTCCACGCCCGCCGCCTGGGCCTCCAGGACGGTGACCGCTGAGGCGGGGGTGGTGGTCTCGAATCCGATGGCGAGGAACACCACCTCCTCCTGGGGATGCTCGGCGGCGTAGCGGACGGCGGCCCGGGCCGAGTACACCACTTCGACCCGCGCCCCCTCGGCTCGTGCCTGGGCCAGGGAGAGCTTCGAGCCGGGGACACGGATCATGTCCCCGTAACTGAGGATGGTGACCCCATGGTCCAGGGCCAGCCCACAGGCTGCATCGAGATAGCCCTGGGGGGTGACGCAGACCGGGCAACCGGGCCCGGATACCAGGCGGATGGACGGAGGCAACAGCGATTTCACTCCGCTGCGCAGGAGCGACACGGTGTGGGTGCCGCAGATCTCCATGAAGGCCAGAGGACGTCCGTCGCGCATGCGTTCGGCGAGCCGGTGGGCGGTGGCCCGCAGGGAGACGATCGATGGGCCGCTGTTCATGCTCACCTCCGCCTCGCGGCCGCAGGCCGCTCTTCGCCGAGAACGCCGGCCTCCCTCAGGTCGCGCCAGGTGAGTTCGGCTTGCTCGCGGTCGAGTTCCTCGAGGGCCATTCCCGCGTGGACGAGGACCCACGACCCCACTTCCGCCTGGGGGACCAGCGCCAGGGAGACCCGCACCCGGGTGCCTCCGAAGTCGACGATGGCCTCGCGCCCGATCGCGTCGGCGTCGTGCCCTTCGCTTGGAGCGTCAAGGTTCGGGTCGATGGTGACGATCACTCCGGGGACGGCCAGGCACATGGTCTTCCTCCTTTCCTCGAGCGGGCGGCGGCGACGACCGCCTGACCCAGGGACAGACCCCCGTCTCCGGGAGGAACCAGACGGTGCCGGTGGACCTCCATGCCGTCGGCCCGCAGCCTGCGGGTGACTCCGTCCAGCAGCAGCCGGTTCACGAAGCATCCCCCCGAGAGTACGACCGTGCGGACGGCCGTCTCCCGGGCGATGAAGCGGGTGGCCCGTGCCAGCATCTCGCAGACGCCCTCGTGGAAGAGAGCGGCGCAGAGGCGGGCATCCTCTCCCTCGCGGTAGCGCTGGAGGATGTCCAGGACCAGGGCGTTGCCGTTCATCCGCCACAGGCCGTCCCCGTTGCGGTCGACCTCCACCGGAGGCGGATCGACTGCTCCGGCCGCGTGGGCCGCAGTTTCCAGGGCGACGGCGGACTCTCCCTCGAAACGGTTGCGCCGGCTGAGATCGAGCAGCCAGGCCATCGCATCGAAGAGTCTTCCCATGCTGCTGGTGGGGACGGTCAGCAGGCCGCGGCGGAGTTGAAGGGCCAACTGCTCGAGCCGTTCGGGGTCGTCGTCGGAGAACGCCGGGGGGAAGAACCGTGTCCATGCCTCACCGCTTGCGGCGTGCAGTACGCCGGCGGCCGAGCGCGACGGTTCGAGCGCAGCCAGGTCACCACCCATGAGAAGGAAGGGCGCCAGCGAGGCCCGTCTCTCGAAGCCGTCGTGGCAGGCGAGGAGGATCTCTCCGCCCCAGATGCTACCGTCGGTTCCGTAGCCGGTGCCGTCACAGGCGATTCCCAGAACAGGCCCGTCCAACCGGTTCTCGGCCATGCAGGACACGACGTGGGCGTGATGGTGTTGGACCTCGATGAGCGGCACACCCAGATCGCGCGCGTAGCGGGAGCTGTGGTAGCCCGGGTGCAGATCGCATGCATGGAGTTCGGGTTCGACCCTCAAGAGATCCTTCAGACGTTCGGCTGCGGCGAGGAAGTTGCGGTACGAGCGGGGATCCTCCAGATCGCCCAGGTGTTCGCTGAGCACGGCCCGGCTTCCATCGAGAACACACATCGTCGACTTGAGATCGCCGCCGAAGGCCAGGATCGGGTGGTCGGTGTGGTGGGCGCAGGCGATGGGATCGGGAACCAGGCCCCGGGCGCGCCGTACCGGCAGGGGATCCCTCTCCTGCAGGGACAACAGGACCGAGTCGTCGATCGGCCGGTGGATCGGACGGTCGTGGAGCAGGAAGGCGTCGGCCATCGGGGCGAGCCGTTCGAGGGCGTCGCCGTTCTCGAAGCACAGGGGCTCGCCGGAAGCGTTGCCCGAGGTCATGACCACCGGCAGGGCGGTGTGCGAAAGGAGGAGGTGGTGCAGAGGCGTGTAGGCCAACAGGATTCCGACGAGATCGCTCTCTCCGCAGACCTCCTTGCTCACCGGAGAGCTGGGGTGGCGGGGCACGAGGAGGATGGGGGCGGCCGGTCCGGTGAGGACCTTGCGGTCCGAATCACTCAGTACGGCCAGCTCCTCGGCCTCGGTGAGATCCTTCACCATCACCGCCAGCGGCTTGGCCTCGCGTCCCTTTCGCTCTCGCAGCCGGCGCACCACTTCGTCGTCGTCGGCCCGGCAGGCCAGGTGGAAGCCGCCGAGACCCTTGACGGCCACGATTCCACCCTTCCGCAGGAGGGCAGCGGCTTCGACGAGGGGATCGTCGCAGGCGATCTCCTCTCCCTGCGCCGTGCTCAGCCAGGCCCGCGGGCCGCACTCGGGACAGGCATTGGGCTGGGCGTGATAGCGGCGGTTCGTCGGATCCTCGTATTCTCGCCGGCAGTCCTCGCACATGGGGAAGCCGACCATGGTGGTGTTGGGCCGGTCGTAGGGGATCTCGAGGATGATGCTGTAGCGCGGGCCGCAGTTGGTGCAGTTGGTGAAGGGATAGTTGTAGCGGCGGTCGCCCGGATCGAGACATTCCGCCAGGCAGTCCGGGCACACGGCGGCATCGGGGGTGATAGCCAGGTCCTGCCGCTCCTCGCGGCGCGATGCGACGACCTCGAAGCTGCTCTCACCCCGGGCCGGGAGGGCGGCGACCTCCATGCCGCTGATGCGGGCGAGCGGGGGCAGCTCACGGAAGAGGCGGCGCCGGAACGAGTCGAGATCGGCGGTCCGGCCTTCGATCTCGACGAAGACCCCACGGGAGTCGTTGCCGACGAAACCCGAGAGCTCGAGGTCGCGCGCCAGGCGTACCACGAAGGGCCGGAATCCCACTCCCTGCACCCGGCCCTGCAGTCGGAGGCGCAAGCGTTGCGCAGACAAGGAGCCGGTGGCCATGACCCTACCATCCCCACAGGAGCATGCCCGCGCCGCAGACGCTCAGGGCGGCTCCGGCAAAGACATGGGCGAAACGGTGGAAACGTCCCATGCCGGCGAACTGCAGACCGGTCGAGAGGGCGGTGACCATCACCAGCATGGTGGCGATGGTGACGACGGAGAAGATGCCGGTGACCACCACGAGGGAGAACACGCTGGCGCGCGCGGCGGGCACCATCACCAGGGGGATGAGAGGCTCGCACGGGCCGAAGACGAAGATGGTGAAGAGGATCCAGGGAGTCAGACCCTTCTTCCCGTGGACGTGGGCGTGCTCGTCGTGGTGGGTATGGGCATGGGTGTGGATGGTACCGTCCGCGTGGACGTGCAGGTGGGAGTGGGACTTCCCCTTCGCCAGGCGCCACAGGGCCCATACCAGGTAGGTGCAGCCGAAGATGAAGAGCATCCACGCCGCGATCTGCCCCCGCGCCTCTTCGGTCCTTCCCAGGTGGAAGACGGAGATCCCCCACGCCACTCCGACCAGACCAAGGACGATGGAACTGCCGACGTGACCCAGGCCGCACAGAAAGGTCAGGCCCATGGTTCTCGAAAGGCTCCACGACCTGGCCCGGCCCATGACCACGAAGGGCAGGTAGTGATCCGGTCCGGTGAGGGTGTGGAAGAGGGCCACGGTCGCGGCCACGGTGACCAGTGCCCAGAGTTCCCCACTCATGGCAGCTGCCTCCTTCCTTCGAACAGATCGACGAGCATCTTCACCGCGTCATCGAGATTCCGGCGTGCGTTCTCGGTGAGTTCCTCCCCGAAGCCGTCGAAGCGATAGCCGCGGATCGCCAACTGGAAGACGACGGGGTCGGCGCCGAGAGCCTGGCGTGCCGCGGCCATCACGGTGCCCGGACTGCAGATGTGGGAAGAGAAGGCGGGGCTCGGATCTTCGTGCACCGGACTCAACCGCCATGGCGCGGGTCCATCGACCGAGGCATCGACGAAGATGGTGAGATCGTGCTGGGAGACCAGCCAGGCGTCCTCGACGGTCAATTGGTAGTCGCATTCGACGGTGACCTGGGGAAGCCTCAGCGCCTCGATGCGTCGGGCGCAGGCCGGTCCGAGACCGTCGTCCAGCCGGCCTGGATTGCCGTAGGCGTACAGCAGATAGGGCCGGCCGGTGCTCATGGTCCGCTCCTCGATTCCGTGGTCGCATCCGGTGGGCGTTGCATGGTTCACCCCTTGAGCCGGCTGGCGAGAACCGCCCCATCCGGTCCGACGATCTCGATGGACAGGGGCATCTGCCCCAGCGCATGGGTGGCGCACGAGAGACAGGGATCGTAGGCCCGGATCGCCACCTCGACGTGATTGAGGAGGCCGTCGGTGATCCTCTGACCCGACAGGTACTTCTCGGCCACATCGGTTACCGCCCGGTTCATGGCCTCGTTGTTCGAGGTCGTCGAGACGATGAGATTGGCCATCGTCACCTGGTCGTTCCTGTCGACCCGATAGTGGTGGAAGAGGGTTCCGCGGGGAGCTTCGATGATGGCCACACCCTCGCCACGGAACTCGCCGCTCGTCGTGAGTTCGTCGCCCTGGAGATCGGGATCGTCGAGCAGTTCACCGATGCGTTCGGCGCAGTGCAGCAGTTCGATCATCCGTGCCCAGTGGTAGGCCAGGGTGAGATGATTGGGCTTGCCGTCGGTGAGGGCCATGAACTCCTCGCGCGCGGCGTCGGCTTCGGGTGTGCCCATGCGCCGGCAGAGGTTCACCCGTGCCAGCGGCCCCACCCGGTACCATCCCCGCCGCGGTCCCAGACTGCGGATGAAGGGGAACTTCATGTACGACCAGGGCCGGACCTCCTCGGCCAGGTAGTCCGAATACTCATGGGCCTCCATGCCCTCGAAGATCACCTCTCCGTCCGGGTCGATGGCCTTCAGACGGCCGTCGTAGAGGTCGAGAACCCCTTCATCGTCGACCAGTCCCACGTGGTTCGAGGGGAACGCCGCGAAGCCGCGGGCCGTCTCCAGGTGTTCCATCGTGTAGTCGCGGGCGATGGCCACAGCTTCCCTCGCCCATTGCAACTGCTGGTCGAGGTCGGCGAGGAAGCGGTCGCGCTCTTCGAGCGAGAGGTTCTTGTTGACCCCCCCGGGGATCGAACCGGTTCCGTGGATCCGCTTGCCCGCGGTGGCCTCGATGATCTGCTGTCCCCAGCGCCGCATGTGGATGCCCTGGGTGGCCAGTTGGGGGAACTCCTGGGCGACGGCGATGACGTTGCGTTGGCTCGCGTCGGCGTCGAATCCGAAGAGCAGGTCGGGTGAGGCCAGATGGAAGAAGTGCAGGGCGTGGCTCTGATAGATCTGCCCGTAGTGCATCAGGCGGCGCATCTTCTCCGCGGTCGGGGTGATCGTGTCCACGCCGATGACGGCATCCATCGCCTTGGATGCGGCCAGATGATGGCTGACCGGACAGATGCCACAGAGGCGCTGCACCAGGACCGGGACCTCCCAGTAGGGGCGTCCCTGGATGAAGCGCTCGAAACCACGGAACTCGACGATGTGGAAGCGGGCTTCGTCGACGTTTCCCATGTCGTCGAGGTGGATGGTGACCTTGCCGTGACCTTCCACCCGCGTGACCGGTTCGATGACGATCTTCGTACTCATGACTCGATCCTCCTGGACCGTTGGAGCACGGTGGTCCGCCCCCGCGGCCGCGTCCCGTGACGGTCAGTCGTACTTGATGAGTTCGTAGGGCAACTGGACCTTCTCGTTGGAGAGCAAGGCGGTGAGTACCTGCCACAGGGTCTCCGCCGAGGGCGGACATCCCATGACGTGGTAGTCGATGCGGACCACCTCGTGACAGGGCACCACCCGGTTGAGCAGGAGGGGAAGCTCTTCGTCGGTGGGAAGGGTTCCCGTGGGGTTGTAGACCGTCGGCCCGCTGCGATAGGCCTCGTCGAGGCACTCGGCCAGGGGAATGGAGTTGCGAAGGGCGGGGATCCCGCCGGTGCGGGCACACTCGCCGATGGAGACGAGGATGTCACAGTTCTCGCGGAACTCCTCGAGCACGTGCACGTTCTCGTCGTTCGCACAGCCTCCCTCCACCAATCCGATGGCGCAGCGGTGGGTGAAGGTCTTGATGTCGTCGATGGGTGAGCGATCGAAGTCGACGATCTCGACCAGATCGAGCAGACGCTCGTCGATGTCGAGCAAGGACATATGGCAGCCGAAGCAGCCGGCCAGCGAGACGGTGGCGATGCGGGGTTTGACGGCGGTGGTCATGGCGTTCTCACCTCCGGATTCCTCGATTCCACTTCGGCGCCGATGGGCTCGTGATCGAAACGGCGTTGACCCAGCGGCACCTGGAATGCCTGGCGCTTGAGCAGGATGGCTCCGACCGGACACACCGAGACTGCCTTGTCCGCCCGGTCGAGATCGACGATGCCGGTGACGGCGAGACGCTTGTTCTTGCCGCGTCCGATGAATTCCAGGGCGGTCTTGTGATCGGCGTTCCGGGATGCCTCGACGCAGCGTCCGCACAGGATGCAACGGTTGTGGTCGATGAACACGTCGGGGTGCTCGGCGTCGACTTCGCGCTGGGGGAACTGATACGGGAAGCGCACGCTGTCGATGCCGAGACGGTAGGCCAGCGCCTGGAGCTCGCAGTTGCCGCTCTTCTCGCAACAAGGGCAGAAATGGTTGCCCTCGGCGAAGAGCATCTCCACGATCATCTTCCGTATCTCCAACAGCTCGTCCGATTCGACCTCCACCTGCAGGCCATCGGACACCGGCTGCGTGCACGAAGCGCTGTACCTGCCGTCGATGCGGACCATGCAGACGCGGCAGGCGCCGGTGGAGTGGAGTTCCTGGAGGGCGCACAGGTGGGGGATGTACACCCCGTTCTCCTCGGCCGCCTCCAGGATGCTCTGTCCGATCTTCGCGGTGATCTTCTTTCCGTCGATGGTCAGGGTGACTTCTTCAGGCATGATCACCCTCCTTCTCGAGGTGACGGGATGGGTGCCCGGCCAGGGCCTCGGCTTGCGATGTCGCCGCGGCCAGATCGAATCCGCGGGGACGCGCGATCTGCGACTCGTAGATGTGGGGGAACTGGTCCATGGTGCTCAGCACCGGGTTCGCCGAGGTCTGCCCCAGGCCGCAGCGGCTGGCCTTCCTCATCACCTGCCCCAGTTCGCGGAGGAGATCGAGGTCCTCGGGCTTGCCCCAGCCGGTGCGGAGACGATGGACGATCTGCAGGATCACCTCGTTGCCGAAGCGGCAGGGTGTGCAGTAGCCGCAGCTCTCCTCGCAGAAGAACTCCATGTACTGCTCGACGATCTCCAGCAGGTCGCGGGAGTGGTCGAAGACCACCACCGCCCCGGCGGTGCCGAGATCGTCGAAGGCGATCGTGCGGCCGAAGCCCGCTTCCTGGACGAACTGCCCCGACGGTCCACCCACCAGGAGCGCTTGCGCGTCGTCCGCCTGCACCGCGCGGAGGACCGAACTCAGCGGAGTCCCGAATTCGAATTCGTACACGCCGGGACGCTCGCAATCGCCGCTGACGCTCAGGAGCTTCGTTCCCGGGGACGATTCGGTGCCCAGCGAACGGAACCACTCGGCTCCGCCAAGGACGATGCGGGTCGCGCAGCAGAAGGTCTCGACGTTGTTGACGATGGTGGGACGGTCGAGATAGCCCTTCTGGGCCGGGAAGGGTGGCTTGTTCCTGGGATCGCCCCGGCGGCCCTCGCAACTGGAGATGAGCGCGGTCTCCTCCCCGCAGACGTAGGCGCCGGCTCCCATCTGGATGCGGATGTCGAAGTCGAAGCCACCGAGGCCGGCGATGGACGAGCCGAGCAGGCCGTCCGCTCTGTACTCCTGGAGAACGGACTCGAGGAAGGCCCTCAGGTATTCGTACTCGCCCCGCAGATAGAGGATGCCCTCGTCGGCGCCGATGGCCCGGGCGGCGATGATCATGCCCTCGACGACCATGCCCGCTTGCTCGGTGAGCAGGACGCGGTCCTTGAAGGTCCCCGGTTCTCCTTCGTCGGCGTTGCAGATCACCGTCTTCCTCGCCCCGGGAGCCTGGGCCGCAAACCTCCACTTCATTCCCGTGGGAAAGGCAGCGCCGCCGCGGCCCCGCAGACCGGAGGTCCCGATGGTCTCGAGGATCTCGCGAGGATCCATGGCGGCTGCGCGGTGGACAGCTTCACCACGGGGCCACGGTGACAGGCAGACCGGCCCGCTGCGGCGGATGTTGTTGTGCACCATGCTGCGGACCAACGGATGGGCGTTGTTGCCGTCGCCGACCTCGCGGGGAATGGCGTGGGGGTCCTTGCTCAGGCGCAGGATCTCCACCAGTTCGGGGACGTCCTCGGGTCGCAGGCGGGTGACCGGCAGGTCGCCG
The DNA here is from genome assembly GCA_029932915.1 of Candidatus Krumholzibacteriia bacterium. Classification (GTDB taxonomy): domain Bacteria; phylum Krumholzibacteriota; class Krumholzibacteriia; order JAJRXK01; family JAJRXK01; genus JAOZPE01. Next base: position 51,333 of record JAOZPE010000014.1, read on the forward strand.
ATGAGGGCCGCCGGAGCCTGGTCGCTCATGCCGATGCACGGGGTCCAGTGGAGACCGAAGAGACCATCCCCGGTGACCGAGCCCATGGGAATGCCCAGTTCGCGTTCGAAGGCTCGGGCGACCTCGGCGGCTCCGGCCATGCGGTCGACGACGTCGTTGCACAGGCGGATGGGAATGTGTCCGACGGGGCGCTCACTGAGGAAGGCGTAGAAGGACACGGTACTCTGCACCTCCACTGGCTTGCAGCCGAGTTCCCGGGCGATCACGGCCTCCGCCTCCGGGGAGACCTGACCCTGCCGGGCCTGCACCTCGCGGACGATGTCCATCAGGCGGCTGCGGTCCCGGTGATAGTGCTCGCAGATGGTGACGATCGGATCGGACATGCAGCACCTCCCTTCGCCCGAAAGGTGTGATCAATAAGCGTCCTAACAAACAGAAAAATCAGAAGTTAGCGAGTCAATGTTCGTTAACATCGGGGCATCGATCGAGGGGGATCCCCGAGCGGGGGTATCGGTGGATCCGCTGGGGGGGACAGAAAGAGGCCCGAAGCGGGAAGCTCCGGGCCCTGTTCCGACTCGACATCACGGGTGGGAGAGGCGCGGTCAGCGGTAGTTGCTCTTCAGCGATCCCATGCTCGTGCTCTCGGTGGGGACCTCCGTGGTGGTGGCCACCAGACCGATCACGGCGAAGTCGATCGCGGGATTGCTGTCGTCCTGGACGAATTCGAGGACGATGGAATCGACGTCGGTGAAGTCGATGCCCGCAAAATCGGTGAAGAGATACTCGTAGGAGACCTGGCTCTGGTCGGAGGCTCCCACCAGATAGTCGGTGATGCTCGCCGTGACCGAGCCACTGGTGCCCGGCGCGACCGGAGTCCAACCGGCGGTGGTGCGACCGAGCTGGACCGTTCCAGCGGTGTAGTCGTCGATGACGACGTTCTGTGCGTGGACCGGTGACGGAGAGATCAGCGCTCCCAGACCCACGACAAGGACGAGAGTGGCGATGATCCATTTGTTCATGTTCGTGCTCCTCAGGCCCACGGCTGCAGATTGCGCGGGGATGTGATCGGGGAGCCGATTGCCCGCCTTTCGTACCGAGCTGCGAGTATATCAGATCCGCGTGTCCACCCTGAGGTCGCTTGACCCTGTTCATCCATCGGCGCCACAATCAAAGGAAAGGAAGCCCGGCGGGACACACGGAGAAGGCGATGGACGGCGAAGGATCGCGATTCGGAGCGGGAATCCTGCGGCGTACCCGGAGTTGGTGGATCCCCGCGGGCTATGGCCTCGTCTTGAGCGGTGTGGCTCCGATCCACTCGATCTTCGACGAGTGGGGCGGGGTCATGCAGTATTTCGCCGGCGGCGAACTCCTCGCCGGTCATGGTTACCGCGGCTGGACCGCGGGCTTCTGGCCTCCGTTGTACTCGCTTCTCGTCGGTATGGGCAGCCACTTCGCGCCGGGCTTCGAGGTGGGCCGTGCGATCTCCATGGTCTCCAGTGTGGCCCTGCTGGTGGTGGCCTATCACCTGGCGCTGCGCCTGACGCGGCACGAGGGCGTGGCATGGTCCACCCAGATCCTTCTGCCGTTGACTCCCCTGTACCTCTATGAATCCCTGCAGGCGCACAACCACATGCTCGACGCCTTCCTCTTCCTGTCGGGCCTGCTTCTCTTCCTCCGCGCGATCCAGACGTCTTCAATGGGAAGGTGGATCGCCGCCGGGCTCGTCTGCGGTCTGGCTGCACTGACTCGCTACACCAGTGCCGTCCTCCTCGTGCTGCCCTTGGTCCTGGTCGTCGCCGAGCGGTGGATCCCCGCGGGCGGTCCAGATCCGGCCGTCTCTTCGAGAAGGCACGTGCGGGGGGTCCTGGTCTTTCTGCTGTCCTTCGTTGCCGTGGGATTGCCCTGGTGGATCGTGAACGCGCGGTGGAACGGTTCACCCTTCCATACCCTCGAGCCCCTCAACGTGTGCGTGGGGATCTTCCGCGACCAGTGGCGGGCCCACAGCCTGCAGATGCTCTGGCACGCCGCCGGCGTCTCCTCGTGCACGAACCTGTGGGATGTCTTCACCGCCTTCCCCCATCCGTATCTGCTCAACATGAAGATGAACCTGACGCGCAGCCTTCCCCTGTTGATGCGGCTGGCCGGCCCTGCGGGCTGGCTGCTCGTTCCGGGATTCGTGCTGGGACTGTGGTCGTCCACGCGGCGCAGCTGGCTCATCGTGTGCGGGGTGGCCGCCGCCTACCTCGTTGCCACCTCGCAGGCCTATCAACCCGAGTATGCCCTGCTGGGCTGGAGTGCCCCGAGCTTGATCCTGGGCGTCTGGTTCCTGGTGTGGTTCGTCGGCAGGCTGAGGGATCGGATCGCGCCGGAGGGACACGGCCGGCTCGTCCGCACGGCGGGCCTCTTGTCCTGGCCGCTGGTGACCGCGGCCCTCGTGGTGGTGGCCCTCGCCGCCGGCGGTTTGAAGGTGGCCGAATATGCCGGTGAAGAGAACCGTCCGGTGGCCGAGGCCTCCACCGTGGCCGCCGTATTGAGGGTGATCGATCCCGAGCTGCCGGGGAAGGTGATCATGGCCATCGATCCCATCTGGGCGTACTACGCGGGTTCGAAGTACCTGGAGACCCCCATGGAGTACGAGGGGACGGCGCAGGGGCTGGTGTCCTACCGCGGGGTGAGCGAACGGCTTCGGCGCTACGCGCCGAAGCATCCGGCGGGGATGCCCCTGGACGATCTGCACGCCGACTATCTGGTGGTCACCCGCACGGCCCCGGACGCGAGGTGGTGGAGCCTGCGCGAACCGCGCGGTTTCGATTACCTGCTCGAGCCCGGCTCACCGCGGCTTCCCGCGGGCTTCGTCGAGGTGTACCGCTCGGAGAAGGTGGTCGTCTACCGCATCGAACCGGAAGGCTGAGAGTCGAGGGCGAGAATGATCCGGCGGCGGTTGCTGGCCGCCGCCGGCCTCGTGGGTCGAGCTCTAACGAGCTTCCAGTTTGGCCCAGCATGACCACACCATCAGGCCGACACCGAGCAAGAAGACGTTCGCCGCCTGATAACCCAGGACGGTCTTGGCACCGTAGAAACGGCCGACGAAGGCCGCGACGCAGATCAGCATCCCCAGATAGGCCACATAGGTAGCCACCGAGGCGAGTCTATCCTTCATGATTCCTCCCCGCTGGAAGCCTGGCCGAGAGGCTGCCGGGGAGATGGACCGGCTCCGGAGCGGAGTCGGGATCTCCGGCGGTGGGTCAGGAAGTGCAGCAACGATGCTAGCACCGTCTCGGAGAAGGCCACAAGGAAAGACCCTTCCTGGCTCCCTGTACCCGGTCGGGTCGTGCCACGCCGTGTGCGCGGCTACCCGGGGTGGAGCCCCGGGCCCTTTGTCGCAGAGGTCGCCCCCCGAGGGGCGGTGGTGAAGTCAGGGCCCTGGAGCGTAGGCCACCGAGGCGTAACCCACCCAGTGCTGCAGGGTGTTGGGTGCGGTCACTCCCAGCTGGGTTCCATCGGCCTTCAGGCGGCCGTCGCTGACGCTGTCGCCGTAGCGCACGAGCGTCCCGGTCAGGGGGGGCAGTTCCAGGGACCGCCGCAGCGCATCGGTGGTGAGCAGACCGAAGGGAATGGAATAGAGCCCGCACCAGGTGATCCTATAGGGGTACTCGGGGTGTTCGTCGTCCCACACCAGGCGGGCGAAGGACGCCGGCCCCCACCGGGTCAACGGTCCGCACAGGGTGGCCTCGGCCAGGGTGCGGTCCTGTGCGATGGCGGCGGCGTGACCCTCACCGTCACATCCGAAGGGATCGTATCCTCGGCCGCCCCAGCCTTCGCATCCGTAGTGGACCGCGTCGGCGGAGATGAGGATTCCCAGATCGCGTCCAAGGGTCCACCCGCGCTCGCTGCAGATCTGGGCGACGATCGTGGCCAGGCGCGTGGACAGGCTGTCCATGCGGGAGAACTCCATGCCCGGAACCAGGATGGGCACGAACTGGAAATCGCCCACCGCCAGACGGGTCCAGGGCAACAGCGCCTCCACCGAGTGTTCCTGCCGGTGCCGCTCGCGATCGACGAAGGCCGTGGAGGAATCGAGGCGGTCGAGGATCTGCTGCCGCAGCTCGGTGTCGACCGGGAACTCCACTCCGGCCACCTTCCAGCGCTCGTAGTCGTCGAAGATGAGCCGGTCGCGGACGCCGATGCGCCGGCAGGCGTGGCACACGCCGAAGACGATCCAGCGTGGAGCGACCATTCCCCCAAGCAGATGCACCGCGGTGGGGCCGGCGTACACGTAGTCGTCGTGCGGCATGATCGCCGCCGTCCACACCGGCCCGTCCGGGGCGTGCGCGACGAAGCCCGATGCGTCCAGGGGCGGCAGTCCTTCCTTCTGCAGGGCTTCGCTGGCGACCTGCTGCATGTCCTCCCACGAGACGGCGAAGCCCACCTGGTCCTTCTGGGGGCGCACCGTCTCGACGGTGTCCCCGCCGTGGCTCGCGGCGGGGCACAGGGTGACCGACAGGAGCAGGGCGGAGAAGAGCAGCATCGGTTTCATCGTGGGATCAAGCCTTCCAGTTGGCCTGGGACTGTTCGAAGAAGGACGCGCGCTGCGCGTCGTCCATGGCATCCAGCTCCACCTGATGGAGGGTCAGGTCGAGGGGGACGAGGGCCTGTTGCAGGCTGTTGATCATGTAGTCGCGTACCGCCTCGGGAATCTGGAGCATGGGCAGCACCAGGGTGAGCGACACCTGCCGGGCATCGGCGTCCAACGAGACGTCGCGGAGCATGCCGAGCTCGACGAGGGTGCGGGAGATCTCCGGGTGTTCGACGCGGGCAAAGGCTTCCTCGACGTCCTGCAGGGTGGCCTTGATATCCATGGGGACGAAATCCTCCGTCGTTGGGGAACACGTTCTTGCGGCTCCCATGATAGTCGCAGGAGATGAGTTGTCACCCCCGCCGGTGCCGAGCGGCCACCGGCGGGTGGTGGGGGAGCCTCTGGCCTCGGCGCAGGATCTCGGAGCAAACGTCCGTTTGAGGCCGGGGAAAAGGCCATAAATCTCTCGTTTCCCGGGCCCAGGCAGGCCATCTTTCCCTGCAACGAGAAGGAGGTCGCAGCCATGTTCTCCCTGTCCAATCCCTTCATCATCCCGCCCCTGAAGCTCGGGTACAGCGATGGCAAGGGCGGGATCACTGCCGCCCATCACCGTTTCTATCTGCCGCGCAGCCGGCACGTCGGCGCGGTGGCCCTGGAGCCGCTCTATCTGGACGCGAGTCTGCGGGAGATCCCCACCCAGATCGGCCTGGACGACGACGACAAGATCCCCGGCCTCACCGCTCTCATCGAGGCCATGCACGGCGAGGGAGCGCAGGTCATCGCCCACCTGAACCATCCCGGGCGCATGGCCAACCCGAAGATCCCCGGCAACGTCCACCTCTCCTCGACCGATCGGGCCTGTGAGAACGGAGGCGCGGTTCCCCGCCGCATGACGGAGGAGGACATGGATGCCGCCGTCGCGTTGTTCGTCGAGGGGGCGCGCCGGGCGAAGCGGGCGGGCTTCGACATCATCGAACTCCAACTGGGTCACGGTTACCTGTTGGCCCAGTTCCTCTCCCCCGCGGTGAACGACCGGGACGACGCATGGGGCGGTTCGTTCGAGAACCGCGCGCGCTTCCCCCTGCGGGTGGTCGAAGCGGTGAAGGGGGCAGTCGATCTGCCGGTGATCGTCCGGCTCAGCGGCGACGAGATGATCGACGGTGGAATCAAGATGGACGAGACCATCGCCCTGGGCCGTCTTCTCGCCGAGCGCGGGGTCGACGCCCTGCACATCTCGGCCGGAACGGTGTGCAGCACGCCCCCGTGGTTCTTCCAGCACATGTTCGTCCCCAAGGGAAAGACCTGGGAGATGGCGGGGAAGGTCCGCGAGGCCATCGACCTTCCGGTGATCGCCGTCGGCCGAGTGGAGACGGCCGAGGACGTCGAGCGTCTGCGCGAGGAATTCCATGTGGACTACATCGCCGTCGGACGCGCGATGGTCGCCGATCCGGATTTCACGGGGAAGGTCCTCGGTGAGGTCGACGGGGCGATCCGCCCGTGTCTGGCCTGTTCGGACGGATGCCTCGGTGGGGTCCGCTCGGGCAAGGGCCTGCGCTGTGTGGTCAATCCCCGCGTGGGCTACGACGACCCCGAACCTTCGGCGCCTTCGAAGGTGAAGAAGGTGGCGATCGTGGGTGGAGGTCTGGCGGGGATGGAGGTGGCCCTGACCCTTCGCGGGCGCGGTCACGAGGTCACGCTCTACGAGAAGGAACGGCTGGGGGGACAGTTCAACCTGGCCTGGCTGGCTCCGGGCAAGCAGAGCCTCCGGGGCATCCTCGACTACTACGAAGAGGAACTCTCCCGCTCGGGCGTGAAGGTGCTGCGCGAGGAGGCCGATGCGAAGGGCCTGGAGAGTGGAGGCTTCGACGAGGTGGTGGTCGCGACCGGCGCGGTTCCGGCGGTGCCTCCCATCGAGGGACTGCGCACCTTCTACTGGACCGAATTCCTCGAGGACGAACACCTGCCCCGCGAGGAGAAGGTGCTCGTGATCGGCGGAGGTCTCATCGGGATCGAGATCGCGAGCAAACTGGTGAGCCAGGACAACGAGGTCGTGATCGTCGAGATGCTCGAGGAAGTGGCGCGGGGGATGGAGGCCATCGAGAAGGCCATGACCCTGAAGAAACTCGCCGCCAAGGGGACCGTGATCCATACCCGCTATCGGGTGAGCCGTGTCGACGGTGGACGCATCGAGCTCGACGGCAGCCCTCCCCTGGTGATCGAGGACGTCGACCGCATCGTGGTGGCCACGGGGATGAGGAGCCGCGATGAACTCTCTTCGCAGCTCTCGTCCAAGCTGCCCGTCCACGTGATCGGTGACGCCAAACAGGTGGGAAAGGCCCAGGACGCCATCCGCGACGGCTATCTCACCGGTCGGAGTCTGTGAGAGGCGAGGTCTCCACGAGGATCTCGTCGACGAAGATGAAGGCCTGCCCGCCGTGGCCGGGATGCCAGGCGGGCAGCACGCCGTAGTTGCGCGCGTGGATCCGCAGGTAGCGGGCCTCGACCGGCTCGAAGGTGGCCGTGAGGTCCTCGATGGAGAGCTCTTCGCTGCGCGGCATCGGGCGCTTGTCGATGCGGGCGACCGGCTCGTAGCGGTGGCCGTCCCCGGAGACGGCGATCTCCACCTCGGTGGGAAAGAAGATCCACGAGCCCTGATCCTGGAGGAAGCCGGCTCCGGCGCTCTCGATGCGTTCGATCCGGCCGAGATCGACCACCGCCTCGAAGTCCTCTCCCTGGTATCCCTGCCACTTTCCGGTGCGCCACTTCAGGCTTCCCCTCCGGCCGTCGATGAGGGCGTCCGCTCCGCCGGCGGTGTACTGGGGGTTGGGGGTGGAGACGAGCTGCACCGTCCAGTCGTGGGGGATGCGGTGGAAGTCGGCAGGTACCACCGGACTGAAGTTCCCGTCGCGCTCGGCGCGCAGGAGGAGGCGGGCGGAGTCACGCAGGACGATCGGCCCGGTGACGGGCTGCCACGGGGGAAGGATGCCGCCGCTGCCCGGGGCGAGCTGGATGAATTCGACCGTGGCCTCCGGGTCGGCGCACCTGGGTTCGAGCCGCAGGGAGTCGCGGAAGCCGTCCGAGCTGGCCACGACATAGGGGGCCGGCACCACCCTTCGTCCGGGGACCCGCAAGGAGGGTCGCTGCAGGCTCTCGAGCCGGGCGGTGGCCACGAAGTCGAGGGTCCCGCCTTCGGTGAGTTCCTCGTGATCGAGCCAGGCGCGCTGGAGATCGTGTCCTCGCCACCGCAGTTTCCACGGGCGGGCGGGATCGGCGTCGTTGCGTTCGATCACCAGCGTCCTGCCGTTTCCCAGGTGGATGCGGGCGCGCGCGAAGAGGGGAACGCTGCACAGCCACTGACTGGAGGCGGGAGCGGGCTCATAGAGCCCCAGTGAGGCGAGCACGTACCAACTGGACATCTGGCCGCAGTCCTCGTTGCCGCTGAGACCGTCCGGTGCGGCGCGGTACATCTCGGTGAGGATGCGATGGACGCGTGCGGCGGTGAGGTCGCGGCGTCCCGCCCAGTGGTAGAGCCAGGCGATGTGGTGGCTGGGCTCGTTGCCATGGGCGTACTGGCCGATGAGACCGGTGATGTCGGCCTGCTCGCGTCCGGTGGTCTCGCTGGTGGTACTGAACAGCGAATCGAGCGCAGCGGCGAAGGCCTCATCGCCGCCCATGGCCTCCATGAGGGATGGGACGTCATGGGGGACGAAGAAGCGGTACTGCCAGGCGTTGGCCTCGGTGTAGTTGAAGTCGACGCGGCGGGGATCGAAGGGCGTGAGCCAGCGCTGGTTCTCCCGCGCGCGGAAGAAGCGGGTCGTGGGATCGAAGAGATGCCGCCAGGCCTGGCTGCGCCGGAAGAAGCGTGCGGCCTCGGCTTCGTATCCCATGGACTGCGCCATGCGGCCGATGCACCAGTCGTCGTAGGCGTATTCGAGGGTCCTGGACACCGACTCGCCTTCGGCATCGGAGGGGATGAAGCCGATCGACTGGTACACGTCGAGTCCGCGCGCATCGAGGGTGGCGCTGTGCACCATGGCCTCGAGCGCCTCGTGGGCGTCCCAATCGCGGATGCCCTTGAGGTAGGCGTCGGCGATGACCGACACGCTGTGGTAGCCGATCATGCAGTCGGTCTCGTTGGCCGCCAGCTCCCACACCGGCAGCCGTCCTCCCTGTTCGTACTGGCTCAGGAAGGTCCGGATGAACTCGTTCACCCGCTCGGGAGCGAGGAGGGTGAAGAGGGGGTGGGTCGCCCGGAAGGTGTCCCACAGCGAGAACACGGTGTACTGCCGCCGCCCCTCGGCATGGTGGATCCTCTGATCCATGCCCCGGTAGCGACCGTCGACATCGCTGAAGACGTTCGGCGCGAGGAAGGAATGGTACAGGGCGGTGGTGAAGATCGTGCGCTGCTCGTCACTTCCTCCTTCCACCTCGATGCGTCCGAGTACCTCGTTCCACTGCACGCGGGCCCGCTCGCGCACCGCGTCGAAGTCCCAGCCGGGCTGTTCCCTGTCGAGGTTCGCCCGCGCGCCGTCGGTGTCCACCGCCGAGATCCCCACCTTCACCAGCAGCGGACCGCCCTCGTCGCCGAAGGACAAGCTGGCCTTGATGTTCTCCCCGCGGAGGGAATCGGCGCCCGCGCGAAGGGAATCGTTGCGGGCGAGTTCGACGGAGGCGAAGGGGCGGGAGAAGCGCGCCACGAAGAAGACCCACTGGTCGCGGGCCCATCCCGTCGATCGGCGCAGGCCCTCGATCTCCCGGTCGGAGACCACGCGGATCCACGAGTCGATCACCCGGTCGCGGTGGGTGAGATCGACGATGACGTGGGCCGCTCTGCCGGCGGGGAAGTCGTAGCGGTGCAGTCCCGACCTCTCCGTGGCGGTCAGTTGCACCTCGACGCCGTAGTCGTCCAGATGGACGGCGTACCAGCCTGGCTCGGCCCGCTCGGTCGACTTGTCGAAACGCGAGGCGTAGCCCGAATCGGGATCGTCCGCCGTGCCGTGGTCGAGCTGCGGTCTTCCGGTGACCGGCATCAGGAGGATGTCGCCGTAGTCGGAGACCCCGGTGCCGCTCAGGTGGGTGTGGGAGAAACCGTAGATCACCCGGTCGTCGTCGTGGTAGCCGGAGCAGCCGTCCCAACCCTCCAGACGGGTGTCCGGACTGAGCTGGACCATGCCGAAGGGCAGGCTCGCGCCGGGGTAGGTGTGTCCGTGTCCGCCGGTGCCGATGAAGGGATCGACCCACGCGGCAGGATCGCCGTCCTCAGCGGCGGCACGCGCCGGGGACGCGAGGATCCACAGGGCGGCGAGGAGGATTGCAGCCGCGCCGATGCGGAAGCGGGAAGGACGCCGGTGGGCTGCGCCGGGCCGACAGCGGCGCCGGTGGGCTGTACTGGAGAGGGGCGCACCGCTTCGGGGCCAGTGTCGGGCATTCGACCGCAGGCCTCGCAGGATTCCTTCGACGCTTCGGGCCATGGCCATCACCGCCGGCGGGAGAAGCGCCGGTACAGCAGCCACGTAGCCGAGGCGGCCACGGCGAACAACAGAACCGGCACCACCATGCTCCAGAAGAAGCCGTGGAGAGGAGGGTCGGCGGGAAGGGGCTGCATCAATCTCCCCCCTTGCGCTGCCGCCGCTGCTTGCGTCGCCAGCCCCACCAGGCGAAACCCATGCCCAGCAGCGAGGCGAGGTAGGCGATGCTCATTCCGATGAGGGTCACCAGTCCGCGGTCCACCTTCAACTCCTTTCCGCCGAGAGCCCATGGGCGCTCTCGTCGTTCCACTGCATGCGCTTCTCCAGCTCCTCCAGATAGCGGTGCTGACGGGCCTCGTAGTCGGCGGAGATCGCGCGCAGCTTGGGATCGATCACCCAGTAGAGGAAGGCCATCGCGAGCAGGGTCGCCGCGGTGATCCACACCCCCGCGCTCTGCAGGAGGACCAGCTTGGTCAGGCCCATCAGGATGCCGGAGAAGATGAGCGGGGAGAGGACGATGGCGATCCAGTCCTCCCGGCTCCACTCCTCGGCGTCCTGGGCCGTCCACTTCCGGCGGATGCCCCAGCGTCGGGACACCGTGGCGGTCCGTCCACCGTCCTCGGCGCCGGCCGGCTTCTCCGCGGGAATGAGGCCCCGGCGCACCGCTTCCCGGTGCACCGGTCCCCACCAGCCCAGCGGCCGGGCCATGAGGTAGTAGCGCACGAGATGATCCATCTCCTCCGGACGAGTCAGCAGGGTGGCGGGGAGGAACACCGCCGCGCCGAGGGCCATCAACAGCCAGAACTGCAGGGAGTCGGGAAGGTGGGGAAGGATGCCGAAGGCGGGGAGGATCCACACCACCAGCCAGGAGACGCCGAGATTGGCGATCCACGCCGACAGATAGCCCCAGGCATTGAAGCGCCACCACACCACCTGCAGGATGTTCGGAAGCCACACGCCGGCCATCATCAGCCACAGGGCGAAGATCAGCCACTGGGTGATCTCCTTCATCATCAAGCCGTAGAAGAACGATCCGACCAGGAGGACGAAGGTGGTGAGCCGTCCCACCCACACCAGGGTGCCCTGGGAGGCGTCCGGATGGAGGTAACGCTGGTAGAGGTCGCGGGTGAAGTACAGGGCGCCCAGATTGAGATGGCTGGAGATGGTCGACAAGTGGATGGCCAGGATGGCTCCGAAGAAGACGCCGACCAGGCCCATCGGAAGCAGCTCGAAGCCCAGGCGGAACCATCCCAGCTCGTAGTCGGCCGCTTCGTGGATGTTCGGGAGCATGACGAAGAAGGCCAGGATGGACGCTCCCCACAGGGCGTTGCGTACCAGGGTCACCGCGCCCCCGGCCCAGATGCCGTAGCTGGCGTCGCGCACCGTGCGGGCCGACTGGATGCGCTGGGCCTCCACGTACCAGTCGATGCTCGTGCCCATGCCGAAGCCGCCGACGACGGAGATCACCAGCATGGTGAGCCACCACACGACGGGGAAGTCGCCGTGGATCCATCCGGTGAAGGCGAAGGGGTCCAGACGCCAGCCCTGGCCGAGCTCGACCAGGCGCGCGGTGATCTCCGTGGGTCCTCCGGCGGCGGCGATCCCGGCGAAGGAGACCAGCGTGATGGCGAAGATGGCGACGATCCCCTGCAGGAAGTCGCCCATGACCACGCCCCAGTAGCCGGCGGCCAGGGTGTAGACGGCGGTGATCACGCTGGGGATGACCAGGCCCACCCAAAGGGGCCAGCCGAAGGCGAGGTGACAGACCTTGCCCATGGCCATGCCCACCCAGCCGAGGATGAACATGTTCATGAACACCTGCCAGCCGGCCATCCATCCCCGCAGCAGTTCCGAGCCGAGGCCTCCGAAGC
>JAOZPE010000015.1 GCA_029932915.1 Candidatus Krumholzibacteriia bacterium
CTGGTTCAACCAGGCCAGCGAGACCGTCTCCCGTCACGGTGCGTTCTTCGGCGACGACATCGGAGCGTCCATGGACGCTGGTGGCGCCACCACCACCAGTTTCCTGAACAACGTGATGGGTGTGGTCTTCGTGAGCGACGATGTCGGTCCGAAGATCGGCAATCAGACCGCTCCCGTGGTGACAAGCACTGGAAATGATCCCAGCTTCGTCACCCTCTACATAGCCTACGGCGGCTGCCTGGTCATCAACGACTTCGACGAGTTGGACGCGAATGGTGCAGAGCCGGTCATGACCCACCGCTTCAACCAGCCCGGCAGCAGTCCTGACGTCTCCGCCGGGTGGGAGTGGTACCGCGAGGCGGGCACGCCCGACGGCACCAATGACATCTTCACCAACGTCTTCCCCTACGATCTGCAATTCGTCCGCAGCAGTTTGAATGCCCCGGACAACGGTGTGTCGGCCCGGGCGAAGCTGCTCGGCGAGATCTTCGCTTCCTGGGGCAAGACCGTCGGTGGCCCGGCCATCGGCGCCGACGTGCCCAGCAAGCTGGTCGTCTCGCAGAACTACCCGAACCCGTTCAATCCCAGCACGACCATCGACTTCGCTCTGCCGGCCAAGGAACGGGTCACCGTGAAGGTCTACGACCTCAAGGGTGCCCTGGTCACCACCCTGCTCGATGCCGTTCTGCCGGCCGGACCCCAGAGCATCATCTGGAACGGCAAGGATGCCCACGGCGCGGCGGTGGGCTCGGGTGTGTACCTCTACAAGGTGCAGACCCAGGACACCGCGGTGGTCAAGAAGATGGTGCTGATCAAATAGACGAAGACTCCCGTCTGCGTCCTGCGGATGGGTTCCGGCGGCCGCGGTGGGCATTCACCGCGGCCGTCTTCATGTCCCAGAACAGGCCCTCATCGCCGGGCCGCGCGTCGGTACATGGCCTGGAGCTCGGCCTCCCGGGTTTCACAACCCTCTACCACTTGTCTGGCCGGAGAGACGCCACACCATCCAGCGCTCGCCTTCCCATACCATCTCGGCCCCAGCGGGCTGGCCCAGGGTCGTCGCACGGGGGAACACGATCTCCTCCACCCCCGCCCGTTGGAGATCGGCCACGCAGAACTCGTTCGGCCCACGACAGCACGCGCGCCGCAGGCGGCGCACCTCCATGGGCACGAAACCGCTGCTGCCCCCGGCCACCGGACGGTCGACCATTGCCGCCCACAGCATGCAGCGGGCATCGAGCGGACGCTCATCGGTCTCTTCACAGGGAGTGGGAAACGCCATCCACGCCCCGTCCCCACGCGCCAGCACTTCCAGCAGCGAGCGTTCCTCCTGGTCGGGATGGGCACGTACCCGCTCGAGCCCCCCGGGCATGAGGTCGAGCAGGGCGATCAGCACCAGCGAGGAGACCAGGAGCGTCCGGCGCGAAGCACCCGGCCCGGGCATCCCCACCCCTGCCTTCTGCATCCTCCCCCATCGATCCCAGGCAGCACTTCCCGCCACGGCGAGGAAGAGCATCCCGGGAAGGAACAGGCGCGTCGGCGCACGCAGCGATTGCAGGGCCCAGAAGCGGTCCTGCAGCCAGGCCAAAGGAAGGGAGACCTCACCCAGGCCCGGCAGCGGCATGCGCCGGCCGAAGGCCAGGATCAAGCCAGCGCCAGCAGCCACGGCCAGGCCCCACCAGAGCCGCCGGCGCGCGGCATCTCCTTCGTTCCTCCATGCCCCCACCCAACCCACCAGCGCCAGGAGGGGCCACAGCAGACCGGCATACAGGACGGGCCGGCCCGGAAGCGCCCGGGGCCAGGGAAGCAGGTGAACGGCGGGCGGGTGAAGGAGATCGAAGGGCCGGCCCGCCCAGGGGCCGACCGATCCGGGTCCCCGTACGAAGCCTGCCACCGCGTCGGCGGCGTGACGGTAGGGCGCCCCCGACGCGACCGCCCACATCAGGCCTCCGGCGAGTACGGCCGCCAAAGCCAGCCCTCGACGTCCCCGCAGCCGGGGCAGGAGGAAGAAGACCCCGATCAGGACGGTCATCCACAGCGAAGCGAGGTTGTAGAAACCCCACAGAGGCTGCAGGAGCACCGAGAGAAGAAGGGCGGCCAGGCCATCCCAGCGTCCCCGGGACAGGCGCAGGAGACCCCACAGGGCCAGCGGAAGCCACGGGGTGGGAAGCTGGTTGAGGTGGTGGTAGTGACCGGCCGCATGGGGTCCGGCCGTATAGACCAGGGCCGACATCCAGGCCGCCGGGCGGGACAGTCCCAGCTCCCGGGCCAGCCTCACCGTGGCCAGGAAGGCCAGCGCGAGGGTTCCCGCCAGGGCCAGGTTGTAGGCCACCGCGGGCCAGCTCCGCATTCCCGGCAACAGGGCGACGAGCATCGCCTGCCCTGCCAGCGAATCCATGTAGGCCAGGCTCCACGGCGCCGGCCAGAAGAAGGGGGCCTGCCAAGCGGCCGCCTGCACCGGCGGATGACGCAGGACCCACTGCAGGATCCCGCACTGCAACAGCGGATCGAGTCCACGGGCCAACGAGGGCAGCTCGCGCAGGGGATCGACCCGGGCCAACATCAACGGCAAGGCCCCGGTGAACAGGGCTCCAAGACCCTGAGCGCCCCACCAAGCCCCTCGCCGGCGGTTCATGGCCTCACTCCACATAGCCCAGGGTTCGCAGCCGTGCCCGGAGAGCGGGGTCGCTCACCTCCGGGTGGGGAATCCGCGCCGCAGCCGCTCTCCAGCGATCGAGGGCGTCGAAGATCGCACGTTCCTCCACCGACAGTTCGGCGGCGTCCATCGTTTCGGGGATCTCACGCAAGGGCCCACAGGCGTCGATCCGGGCGAAACGGATGCGTTCGTCATCCCGCAACACACCATGGCCCCCGTCGAGGATCAGTCGGGTGCGCGGGGGACCGTAGAGCAGATCCTCGACGACCATCGGCGGCGGATCGCAGGGCCCATCGTCCCTCCTCGAAGGACTCCCCTCCCCCCCGCCGGGCAGGATCGAGGCCTGCCGGAGCCGCTCACTGCGGTCGAGCCCGAAGACCAGGGGGACGAGGACGGAGTCCACCGCCGCCGCCGCCCGTCCCCACCGGGGAATCGGAGGGAGATCGAGCAACGAGAACAGGGTCGGACCGATGTCCTCCAGCTTGAAACCGGAAGCCCACCCGTGCGCGGGCAAACCGTCGCCCCCGAAGGCCAGCGGAACCCTCAGGAGTTCTCCATAGAGCGTGTGACCGTGCTCGAAGCCCCCGTGTTCGAAGAACTCCTCTCCATGATCGCTCGCGATCACCCACAGAAGGGGACGATCGGCACTGGCCATCTCGGCCGCCTCCAGCAAGCCCGCGACCTGGCGGTCGAGGAAGAGCACCTCCCGCCGGTACAACTCCTCCAGGGCGGAGCGAGCCCCCGCTCCCAGGGTATCGGCCGCGGCGCGGATGGCCGCCACGTCGCGCACCGCCCCGTCTTGCAGGAACGGACGCAGCGGATCGAGCCATTCTCCCGGATGGGGATCGTCCGATTCTCCGTGCGGTCCACGCAGGTGATACGGCATGTGCGGATCGACCACGTGCACCCAGACGAACCACGGACCCTCGGGCCGCTCACGGAACCACCGGCACGCCCGCCGGATGATGCGGTCACCACGATCACGACGCTCGGACAGGTGGCGATGCAACCACCGCACCCAGAGCATCTGCGACACCGGCTGCAGACACCCGATCTGCGAGGAGTGATCGAAATGGTCGAAACCACGGGCGAAACCCAGTCCCGCTTCCAGATGGGGGTTGCACACCCACGCCCGCGTCTCCCAACCCCGTTGCTGCAGGATCTCCGGCCACCAGGCCACCTCCGCGGCCACCGGCCGGTGACGATCCGCGCCGTGGCCGGTCGGCGCCACCGCCGAGAAGATCGAGGCGAAGGTCGGACGGGTCCATGGAGAAGAGGTCCAGGCCTGGCACCGCACGCCCCGATCGATCCACCCGTCGAGTCCGGGAGTGGACGGTCCACCGTAGGCGCCCACGGCATCGCGCCGCAGGGTGTCGATGGTGAACAAGAGGAGATTGGGCGCGTCCGAGGACGGAAGACCTTGTGAGCGGGCCACCCGACCCGTTTGCGCCTTGCCGCTCCCACCTGCCGCCGAGTCCTTCGGCAAGGCCAACTGCACCGCCGCCGCCACCATCAGGGCGGCCACGACGGTCATCACCGCCCATGCCGTCCGGCGGCCGTTCCTCGACCGCACGCTCCACGACGACCACCGCCGAAGCGCCCGGACCGCGGCCCAGGCCACCACGGCCGACAGCGTCCCGGCCAGGACGGCGACCTCCACCGCGAAGAGAGCGGGCCGGTGATAGCTCATCAGCGGCCAGTGGGAGAAGCGCGCCAGATGGTCCAGATCGACCCATACCGTGGGCAACACGGCGGCAAAGGTCACCACGGCCGGAGACGGCACGCCCCCGCCGCTCGGCCCTTCCCTTCCCGACCCATCCCCACCCTTCCCCGACCCCGGCCTAGGATTCTTCACGGCCTTCCGACCGGCCCACGACAGGAGGATCATCGCCGCCGCCGGAGCGGCGACGAGCGCGGCCTGCAGACCCATCATGGCGATGGGGGAAGCCCCACCCCAGGGGGGATGACCCATCGGCATCGGGCCACTGTGGTGATACATGGACTCAGCGGCGCCCACCAGAGCGCCGCCGAGAGCGAGGATCGCGATGAGATGGAGATTCCCGCCCCCAGTCCGCGGCGAGGAAGATCCCTCCATGGTCTCTCCGTATCAGAAGGTCCGGGCCAGAGCCGCCGCTCCCAGGCGCGCCAGCTCGAGCACCGACGACGGGAACAGGCCGATCCACAACAGGAGAATGGCAGCCACTCCGATCGCGGCCGACGCCTGGACGTCGTCGCCGATGTAGGCATCCTCACCGGGCTCGCGCATGTACAGGTAGACGACGACCCGAAGATAGTAGTAGGCAGCCACCGCGCTGTTGAGCAGGGCGATCACCGCCAGGCCCACCATGCCCTGCTGGATGACCGCGCCGAAGACGTAGAACTTGCCCCAGAATCCGGCCGTCGGCGGTACGCCGGCCAGGGAGAACATGCAGACGGCCAGGAAGAAGCTCACCCAGGGATGCCGGCGGGCCAGGCCCGCGAAACCCGCCAGTTCGGACCGCTCACCCCGGCGCCGGCTCACGAAGGTGACCGCGCCGAAGGCGCCGATGTTCATCAGGGCATAGGCGGCGAGATAGAAGAGGATGCCCCGGGTGGCCGCATCGTCCGCGTGGCCGCTGATGGCCAGCACACCCACCAGCAGGTAGCCGGCGTGGGCGATGGCGCTGTAGGCGAGCATCCGCTTCAGGTTGCTCTGGGCCAGGGCCACGATGTTGCCGAAGGTCATGGTGACGATGGCGAAGCCCATGAGCAGGGGCGCCGCCTTGTCCATCAACAGCGGCATCCCCGTCCAGATCAGACGCACCAGGACGGCGAAGGCGGCCGCCTTCACCCCGGCGGCCATGTAACCGGCCACCGGCGCCGGCGCGCCGGCGTAGACGTCGGGCGTCCACTGGTGGAAGGGGACCATCGCCACCTTGAAGCCCACGCCGACGATGATCAGGCCCCATCCGGCCCAGAAGACGAGATTGCCGGCCAGGGCCGCGTTCCCGCCCATCCTGGCTCCGAGGACCTCGAATTGCGTCGTTCCGGTGGTGCCGTAGATGAGGGCGATCCCGTACAGCAGGAAGGCCGAGGCGAAGGCGCCCAGGATGAGATACTTGAAGCCGGCTTCCTGGCTCCGGCTGGAGTTCCTCTCGATGGCGGCCAGCACGTAGACGCCGATGGACATCAGTTCCAACGAAAGGAAGACCGAGACCAGATCGGTCGACGAGGCCAGCAGCATCATTCCCGCCGTCGCGAACAGTACCAATACGTAGAACTCGGGCATCGGTGTGCTCTGCCGGCGCAGGTAGACTGCGCCGAGGCTCACCGTCAACAGACCGATGATGACGAAGATGAGTGCGAAGAATGAGCCGAAGGCGTCGGCCCGCAGGACGCCGTGGAACAGCGACTGGCTGGTGCGCACCAGACCGGTGTTCGCCGAGAGACCCGCCAACACGAGGAACACCGCGCTCACGATGGACAGATGATCGCTGTCACGCCGGGGCACGAAGGCCTCCAGCAGCAGGACCACGACACCACCGGCCACGAGCCAGAGAATGGGGGCGATGTAGGAGAGTTCCGTCCAACTCATCGCTGCACCTCCTCGAGCGAAGTCGCCGGTGTGATCTCCACCCAACGCAGTGCCTCGCTTCCGCCCGAGGCCGACAGCGCCTGCTGTTGTTGCTCGATCAACGCTTCGAGTGCCGGCTCCATGGACTTCAGCCATGGTTTCGGCTGAACGCCCATCCACAGGATGAAGAAGAAGATCGGCACGAGAATGAGCACTTCACGCAGTCCCAGATCCTTCAGGCCCTGGTTCTTGGGATTCTCACAGTCGCCCAGGAACACCCTCTGATACATCCAAAGCATGTAGAGGGCGCCGAAGATCACGCCGGTGGCGGCCAGCACCGTGAACAGGGTGGCATGATGCAGCGTGACACTCTTGAAGGTGCCCAGCAGCACGAGGAACTCGCCGACGAAACCGGACAGCCCCGGCAAGCCCACACTGGCCAGGGTCGCGAACATGAACGCAGCCGCATAGAGGGGCATCACGCGCGCGATGCCCCCGAAGTCACTGATGAGACGCGTATGACGGCGCTCGTAGATGAAGCCCACCAGGAGGAAGAGGCTTCCGGTGGACAGGCCGTGGCTCAACATCACGAACATCGCGCCGGCCATCGACTCGGTGCTCATGGCGAAGAGACCCAGCACGACGAAGCCCAGATGGCTCACCGAGGAATACGCCACCAGCTTCTTCACGTCCTTCTGCACCATGGCCACCAGGGCACCGTAGATGATGCCGATCACCGCCAAGGTGGAGAGCAGGGGCGCGAACTGGGCCGCCGCCGACGGGAAGAAGGGAATGGCGAAGCGGATGAGACCGTAGGTTCCCATCTTCAGCAGGACCCCGGCCAGCACCACCGAACCGGCGGTCGGAGCCTCGACGTGTGCGTCGGGCAACCAGGTGTGGAGCGGGAAGATCGGGACCTTGATGGCGAAGGCCAGGGTGAAGGCCCCGAAGAGCCAGGCCGCCTGCGTACCCGTCAGGTGCAGATCGCGGAAGGCGAACCACGAGAACGAACCGGCTCCCTGGCTGTACATGTACAGGATGGCCACCAGCATGAGGGCGCTTCCAGCGAAGGTGTACAGGAAGAACTTCACCGCCGCGTAGAGTTTCCGCTTTCCACCCCAGATGCCGATGATCAGGGCCATCGGGATGAGCATGGCCTCCCAGAACACGTAGAAAAGCACCATGTCCGTGGCGCAGAAGGTGCCCAGCATCGCCGTCTGCAGGAAGAGCATCGAGACCATGAACTCGCGCACCCGCGTGGTGATGGCGTTCCAGGTGGAGATGATCAGGATCGGGCCCAGGAAGGTGGTGAGCATCACCAGCCACAGGCTGATACCGTCGATTCCCAGCGAGTAGTGGATGCCGAAACGTTCCACCCAGAGATGGTCTTCGACGAACTGGAAGCCACCGCCGGGGACGAAACCTGCGAGCAGCTTCAGACTGAGCAGGAAGTCCAGAAGGAGGATGACCGCCGCCACCGACTTGGCGCTTCGATCAGCGCCCCGGGGAAGCGCGAGCAGGGGAACGATTCCCGCCAGCGGCAGGAAGATCACCCAGCTTAGAAGGTGATTTGCAATCGTTTCCATCTTCCCTTCCTAGAGGTGGCGGACCAGGTAGAAGAGTATGACCAGCACACCCAGGGTGAACGAATACGCATACCAACGGAGCATTCCGTTCTGCAGCAGACGAAGCACCGAACCGAGGATCCCCAGTGAGCGCGCCGTGCCGTTCACCAGAACCCCGTCGATGAGGCCGGCGTCGGTGAAGCGGAAGAAGACGATGTCACTCAACCAGTAGCCCGGCCGTACGATGAGCGCCTCGTAGATCTCGTCGACGAAGTACTTGCCCTTGAGCAGCCAGTAGAGACGGCCGCCGGCCGCGCGCCGTGCCGCTTCGGCCACATCGAGCCGCCGCAGGTACACCACGAATCCGACGGCGATACCGAGCAGGGCCAAGGCCAGCGAAGCGACGGCGAGAGCCAACTCGGTCGAGCCACCGGCATGAACCGCCGTCTCGGCACCGTGCGCCAACGCCGCATGGGCCGCGGCCGAGGCATGGACCGCATTCTCCGCTCCATGGGCCATCGCCTCCCCCTCCATCCCATGTCTGAAGACCGGAGCCAGCCAGGTCTCGAAACGGTTGCTTCCACCCAGGAAGTGCGGCCACCCGATCCATCCACCGATGAGACTGAGAACGCCCAGCACCATCAGCGGAATGGTCATGCTCAGCGGCGACTCGTGGACTTCATGCACGTGCTCCTCGTCCACCCGGCTCTTGCCGAAGAAGGTCAGGGCGAGCAGACGGGTCATGTAGAACGCGGTCAAACCCGCAACCGCGTAGCCGATCGCCCACAGCACCTTCGAATCCAGGAAGGTGTTGTAGAGAATCTCGTCCTTCGAGAAGAAACCGGCGAAGGGGAACACCCCGGAGATGGCCAGCATCGCCGCGAACATGGTGACGAAGGTCACCGGCATCTTGCTTCTCAGGCCGCCCATGTAGCGCATGTCCTGCTGGTGATGCAGGGCATGGATCACCGAGCCGGCGCCCATGAACAGCAGGGCCTTGAAGAAGGCGTGGGTCATCACATGGAAGATCCCCGCCCCGAATGCGCCCACGCCACAGGCCAGGAACATGTAGCCGAGCTGACTGACCGTCGAGTACGCCAGCACCTTCTTGATGTCGTCCTGGGTGACGGCGATGGTCGCCGCCACCAGCGCGGTGAGGGCTCCGATGACCGCCACCACCGCCATCGCCGTCGGGGTGAGCACGTAGAGGAAGTTCATCCGGGCGACCATGTAGACACCGGCGGTGACCATGGTGGCGGCATGGATGAGAGCGGAGACGGGAGTCGGGCCGGCCATGGCGTCCGGCAACCACACGAAGAGGGGGATCTGGGCGCTCTTGCCGGTGGCTCCCATGAACAGGAGCAGCCCGATGGCCGTCGCCACCGGCGCCAACAGGGAAGTGTGTTGCGCCATCACCGCGAAGGAGAAGAGGTTCTCGCCTCCGACCTTGCCGGCCAGGGTGCGGGCGATGAGCAGCATTCCCAGCAGGAAGCCGAAATCGCCGATCCGGTTCACGAGGAAGGCCTTCTTTCCCGCCGCGCTGTTGGCGAGATCCTCGAACCAGAAGCCGATGAGCAGGTACGAACACAGGCCGACGCCTTCCCATCCCACGAACAACAGGGGCAGGTTGTCCGACAACACCAGGATGAGCATCATGCCCACGAAGAGGTTCAGGTAGGCGAAGTACCTCTGGTAGCCCCGGTCGCCCTTCATGTAGCCGATGCTGTAGATGTGGATGAGGAAGGCCACCCCGGTCACGAAGAGGATCATCACCGCGGTCAACGGATCGACCATGAACGACACGTCGATACGCAGGTCACCCACCGGCATCCACGAATACACCCGGTCCGTGAGCAGACGACCGGCCGTGGGCAGGGCCCGCAGGGCGAAGAAGGCCTGGGCCGACAACAGGAACGATCCGAGTACCGTCAACGAAGCCACCAGGCTCACCACCACGGTGGGAAGCCGCCGGTTCGTGATGCCCAGGAAAGCCGCCCCCCCAAGAGGTAGAAGCACGATCCAACGCAGATATTCAACCGTGATCGGGTGCATGCTGCCTACTCCATGAGCTGGCGGAAACGATCGACGTCGACCGTGTCCCGTTTGCGGAAGAGTTCCACGAGAATGGCCAGGCCGACGGCGGCCTCGGCCGCCGCCACCGCGAAGACGAAGAGCACCAGGACGTGTCCGGTGTGATCACCCAGATATCGGCTGTACGCCAGGATGGTCAGGTTGACCGAGGTGAGCATCAGTTCGATGGACATGAACATGATGATGGCATTGCGCCGGAAGATGACGCCGGCCACCCCGATGACGAAGAGGAGGACCGACAGCAGGAGGTAGTGGTTCAAGCCCACCGAGGCGTCAAACATGGCCTTCCCCTTCCCCCACACCGGTGCGCGGCTTGCGGGCGACGTAGACAGCGCCGATCACCGCCACCAACAGCAACAATCCCGTCACCTCGAAGAGGAAGACGTAGTCGACCAGGAGCTTCCGGCTGACCATGGCGACGCTTCCGTAGCTGTCGCTGATCGAGGGGAAGCCCCGGTGTTGGGTGTTGGTGATCCTCATGAGCAGATAGGCCAGCAGCAGCACGGTCACCGTCGAGATCAACGGAATCGCCCTGCCCCGGTTCAACCGGACTCGGCGGGGTTCGCCCAGGAACATCGTCACGAAGAGGAAGAACACCATGATGGCGCCGGCATAGATGAGAATCTGCATCACGGCGATGAACTGTGCGGAGAGCATGGCGAAGAGTGCGGCGACGTTCAGGAAACACGCGATCAACCAGAACGCCGAGGTCACCGCGTCGCGTCGTGTGATGGTGACCAGCGCGGTGATCACCGCCAGCCCGCCGAAGAGATAGAAGAAAAGAGCTTCCATCAGGGCTTCACTCCATCGGTGGTGTTGTTGAGGAGGAAATCGAGGTCGACCACGAATTTCTCCCTCGAGTCGGCCGCGATCTCGAAGATGCCCGTATCCATGCGGATGGCGTCACAAGGACACGCCTCGACACACATTCCACAGTAGACACAACGCAGCAGATCGATGGTGAAGGTCTCCGGACGCTTCTCGACGTCGGGGCGATCGTCCTCCATCGCCACGATGCTGATGCAATCGGACGGACAGACCGTCGAGCACATCTGGCACGCCACACAGCGCGGTGTACCGTCCTCGCGCTTCATGAGCCGGTGCCGGCTGCGCAGCCAGGGACCATAGTTGGGCTTCTCGTCGGGATATTGAAGCGTGGGCATGTCCGCCATGTGGAAGACATTGGTGAGGAAATGCCGCGCGGTGACATACATCCCGCGGAAGATCTCCTTCAGATACCACAGCTCGGCCCCCCGCATCCGGCTGCCTTTACCGCCCGTCGCGGCCTGAGGTCCGTGAATCGAATAGGGCATCCGGACTTCCTCCTCTAACGGGCCAGCAGCACCACGGCCGCCGTCACGAAGAAGTTCAACAATCCCAAGGGCAACATCAGTTGCCATCCGAGTTTCATGAGCTGGTCGTAACGGAAGCGCGGCAAGGTCCAGCGTACCCAGATGAAGAGCCACGAGAAGAAGAGGGTCTTCAGGATGAAGCTGAGCACCTGGACCACGGTCGCGAAATGGGCAGCGCCCTGCTCGCCCAGATTCCAGGGAGAGGCGATGACCACCGCGCCGAGACAGACCAGAGCCAGGATGAAGAAGACGATGCCCAGCACCAGCGGCTCGAGTTCACGTCGGTCCCCGAGCAGACCACGCTCGCGCCGGTAGCGCTTCCACAGCAGTGCGGCGAAGAGCAGATTGAACACCGCCCCCACCCAGAGGGACACCCCCAGGAAGGTGCCGGCATGTTCACGCAGAGTGATGGTGTCGAGCCAGGGAACCTGCCAGCCGCCGAAGTACAGGCTGGAGATGAAACCGGCGGCCACGATCATGCTGGCATACTCGGCCATGAAGAACAGGGCGAATTTCATGCTGCTGTACTCGATGTTGTAACCGGACACCAGTTCGCTCTCGCCCTCGGCCAGATCGAAGGGAGTGCGGTTGGTCTCGGCGAAGACCGAGGTCAGGAACAGCACGAAGCCCAGCGGCTGCAGGAACACCCCCCAGCGCGGCAGGAAGCCGAAGAGGAGCTGCCCCTGCTCGACCACCATCGCGTCCACCCGGGTGGAACCGTAGACCAGCAGCAGGGCCAGGACGGCCAGACCCATGTTGATCTCGTAGGAGATCATCTGTGCGGTCGAGCGGATACCGCCGAGGAAGGTGTACTTGTTGTTCGACGCCCAGCCGGCCAGGACGATGCCGTACACCGACAGGCTGGTGATGGCCAGCAGATAGAGGATGCCCACGTCGAGGTCGGCGATCCGCAGGGGAATCACCTTGTCCCCGAGATAGATGGCGTCGCCGAAGGGAAGCACGGCGAAGGTCACCAGGGCGATCACCATCACAACGAAGGGAGCCATGGTGTAGAAGAAGCGGTTCACCGCACCGGGCACCAGGTCTTCCTTGAACAGGAGCTTGAGCACGTCGGCCACCGGATGGACGAGGCCTCCCAGACGGATGACGCCTCCGATGCTGGCACGGTTGGGGCCGATGCGATCCTGGATGAAGGCCGAACCCTTGCGTTCACCCCAGATCATCACCACCAGGACGGTGAACACGAAGACCAGCATGAAGAGGATCTTCCCCAGAGCCCAGGCGATCTCAGCCACGCTCCACCTCCTTCGCGGCGGAATCCCCGTCGAGCAGGGTGCCTTCCTCCCCGATTCCTCCGGCCAGGGCACCGAAGGCGTCCAGGCGGGCGGACAACTCACTCAACAGATCGTGATGGGCACGCCAGGTGGGCGTGTGCCCGAAGATCTCCCCCAGCTCGGCGATGAGCCGCCAGTCCTCGCGGGCCTGCCGTGGTCCATCGACTGCCTTGAAGAAACGCTGGGCCCGGCCATCCTTGTTCACGAACACGCCATCCTTCTCGGCGTAGCTCAGGCCCGGAAGGACGAAGTCGGCCACGCGGGAGGTCGCGTTCTCCCGCCATCCCAGGTAGGCCACTGCCCCGTAGGAGCCCAGGGCCTCGGCCGCGGCCTCGTCCAGGCCGGCCAGGTCGTTGTCCAGGATCACCAGCAGGGCATCCTCGCCTCCGGCGTCGTGCAGCTCGGACGCGGTGAATGCCTCGTAACCCAGCCGTCGAGCCCCCTGGTCGTTCGGCGTCCGATCGGCCGCCATGAGGAAACCGTCGTCGCGGTCCATCTCCGTGCCATCGAGGCGGTGACCCAGCACACGCCCTCCGGCCGCGTCCGCCAACAGGCTCTTCAGGCCGTACAGTTCCTCCAGGGTCGCATGCGGGCTGCCGACCAGGACCAGGCGCCGGCTCTCCCCCAGGCCCTCCCACCGGGCCTTCAGGGCCGACCAGAGATGGTCCCATCCGACGGGAGAGAGTTCGCCGTCCTCGCGGACGAAGGGCTCCTCGAGCCGGTCGTCACCACCGACGTGCTTGTAGAGCAAGCGGCCCTGATCGCACATCCAGTATTCGTTCACTGCGAGGTTGGTGCGCGGCTTCTGCCGATAGATCACTCCGTCGGCGTATTCGATGCGCATGTTGCAACCGGTTGCGCAGCCGGGACAGACGCTGTCGACCGAGGAGAGCCGGTACACCCGCTTGCGGAAGCGGAAGTCCCGGCTGGTCAGGGCTCCGACCGGACACAGATCGACCACGCACATGCTGTAGTCGTTGTCGAGACTCAGACCCGGAGCGACGCCCACTTCGCTGTGGTTGCCCCGGTTGAAGATGCCCATCTCGTTGGTCTTGGTGATGTGCTCGGTGAAACGCACACAACGTGAGCACAGCACGCATCGCTCGGCGTCGAGCATCACGTGTTCGCCGATGGCCTGCGCCTTGTGCTTCATCACCTTGTCGCCCACGTCGACGTCGGTCTCGTACAGGCCGTACTTCATGTACTGATCCTGCAGGGCGCATTCGCCCACCTGATCGCAGATCGGACAGTCGACCGGATGGTTGAGAAGATGGAATTCGAGGATCTGGCGAACCGTGTTCTCCACCCGCTCGCTTCGGGTATTCACCACCATCCCGTCCCGCACGGTCGAGTTGCAGGCGATCTGCAACTTGGGAACGCCCTCGATCTCCACCTGGCACATGCGACAGACACCCGCCACGGGAAGCCCCGGGTGGTAGCAGAAGTGGGGCAGCTTCTCACCGCCTCGGGCGATCGTACAGGCTTCGAAGAGGTTCATCCCCTCCTCGAATTCCCATTCCTTGCCGTCGATGATGATCTTGGCCACGTGAGTCTCCTAGCTCCGGTCCTCGGCACTGCGAGCGATGGGAACGAACTCCTCGGGCTCCTCGTCCTTCGGAAGAAGAGCGGCGAACTCGTCGCGGAACTTGGCGATGAAACTTCGGGTCGGCATGACCGCCGCATCGGACAGGACGCAGATGGTCAATCCCGCCATGTTCTGACAGACCCTTTCGATGAGATCGAGGTCGCCGGGCCGACCCTTGCCCGCCAACATCCTCTCGAGGATCGTGTCCAGCCAGCCGGTGCCCTCCCGGCAGGGGGTGCACTGACCGCAACTCTCATGGTGGTAGAACTGCAGGAGGACCTTGAGGACCTCAGGCATGCTGGCGTCGTCGCCGATGACGATGCAGCCGCCCGATCCGAGCATCGTCCCCATCTCGGCCAACGACTCATAGTCGAGCTTGGCCGCCATCGTCTCCTCGGCGGTCAGCACGGGAACGGACGAACCACCGGGAATGCACGCCTTCAGTTCGATCCCGGGCAGCATGCCCTGCCCGTATTCCTCGCCGAAGATGAGCTCGCGCAGCGGCGTACCCAGGGGCAGTTCATACACCCCCGGCCGCTTCACCGGACCGCTCAGGCTGAAGAGCTTGGTTCCCGGACTCTTCTCCGTACCGATTCCGCGATAGGCATCGGCTCCGTGCTCGAGGATCCACGGCAACGAAGCGATGGTCTCCACGTTGTTGACCACCGTCGGCGAATCCAGGAAACCGACGACGGCGGGGAAAGGAGGCTTGATCCGGGGCTGTCCCTTCTTTCCCTCGAGACTGTTGATCAGGCCGGTCTCCTCGCCGCAGATGTAGGCGCCGGCGCCCTGGTGGACGATCACCTCCAGGTCGAATCCCGTTCCAAGGATGTCCTTGCCCAGCAAGCCAGCCTCGTAGGCCTCGTCCACCGCCTTCTGCACCCGCT
The DNA here is from genome assembly GCA_029932915.1 of Candidatus Krumholzibacteriia bacterium. GTDB lineage: Bacteria > Krumholzibacteriota > Krumholzibacteriia > JAJRXK01 > JAJRXK01 > JAOZPE01. The sequence goes on from JAOZPE010000015.1 coordinate 14,985, forward strand.
TGACGATCCATCCGTATTCGCCGCGGATGTAGATGAAGGCGTCGTGGCAGTTCACCGCGTAGGAAGCGATGATGATGCCCTCGATCATCTTGTGCGGATCGTGGTCGAGGATGTCGCGATCCTTGAAGGTTCCCGGCTCCGATTCGTCGGCGTTGACCAGCAGGTACACCGGCTTCCCACTGTTCTGGGGGACGAAGCCCCACTTGACCCCGGTGGGGAAGCCGGCTCCACCACGGCCCCGCAGGCCGCTGTCCTTGACCACCCCGACGACCTCTTCGGGCTTCATCGTCTTCAGGGTCTTCTCCGCCGACTTGTACCCGCCCCGGGAACGGTAGACCTGAAGGGTGTGGCTGTTCTCCACGCCCACGTTGTCCAGGAGGATCTTCGGGAAGTCACTCACTCTTGCTCCACTCCTCGATCAGAGCGTCCACCTTCTCGATCGTGAGATGCTCGTAGTAGCGGTCTCCAACCTGCATCACCGGCCCGTAGCCGCAGGCGCCGAGACACTCGACCTCCTCCAGACGCCACATCCCGTCGGCCGAGGTCTGTCCCACCTCGATCCCCAGCTTCTTCTTGATGTGGTCGATGATGTTCTGGGCGCCCATCAGATGGCAACTGATGTTCCGACAGACCTGCAGATTGTACTTCCCGGGATTCTCCGTGTAGAACATGGTGTAGAAACTGATGAGTTCGTACACCCGCCGCACCGGCACCTCGAGGCGCTCGGCCACCCATTCGGGAATCCCCGGCTTCAGCCAACCCCACTCGGCCTGGCACAACCACAGAGTGGGCATGATCGCGCTGAACGACGTGGGATAACGCCGCACGATCTCCTGGAACTTCGCTTCGCGCTCGGGGCTGAAGGCAAAGGAAGGCTCCGCACTCGGCTCCTCGGCCGGCGACTCCACCTTGCCCTGCTCCGGATCCTTCGGAAGCTCGGTGTCTTGCTTCATCGGTCCAGTTCTCCCGCGACGATGTTCAGCCCTCCCAGGATGGCGATGGCGTCGGGAACCATGCTGCCCTGGATCAGGGTGGTGAAGGAAGCGAAGATGGGGAAGCAGGGCGGGCGGACCTTCACCCGGTAGGGACGGCCCGAACCATCGCTCACCGCGTAGAAACCCAGCTCTCCGTTGGCCGCCTCGATGAACCCGTAGCCCTCGCCCTTGGGCACGCGAATGCCCTCGAAGACGAGCTTGAAGTGATTCATCATGCCCTCGATCGAGTTGTAGACCTCGTCCTTGGGTGGAAACACGACGCGGCGGTCATCGGCCTGCACCGGCCCGCCGGGAAGGGTGTCCAGGGCCTGACGGATGATGGAGATGGACTGGTAGATCTCCTCGATGCGCACCATGATCCGGTCGTAGGCGTCCCCGTTCTCCCCCACCGGGATATCGAAGTCGTAGTTCTCGTAACCCGAATAGGGCATGGCCTTGCGCACGTCGTAGGCGACCCCACTGGCCCGCAGACAGGGGCCGGTGTATCCCCATCGCACCGCCTCCTCGGCCGAGATCACCCCGACCCCGACGGTCCGGTCCATGAGGATGCGGTTGCGCTGCACCAGGGCCATCATGTCCTGGACACCCTGCTCGACCTTCTTCAGTGCGCCACGCAGGTCGTCCTCGAAGCCCTCGTAGAGATCGCGATAGAGTCCACCGATGCGGGTATAGCTGGTGGTGAGGCGTTCCCCGCAGAGGCGTTCGACCACATCGTAGAGGTACTCGCGCGCATTCCACGTGTACCAGTAGTTGGTGAGCGCGCCGATATCGACCAGATTCGTTCCCGTGCACACCAGGTGATCCATGATGCGTCCCATCTCGCTGACGATGACGCGGATGGCCCGGGTCCGCTCGGGAACCTCCAACTGCAGCATCTTCTCGACGGCCAGGACGTAACCGACGTTGTTGGTCAAGGCGCTGACGTAGTTGAGCCGGTCGGTGTAGGGGATGATCTGGTGCCAGGTGTGGTCCTCGGCCTCCTTCTCGAAGCAGCGGTGGAGGTAGCCGATCTCCGCCTCGGAGCGGACGATGGTCTCCCCGTCGAGCAAGGCCTCGATGCGAAGCGCACCGTGGGTGGCGGGATGGCTGGGGCCGATGTTCACCGGCAGATAGTCCGAATGGATCTCGTCGGCCAGGGCGACGCCGGGAGCGCCCTCCCAACCGCCTTCGGCGTTCCAGTGACCCTCGTGCCGGGTCTCCCGGCCGGGCAGGACCGCTTCCTCGGGCAGCAGTTTCTCCACCGTGTAGCACATCTGCCCCTTCTCGATGGGGTAGTCCTTGCGCAGAGCGTGCCCCTCGAACTCGTGATGGCAGAGGATGCGCCTGAGATCGGGATGGCCGGAGAACTCCACCCCGAAGAGGTCGTACACCTCCCTCTCGTGCCAGTTGGCGTTGTGCCACAGTCCGCTTGCGGTGGGAACGGCTTCGCCTTCGGCCACCCGGGTCTTCACCCGGATGCGCTGTCCCTGGTCCAACGAGCGAAGGTTGTAGACGACATCGAAACGCTGCGGACGATCGGGGTAGTCCACGCCGACGACATCCAACAACAGCTTGAAGTCACACTGGGGGTCGTCCCGGAGGAATTCCAGGACCTGGGGGAGATCACCTGCAGCAACGGTGATGCTCTCGTCGCCCAGGTAGTCATTGGTCTCGAGGATCTGGCCGCCGAAGCGTTCCTGGACCCGATCAAGCGCTCTTCTGGACACGGTGACGCTCCTTGACGGCTTCCAGCCCTTCTTCATCCACCTTCTGCTGCAACTTCACCAGGGCATTGAGAAGATTCTCCGGAGTGGGCGGACAGCCGGCCACATAGAAATCGACGGGAATGATGCGATCGATTCCCTGCAGGGTTCCGTAGTTGTTGTAGAAGCCGCCCGAACTGGCGCACACCCCCATCGAGATGACCCACTTGGGCTCGACCATCTGTTCGTAGATGAGCTTGAGGATGGGAGCCTGCTTGTAGGAGATCGTGCCCGCCACCAGGAGCAGGTCGCTCTGGCGCGGCGAGAAGCGGACCGCCTCGGCGCCGAAGCGCGAGATGTCGCTCATCGCTCCGACCGCCCCCATGAACTCGATGGCGCAGCACGCGGTGCCGAAGGGCATGGGCCACAGGCTGTACTTGCGTCCCCAGTTGATGGCGTGCCGCAGGCTGGTGGTGATGTAGTTGGAAGGTGAATCGAGACTCACTCCCATTCCAGGGCCCCCTTCTTCCATTCGTAGATCAGCCCCACCACCAGGAGGATGAAGAAACCGGTCATGGCGAGGAAGAGCTGCGCCCCCTGTCCCAGCTCGACGAAGGACCGGTAGGTCACCGCCCACGGCACCAGGAATGCGGTCTCCAGGTCGAACAGCAGGAAGAGGAGAGCCACGACGTAGAACCGCACGAAGAAGCGGAGTTGGATGCCCCCTCGAGGAGGAACCCCGCACTCATAGGTGGTGAGCTTGCCGGGAGTCTCGTTCCGGGGGCCAAGGACTCGGGAGAGCACGACGAAGAGCAGGCTGAAGCCCACTGCGATGCCCACCACGAGGAGGATCGGGACGTATACGTTCATCGGAAAGCACGCTCCGTCGTCCGTGGAAAGGGTGGGCGGATTCGGGCACTCCAGACGGCCAGCGCTCCACCCCCTACCGCCCCTCAGCAGAGCTAGATGCTTGTGGGGCGCAAACCTACACAGCCCGGAAGGGAAAGTCAACACAAGCCATCGACGATTCGGATTCGGCCCTCCCGAGGCGCCCTCGACCCAAGGAAGCCCGACCGAAGCGGCGCCCCCAGGGCGATGGAGGGCCCCTCGCCTGGGAGACGACGGGCCGAGTTGAATCGCCCCGCCTTCTCTGCTACCCTCGGCCGCCCCAGCCCCGGAGGAGCGGTATGAAAGTTCACCTTGGCGGAGAATTGATCGACGCCGAACAGGCCTGCGTATCGCCCTTCGACGCCGGATACCTCTACGGGGACGGAATCTTCGACACCCTGCGGTGCTACAGTGGCTTCCCCTATCTGTTGGCCGAGCACATCAAGCGTCTCGCCCAGGAAGCGGAGCTCCTGCAACTCCCCTTCGATCCCTCTCCGGGTACCTGGAACCACCTCATCCGTGAGCTGCTCGAAGCGAACGAACTGCTCGAGGTGGACGCGCGCGTCCGGCTGCAGATCAGCCGCGGTGGAGAGCCGGATACGAACCACATCGACACCGACCCGGACCGGATCACCCCGATGGTCTTCCTCCACGCCCGCCCGGTCAGTGAACACACCCGGCGTCTGCAGGAGGAAGGGGTCAGCGTCCTGACCATGCAGAGCGCCTTCGCCCGAGGCAATTTCCCCCAGATCAAGTCGCTGAACTACCTGCCCAGCATCATGGCCCTGCGCTTCGCCCGGGCCCAGGGCCATGAGGAGGCGATCCTGGTGAACCGCCAGAACAAGCTGCTGGAAGGGGCCACCTCGAACATCTTCCTGTTGCGGGGGGAGACCCTCCGCACGCCCTCACCGCGCCTGGGGCTGTTGCCCGGCGTCACCCGCGCCCGTGTGATGCACCTGGCCCGCGAGCTGGGATTGAAGGTGGAGGAAGCGGCCAGCGAGCTGCGGGACCTGGTCACCGCCGACGAGGTCTTCCTCACCGGTTCGGTCAAGGAGATCGTACCGGTGGTCGCCGTCGACGGCAGCGCCATCGCCGGAGGGAAGGTCGGTCCCTGGACCCGCAAGTTGCTGAAGGCCTACCACGAGGATGTGAACAAGGCGAGAACAGCAGGCAACGTCTCCTCATCGTCCTGAGACACCGGCTCCGGCGAAGGAGGCGGAAGCCCACTGCCGGCCGAACTCCAGGCGACGGAACGAGGAAGGCCGAGACGGCTCCACACGAGAGAGGGCGGGGCCACCGGCCTCCGCCCTCTTCATCTCGTTGCTCCAGGCCGCAGGGCTTCTCCCCTCCGGCTCTCCGTCCGCTACTTGTAGCGCTGGATGATGTGGAAACCGAAGGGCGTCTCCACCACATCGCTGATTCCGCCGACCTCCAGGGCGAAGGCTGCGTTCTCGAACGCGGGTACCATCGCACCCTTGCCGAATCCACCCAGATCGCCGCCGTTGGTCGCGGTGGGACCGTCGCTGTACTCGCGTGCCAGCTCCTGGAAGTCCTCACCGGCCCGGGCCTTGGCCAATACTTCCTCGGCCCGCTCGCGAGCCTCTTCCTTGGTCCGGGTCACGTTGGGCGGTTTGCGCAGCGAACCGTCGTACATGATGAGGATGTGGCGGCAGTAGATCTTCTCCACCGGCTTGCGCAGGATCACGTGGTAGCCGAAGGGGGTCTCGACCGGGTCGGAGACCTCACCGATCTTCAGCGTCTCGATCGCGGCGTCGAACTCGGGGATCATGCGTCCCTTCGTCCAGGTACCCAGTTCACCGCCCCGCTCTCCGGACGGACCGTCGGAGTACTCCTTGGCCAGTTCGGCGAAGTCCTCGCCCTTGCGGGCACGGTCGGCGAGCTGCTGGGCCAGTTCCTCGGCCTCTTCCTTGCTGCGCGTCACCGTGTCGGGTGCCCGCTTGCTTCCCTGGTACATGATCAGGATGTGTGCTCCAGCGAACTCCTCCGGCTGGGCCGAATCCGTGGTGTCGACATCGGCCGACTCGGTCTGGGCCGAAGTCTCCTCGCCCGCATTCGCAGCGGACTGTTCGTCGGACTTCCCACCGCCACAGGCGGCAAGAACGACTAGAATGGCCGCCAGAGCGACCGGAAGGTAACGATGCTTCATGCTCGATCCTCGAGGGTCGCTGATTCAGACCGCCATACGGCCCAGCAGATCCACGACCCGGTTAGAGTATCCCCATTCGTTGTCGTACCAGCTCACCACGCGCGCCGTACGGCTGCCGTGGCTCTGGGTGCTCGGCGCATCGAAGATGCTCGAATGGGAGTTTCCGATGATGTCGCTGGAGACCAGCGCCTCTTCGGAGTACTGGAGGACGTTCTTCATCTCGCCCTCGGCCGCCTTCTTCATGGCGGCATTGATTTCCTCCACGCTCGCTTCGCGCTCGAGCTCGATGACGAAATCGATGATCGAGCCATCGGGCACGGGGACGCGCATGGCCATACCGTCGAGCCTGCCGTCCAGATCGGGGAGAACCTTGCCCACCGCCTTGGCCGCGCCGGTGGTGGTGGGAATGATGTTCTCGGCCGCGGCGCGGCTGCGGCGCAGATCCTTGTGCGGCACATCGGCCAGGCGCTGGTCGTTGGTGTAGGCGTGAACGGTCGTCACCAGACCTTTGACGATACCGAAGTTCTCGTGGAGAACCTTGGTCACCGGCGCCAGGCAGTTCGTGGTGCACGACGCGTTGGAGACGATGCGATGTTCCTTCTTCAACAGGTGATCGTTGACCCCGAGAACGATGGTGGCGTCGATCTCGTCCTTGGCCGGAACCGTCAACAGGACCTTCTGTGCACCGGCGCGCAGATGGGGTTCGATGGTCTCCCGGGTGCGGAAGCGACCAGTGGCCTCGATGACGATCTCCACCCCCATCTCCTTCCACGGGAGCTTCTCCACCTCACGGATGGCGGTCATGCGCGCCTGCTGGGTGCCCGCGTGGAGGACATCGTCCACCAGTTCGACCTTGCCCGGATACGGTCCCATCACCGTGTCGTACTTGAACAGGTAGGCCAGTGACTCGTCCGGCGCGATATCGTTGATGGCGACGACGTCGATGTCGTCACGGGTGGACAGGATACGGAAGACACTGCGTCCGATTCGGCCGAAACCATTGATGGCAACCTTGATCATCGTCCTCCCCCCTCTCAATGCACCTGGGCCGGCACATCGCGCAGACCCTGGATACGGGTGATGAGTTCGACCACACGATTCGCGTAACCCCAGCCGTTGTCGTACCAGACGACGGTCTTGGCCAGGTTGCCTCCGATGACCATGGTGGCCAGGCTGTCGAAGATCGCCGAGTGCGAGTTGCCGATGACGTCGCTGCTCACCAGGGGATCTTCGCTGTATTCGATGATCGAGGCGTAGGTGGTCAACGAGGCCGAGCGGATCACTTCGTTGATCTCCTCCTTCTTCACGTCACGTTCGAGCAGACAGGTCAGATCGATGTTCGAACCATCGGGTACCGGCACGTTCAACGCCATTCCGTCGAGCCGGTTCTCCAGTTCGGGAACCACCCGGCCGATTCCCGCCGGAGAGAAGGTGGAGGTGGGAATGATGTTCTCGGCCGCGGCGCGGCTGCGGCGGAGATCCTTGCCCGGAACGTCGGCCAGGCGCTGGTCATTGGTGTAGGCGTGAACGGAGGTCATGAAGGCGTGCCTGACGCCGAAGTTGTCGTTGAGCAGGCGCAGGATCGGAGCCAGCGCGTTGATCGTGCACGAGCCGTTGCTGATGATGCGGTGATGCGGTTCGAGGTCCTCATCGTTGACGCCGCTGACGATGAGCGCGTCGACGTCGCTCGGTTCCTTGGGTGGATAACAGAGGATGACCGATTTGGCCCCCTTCTGGAGGTGACGGCCCAGTACCTCACGCGTGCGGTACTTGCCGGTGGCCTCGATCACGATGTCCACCCCGAGGGCGCCCCAGTCGACCGAACCGGGCTCGGTGGCGGTGATCATCTTCACCTGCCGCCCCTTCACGTACATGGCGTCCCCGATCACCGAGACCGGTTCCTGGAAGCGGCCATGCACCGTGTCGAACTTCAGCAGATACTCCAAGGCCTTGGGGTCGGCGACGTCGACCACCGCCGCCACCTCGATGTCGTCACGAGGATAGAGGATGCGGAAGATGTTCCGACCGATCCTCCCGAAACCCATGATTCCGATCTTGATGTTCATCGGCGACCTCACCTCTCACGTTCCAATGTGACTGTCGTGGGCCGGGCACCCTTCCCCCCTCCGTCCCGACTGCCTCCCACCGGGATCCGCCGAGGGCGAATCCCTAAGCTAGCGCCGTTGTACACCTTTTACCAGTGAAGCCTCCGGGAAGATCCCTCCTTCCCCCGATTCCCCTCTTCCTCCGGCTCCTCTGGCAAGCCCCCTTGCCTGCCCCCGGCGCGGATGATACCTTCCTGGACCTGCCACCTGCCGGGTGGCATCGAAACGGTCCCTCCCCCCATCCGCCGGAACCAGGGGCGAAAAGGGGAGGCGACCATCCCGGTGGACGCCGTACACGGGTTGCAAAGCCCCCTGGTGGACCCTCAGCAAGGAGAGCGCAGTGGCCAAGTATCGCATCGCCTGGATGCCCGGAGACGGGGTCGGCAAAGAGGTCATGGAAGCAGCCCGCATCTGCCTGGATGCCCTCGACTTCGACGCCGAGTACGTACCCGCCGAGATCGGCTGGGAGCTGTGGATGAGCGAGGGCAACCCCCTGCCCGACCGGACCCTGGAGATCCTCCGTTCGACCGACGCGTGTCTGTTCGGAGCCATCACATCGAAGCCCAAGGCCGAGGCCGAGGCAGCCCTGCCCAAGCACCTGCAGGGCAAGGGCCATCAGTACTTCAGCCCCATCGTGCGGCTGCGGCAGGAATTCAACCTCCATACCAATCTGCGGCCGTGCAAGGCCTACCCCGGCAACCCCCTGAACTACCGCGACGACATCGATCTGGTGATCTTCCGCGAGAACACCGAGGGCCTGTACGTGGGCATCGAGTGGAATCCGGTACCGGAGGACCTGTGGTCGACCATCGAGAGCCATCACCCCAAGGCCAAGCGCTTCGCCGACACGCCGCGCGACGAGATGGCCCTGAGCCTGCGGATCATCACCGAGAAGGGGGCGCGGACCATCATCACCGACGCCTTCGAGTACGCCCGCAAGCACGGCCGCAAGAGCGTGACCCTGGTAGAGAAGCCCAACGTCCTGCGTGAGACCAGCGGCCTGATGACCCGGATCGCGCGCGAGGTCGCCCAGGACTATCCGGGCATCGAACTGTGGGAGACCAACATCGACGCCATGATGATGTGGCTGGTGAAGAACCCGAACAACTATGACGTCATCGTCACCTCCAACATGTTCGGCGACATCACCAGCGACCTCTCCGCTCAGCTCGTCGGCGGCCTGGGTTTCGCCTGCAGCGGCAACCTCGGCGACGACTACGGCGTCTTCGAGCCCACCCACGGCAGCGCGCCCAAGTACGAGGGGCAGTACAAGGTCAACCCCATCGCCCAGATCCTCACCGCCAAGATGATGCTCGACTGGCTGGGTGAGGAGGAGCAGGCCAAACGCCTGGAGGACGCGGTGGCGGCGGTGATCGCCGAGGGGGAGGTCCGGACCTACGACATGGGCGGCTCCAGCACGACGCTGGAAGTGGCCCAGGCCATCGCAGCGAAACTCTAGGGAGTCAACGGATTGGGGACGCTCGACGTCTTCGTCGTCGCGATCTATGCCGGGGCCGTCATCGGCCTCGGCCTGATCGCCTCCCGCCGCCAACACACCACCAGTGACTACTTCCTCGGGGGCCGGCGCCTGCCCTGGCCCCTGGTTGGAGCGTCCATCCTGGCCACCGCCTTCAGCGCCGCCTCCCTGCTGGGCGGACCGGGTGAGGCCTTCGGGCACGGATTGTTGTGGATGCAGTTGCAGGTGGGCGACCTGCTGGCCATCGCGGTGGTCTGCTGGCTCTTCCTCCCCTTCTACCACTCGCTGCGGGCCACCACCGCCTACGAGTACCTGGAGCGGCGCTTCGGCGGAGGCACCCGGGTGCTCGCCGCCGTTCTCTTCCAGCTCCAGGTCGTCTTCCGCCTGGGCGTCCTGCTCTACGGCCCCGCCCTGGCCCTGTCGGCCATCACCGGGGTCGACCTGCGGGCGGCCATCGTCGCGGTGGGGCTGGTCGCCCTGGTGTACACCCTGCTGGGCGGCATGACCGCCGTGGTGTGGACCGACCTGCTGCAGTTGATCGTGGTGGTGCTGGGAGTCGCGCTGACCGCGGCGGTGGTGTTGCGGGGCATCCCCGGGGGTCTGGGTGGAGCCCTCCACATCGCCTCCGCCGAAGGCCGGCTGCGCCTGGTCGACCTCTCCATGCCCGCCCACTCGGTGCGGTCGATCGCCGGAGCGGTGCTCGGCTACGGGATCCTCTCGCTCTCGGTCGCCGGCACCAATCAACAACCGGTGCAGCGCTATCTGTCGTGCCGCAACCTGGCCGATGCCCGCAAGGCGGCCTTCGGGGGATGGGCGGTCGGGCTGGTGGTCACCGCCATCACCCTCGGCCTCGGTGTGCTCCTGTTCTCCTACTACCGTGTCCACGCCGGCGAGCTCCCCCAGGGGCTGCCCGCCGACGCCGTCTTCCCCCGCTTCGCCGCCGACCACCTGCCCGCGGGGGTCCTCGGCCTGGTGGTGGCCGCCATCTTCGCCGCCGCCATGTCCAGCCTCGACTCGGCCCTGCACTCGCTGAGCACCTCGACCGTCACCGACATCTACCGCCGCTTCCTGGTGACCGGACGCGACGATGCCCACTACTTCACCGCGGCGCGGGTCTTCCTCGTCGGCTGGGGACTGCTGGGGATCGCGGCCGGGCTGTACGTGGCCGGCCGCGGCTCGCTGCTGGCCATGGCCGTCCGCTACGTGGGTTACTTCGCGGGACCCGTACTGGGGCTCTTCCTGCTGGGCATCCTCTTTCCCCGGGCCAACCAGAGAGGCGCCATCGCCGGCGTGGTGGCGGCCTTCGCGGCGGTGATCGCCTCGGTCAACGCCCCCGCCCTCTTCTCGGTATCCTCGCCGGTGGGAGGCATCTGGAACACCGCCCTCGGCTGTGGCGTCACCCTGGTGGTGGGACTCGCGGTGAGCTGGCCGTCGCCTCCACCGCCCTCCCGCCTGGACAGCCTGGTCTGGCGCCCGTCCTCCTTCGGCGGTCTCAGCGGATCCCGCGTTGATGACTGACGGCTTCCCAGGCCTGCTGGATCTCCTGGAAACGGCGCTGGGCCAGCTCGACGAACTCCTCGGGCAGACCCTGGGCGATGATCTTGTCCGGATGGTACTGCACCACCAGCCGGCGGTAGCGGCTTCGGATCTCCTCGTCGCTGGCATCGGGCGAGATGCCCAGGATGGCGTAGTGGCGTGAGATGTCCTCGCTCCACCTCCCCAGTACCTGGTCGAGGACCGCATCTCCGAGACCGAAGATCTCGGCCGCCCGGCGCAGCATCCTCTCCTCGGCGGGATGGATCGTTCCATCGGCCGCGGCCAGGCGGACGAGCAGGTCGAGCATGACCTCGCGCATGCCCTTCTGCGAGGAGAACACCTCGGCGAACTGCCGGGCGAAATCGTCGAACGACTGGGGACTGTCCTTGGCCCGGCGAAAGATCTCGATGGCGTAGCGGCGGTCCTCGGCCGACAGACCCAGTTGCCCCTGCATGAAGTCCTGGATGAGCTCGATCTCCTCCTCGCTGACCCGGCCGTCGGCCTTGGCCATCTTGGCCAGCATGGAGAAGGTGGTGACGAAGAACACCACCTGGGCTTCCTGTATGCCCTGTGCACCGGTGGCGCTTCGCTCCGTCGCATCGGAGATGCGATGGGCCCGCTCGCCCAGCTTGTGTCCGACGATGGCGCCGATGATGGCTCCGACCGGCCCTCCCAGGGAAAGACCGACGGCCCCGCCGAAGATGCCTCCCATGAGTCCCATGTCTCAACCTCGGCTTTCCGTTGTGGGAGCCACCCTGCCACCGATCCATCGAACACCGCGGACGAGCGCAGCCCCCAGACCGGCGAAGAGATCTTCGATCAGGGTCGTCGTCGTCGGCAAGAGGATCGTGGTCAGGAAGGTGCTCACCGCAAGACCACCCATGATGACCAGGGCCATCGAATAGTAGTACACCCCACCCAGGGACGGTTTCTGCACGACGATGGGCACCAATCCGAGAAGCGTGGTCAATGCGGTCATCAGGATGGGACGCAGCCGTTCCCGCCCACCCTTCAGCATCGCCTCCCGCCGCGTCATGCCGGCTCTGCGGTAGGAATTGATGTGCTCGAGCATGACGATGCCGTTGTTCACCACGATTCCGATGAGCAGCAACAGACCCACTGCGGCCGGCTGGTCGAAATCGGTATGGGTGAAGTAGAGGACCCACACCGCTCCGATGACCGCGAAGGGAAGGGCCACCATCAGTGCGACGGCCTGCCGCACCGACTCGAAGATGGCGGCCATCACCACGAAGACCAGCAGGAGGGCCAGGGAGAGGTTCACCAGGAACTCCCTCGACTTCTCCTTCTGCCGCTCCTGCCAGCGCCCGAAGGTCCAGTGGTAGCCGTAGGGGAATTCCATCTGGTCGAGCATGGCCGCCACCTTCGGCATGTAGTCCTGTCTGCGCCCCTCGCGGTAGCGCGCACCCACCCACAGACTGGTGAGACGGTCGTCCCGCTGGATGCGCTCGGGAGAGGCAACCATCTCCAGCGCCGCCATCGAGGCCAATGGGATCGTCGTCCCTCCCTCGGTCCAGATGGGAAGGTTGCGCAACTGGTCCACGCTCTCCACCCGTCTCTCGTCGAGGGTCAGCCGCATCTCGCGCTCGCCCTGCGGTGTGCGATAGCGCGGCAGACGCCGGCCGCGATAGGTCAGACCCACCACCTGGGCCGCCTCGTCGGGACTCACGCCATAGCGCGAGAGCAGTTCCCGATCGAGTTGCACGTGGATCTCCTCGCCGCCCTGATCGTTGCTGGAGAAGGGATCGACCAGACCTTCGATGGACTCGAGCCGCCGCTTGGCCTCCTCGGCCAGACGGGCCAGCACGGCCGAATCCTCCCCGACGATCTGGAAGGCCACCCGCTTGCCCCGATCCATGCGCCAATGCCGGCGGTTCTCCTGGACCTCCACCTTCACCCCGGCGATGGGAGGCAGGATGCGGGGGATCGCAGCCTTGATCGCCTCGATGTTCTCCTCCCCCGCCTCACCCTTCTCCAGGTACAGACGGGTGGTGGTGAAGCGTTCGCTCCAGAAGGAATAGACGGACCGAAGCTTCAGTTCCTCACGGTGGGGCTCGATGGCCTCCTCCACCCGGCTCACGATCTCCTCCTTGCGGGGAAGGCTCATGTCCTCGCTGAAGACGTAACGCAATCCGACGAACAACTCGGTCTGCGAGGCGTCGAAGTTCTTGTCCACCTTCTGGTAGGGGTACACCGCCGAGGCGAGCAGGATCATCCCGACGAGCGGAGTGATCCAGCGGTGGCGCAGATTGAAGTCGAGCACGGTCTCGTAGCGCTCCTCCAGCGCGCTCATCAGGCGTCCCTTCGGACGGGGGCGGTTGCGTACGAACCAGGAGGTGGCCATGGGAATGAGGGTCTGGCTGATGAACAGCGAAGCCAAAAGGGTGATGCAGACGGTGATGCCCAGCTCTTTCAGGTAGAGATTCATCTCACTGGGCTTGTTGAAGATCAGAGGAAGGAAGACGATGACCGAGGTCAGGGTCGCGGCGATCACCGCCGTGGACACCTCACTCGCCCCCCGCCGCGCCGCGGTCTTCTGATCGTCTCCCATCTCGCGATGGCGGAAGATGTTCTCCATCACCACCACCGCGTTGTCCACGAGCATGCCCACCCCGACGATGAGACCGAGCAAGGTGAGGGTGTTCAGACTGCGTCCCTCGGCCCAGATGACCCCACTGGTGACCACCAGCGAGAAGGGGATGCAGGCGACCGCGATCAGAGTCGATCCCACCCGCCGCAGGAAGAGGAAGAGCACCAGACTCGCCAGGATCGCACCGAAGATGCCGGTGAAGGCGAGGTCGCGGAGGGTCTTCTCGATCTCCTCCCCCTGATCGAACCACACCAGGAAGTTGACCCCGCTCAGCTCGGGGTCGTCCTTCATCTGCGCGATCCGCCGGCGCAGGGCCCGGGAGACCTCCACCGTGTTGGCCTTGGCCTCCTGGGTCACCTCGATGCCGATGGCGAAGCGCCCGTCCAGATGGCGTCCGTACTCCAACGGCGGCTGCTCGTAACGCACCTGCGCCACATCCGACAGCTTCAGACCATCGGAGCGGATGACGAGTTGGGAGATCTCCTCGACGCTCGTGAACGCGGCCAGGGTGCGGACGGTGTAGCGGTCGTCGCCCTGGGTGATCCTTCCCAGGCTCATATCGAAGTTCGAGGCGCGCAGCCGGCGCACGACATCGCGCACGTCGATTCCGTAGAACTCGAGCTGCGCCGGTTCGAGGTCGATCCGCACCTCCTTGGGCGAGACCCCGTCCAGACGCACCTGTGCCACGCCCGGTATCCGCTCCAGCGGATGCGCGATGCGACGCAGCAGAAGATCGTAGCTCTCGCTCAGATCGCGCGCGCTGGACAGGCGTCCCTCCAGGATCGGGCTGTCCGCGTCGCGGTCATCCCAGTGGTTCGAGACCCGGATATCACCGAGATCGTCGGGGAGTTCACCGCGGATCCGATCGAGTTTCTCGCGGATCTCCACCCGCGCCACGTCCAGGTCGCTCGTCCAGTCGAACTCCAGGCGGATCCGTCCCCCATCGGAACTGCACATCGACCACATGCTCCGCAGGCCCTTGACCGAGCCCACGGCGTCCTCGGCCGGCCGCACCACCATCCGCTCCACCTGTTCGGGAGAGGCGTTCGGATAGGGAAGGACGATGAAGAGCTGTGGCCTCTGGATGTCGGGCATGAAGGCCAGGGGCAGGCGCACCAGGGCCACCGCTCCGAGGACCACCAGACTGAGCAGGATCATCAGGGTGGTCACGTGGCGCTTGATGGCCAATTCGGGAAGGGTCATCGTCCCACCTCCATCCTCATCCCCCCAACCCATCGGGCCCGGACCCTTCGTGTACCGCTCCCAAGCCCGCCGCTCCTTCTTCCACCGTCACCTTCGAGGGAACCAGCACGTACGCGGCGGGAATGACCAGGAGGGTGAGAAGGGTGCTGAAGATGAGGCCGCTGGCCACGGTCACCGCCAGCGGGGTCCGGAGCTCCGAACCCTCTCCCACCGAGATCGCCATGGGCAACAGACCCAGCACGGTGGTGATGGTCGTCATCAGGATGGGACGCAGGCGGAGGTGCGCCGCCTCGATCACCGCCTCGAGTTTTTCCATGCCCCGCCGGCGACGCCGGTTGATGGCATCGATGAGGACGATCGCGTTGTTCACCACGATGCCCACGAGCATGATGACACCGATGAACACGATGACACTCACCGCGGTGTGGGTGAGCAGCAGGCCGGCCACCACCCCAACCGCCGCCAGGGGGACGGCGAAGAGCACCAGGAAGGGATGCAGGAAGCTCTCGAAGGTCGCGGCCATCACCAGGTACACCAGGAAGACGGCCAGGATGAGAGCGAAGACGAGGCTGTCGAAACTCGCCCTCATCTCCTCCTGCTGTCCCCCGAGTTCGACGCTCGATCCGGCGGGCGCGGGCACCGACGTCACCACCCTCCGCACGTCCTTCTCCACCTTGCCCAGATTGCGGTCCCTCACTCCCGCGCTGATCACCGCCGCCCGCTGCTGCTGGACCCGGTGGATCTCGGCCGGCCCCCGTCCCATGCGGACGTCGGCCACCGTCAGCAGACGGATGGGGCGTCCGTCCGGACCGGGCAGGACGAGATTGCGCACGTCGTCCACCGAATGCCGTTCGCTCTCGACATTGCGGATGCGGACATCGATCTGCCGGTCGCCCTCCTTGAAGCGGGTGGGAACGGTGCCCTGGATGCGGTCACGCAGGGTCTGCGAGAGGGTCCGCAGGTCGAGTCCCAGGGCCGCCACCCGTTCGCGGTCGAAGAGCACCTCGACCTCGGGGCTGCCGGCCTCCAGGGAGGAGTGGATGTCGGTGAGGTCTTCGATCCCGGAGAGGGCATCGGCCACCCGCAGCGACCAGTCGCGCAATTCGGAGAGATCCTCGCCGAAGAGGAAGACCTCCACCGGTGTCTGCAGGCTGAAGTATCCGGGCCGGTCGATCCGCAGCTTCACCCCGGGTTCGACCCCGAAGCCCCGCCGCAGTCGCTCGATCAATGCCGCCTCGCCCGCGTCGTCGCTGCGGTTCCTCATGACCACGTTGAGCTGGGCGATGTTCTCGGCCTTCGTGTTCAGGCTCAAGCCACCGGCGACCAGACGGCTCCCCACCGTCGAGTAGTACATCTCCACTTCGTCCTGGGCCGCGGTGAATGCCTCCATGCTCTTCATCTGCCGGTCGGTGGCGGCCAGCGACCTTCCCTCGGGCATCTTCACTTCGAAGTAGAACTCGCCCTCGGTCAACGGTGGCAGCAGTTGCGTGTTCAGATACCGCATCCCGAACACCGCGAGTGCGAACAGCAGGAAACCCACCGCCAGGGTCGACAGAGGGCGGCCCGTCGCCCCCAACAGCATGCGGTGGTAGAGGCTCTCCAGGCGTCCCAGATGAGCGCCTCCCTCCTCGGGCCTGGGCCGGGCCGGAGCCGGTCCGTCGCCACCCAGGCCGGCCAGCATGGGAATGATGGTCACCGCCACCGCGAGCGACGCGAGCAGACTGAAGGTGACGGTCAGTGCCTGGTCACCGAAGAGCTGACCGGCGATCCCCTCCACGAAGATCAGCGGAAGGAAGACCGCGACGGTGGTCAGCGTCGATGCGGTCACCGCCGCGGCGACCTCGAGGGTTCCCTCGCTGGCGGCGCGACGGCGGGACAGCCCCTCGCGGCGCTTCCGATCGATCGATTCGAGCACCACGATCGAGTTGTCCACGAGCATGCCGATCCCCAGGGTCAGCCCGCCCAGGGACATGACGTTCAAGGAGATGCCCGCGCGGTACATGAGCAGGAAGGCAGCCACCACCGACAGCGGAATGGAAGTGGCGATGACCAGGGTGCTGCGCCAGTCGCGCAAGAAGACCAGCAGGACCAGGGTGGCCAGCACCGCCCCGGCGATCGCCGCCTTGCGCACCTCATCGACCGCCCGCCGCACGAACACCGACTGGTCGAAGAGGGTGGTCAGATGGAAACCCGGTGGCAGTTTCTTCTCGTTCCAGGTGGACAGCCGCTGGTGCAGACGGCGGGCGAGCTCGACGGTGTTGGCGTCGCCCTCCTTGAAGATGTCGATCTCGACCGCCTCGACCCCGTTCACCCGGGTGATCTCCTCGCGCTCCTTGCTTCCCCGGTGCACCTGGGCCACGTCGCGCAGCCGGACCCGTCCACTCTCCCCCCTCCAGATGATCAGGTCGGCGATCTCGTCCACGTCGTCGAACTCGTTGATGGTGCGGATGAGATAGTGCTTGTCGACGCCCCGCAGCGACCCGCCGGGCAGATTCACGTTGGAGCCGCCCACGACATCGGTCACGCGCTGCAGGGGGATGCCCAGGGCAGCCAGGCGCTCCTGGTCGACGTCGATCTGGATCTCCTCCTGCAGACCGCCCTGGACCTGGGCCGAGGCCACGCCGTCGACCGACTCCAGATCCTGCTTCAACTGCTTGTCGGCGAAACGGCGCAGCACCGACAGATCGCCGCCGCCGGAGAGGGCGAGGCGCATGACCGGCTCCAGCGAGGGATCGTAACGCAGCACCACCGGGTCCTTGGCCTCCTCGGGCAGGACGAGCCGGTCGAGTTTCTCGCGCACGTCCATCGAGCGCGTGTCCATGTCGGTCTTCCAGTCGAAGTTCAGGGTGACCTCGCTCACCCCGGCCCGGCTCACCGAGTGGACCTCGCGCAGACCCCGGAGAACCCCGACCGCCTCCTCGACCGGACGGGTGATGAGGGCTTCCACCTCCTCCGGCGCGGTGTCGGGGAAGTCGGTCTGGATGGTGATGCTGGGGTAGGTGATGTCCGGAAAGAGCTCGAGTGCGAGGCGCTGGTAGCCCACCAGACCGAAGACCACCACCGCAAGGGCGGTCATGGTGACGGTCACCCTCCGGCGAACCGAGCCTTCGACCAGGGCGCGCATCGTCAGTGCGATCCCTTGGCCCGGCCCCGTCCGCCCGCGGCCGGAGGACCGTCGGCCGGCCGGCCGGAGGAAGCGTCTTCGCCGCGGTCCACCGGACGGCCGTCGATCTCCACGACGATGAGCGGCTGGCCCTCGCGCAGCTTCCCCTGTCCCTTCACCACCACCTGCTCACCCTCCTCGACGCCGTCGAGGATCTCGATCGAGTCCTCGTTGCTGAAACCGGTCTCCACCCGGCGCATCTCGGCGTGGCCGTCCACGTCGAGGACCACCACGTCCTCACCCTTCTCGCTGATGACCGCGGCCCGGGGAACGAGAATGCGTCCCTGGCGCCGCTGGGTCTCCACCCGGACCTGGGCGAAGTCGCCGGGGCGCACGTCCGGGGGGAAATCGTCGATCTCGACCGTGACCTTGATGGTGCCCGAAGCGGCGTCGATGACCGGGGAGATCAGCGTGATGCGCCCCTGCAGGCGGATGCCGTTGCTGTCGAGGACGAGGGTCACCGGCTGACCGGTGCTCAAGCGACGGAATTCACGGGCCGGAACATGGATCCAGGCCCGCAGCGGATGGAAGTCGGCCACGGTGTACAGGGGATCGCCCGGGTTCACGTTCTGCCCGAGATCGATCCTGCGTTCGGTCACCACTCCGGCGAACGGAGCCGTGACCTTCGTGTAGGAGAGGTTCAGGCGGGCCAGATCCTCCTGGGCCTGCGCGCTGGCCAGCTCGCTGCGCGCGGTCTCGAATTCCTCCACCGACACCAGGTGTTGCTTCACCATGTTCTCCAGGCGATCGTAGCGGGCCTTCAACTTGGCGGTGTTGGCCTCCGCCTCGCGCAGACGGTACAGGTACTCGTCGTTCTCGATGCGCAACAACTCCTGGCCCTCGTCGACCTCATCGCCTTCCTCCGCCTCGACCCGGGACACCACTCCTGCCGCCCGGGCGATGATCTGCGCCTGCTTCTGGGCCTGGAGCGTGGCCGTGGCGGTGTAGAAACTGGCGATGTCCCCCCGCCGGGCGGTCGCCGTCGCCACTGCGGCCGCGGGCATCGAACGCCGTCTGCTCTCCTCGTTCCCGCCTGCGGCCCCTGCCCGCTGTCCCGGCGCACCGGACCGGACCGCGGCATTCTTCGCCACGGCGGTCTTCTTCGCCGCCATCGCGGCCCGTCCACCACCGTCACCCGCCCCGTCGGTGCCTCCTCCACAGGCGCTCACCGCCACGAGCGAGGCGAGGGCGACGAGCACCACCGGAAGTTTCCGCAGTGCGCGCGCGACACTGGCTCTCGATGGTTTCACGGTCGTTTGCAATAGCATTAGAACGGTTCCTTTTCGAGGGATCGGATCGGACCGCCAAGGGCAGGAATCCTACGCCCGTCCAAGGCCAAAGGTTTCTTTCGGCCCTGGGCCGGGGTCTCGTATGATACTGCGGTCGGGCGATGCGCGCGACGTGGGAGGATGAGCGAGGCCATCGCGAGGGCGGCATGCCATCCGTCGGCCGACGAGATCCCGATTCCCGGAACGAGCGTGCTGTCATGTTCCTGCGTTTCTGCCTCTACGGGATCCTCAAGAACCTGCGCTTCTTCGAGCCCTTCTTCGTGCTCTACCTGCTGGCACCACCCAGCCACGGCGGAGCCGGTCTGAGCTACTTCCAGATCGGCTCGCTGGTGGGCTACCAGAAACTCCTCACCGGTCTGCTGGAGATCCCCCTGGGAGTGGCCACCGACCGCTGGGGGCGCCGGCGGGCGCTCATCGGGGTCTTCACCCTCTACACGGTGGCCTTTCCCCTCTACGCCCTCTCCACCGCCCTGCAGGGCACGGCACTGATCGGGGGCCTGTACCTGGCCCAGACCCTCTTCGGCGTGGCCGAGGCCATGAGGACCGGCAGCCACAAGGCCATCATGCTCGACTGGGCCCGCAGCCGCGACAACGGCATCTCGGCCACCCGGCTCATCGGCCGCACCCGCTTCTTCTCGAAGGCCTCGGCCGGCTTCGCCGCCCTCGCCGGCGGGGCCATCCTGTGGATCACCGGATCGTTCACCCCGCTGTTCTGGGCCGCCACCCTTCCTGCCGCCGCCGGCATCCTGCTGATGCTGAGCTATCCGAGCGAGCTGGAGGGGGAGCAACGGCGCAGCCCACGCGAACGCCTGGCTCCACGGCAGGCCTGGCGCCGGCTGTGGAGGGGCGGGGGCATGGGCGCGCTCATCCTCGCCTCGCTGCTCTTCGAGAGCCAGGTCAAGCTGGCCCAGCACTACCTCCAGCCTTTTCTCAAGGCCGACCTGCATCGCCATGACATAGCGCTGGTTGGGGGAATCGGAGCTCTGCTGGTAGGCCTGTATTACCTGGGCCAGGACCTCCTCGGGGGTCTGGCCGCCGGGTTCTCGGCCCGGCTCGAATCACTCCTGGGCGGAGCGGATCTCGCTCTCCGGCGGCTCCTGCTGGCCTTGACCGCGGTCAGCGCGGCCATGGTGGCGGCCTTCTCCCTGAACTGGATCACGGCCGGCATCGCCGGCTACCTGCTCATCGCCGTCCTGCAGAACCTGCGTCGGCCCGTCTTCGTGGCCCGCTTGGACCGGGTCATGGATCCGGCCCAACGCGCCACCACCCTCTCCCTGGAGAGCCAGGGCCGGAGCTGGGCGGTGGCCCTGCTCTCGCCGCCGATGGGCTACGTCGCCGATCACTGGGGGCTGGCCGCGGCCTTCGCCGCCATCTCCGCGATGCTGGTGGTGGCATTCCCGCTGCAGGTGGCGGCCGAGTGCCGCGCACGTGAGGGAGGGATCAAGGGGAATCCAGGGGCTGGATGATGCGGCCGTCCCCGCCGTAGATCGCCCCGGGGTGTTCGGCGTAGTCCTTCTCGATCCACGAGGCCCGCTCGGCGATCTCCTTCAGGGACGACTTCAACTGGTTGGCGGCGAAAGCGGCCACCAGCTTGTCCGGGATGTTCCCGCCCACGCTGATGGTGGCGGTCCACACGAAGAGGGTCTTCCTCTCGGCCAGTTTGAAGCAGATGAACGAACCGTAGTTCAACGGCACCCACACCGCCTTCTCCATCATCTCCACGTCCACTCCGTCCACCTTCCCCGCTTCCACCAGCTCCCGAGCGATCCGCTTCTGGTCGGGAGTGATGTCCCAGCTCTGCGCCCAGATCCAGCCGTCCGACTCCTCGGTGAGCTCTAGATCGGTCACCACCGTGGTGACCGTCTGACGATCGGCCAGCGGCCAGGGCGTATGGACATAGGTGTAGGCGGTGTTGCCGCCGTGGCCGTCCTGCTCGTAGACGGCCAGACGGTAGGTCTCGTTGTGGAGGTAGTCCGGGTCGTGGCCGGACAGCCAGACCGAACGCATGGGCTCATCGACGACGAGATAGCCGTAGACGCGGTGATGGTAGTCGCCGGGGTGATCCGGGGCCTTCTCCTTGCGGCGGATGACCACCACCTCGCCTTTCAGCAGTGCGCGCAGATCGTCACCACCGAGGCCGGCCAGGGGACGGGCCGCCATCTCGTTGTAGTAGTCGATGGCGGCGGGAATGAGCTCCTCGGCCGAGCCGGGCACCTCCTCCGCGGCTGCGGTGAGGCCCACTGCAGGCGGCAGCGCCCATAGCAGGGTGGCCAGCACGAAGGTGACGAGCCCGAAACGGCTCGTAGTGGAGAGGGCGTCCAGGGCGCACAGGGGACGACGGCAGGGGGTCGAAGAAGGCAGATCCATGCCGCCCAAGGTACTCCAGAGGCGCGGAAAGCGAAAGTTCCCCGCCCGCGCTTGATCCGCATTTGCCAACCGCTAGCTTGGGGATATCCATCCCCGGCTGCCCCGCGGCCGGGAAAGCGGTCTTTCGCCATCCAAGCAGGAAGGACCTGCCCGCATGAAGCTGGTCGAACATCTGGGAAAACGTCTCCTCGCTCGCGGCGGCATTCCCGTTCCGCGCGGGGAAGTCGCCACCACCGCCGAGGACGCCCGCCGGATCGCCGAGGAGCTCGGCGGACCGGTCGTGGTCAAGGCACAGATCCTCGCTCCGGGCCGGGGCAAGCGCGGCGGCATCCTGCTCGCCGACACACCCGAGAAGGCCCAGGAGGCGGCGGCCTCGCTGCTGGGCCGCAGCTTCGAACCCGAGACCTGCCGTGAGGTGCTGGTCGAGGAGCGTCTGGACATCGACCGCGAGCTCTACGCCTCGTTCATGGTCGACGCACCCAAGCGCCGTCTCAGCCTCATCCTCACCCGCCACGGTGGAGGCGACGTCGAAGAGGTCTTCCGCGAGCGCCCCGACGAGGTGGTCGTGGCGCCCATCGGCGCCTTCGAGCGCTTCTACCCCTTCAAGGGACGCGAACTGGCCCTCCAGATGGGCCTGTCGGGCAAGGCGGTGGTGAAGGTCGGTGACGCCATCACCAAACTGGTGGCCTTCGGGCGCGCCAATGACTGCCGTCTGGCCGAGATCAACCCGCTGGTGATCACGAAGGATGAGAAGGTCATCGCCGCCGACGCGGTGATGAACGTCGACGAGGACGCGCACTTCCGCCTGAAGTGGATGAAGGAATTCGGCCTGTCCATGGAGGAGGAGCGACCCCGCCAGCCCACCGAGCGCGAGCTCGAAGCGGCCGAGATCGACCGCGTCGACTACCGCGGCTCCGTCCACTACCAGGACCTCGACGAGAACGGCGACGTGGGCACGGTCACCGTGGGCAGCGGCTTCTCGATCACCATGCTCGACGTGCTGGGCAACTTCGGATTGAAGCCGGCCAACTTCTGCGACTGTTCGGGCAGCCCGCCCGCCGACAAGGTGTACAAGAGCTGCAAGCTCGTGCTGGGCATTCCCGGTATCAAGGCCTTCCTCTTCGTCAGCGGGGTGATGACCCAGGATCTGACCGTCACCGCCGAGGGCATCATCAAGGCCTGGAAGGAACTCAAGCCCACCATTCCATTCCTGGTGAAGCTGGCCGGCAACCGCGACCGTGAGGCCTACCAGATGATGGTCGAGGCCGGCCTGCCCCACGTCTATCCCCGGGAGACCCCGGTGGAGACGATCGTCGAGGACTGTGTCCGTCTCATCGAAGAAGGAGGCCGGTGATGTCCATTCTCGTCGACGAGAACACGAGAACCGTCATCCAGGGTGCCACCGGCCAGGGAGGCCGCCGTTTCATCCAGCGCATGATCGACTTCGGCAGCCCTCCGGTGGCCGGAGTGACCCCGGGCAAGGGCGGCGAGGTGGTCGAGGGCGTGCCGGTCTTCGACACGGTGAAGGAAGCCGTCGAGGCCACCGGCTGCAATTTCTCCTCGATCAACGTACCGCCGGCACTGGTGAAGGACGCCGCCTTCGAGGCCTTCGACGCCGGCATCCGGAACATCTTCATGTACGCCGAGCGGGTTCCCCTGCACGACGCCATGGAGATCATGTCCTACGGCGACGAGATCGGCGCCACCATGGTCGGCCCGAACAGTCCGGGCATCGTCAGCCCGGGCAAGTACCGCCTGGGCGGCCTGGGCGGCGACAAGGAGTACGTGGCCGAGATCTTCCGGCAGGGTCCGGTGGGCCTGTGCAGCCGCAGCGGAGGCATGACCTCCACCCTGGGCTACACCATCAGCCAGGGCGGCCTGGGCATGACCACCGCGGTGGGCCTGGGCGGCGACGCCATCATCGGTTCGCCCTTCACGAAGATCCTGCCCATGTTCGAGGACGATCCGGAGACGCGCGCCATCTGCATGTTCTGCGAGATCGGCGGAACCATGGAGGAGGAGGCGGCCGAACTCATCAAGAGCGGACGCATCACCAAGCCCATCGTGGCCTTCATCGCCGGCCGGCAGACCCTGCCCGGCTTCCGCTTCGGACATGCCGGAGCCCTGGTGGAGAAGGGACGCGGTACCTATGAGAGCAAGGTCGAGGCGCTGACCTCGGCCGGCGTGGCCATCGCCAAGAACCTGCAGGACATCCCGGTGTTGCTCAAGCGGGCGCTGGGAATGGACGAGAACGAGGAGGGGGCATGACCGACAACATCGACTACACCTGGGAAACCAGCCTGACCAAGGTCATTCCCAACCATATCCGCGTGCGCGGCTACGACATCAACGAGCTCATGCAGAAGCTCAACTTCCCGGGCGCACTCTACCTGCTGTGGACGGGCAAGGTGCCCGACGAGCCCACCGAGAAGCTCATCTCCGCCATCATGGTCTCGAGCATGGACCACGGCGCCTCGCCGCCCTCGGTCAACGCCGCCCGCATCGTCGCCTCCACCGGCGGTCCGCACAACGCGGCCATCGCCGCCGGGGTACTGGCCCTGAACAAGTACCACGGTGCGGCGGTGGAGGACTGCATGCAGATGCTCATCGACTTCCGAGAGCTCAAGAAGGAGACCGGCAAGGAGAACAAGGAGGTGGCTCGGGAGATCCTCGCCCGTCTGAAGGCCAAGGGAGCGCGGGCATGGGGCGTGGGCCATCGCATCCACACCGCCGACCCCCGCCGGGAGACCCTCTTCCGTCTGGCCCGCCAGTGCGACATCACCGGCGAGTACATCGATGCCATCGAGGCCATCGCCGCCGTGGTCGAGGAGAAAGTGGGCAAGCCCATGCCGGTGAACATCGACGGCTGTGTCGCGGCCTCGCTCTGCGAGATCGGCTTCCCCAAGAGCATGGCCAATGCCCTGTTCATCATCTCCAGGACCGCGGGCATCGCCATCCAGGCCCGCGAGGAGATGGACACCCAGAAGCCCATGCGGAAGATCCATCCGGCGGGCTATGTCTACGTGGGACCGGACGACCGCACCCTCGAGAGGCCCTAGGCACGGCTGCTGCCCGCCTCGGGTCAGGGAGATCGCAATGAAGGTATGGGCCGCTCACCTCGCCGGCAGGATCCTCCTGCCGGCGCTTCTCGGACTTCTGCTCTCAGCGGCGGACGCCGGGGCACGGACCTTCGCCTCCTCGGCACCCAGGGGGCAGGACGAAGGCGCGCCGGCCGAGGCGATGGTGATGGCGGGCACGATTCCGGTCATCGACCACGAGGAGGTGCTGCCTTCCCCCCTGCCGTGGCACGGTCGCAGCGAGGATCTCCTGGTCGGCGAGGACGACCCCTGGATCACCCCGGCCGAGGAGAGCGGGCTCACCGAGAGCCCCGACTACGAGACCACGGTGGCCTGGTTGAAGAACCTGGTACAGGCCTCCGACCGTCTGCGCATGATCTCGATCGGCACGAGTGGTGAGCAACGCGAGATCTGGATGGTCGTCGCCAGCGAGGAAGGGGCCGCCACCGCGGCCGAACTGCGGGCGAACGGCCGGCCCACCCTGCTGGCCCAGGCCGGCATCCACAGCGGCGAGATCGACGGCAAGGACGCCGGGATGATGCTGTTGCGCGACCTCACCGTCGAGGGCCGCGGCGGTGACCTTCTCCAGCGCGTCAATTTCCTCTTCATCCCCATCCTCAGCGTCGACGCCCACGAGTTCAGTTCGGCCCACTCTCGAATCAACCAGCGCGGGCCCGAGCACCAGGGCTGGCGCACGAATGCACGCAACCTCAACCTCAATCGCGACTACGCCAAGCTCGACACCGAGGAGATCCGTGCCGTGGTCGGTATCCTGCGGGACTGGCCCGTCGATCTCTACATGGACATCCACGTGACCGACGGCGCCGACTACCAGTACGACATCACCTACGGCGGCAACGGCCGCCAGGGATGGTCACCCGCCATCGGCCGCTGGCTCGAGGACGTCTTCCGTCCCGCGGTCGACCGCCGGATGTGGGAGATGGGCCACGTGCCCGGACCGCTGGTCTTCGCGGTGGAGGGGGACATCGGCAAGGGCATCTACGCCTGGACCGCTTCGCCGCGCTTCTCCCAGGGTTACGGTGACGCGCGCCATGTGCCCACCCTCCTGGTGGAGAACCACTCGTTGAAGGACTACCGCCGCCGCGTCCTGGGAACGCGGGTGCTGCTGGAGAGTGCGCTGCGGCAGTTGGCCGAACACGGCGGAGAACTGCGCTCGGCCGTCGCCGAGGATCGGAGCCGCCGTCCCTCCAGGCTCGCCACCTCCTGGAAGGTGCCCGAAGGCACACCCCCGCGCATCGGCTTCCTCGCGGTGAAGTGGGAAAAGGTCTTCTCCCCCATCAGCGGGGACAGCGTGGTGCGCTGGCTCGGCGAGCCGGTGAAGCTGGACATCCCCGTCCTGGCGTCCACCGAGCCTGCCGAGCTGGTCCCCCGGCCCCGCGCCTACTGGATCAGCGGTGTGTGGAGGGAGATCATCGAACGGCTCGCCCTGCACGGAGTGCAGATGGAGACGCTCGATGTACCGCGGCAAGTCGAGGTCGAAGTGGACAGCCTGGTGGAGGTCGAACCGGCCCGGCAACCCTACGAGGGACACCAGCGGATGAAGGGTGAGGTAGCCGCGGTCCGACGCACCGTCCTCTACCCGCCCGGATCGGTGCGCATCTCCACCGACCAGGCTCTCGGCGACCTGGTCGTCCTGCTGCTGCAACCGCAGGCTTCCGATTCGTTCTTCCAGTGGGGCTTCTTTCCGGAGATCCTCCAGCGCGCCGAATACTTCGAGGCCTACGTGATGGAACCGATGGCCCGCCGGATGCTCGACGCCTCTCCGGAGCTGCGCCGGGCCTTCCGGGAGAAACTGCGGGACGATCCGGTCTTCGCGAAGGATCCGCGCGCGCGGCTGCAGTGGTTCTACGAGAAGACGCCCTACTGGGACCGCCGTTGGCGCATCATTCCGGTGGGACGGGAGATGTAGTTCCTGCGAGGATCGAGCCGACAAGGACCGAACCGTCGGGCGGAATCCGGTGCCGGGGAGCGGAGATCGCCGGAGGCGGCCAGGTGAGCGCTCCCCGGGATGGGGGGCTCCATCCCGCCTTCGAGCGGATCAGCTTCCCTCTTCGAGCAGCCCGCGCGCCACTTCCTCGGCGACGATCCGGGCCAGATGCTGCTCGTCCACCCCG
The DNA here is from genome assembly GCA_029932915.1 of Candidatus Krumholzibacteriia bacterium. Lineage (GTDB taxonomy): Bacteria > Krumholzibacteriota > Krumholzibacteriia > JAJRXK01 > JAJRXK01 > JAOZPE01. The sequence goes on from JAOZPE010000015.1 coordinate 41,677, forward strand.
GCAGATGTGGAAGCGGGTCCCTGCGCCCTGGGCATCGGCCCCGAAGCGGACAGGCCGGCCGAAGACGTCCTCCCGCTGGAAGCGCCCGGCGGCGCCTCGTCGGCCGGACGGCAGACCACCGCGCCTTCGGCATGCTGGCCGATGCCCCCCTCGCGCGACAGTTCGGCCACCTGCTGGCGGCTGAGCACCCGGCCTCCTCCTGCGATCTCCGAGATGAGGGTGATGCGGGCGAGATGCTCGACCGTCTCCAGCTTGTGCAGCGCACTCAAGACGGTATCCCCGCAGGCCACCACGCCGTGGTTGGGCATGAGCACCGCGTCGAAGCGGTCGATGTACTCGCAGACCGCCTCGGCCACTTCCGGGGTTCCCGGCGTGGCGTAACGGCTCAGGGGGACGGCGCCCAGGCCGACGATCACCTCGGGCAGGAGGCACGAATCCAACGCGCGGCCGGCGGTGGCCAGGGCGGTGGCCCACGGAGGATGGCCGTGCACCACACCCCCCACATCCTCGCGCAGGGCATAGATGGCCAGGTGCATCCCCAGTTCGGAGGAGGGCCGACCCCGGCGGCTGTGACCCTCCAGGTCGGTCTCGATCAGATCGGAAGGCCGGAGCTTGCCCTTGCACACCCCGGCCGGGGTGGTGAGCACGGTGGAGAGATCGAGTCGGGCGGAGAGATTGCCCTGGCAGGCGACGATGAGCTGCCGATCGTACATCCGGCGCCCGGCCTCGAGGATCTCGGCCACCGCCTCCTGCCGCGACATCGTTTTCACGGACTCCCCTTCCCGTCCGGTGTCGTTACAGCTTCGCCAGCTCCTCCAGCGCGCCGAGGCCGTGGCGCTTGAGGTATTCGACGATGCCCCCTTCGTCGCGCAGTTTCAACATCATCCTGGGAAGAAGGACGTCGATCTCACGGCCCTGCGTCTTCACCACCAGCTTCTGACGATCGATGTCGAGTTCGAGTTCGTCCTCGGGCGTGATGCCGTCGGTATCGCCGATCACCAGCAGCAACCCCTGGTTCATGCAGTTGCGATAGAAGATGCGGGCGAAGCTCTTGGCCACGATCGCCTCGATACCGGTGTGCTTGAGCGAGGTGACCGCGGTCTCGCGCGACGAACCGCAGCCGAAGTTGCGTCCGGCCACCACGAAGTCGCCCGGCTTGACCTGCTTGGCGAACTCCGGCCGGTACTCGATGAAGCAGATCTTCGCCAATTCCTTCGGGTCGGTGGTCTGGTTGTAGCGCCCGGGGGTGATCAGATCGGTGTTGATGTTGTCCGGGAAGATCCAGTTCATGCTCATCCCTCCACGGCCTGGGGAAGATAGGGACGGGGATCGGTGATCACCCCGCGCAGAGCAGTGGCCGCCGCCGTCGCCGGACTGGCCAGGTAGATCTCCGCCGTCGGGCTGCCCATCCGTCCGGGGAAGTTGCGGTTGGAGGTGGCCACGCACACCTCCTCGTCGTCGAGCACGCCACCCTGGCGGCCCAGGCAGGCGCCGCAACCGGGATTGGTCAGGGACACCCCCTTCTTCATGAAGAACTCGACCAGACCCTCCTCGAGGGCCTGCAGATAGACCCGCCGGCTGGCCGGGGTGATGACCACCCGGATATCGCGGTTCAGCTCGCGCCCCTCCCAGATCGAACGGACCACCCGCAGGTCCTCGATGCGCCCGTTCGTGCACGAACCGATGAACACCTGATCGACTGGCCGGCCCTCGATGTCCTCGACCTTGGCCTCCTGGTCGATGTCGTGGGGCTGGGCCACCGTCGGCACCAGATCGCTCACGTCGACCACGATGGTCTCCGCATACTCGGCGTCCGGATCGGGACCGTTGGCTTCCCAATCGTCCTCCCGCCCCTGCGAGGCCAGGTATTCGCGGGTGCGCTCGTCACTGGGCACGATGGCCGTCTTCGCGCCCAGCTCCGCGCACATGTTGGTCAGGGTCATCCGCTCGGGCACCGACCACTGCTCCACGACCGGACCGGCGAACTCGATGATCTTGTACGCGCTGTACTCGGTGCCCAGCATGCCGGCGATGTGCAGGATGACGTCCTTGGCGAAGACCCCGTGGGGCATCTCGCCCTCGATGACGATGCGGATGACCTCGGGCACGCGGAACCAGTTCTTGCCCGTGGCCAGGGCGACCGCCGCGTCGGTCGAACCCACCCCGATGGTCAAGGCACCCAGCCCGCCGCTGGTGGGCGTGTGGCTGTCCGCGCCCAACACCAGCATGGACGGCTTCACGTATTCCTCGGCCAGCAATTGATGGCACACCCCGTCGGTGCGGATGCGGATTCCCTGCTCCTTGGCGAAGGTGCGCACCTTCTTCTGCAGGTGGGCCATGGCCACGCTCGGGGCGGGGAAGGCGTGGTCGAAGGGAAAGACGATTCGCTCGGGATCGAAGACCTTGTCGGCGATCTCCCGGAAGGGATCGATGGCCCAGGCGCCGGTGGTGTCGTGCGCCATCACCAGATCGAGTTCGGCGATGACCGTGTCTCCGGTGTGCACTTCCCGGCCACAGTGGGCGGAGAAGATCTTCTCGGGAAGGTTCTGTCCCATGGGAACCTCACATCGCCCGCACAGCGGGCAGGTTGGGCCGCCGGGGGCGGCCGTTGCCGGGTCGTCTTGCGGCGAGGCGGCTAGCCACCGGCCACCGGCCGCACCAGCTCGAGGCGGTCGCCCTCCTTCAGGACGAGGGTGTCGAAGTCCTCACGGCGGCGCGCCTCTCCGTTGTACTCGACGACCAGGAAGCGCCGGTCCAGACCCAGGTTCTCGATGAGCCGCGGCAGCGGGCAATCGCGCTCGACGGTCATCGCACGACCGTTGACGTGGATCGTGATCGAGGACGTGGAAGTCGAAGTGGTTTCTACTCTTGAGTCACGCTGCTCCATGGAGCGTCGCCTCCCAGTCCTTCCACACCGCTTCGTAGCCCAACTCGTTGAGACGGCGCGCGACCTCGGCCGGCGTGCGGCGGTCGGCCACCTCGAACTGCTCGGCGTCGGTATTGGGCGCCTCGTACCCTCCCGGCTCGGTGCGGCTGCCCGCAGACATCTGGGTGATTCCCAGCGGCAACAGACCGTCGCGGAAGGCCGCATCCTCGCGGGTGGACAGGACGATGCCCAGATCGGGCAGGCAGATGCGCAGCGCGCACACCAGTTGCACCACCTCGACATCCTTCACCCGCACCGGCGCGTCGATGGCCTGCAGGGCCTCCTGCAGACGCGGGACGGAGACCTGGATCTGGCTGCGCCAACAGTGCTTCTGCAACCACTGGGCGTGGAAGAAGGTGGCCAGCCCGTCCCGCCTCCAGTCGGCCAGGCCCAGCAGGCTGCCGATGCCGATGCGCTTCATGCCCGCGCGCGCCGCCCGTTCGGGAGTGGCCAGACGCCAGTCGAAGTTCTTCTTGCGCCCGCCCAGATGGTAGGTGGCGTACAGCCGGCGGTCGTAGGTCTCCTGGTAGACGGTGAGCGAATCGACCCCTGCCTCGATGAGCCGGCGGTACCCTTCCTCGGTCTGCGGCGCCACCTCGATGCCGATGGAGGCGAAGCGCGGACGCAAGCGCTGGACGACCTCGGCCAGGTAACCGGTGGAGACGATGCGGGGATGTTCCCCGCTCACCAGCAACAGGTGGCGGAAGCCCTCGTCGAGCAGGACCTGCGCCTCGCTCTCGACCTGCTCGGGCGTCAGGGTCACCCGCTCGATCTGGTGCTCGCGGCTGAAGCCGCAGTAGGTACAGGTGTCGACACATTCGTTCGAGACGTACAACGGCGCGTAGAGTTGGACGACCCGGCCGAAGCGCTGGACGGTGATGTGGTGGGCAAGACGCGCCAGGTCCTCCAGACGTTCGGCCGCGGCCGGCGAGAGCAGGGCCGCGAAGCGATCGAGACCACGGCTGCCGCCGCGCAGGGCGCGTTCGACATCGGCCGCGGAGCTTTCCAGTGAAATCTCACGCCAGTGGTCGAAGTCGATGGAATCAAAGGCACTCTGGAAGGTTTCGTTCATCCTTCAGTCGCCTCGAGAAAGCCGGTCAGAGGACTCGACGCCTCGGCCTCGCGGCGTTCCGGCGCCAGACCCGCCTCCCAGGCACTGCGTCCCGCCCGCACCGCCTGCGCGAAGGCAGCCGCCATCGCCGCCGGATCGCCCGCGACCGCGATGGCCGTGTTCACCAGCACGGCGTCCGCCCCCATCTCCATCGCCCGGGCCGCGTGGCTCGGCGCGCCGATGCCCGCGTCGACCACCACCGGCACCGTTGCCTGTTCGATGATGATCTCCAGACTGGCCTCGGTCCGCAGCCCCTGGTTGCTGCCGATGGGACTGCCCAGGGGCATCACCGTCGCCGCACCGGCTTCCTCCAGCCGTTTGGCCAGTACCGGATCGGCCGGCATGTAGGGCAACACGGTGAAGCCGTCGGCCACCAGCAGCTCGCATGCGCGCAGGGTCTCCACCGGGTCGGGCAGGAGATAGCGCAGGTCCGGGGTGACCTCGAGCTTCACCCACGAGGGCATGCCGGCCGCACGGGCCAGACGGGCCAGGCGCAGTGCCTCCTCGGCGTTCTGGGCACCACTGGTGTTGGGAAGGAGCAGGACCCGTTCGGTGTCGATGAAGTCGAGGATGTCGTCTCCCTGGGCCTGGGCGTCCACCCGGCGCAGGGCCACGGTGACGATCTCCGTACCACTGCTCTCGATCGCCGAGCGCATCGATTCGCCCGAGGGAAACTTCCCGGTCCCCACGATCAGACGGCTGTGGAACTCTCGGTCACCGATGCGCAGTGCAGGATCCATGATGTCGCTTCCGGCCTGGGAGATCGCGGCCCGCGGAGAAGACGAGGTACCGCCAACCATGTAGGAATCTAGCAGAGCCTACGATCAAGTCAACGTCACCGGGCCGGTCCTGGCCCGGGACTCAGCGTCCGGTGTCCGGGAGGAGAGGCAGTCCCCGGTCCGCTCCGGTGACACCCGCCCGGAAGGCACCCCCGAGGCGGCCGCGGTCCCACCCCCATCGGCCACAAGACCCAATTCCACCGCGAGCCCACCAGGGAGGCCGGAGCGGCGGCGCGAGCCCCCTCGGGCAGGGTCGGCCGCACAGGGGATCGGAGGGCCGCCTCTCCGACCTGGCCCGAATGCTGCCCAGGGGCCCGGGCATGCGAGATCTTCCAGTGAACCCACCCACACCACGGCGCCCTGAGCGGCCCCTTTCCCTTCTCCGGGTCCTGGTGGCCGGAGCCCTTTCCCTCGCGGCGGTCTCCCTGCTGTCCGCCTGCAGCGGTCGGGAGCTCACCGCCCCGGCGACACCACTCCCTTCCCAGGCCGATCCGAGCCCGCTCCTGCTCACGCCCGTGGGATCCTCCCTCTTCCTCCACCTGGGAATCGTCGCTCCTTCGGCCGCCCTGACCGGGGTGCGGGTATCCTGGGGCTCGACCGCATGGGAACTGCGCGGGAGTGGCCCGTGGTCGACGGCCCTGCCCACGCCTGCACAGGCGGTGGCCGAGCTGCGGGTGACGCCCATTCCCGGCAGCGCTCCCTTCACTCCCCTGACCGTCCCCCTCTTCGAGTGGCGGGACACCTGGGACCTGGTCCTGCTGCCGCGTCACCCCATGCCCGACTGCGTGTACCGTGAAGGTCTCGATCTGCTGGTGGAGTTCCTCAAACCCTTCGACGGCGGCTTCGTCCGCCGCTGGACGGTCGAGCAGTTGCGCGTGGCCGAACCCTCCTACCGGGGAGAGGTCGACTACCTGGGCACCCTGCGCGCAGCGGTCGCCATCTGGAACCGCTGCCTGCAGACCGAACGCTTCGTGCTGGTGCCACCGGGCAGCTCCTGTGAGATCGCCTGTGAGATCTTCGACGAGGCCAGCCTCGGATACACCCAGTTGCTCCAGCGCGACGACGAGCACCGCCCCCTGAAGATGAAGATCCACCTGAGTCCGCGCTGGGCGGTCGGGGCCGAGAAGTACGTCCAACGGGCCTGGGTCCACGAGCTGGGTCACACGCTCGGCCTGTGGGGCCATTCCCGCGATCCGCGTCACGTTCTCCACGGACTCTTCATCGCGGTCGATGAGCCCGATCCGGAGGAGGTGCGGATGGCCCGCTGGTTGTGGTCCATTCCCAGCGGGACCCATCTGGGCTGGTTCGAGCGGCCCGCCCTGGAGACGACGAGCCGCGGCGGCATTCGCCCCCGTGCCGCATCGACCGACACGGGAATGGAAGGGTTGCCGAGGACCGGCAGCGGCGCCGGCGGTGCATGCAGCAAGGGCATCACCACCGGCGGCGCTCCCGGCTCTAGTCCAACTGCAATTGGAAGGGCATCAGGAACTGCGGGCTGCCGTCTACTGCCGCCGTCATCGCCTGCAGCCGACGCCACGCATCGGCGTTGAGGCCGGCCCAAGGAGCGGGCGGAGCGAAGGCCACGGCGCCGATGTCCCACATGATCCGGTGCATCAAACGGTCGAAGGAGCTGATCGGGCGCTGATAGCTGACGATGGCCGGATGCGCGTCGGCGGCGATCCCTGCCAACTCCCGAGCGGCCTGGATGGCCGCATCGATCCCCCCGAGTTCGTCGACCAGGCCCAGTTCCTTCGCATCCCGCCCGCTCCAGATGCGGCCACGGGCGATGGAATCGGCCTGGGAGAAACTGAGTCCACGGCCCTCGGCCACCCGGTCGACGAAGCGCTCGTAGAAGCGCTGCAACTGTCGGTGGATGATCTCACGCTGATCGGGGGTGAAGGGTTGCAGCTCGCTGAACAGCCCGGCGTTCTCACCGCGGGTGATCAGCTCGTGGCTCATGCCGAGCTTCTCGTACAGACCGGACAGATCGGCCTTGCCCACGAAGACCCCGATGCTTCCGGTGATGCTCAGGGGCTCGGCCACGATGTGATCGGCGCTCATGGCGATGTAGTACCCGCCACTGGCGGCCAGGTTGCCCATGGACACCACGACGGGCTTGTGCTCGCGCAAGGCCTCGATGCGCCTCCAGATGGTATCGCTGGCCAGGGTCGATCCGCCCGGCGAGTCGATCCGCAGGACGACGGCCTGGACGGTGTCGTCCTCCTGGGCGCGGCGCAGACGCTCGGCGAGGGTCTCGCTTCCCAAGAGCCCCGAACCGGGACGCGGAGAACCGGGTACGATCTGACCGCTGGCGTGGATCAGTGCGATGCGGTGCTTGCGGTCGACGGCATGGGAAGGCTTCCACGAAGCCTCCAGGTAGTCCAGCGGCGCAATGGTGGGCAACTCGTCGGCGTCGAGGTGCTGTTGCCGGGCCAGCATCTCCCGGAGACCGCGCTCATCGAGCACGCGATCGACCAGTCCCTCGTCCATCGCCTCCTCGGCGTCGAAGTAGCCCTGGTCGACGAGGTCGGCCATGTGCTCCCGTGAGAAACCACGGGCCTGGGCCAGCTCGCCCAGCCACCGGTCCCACAGCTCGTCGACGAAGACCTCCACCTGCCGGCGTGCCGGATCGCTCGGACCATCGCGGGTATAGCTCTCCGGAGCCGATTTGTACTCACCGATGGCCACGAACTCCGCCCGGACGCCGAGCTTGTCCAGGGTGCGGCGGTAGTAGCTCATGCGCGCCTGCAGACCCAGCACCAGGAGGTTCCCCTCCGGCGCGATGGCGATGGAATCGGCCGCCGTCGCCAGGAAGTAGGAAGCCGAACGCGACAGTTCCAGATAGGCCCACACCGGCTTGCCACCTTCGCGCAGTTCCTGCAGGACGTGCCGCAGCTCCTGGGCCTGCGCCCACCCACCGGTGTACACGTCGGGCCGCAGCAGGATGCCGGCGATGCGGGGGTCGTCCTGGGCGCGCCGCAGGGCCCGCAGCAGATCCTGGTGGGAGAGCGGCGGCGCGCTGAACAGGGATCCGAGGCCACGGTGTTCGGGTCGTTCGTCGGGATAGGAGGCGTCGAAGGACACCTCGAGCCACGTGCCCTTCTCCACCACCGGCCGCGACGCGGCGTTCCACAGGTGCCACCCCATCCACAGAGCACCGGCCACGAGCACCACGACGAGGAGGGCCACACGGCCCCGGTGTGATCGGGGCGGACGGCGGCGGGTGGAACGGGGCGGGGGCGGGGGCGGATTCCAGCTCATCGAGACTCTCCCGGCAGATGGCGTTTTCCGGCTGTCCGTCACCTTAGCACGCCGCCGCAGGGAGACAACAGGATCCTCCCCTTGCCCCCCCGCCGTTCTCGCTTAGCTTGAGCGTCTCCCTCGAGCCCCTCGCGAAAGCCTGTTTGCAGTGGAAATCCGCAACGTCGCCATCATCGCCCACGTCGACCACGGCAAGACCACCCTGGTGGACGAGATCCTCCGGCAGTGCCACGCCTTCAGTGCACACCAGCAGGTCCGCGAACGGGTGCTCGACAGCGGCGATCTCGAGCGCGAGCGGGGCATCACCATCACCGCGAAGAACTTCGCGGTGAGCTACCGGGGCGCGCGCATCAACCTCATCGACACCCCCGGTCACGCCGACTTCGGCGGTGAGGTCGAGCGGGTGCTCAAGATGGCCGACGGCGTCCTGCTGCTGGTCGACGCCTTCGAGGGTCCGATGCCCCAGACCCGCTTCGTCCTGCACAAGGCCCTTCAACTGGGGTTGAAGCCCCTGGTGGTGATCAACAAGATCGACCGCGCACAGGCACGGCCGGCCGAGGTGCTCGACGAGATCTTCTCGCTCTTCCTCGAGCTGGACGCCACCGACGAACAGCTCGACTTCCGCGGGGTCTACGCCGCCGGCCGCGAGGGCTGGGCGGTCGCCGAACTCGAGGATGAACGACGCGACCTCTCCCCCCTGCTCGACATGATCCTCCGTGAGATCCCCGCCCCCGCGGTGGTGGACGGCCCCCTGCAGATGCTCGTGGCCGCGATGGCCCACGACGACTACGTCGGCCGCATCGGCGTCGGCCGCGTCGTACGCGGGGAGATCCGGGCCAAGAATACGGTGGTCCTGCTCAAGCGCGACGGACGGCGGATCCAGACCACCGTGCGTGGACTCTTCGTCTTCGACAACCTGGGACGGCGGGAGGTGGGCGAGGTTCGCTGCGGCGACATCTGCGCGGTGGTGGGCCTCGATCAGGTGGACATCGGCGACACCATCGCCGACGTGGAGCACCCCGAACCGCTGCCCCTGATCGCGGTGGACGAGCCCACCCTGAGCATGAGCTTCATGGCCAACACCAGCCCCTTCTACGGGCAGGACGGCAGCCTGGTGAGCAGCCGCAAGCTGCGCGAGCGCCTGTGGAAGGAGGCCGAGCGCGATGTGGCCCTGCGGGTTGAGGAGACGGCCAGCGCGGACACCTTCAAGGTGAGCGGACGGGGCATCCTGCACCTGTCCATCCTCATGGAGAGCATGCGGCGCGAGGGCTACGAGTTCATGGTGGGGCAGCCGCAGGTGATCTACCGGGAGATCGACGGCCGCAAGGCCGAACCGGTGGAGATCCTCACCGTGGACGTCCCCGGTGAGATGGCCGGCACGGTCATCGAGAATGCCGCCACGCGCAAGGGCGAGATGGTTCACATGGAACAGAGCGGCGGCCGCACACGCGTGGACTTCCACATCCCCTCGCGCGGTCTCATCGGCTTCCGCAGTCAGATGTTGCAGGCCACCGGCGGGGAGATCGTCATGCACCACCGCTTCCTCGCCTACGAACTCTTCAAGGGGTCGATCCCACAGCGGCAGACGGGCAGCATCATCTCCATGGGCCGGGGACCGGCGGTGGCCTTCGCCCTGGACGCCCTGAAGGACCGCGGCAGGTTCTTCGTCGAGCCCGGCGACGAGCTCTACACCGGCCAGGTGATCGGCGAGCACAACAAGGAAGGCGACATCGTCGTCAACGCCCAGAAGGCCAAGCAGCTGACCAACCTCCGCGCGGCCGGAAGCGACCGCAAGCTCCGAATCGCCCCGGCGGTGAAACTGAGCCTCGAGGAGGCGCTCGAGCACATCAACCACGACGAATACGTGGAGATCACCCCCCACCATCTGCGCATGCGCAAGGCCCTGCTCGACGAGAACGAGCGCAAGCGGCAGAGGAAGCGTTCGAGCCTCTCGGAGGCTTGAGTCCCCTCTCAGCACTCTCCCATCGGTGAAATACGGGTCCGGGCCCCATCGGCGAAACACGGGTCCGGGCTCCCATTGGTGGGACATGGATCCGGGGCAGCCTTTCCCGGGCTCTGGTGCTACACTCCCTGCGCCGGCCGGCGGGCCCGCCCTTCGCCGGCGCCCGAGCCGGGGGCCATCGGCCCGATCGACCCAACCCTTCACCTGGTTGCCACGGGAGCACCCGCATGGAACACAAACTTGCATTGATCGGTTTCGGAACGGTGGGACAGGGATTGTGTGAGATCCTCCTGTCCAAGAAGGAGCTCCTGCGCAAGGAGTACGGATTCGAGCCACGAGTGGTCGCGGTCAGCGACATGCTCAAGGGATCGGTCTACGATCCCGATGGCCTCGAGCTGGAGAAACTGCTGGAGTTGGCCAAGGCCGGGCGCTCGCTCGAGGAACTCGATGGAGTGAAGGAGAAGGGCTGGGACGCGCTCACCACCATCGCCAACTGCGGCGCCGATACGGTCTGTGAACTCAGCTACACCGACATCAAGACCGGCCAACCGGCCACCGACCACTGCCGGGCCGCCCTCGGCCAAGGGATGAACATCGTCACCTCCAACAAGGGCCCGGCCGCACTCTTCTACCGCGAGCTGCAGGAGCTGGCGGCGAAGAACCACGCCCGTTTCATGATCGAGGGCACGGTGATGTCCGGCACGCCGGTCCTGAACCTGGTGCGCAACACCCTGGCCGGCAACGAGATCTCCGCCATCCGCGGCATCCTCAACGGCACCACCAATTTCATCCTGAGTCAGATGGAGACCGGCCGCGAGTACGAGGAAGTGCTGGCCGAGGCCCAGAAGCTGGGCTACGCCGAGGCCGATCCCACCGCCGACGTCGAGGGCCTCGATGCGCTGGCCAAGGTCACCATCCTGGCGAACGTGCTGATGGGCGAGAACCTCACTCCCGACGACATCCCCTGCCGCGGCATCACCAGGATCACCCTGGATGACATCAACCAGGCCCGGAACGAGGGCAAGCGCTGGAAGCTCATCGGAGAGATCCGCCGCGAGGGCGGCAAGGTCCACGCGGAGGTCGCGCCGATGATGATCCCGCTCGAACACCCCCTGGCCGGGGTCATGGGCGCCACCAACGCGTTGACCTTCAGTTGCGACCTCATGGGTGATGTGACCATCAACGGTCCGGGCGCGGGACGCATCGAGACGGGTTATTCGATTCTCACCGATCTGCTCGAGATCCACCGCGGAAAGGAAGGCTGAGCCATGAAGATGATCGTTGGCGGTCAGTGGGTCGACCGCAAGGAAACCATCGACGTTCTCAATCCCTACGACGGCTCGGTGGTGGACACCGTGCCCCGCGGCACCGCCGCCGACATCGACGAGGCCATCACCCTGGCCGTCGAGGGCTACCAGATCAACCGGCACCTTCCCGCGCACGAGCGCATCGCCATCCTCAAGCGCACGGCAGCCATCATGCAGGACCGCTTCGAGGAACTGGCGGTGACCATCGCCAGTGAGGGCAGCAAGACCATCCGCGAGGCGCGCAAGGAGGTGGGACGGGCCATCAACACCATCACCATCAGCGCCGAGGAGGCCCGCCGCATCGACGGCGAGACCATCCCCTTCGACAGCGCCGAGGGCTCGGAGAACCGGGTGGGCTACTACTACCGCTTCCCCATCGGCGTCATCGGGGCCATCACCCCCTTCAACGACCCCCTGAACCTGGTGGCCCACAAGCTGGGGCCGGCCATCGCCGGGGGCAACGCGGTGGTCTGCAAGCCGGCCACGGTCACCCCCCTGTCGGCCCTGAAACTGGGCGAGTGCCTGCTCGAGGCCGGCCTGCCGGGCAAGATCCTCTCCATTGTCACCGGACACGGGCACGAGATCGGCGACGCCCTGGTGGAGGACTCACGCATCCGGATGATCTCCTTCACCGGCGGCGTCGAGGCGGGCGAGCGCATCGTCCGCCATGCCGGCCTGAAGAAGATCGGCATGGAGTTGGGATCGAACAGCCCGGTCATCGTCATGGCCGACTGCGATCTGGACCAGGCGGTCGAGTCCTGCGTGTCCGGCGCCTTCTGGGCCGTCGGTCAGAACTGCATCGGCGTCCAGCGCATCTACATCGAGCGCAGCGTCTACGACACCTTCCGTGACAAGTTCGTGGCCCGGACGAAGCAGTACAAGGTGGGCCGCCAACTGGACGAGGACACCGACATGGGCCCGATGATCACCGAGACCGAGGCGAAGCGGGTCATCGAGTGGGTGGAGGAGGCCAGGTCCCAGGGCGCCGAGCTGCTCACCGGAGGCACGCGCGAGGGCAGCCTGGTGCAGCCCACGGTGATGGAGAAGATGCCCGAGGGAGCCAAACTGGACTGCCAGGAGGTCTTCGGGCCGGTGGTCAGCCTCTACCCCGTCGATTCCTTGGATGAGGCGGTCGAGAAGGCCAACGCGGTCGACTACGGCCTGTTGGGAGCCATCTTCACCAGCCGTCTGGACAACGCCTTCTACGCCATCGAGGCGATGGACGTCGGGGGGATGATCGTCAACGATTCGACCGACTACCGAGTCGACCTGATGCCCTTCGGCGGCGTGAAGAAGAGCGGGCTGGGACGCGAGGGCATCAAGTTCTCCCTGATGGAGATGACCGAGCCGAAGATGGTCTGCTTCAACCTGCCACGCCGGGGCTAGGCCGGCCACGAACTTCGCTATTGGCTCGCCTTCTCCACCACGTCCCACTCGGCGAAGCCTTCGACGCGCACGTTGGCCTTGCCCTCGGTACGGTAGTCGACCTCGGCGTTGTAGCCCCAATGCATCAGGGTGGAGTCGCCGCCGCCGCGGGTGGTGATGAGGAAGCGGTTGGCGATGCCCCCGAAGGAAACGCAACGGTCTCCTTGCCACTTGCGATCACCTGCGTTCACGTCGACCGGGATCCAACCGATGCGAGGCAGGTAGATCTCCGCCCAGCGATGGTAGGCGGTGTCGACCGAGGCGTCCTCGCCTCGCAGGACCATCGATCCGACATAGCGGGCGGGGATGCCCGCCGCGCGGCACAGCGACACGTAGGCGAAGGTGTATTCCGAACACGAGCCGGTGCCGCGTTCGATCACCGTCGGGGCGATGTCCCAGCCGCCGACCATCTGGTAGTTGATGCGACCGATGAGGAAGTCGTAGAGCCGGCGGGCGATGAAGTAGGGATTCGTCTCCTCCCCCACGACCTCCTTCACCTTGCCCTGGATGTAGTCGCTGTGGATGCGGTACTTGTCGGCGTCGGCCAGGTAGTCGCGAGCGATCTCCTCGGGGATCTCCGACAGCGGGCCCACCAGGTGGGGATAGATCTTCCACGAGATGCGGTAGAAGGTGCCGATGCCGGTCAGCTCGACCTTCAGACTCTTGCCCGGCGGCAGCTCACCCAGCTCGTAGACCGCCACGTCCTGCCCCCACTGGTCGCATCTGCGCTCGGCCCCTTCGGTCATGGTGACGCTGTCCAGCTCCTGATTGGGCCCGTCCACGGGAACGGCGACCGCAATGGTCCCGCCGGTGATCCGGCCCGGTCCGAGGTTCTGCACCTCGTTGTACAGGGTGGCCTTGCCCCGACGCTCGTCACTGCGCAGACAGCGTCCGTTCAAGGCCACCACATCGGCCACGAAGAGGCGGTCGAGCTGGTAGTCGGAGACGAACAAGCCGCTATCGTCGTACCACAAACCGTTGGCCACCGGGCCGGGCGCGTCGAGCTGGAAGATGGTGTATCCCGAATCGATGTCCACCAGGTAGAGCATGTCCCGTGACGCATCGGCCACCCACAGGTAACCATCCCCATCGTAGGCCAGCGCCGTGACCCGCGCCGTGGGTGCCTGGATCGAAGCCAGGGTCGTTCCGTCGGCCGGATCGACCAGTTGCAATTCCTCGTTGCCCTTGGCCGCCACCCACAGACGTCCATCGGTGTCGCAGGCCAGGCCGGTCACCGGGCTGATGGGCGAGTCGATGGTGTGCACGCATTCACCCGTGTCCGGATCGAGAAAGTAGATCTTCCCGTTGGAGAGGTCGGCCGCCACCAACCGTTTCCCATCGAAGGCAAGGGCCGATGGCTCATACGAGGGATACTCCAGGGAGCGTGTCCTCCTGCCTGTGCGGTCGAAGAACACGATGGCGTCCTCGTGACGGTCGGTGACCGCAAAGCCCCCACCGATGGCCACCAGACCGGTCGAGAATTCGGTGGGAAGGTCCGTGACCGGTGAGAATTGCTCGCCGGCGACCATGCAGTCGGCACTGGAGAACAACGGCGGTGGATCGCATTCACCAGCCCGGGCAGAAACGGCAAGAAGGGACAGAATCAGCGAATACAGGACGATACGGTGCTTCTTCATGGAGTCTCCTTTGACGATCACGGGCCAGACCTTTCCGGGTGTCTGCCAGAGGGCCCATGTGCTAGACTCGACGGCGGTGGCATGAGCTCCGGGATCGGCCCGCCATGGGCATTCTCGAGTTTTTCCCGGAGACCATGCCACTTCTTTTTTGCCTGCAGGTCAAGAGACCAGCGCCCCGGAGGTTGGCCATGCGAGTCCCGTTTCCGTCCTCTTTGCGTCTGGCGGGCTTGCTCGCCATGCTCCTGCTTCTCTCCTGTGGGGGCGACAGCTCCACCACCGGCCCCGCAAGCACACCGCCGCCACCTCCTCCCCCCTTGGCCCCCGACCACATCGATGTCACCGTGTCCACCGGCTGGTGGATCGGATCGGCCGACGTCGCCCGCAGCGCCGACGTCCCCGACGAGATCACTTCGGTCGAACTGGCGGTACTCACCGCCGACGACAGTGTCTCCATGCGCGTGGACCTGAGTGCAGACGTCACCCGGGCCGAGTTTCCCGTGAACCTGGCCGTCGGAAAGATGACCCTCTTCAGGATGACCGCCCGCGACGCCGCCGAGGTCGTCCGCTACCGCGGGGTCTACTACCATGCCGTCCTGGGCACCGATGACGCCTACGACCTGACCATGGGCGATGCCACCGATACCGAAGCGCCCGACTTCACCGACGACCTGACGGTGACTGCACTGGGAAGCCATGATCTGGAATTGAGCTGGAGCGCAGCCACCACCGGTGGTGAGAGCGATCCCTATGCCAGCTACCTCATCTGGACCACGACGGCGGGCAAGGCGCCCGCCGAGCTACCGGACCACACCACCGGACCGGGCCAGACGAACACCGTGCTGAGCGATCTGTCGCCGGACAGGAACTACCAGATCACGGTGCGAGCGGTCGACAGCGCGGGCAATGTCACCGCGAACGCTGCCACCCAATCGGCCTCGACCCAGAGCGGCGGTGAGGGGCTCTACGTGGACGTGATGAACGGGCAGGATGCTCCCGACCGCGGCGGACCGGATCAGCCGTTGAGGACCATCACCTACGCACTGAACCTCACCGAGGGAAACGAACCCATCTACATCCGGCGGGGTACCTACAGCACGGCCACCGGCGAACGATTCCCCCTGGTGCTGAAGGACGGCACCGAGCTCAGGGGAGTCTTCCAGATCATCTACGGCTATCCGGTGGTGAATATCGTGGCCGGTACCGGTGAGGTCGCCATCCAGGGAAGCAGCACCTGGAACTGGATCTCCTCTCTGAAGGTGAGCAATGAGGGACCGGAGAGTTCGGCTGGAACCCTCATCGCCGCCAGGGAAGGTCGCCTCTACATGCAATTGGTGGTGATCGACGGCAACGGCGGCTATACGAACTCCGCCGTCAGCGCCGGTAAGCGATCCATCATCAAGTACTGCATCTTCAAGGACCTTCCCCAGGCTTCCGGCATTGCCATCTATGGTGATGGGTTCGGATACATCAATGGTTGTGATTTCTACCGGGTCGGTAGGGGGGTCTCCGGCAGCCGCAGCCACGCAAGAGTCTACAATTGTGATTTCTACGACTGCATCTTCGGCATCATTTGGAGAGGCTGTGAGGATGTCGCCTTCGCCGGCAATTCCATCCATGGCGGCGAAGGGGGATTCGACCTCACGGAGATGTCCAACTCAACGGTGTGGGGCTGCCAGGTCTTCCATACCAACAGCACTGGAATCCAATTGAACCGTTGCCAGGACAGCCTCCATATCGAGTACTGCCGCTGCGATAGCTGTGGCACCGGCGTCTATGTCCACTATGGATCTGCGACCCTCACCATGAACACCTTGGCCTGCAACCAATCCAATCTGTACGTGACAGGCCACCAGGATGTCGACGCCCGCAGGAACTCCTGGAGCGAGAGTCCCCCGATCGTGGTATCCGACGACTCTCCCGGATCCTACGATCACACGGATATCAGCTACACGGCGGTCTATGCAGGTACCCCCATGCCCCAGTGGGATCCGTGTCTCCCGGCCGGGAGCTGCCTGAGCATCCTCGTCAGCCCGATGGTCGGTCAAGGCAGTGAACCTGCCGGCCGCAAGCTCGATCCGGATTGGGAACCACTTGCCCCGCTGCGCTGGCCCGGGGATTGACCGCCGGGGAGGTCCTGTCTTGCGGCCTGCCGCAGTCTGTTGGCCGGGGGACTGAACGGTAGCAGTACCGAACAGTATGCGGTACCGCTTGGTCGCAGCACTTCGCCTCAGGCTACCAGCACCGCGCGACCGGTGATCTCCCCGTCGGCAAGCTTCTGCAGGACAAGTTCCACCACATCGAACTCGACGATCACCTGGTATGGCTCGCGTTCAACATCATGAGCAAGGCCGCGATGAGTGTCGTGACCGCGAAGAGCGTCTTCAAGAATCTCGGCCTCGTTCTCAGAGCGATCCTGCCTCCCAACACACCACCGATCATCGCCCCCACTGCAATGGGCAACGCCCATACAGGATCGAAGCTTCCATGTAGCGCATGTCCCAGGAAACCGGCGAATGCAGTAGCCGCCACCATCGCCGACGCCGTCCCCACGGCGATACGCATGGGAACACCACACGCCAAGACCATCAATGGCACCAGGAATGACCCACCCGAGACGCCGACCATTCCCGAGAAGAACCCGGTCGCCATCGTAAGCGGCACCGCCACCCACAGGTTGATGACATAGCTCGTCTGGCCGGTCTCCAGGTTCCAGTAGCCCCACTTCCGTTTGGCCTCCTTCTTCTTCTCCTCCGCAGTGAACAGCATGGCGCCCCCGGCAAGAGCCAACAGGACCGAGAACACCATCTTCAATTCCCTGCCGCTGAAGTTCTGCGCCACGAAACCACCCACGAAAGCCATTCCCGCGGTACCAGTGCCCAGCACGAGCGCAAGTGGCAGGGACAGGGTCTTACCCTTCCTGAAGATGAGCATCGCCGCAGCTGCAGTGGTGAACAGTATGAATTGCCCGGTCGTGGCCGCCTCGTGCATGGGCAGCCCGGCAAGCACAAGGGTCAGAACGTAGAAGTTGCCGCCACCACGCCCTGTCATGGTCATCACGACGGCCAAGGCGAAGATGATCAGGGCGACGACAGCGATCTTCAACATGAAGCTCTTCCCCTGTCTTCTCCGTTCAGGCGAACTCCGGCAAGGCCCGGTCGAGCGCTTCGACCGCGGCCTCATAGCCCACCTCGATGGCCTCGTCCAGGCGCTTGTAGTCCTCGATCTTCAGATTGGGGTCCAACGGCGGGCGGATGAGCACTTTCGGCCGATACACGGCCAGACGCATCTC
Organism: Candidatus Krumholzibacteriia bacterium; assembly: GCA_029932915.1. Lineage (GTDB taxonomy): Bacteria > Krumholzibacteriota > Krumholzibacteriia > JAJRXK01 > JAJRXK01 > JAOZPE01. The sequence continues at coordinate 59,375 of JAOZPE010000015.1, forward strand.
GGTGATCATCGAGGTGGGAATGTCGTAGGTCTTCATCAGCAACTCGATGATCAGGGGCCGCTGCCCCTCCGGCGTCGGATCCATGAGCCGCTTGAGGAAGGGCCGGTCGTCCTCGAAGATGAGCTTGCGGTCGGGCGGCGAGCCCACGTCGACGGCGACCACCGGATCGAGGGTCATCGTCCCGATGACGTCGACCGGCAGGTTGTCCAGCACGCCCCCGTCGATGAGGATGCGCCCCTGGTATTCGACCGGGGTGAAGATGCCCGGCAAGGCGCTGGTCGCCCGCAAGGCCGGCAGCAGCGGGCCCTCACGCAGGACGACCGTACGACCCTCCTGGATGTCCACCGCGGTGACCGCCAGTGGCACCTTCAGGTCGGAGAACTCGGTGGGAAGATTCTGCTCGAGAACCCGGTCGACGCCCTTGTGCCCGAAGAGCCCGCCCTTGCGGGTCTGGTCGAGGATCTTCACCGGCTTGAGCTGGACGAAGCGCTCGCGGATCTCATCGGGTGTCGCACCGGACCCCCACAGCGCGCCGACCAGGCCGCCCATGCTACAGCCGGCGATGGCCGAGGGCTCGATTCCCCGCTCCTGGAGGGCCTTGAGCACCCCGATATGGGCGAAGCCGCGGGCCCCGCCACCTCCTAGACACAGACCGATCTTCATTGCTGTTCCTTCCGTGGGACCTCAGCGGCTCCTGGGAACCTGTCGCGAACGAGTCGTCAGCTGCTCGTGCCGATCAGAGTACCGCCCCCGACCACCGGCGACAAGTCCACCTCGGCCGCATCAAGCCACATCGGAGGCCACGTCCTCGCGCGCCACGATATAGAGATATTCCTTGTTCCTGAGATGACTGACCGATCCGACCTTCTTCCCCTGCAGATCGTGGATGCCGATCTGCGCTCCCACGTAGCGCTTGAAGTCTCTCTCGATGGTCCTGACGATACCCTTGCCCTCGTACAGTTCCTGCAGCATGGCCTCCATCTCCTCCCGGCTCAGGAAGCCCTCGTTGTTGAACGATATCACCAGGGTCGGGGAGCGAATGACCGAAAGCAGCTTCCTCATCGCATCGGCGGAGCCTCGGCGTGAATTGAAGACACTCTTGCGCTCGCGCACGTCCACCCGTTTGCACGCCACACCGTAGACTTCGGGCTTGTCCCATCGCACCAGCGATTCCCAGATGTGGTAGTTCCCCAGGTAGGAATGCTGGTTGTAGGGTGGATCGATGTAGGTCAGGTCGGCCCGGAAACGGGTAGCGGCTTCGAAAGCATCCAGATCCGCCGCCAGGCCCTTGCCGTTGATCGCCCGCGGAAGGATCCTGGGAAGGCGCAAGTCGAGCTCGTTGTACGAACGCGACGACCATTTCTTCAGGTACGCCATCTGCAGCCCCGTGGTCGAGTCGACCCGATCGGCCGCCTCCATGAGTGAAACCAGCACGACGGCTTCCAACTCGGGTTCGAGACCCTTGTCGGCAATGGCCTCGCGGATCGCGTCGATGCGCTCACCGTTCTTCGGCTGGAAGAAACGGGACTTGATGCAGAAGGTCTCGGTGAAGTAGCCCGGAGAGCCCTTCAGGGCGTTGAACTCCCGAATCAGTCTCGCCGCGTCGTCCAGGACGTCTTCGGCATCGGCCTGCACGTAGCAACGGGCCAGCGTGGCCGCGTACGCATTGTGATCGTTGGCGATGACCCGGTAGCCGGCCGCCTTCAAAGCGTGCCCGACACGCGAGGTGCCCGAGAAGAGGTCGAGAACCGAGCGGACCCCCGCTGAACCGCGAATCACGTCGAGGATCAGCGGAACGAGGACGCGTTTCGATCCGAGGTACTTGATCAAGATCGCACCACGACCTTGATGAGCACCACGAGCGCGTAGATGCCCAATCCCAGATAGCTCACCACCCCGAACCAGTACCAGAAGGGCCGGCTTTCCCGCTCGTAGCGGCCCCTCATGATCAAGGTTCCCGTGATGAGCGCATAGGCAGCCATGCCGAAGCAGAAAAGCACCACGATCGACAAGGGAAGCACCTTGGCCCTCCTCTCCGCTGGAGACGCCCCCACCATACCTGCCCGGCAACGCCGTACACAAGAGAAAGCCCCCGCCTCTTTCGAGACGGGGGCTTTCCTTCTTTATGCCGGCAACGTCCTACTCTCCCACGTGGTCTCCCACGCAGTACCATCGGCGCTGAGGTGCTTGACTTCCGTGTTCGGAATGGGAACGGGTATTTCCACCTCGCTATGGTCACCGGCAAGTCAAGGCTCCCACTTGAAGTGGAGCCAGAGATGTTTTTTGACAACCGCAATCGGGTAAGCGAAGGCACTTCAGGAACGAAACTCTTCTCTTCGCGAAGGAGGAGAAGAAGAATCAAGCCTCACGGCCGATTAGTACCACTCGACTGAACGTGTTACCACGCTTACATCTGTGGCCTATCTACCTGGTGTTCTTCCAGGGGCCTTTAGGAACCTTACGGTTCGTGAAGTCTCATCTTGGGAGGGGCTTCACGCTTATATGCTTTCAGCGTTTATCCCTGCCAGACATAGCTACCCAGCCGTGCCTCTGGCGAGACAACTGGTGCACTAGAGGTCTGTCCATCCCGGTCCTCTCGTACTAGGGACAGCTTCCCGCAAACTTCCTGCGCCCGCGACGGATAGGGACCGAACTGTCTCACGACGTTCTGAACCCAGCTCGCGTACCACTTTAATTGGCGAACAGCCAAACCCTTGGGACCTTCTCCAGCCCCAGGATGTGATGAGCCGACATCGAGGTGCCAAACCTCCCCGTCGATGTGGACTCTTGGGGGAGATCAGCCTGTTATCCCCGGCGTACCTTTTATCCGTTGAGCAACGACCCTTCCATTCGGAGTCGCCGGATCACTAAGACCTACTTTCGTACCTGCTCGACCTGTATGTCTCGCAGTCAAGCTCCCTTATGCCTTTACGCTCGTCGCGTGATTGCCAACCACGCTGAGGGAACCATTGCGCGCCTCCGTTACGCTTTTGGAGGCGACCGCCCCAGTCAAACTGCCTGCCACACACTGTTCCTGGCCCGGATTCACGGAACCAGGTTAGAATTCCAGCAACACAAGGGTGGTATTTCAAGGTTGGCTCCACGAGCGCTGGCGCGCCCGCTTCAAAGCCTCCCACCTATCCTACACATGAGCTACCAGAACCCAATATGAAGCTGCAGTAAAGGTGCACGGGGTCTTTCCGTCCTGTCGCGGGTAAGCGGCATCTTCACCGCTACTACAATTTCGCCGAGTCCGTAGCAGAGACAGCGCCCAAGTCGTTACACCATTCGTGCAGGTCGGAACTTACCCGACAAG
>JAOZPE010000042.1 GCA_029932915.1 Candidatus Krumholzibacteriia bacterium
GCCGACCTCGAGCTCAAGGAACTGCTTTCGAGCGATGGGGTTCATCTCGTACATGAATACGTACCCGGTATCGAGAGATACTACCAAGCCAGTGATCTGTACATCTTCCCGGTGAGGGATTCCAGCGGCAGCATCGAATTCCCTCTTTCGGTCCTGGAGGCCATGGCGTGCAATCTGCGGGTCTTGAGTACACGCTTCGGGGCCTTGCCGGAGCACTTCTCTCCTGCGCCAGGATTCCGCTTCCTTGGAGAAGATGGTGAGGATCTCGGGGCGGCGGTTCGGGAAGTGCTGGAAGAAGAGCCACGGACCCGGGCTCTGGTGGAGGACTTCGATTGGTCCAGGTCGATCGGCCGACTCATGGACCAACTGCTGAAGGAAGCGACAGGATGAAGTCGCGCCTCGTCTATCTCGCCGGGATCGACGGTTCCGGGAAGAGCACCCAGGCGGTGCGATTCGTCGAGGCTGCCCAGGCGGACGGACAGCCGTGGGTGTACCGCTGGGCCCGCTGGGAACCGTGGCTGACCGATCCCATCATGAAGCTGGGACGGCGGCTGGTTTCGCGGGGAAGCGGCCGGGGATCGGCGCGACCCGAGGACGACGCCGGCTATGAGTCGTTCACCGCCGGCAAGCAGAGGATCTTTCGCCGCCGGTGGGTCCGCTCGCTGTGGACGATCGTCGTTCTGCTCGAGTATCTGCCTCAGGCGTGGTGGCGACTGGGACCCTCCTTGCTGAGCGGCAAGACCGTCCTCTGTGACCGCTATCTTCCCGATGTCTGGGTCGATCTGGCGGTGAACTTCTCCGAGGGGGTCGAGGGGGTGGAACGGCTCTCGCGGCACCCGCTGTGCCGTCTGTTTCCACCGATCGACCGCATGGTGTTCCTCGACGTGGACCCCCAGGTTGGTTTCACTCGCAAGCGTGACGGCACCCCCTTGCGCTATCTTCAAGACCGCCGTCCGCTCTACTTGGGTCTGCAACGGGTTCTCGATTTCACGGGGGTCGATGCGAACGGCAGTGTCGAGGAAGTATCGGAAGCGCTGAGGCAGGTGCTCTACGGCGAAGACGCCGGCTGATCGGCGGGTGTGGTAGACTCGCACCCATCGGGTGGCTCTCTCACGGACCTGGTTGGAACATGGCAAAGCTCATCATCATTGGAATCGACGGAATGGACGTCGATTTCGTACGCGATCATCTCGATGAGATGCCGAACTTCAGGCGTCTCGCCCAGAGGGGATATGGGGGCGGTCTGTATACCGTCTTTCCCTCCGATTCGATTCCCTCGTGGATCACCATCTTCACCGGGATTCCGCCGGTGGACCATGGCATCCTCGATGCCATCGACTATCTGCAGAAGGACCACAAGGCATTCTCCGTGGATACCTCGGTGTTTCGTGGCCGCACCTTCTGGGACATCGCCTCGGACGCGGGCAAGACCGTGTGCATCATCAATCCGTTCATGGCCTATCCACCGTGGGAGGTGAATGGTTACATGGTGAGCGGACCGGTGTTCGTGAGCGATGGGAAGGAGGCATCCTGGCCCCGTGAGTTCGCGGCCGAGATCCCCATTCCGTCCATGGGTGGAATCGTCGAGTTCCCGACGAAGCAGACCCTCGACCGATTCCGCGACGACAGTCTCCGCTACACCGAGGACCAGCATCGCTATTCGTTGAGGTTGTTGCGCGAGAAGGGCCCCTTCGACGTCTTCTTCAGCACCTATCTCACCCTCGATCGCATCCAGCACTTCTACTGGCGGTACTGGGATCGCGACGATCCCACCTACCCGGGGACCAATCCCCACGAGGGGGTCATCCCCGAGTTCTACCATCTCTTCGATCGCATCGTGGGCGAGTACATGGACGCCGCCGGCGACGAATACGAGATCATGGTCATCAGCGACCATGGGCATGGCCGCCGCTGCACGAAGGTGGCCAACGTGAATGAGTTCCTGCGCCGCAAGGGTTGGCTGAAACCGAGGGGAGGGGCGGACAGGCTCCTCTCTCCGCGGCGATTGTTGCAGAAGACGAAGACCGCGGCATTGAAGACCCTCGACCGTCTGGACATGGTCGATTTCGCCCACAAAGTGGCCAAGACCGTTCCGAAGGTACGTGAGCTGAAGAAGACCTCCTTCCTCGTGGACGAGACCGACAATCTCGTATGGGCTCCGCGCTTCGCCGGCACCAATCCCTGTGGAGGTGTGTCCATCAACCGGCGCATCTGTGAGGAACAGGGCCGAGACTACGAGAGCTTTCGCGACGAGGTACGCGAAGCCCTCTGCTCGATGCGCGATCCCGAGACAGGGGAGAAGGTGTTCCACTGGGTGGTCAAGCGGGAGGAGTACGTGGGGCAGGGGCAGGCCCTGGAGAAATTCCCCGATCTGCTCTTCTTCATGAAGTATGAGTACGGTACGGGTTGGGATCTGTTCGGCGATCTCGTGGCGGTGAATCCGACCCACCGGAAGATCTCCGGAGGACACAAGCTCCGGGGGGTTCTCTACACGAGTCTGAATGTGGATGGAATCGACCTGCAGGGAGATGAGATCCCGGCGGTGGTCGACGTGGCACCCCTGGTCGTCGATACCCTTGGACTTCCTCACCAGCCGTGGATGAGGCGCGTCGGCCATGCCCGGCCCGGGGCACCATGCGAATCCTGATCGTCAACACCTACCATTATCTTCGGGGTGGGGACAGCGCCTACGCGCTGGGCATCTCCCGGGCACTGGAGGAGGCGGGGCACGAGGTCTTTCCCTTCGCCATGCAGGGGGAACGGAATCTGCCGAGTCCCTACGCCCGCTACTTCGCGCCCGAACTGGATTATCCGGCCCTGCAGCGCGAGGGAGGGGTGGGCAACAAGATCAAGGTGCTCACCCATTCCATCTACAACCGTGAGGCGAGGAGTAGACTGTCGGAGTATCTCGACGAGATCGAGATCGACATCGCTCATCTGCACTCGGTCATGCATCATCTGACCGCTTCGGTGGTGCTCGAGTTGCGGAAGCGGGGGATTCCCATCGTGTGGACCCTGCACGATGCCAAGTCGTGTTGTCCCACCACGCATTTCCAGCGCAACGGCCAGACCTGCCATGCTTGCTATGGAGGGCGCTTCTATCAGGCCGTTCGCTACCGTTGCAAACGTGGTTCCCTGTCGGCCTCGGCGGTGGTGGCGACCGAGCTGTACCTGCATCGGCTGTGGAAGATCTACGAAAGAGCCGAGCTGTTGATCGCGCCCAGCCGTTTTCTGCGGGATACCCTGATCGAGGCGGGGCTCCGGCCGCGCCGGATCGAAGTGCTGCCCAACTACGTCGAGGCCAAGCGTTTCCAGCCGGCCCAGGACGAAGGAAGCTATTTCCTCTATCTCGGCCGCCTCTCACCGGAGAAGGGAGTGACGGAGCTGGTGGAAGCAGCGGTGCGTCTGCCCCATATTCCCCTCCGGATCGTCGGTGGTGGTGAGTTGGAGGCATCCCTGCGGCAGAGGGTGGAAGCGAGCGGCTCGACCCACATCACCGTCGAAGGTCCGGTGCCGCCGGAGCAGGTCACGGACATCCTCCGCGGGGCGCGGGCGTTGATCCTTCCCAGCCGGTGCGATGAGAACTGCCCTCTGGTCGTCCTGGAGGCGTTCGCGGCGGGGCGGCCGGTGATCGCGTCGAGCCGGGGAGGCATCCCCGAGCTGGTCAACCCGGGGAAGACCGGTCTGCTCGTGTCCGATGCGTCCGTCGAGAGCTGGACGCAGATCCTGGAAAGCGGGTGGAACGACCCGGCGGGTCTGCAACGGATGGGCTCGCGAGGCCGGGAGATCATCTCCAGGCGCTACGACCGATCGGCGCACCTGGAGGCACTGCTCGAGCTGTACCGCAGCGTTCTCGGCGGGAAGGAGAGCGGGTGACATGCGGGTGACCTTCGTCTCTCCTCCGGCCTACGCCACCCTCGCGCGGCCCGATCTGCACCATGCCGGCGGAGCCGAGTTCCAGCAGATCATGCTCGCTCGCTGGCTTCGTGATCACGGCCACGAGGTTTCCTTCGTGGTTGCCGACTATGGACAACCCGAGGTGGAGATCCATGAAGGCTTCACGCTGTACCGCTCGTTTGCCTTGGGACGGGGAAACCGCAAGCTGCGTTTCGTGCCGGACATGCTGAAGCTTCGGGCCGCCATCCACCGAAGCCGGCCCGATCTGGTGAACCAGCGATCGACCTCGTTCTACACCGGCCAATGCTGTCGCTTCAGTCATGAATGCGGTGCGGCCTTCAGCTTCTCCCTGGGCATCGACTACAACGTGCATCGCGATCTGCAGGGCCGGGCACCGTGGTTCATCCAGCGCCTGTACCGTTGGGGCGTCGAACATGCCGAACTCGTGCTGGCTCAAACCGTCGAGCAGGCCAGGGAGATGTCGAAGAACTTCCGGTGTTCACCACGGGTGCTTCCCAACGTCCTGGAGATTCCCGGCATCGCCGACACTCCCACCGACGGGGATTACGTCCTGTGGGTGGGAAGCCTCGCCCGGCGCAAGCGCCCTGAACGTTTCCTCGAGTTGGCGGAGAGTCTGCCGGAGATTCCCTTCGTCCTGGTGGGTGGGCCCGGCGAGGATCCCGGATACGATGTCGAGATGAAGGAGTGGGCGCGCAGGATCACGAACCTCAGGTGGCGCGGTTTCGTTCCCCCTTCGGAAATGGAGCCCGTTTACGCGCATGCACGCCTGTTGGTGGGAACCTCTCGCTTGGAGGGCTTCCCGAACACCTATCTGCAGGCATGGTCCAACCGGGTTCCGGTGATCTCGGTGTCGGTCGATCCGGACGGCGTCATCGCTCGAGATGGACTGGGTGAGGTCACCGGTGAAGACGGCGATCTGAGGAAGGCGGTCGAGACCTGGTGGGATGATGCGGCACGCCGGAGGGAGGCGGGAAGCAGGGCCCGCCGGTACGTGGAGAGACGGCACGACGTGCGGCGCGTGGGACCGTTGGCGTTGGAGATGTTCGAAGAGGCGGTGCGTCGACATGGCCGGTGACCGCCTTCGCATCGCCATCCTGGGTACCCGGGGCCTGCCTCCCCACTATGGAGGCCGGGAGACGGCGGCCGACGAGATCGGACGGCGACTGGTGGCCCGCGGACATGACGTGGTCGTCTATTGCCGAAACTACAATTCCCCACGTCCCCGCCCTCGCCGATACTTCGGCATGCGTCTCGTGCACCTTCCATCGTTTCGCGCCAAGAATCTCGACACGCCCTTCCACGTGGCCCTGTCCCTGGTCCATCTGCTGCTGCGCGAGCGCGCACCGATCGTGGTGCTCAGTGGATCGGGTACGGCATTCGCCATCCCCATCCTGCATCTGTTCGGGAGGCGGACGGTGATGTGGGTCGACGGCAAGGCGTGGACGCGGGGCAAATGGGGCCGTCTGGCCCGCTGGTACCTGAAGCGCTCGGCGGCGTTCGGGGTTCGGCACAGTGACGCCATCGTCACCGACACGCCGCTGGCCCATCGTTTCTACCTGGAGGAGATGGGACGCGACACCACCTACATTCCCTATGGAGCGAACATCGAGACGGTCGAGGGCACCGACACCCTCGAGCGACTCGGCCTGACCCCCGGCGACTACGTTCTCTTCGTGGGAAGGCTGGTTCCCGAAAAAGGGGTTCAATACCTCATCGAGGCGTTCGAAGGGGTGCAGACCAAGCGTAAGCTGGTGATCGTCGGAGATGATCCGTACAACCCCGACTTCGTCGAGAAGTTGAAGCAGACCCGCGATTCGCGCATCCTCTTTCCCGGCTATGTCTTCGGCGAGGGCTTTCGGCAGCTCATGCGGCACTGCCGCCTCTACGTCCAGCCCAGTGATGTCGAGGGCACCAGCCCGGTGCTGCTGAGTGCCATGGCCTACGGGCGGCCGGTGGTGGTGAACGGGATCCCCGAGAACCTGCACACCATCGGAGACGCTGGACTGTCCTTCCCTCCCGGCGACGTGCAGGCCTTGCGCGGTATCCTCCAGGCGATCCTGGAGGACGACGGGAAACTCGAGGAAATGGGGAGGAAGGGGGTCGAGCGCATCCGCACCCACTACGACTGGGATGGCATCAGCGAGCAGTTCGAGCGATTGTTCCGGGGGCTCTTGTCTTGAATCCGTCTCTAAGCTGGTGATATACTTTCAAGTACAGGGCGGGGACCGCAGCGCTGTCGTCTTTCCACATCATCGGCGGGTATGAGCTTGCTGGATCTCCACGTCGTGTCGAGTCATACGGGTCGGGCTCCCATTCCCCCCCGGTCACCTTTCGTTCTCCGGAAGACATCTGCGAGGTAATCCATGGATCTCTCCGTGATCCTGACCTATCGCTGTGATTCGCGCTGCTCCATGTGCAACATCTGGAAGTACCCCACTCGGCCTTCGAGCGAGGTCACCGTCGAGACCCTCTCGCGGCTGCCCGATGGTTTCGACCACCTCAACCTCACCGGGGGAGAGCCCACCCTTCGCAGGGATCTCATGGAGTTGGTGGATGTCCTCTACCCGAAGGCGTGCACCCTGGAGATCTCCACCAACGGACTGCATCCGGACAAGCTGGTGCCCATCGTCAGGAAATACCCGGACATCAAGATCCGCATCAGCATCGAGGGCTTCGAGGAGACGAACAACGCCATTCGGGGCGAGAAGAACGGCTATGCGGTCAAGATCGATTGCATGAAGCAGTTGATCGAGGCCGGCGGGAAGGACCTGGGCTTCGCCACGACCTTCCAGGACGAGAACATCGACGAGATCGTCGACCTGTATCGGATGAGCCGCGACATGGGGGTGGAGTTCGCCACCTCGGCCCTGCACAACGGATTCCAGTTCCACAAGTCGGACAACGTGCCCTACGACCGTCTCGTCATCGCCAAGAGGGTCGAGGATCTGATCACCGAGATGATGAAGGCATGGGACGCCAAGACCCTGTTCCGCGCCTATCTGAACCTCGGCCTGATCGCCAAGGTCCTCGGTCACGACCGCCTCATCCCCTGTCAGGCCGGCACCATGTTCGCGTTCATCGATCCGTGGAGCGACGTGTACGCCTGCAACGTCCGTCCCGATCTGAAGATGGGGAGCCTGCTGGAGGCGGACTGGGACGAGGTCATGCACTCCGAACAGGCCGAGGAGCAGCGCCGCAAGGTCGCTGCATGCAAGCAGAACTGCTGGATGGTGGCCTCGGCCAAGACAGCCATGCGCAATCCCCGCCATGCCCATCTGCCCAAGATGAAGCCCTTGAGGTGGGTGGTGGCGAACAAGCTGAGGTCGATGATGGGTCTTCCCATCAATTTCCGTGGCAGTGTGGACTATTCCATCGTCCATCGCGACGAGCAGATCGTCCGCAGGGAGTCGTATCTGGGCAAGCGGACGAAGGCCGAATTGCAGCCCGAGGAAAGCCGGCAGTACAGCCAGTTCCCCGAGGGTTTCTTCAACCGGTAGGTAGATGGGGATGGACGTTGCGGTTCTGGGCATCAAGAACCTGCCGGCGACGGCGGGTGCCGACCGGGTGGTCGAGAAGCTCCTGGAGAACTTCTCGCCGGAGAACCAGTACTGGGTCTATCTGCGCAAGGACGGCTCTGCCCCGACGCCACCCAGGGAGAATCTCCACTACATCACCATCGGCGGACTGAAGGGGAAGCACCTGGGCTCCTTCAGCTTCTTCTTTCTCAGCTGTCTGCACGTCCTCTTCCGCGGGCATTACGATCTCATCCATGTGCACAACTCCGACTTCGGCCTCTTCGTCCCGCTGTTGCGCTTGAAGGTGGGGGTTCCCGTACTGGGAACCTTCCACGGTGACCCCTACACGCGGGCCAAGTGGGGCCGTGTGGCCCGGGCCTATCTGCGCCTGTCCGAGCGCTTCTTCGTGCAGTTCTGCCATCGCCTGACCTCGGTCTCCCGTTACAAGAGCGAGGGACGGGGACTGTGGAGCCGCAAGCCGATCGAGTACATCCCCAACGGGGTCGACTCGTACTGGGAGGAGAGCGCGCCCGAGAGCTTCGATTTCGATGCGTACGGTCTGGGACGCGGCGAGTACGTCCTCTTCGCCTGCGGACGTCTGGACGCGACCAAGGGTCTGCACCATCTGCTGGAGGCCTGGCAGTCCACGTCCCGCGCGTCGAAGCTCCTGGTGGTGGGCGACTTCGGTCATGACGCAGCGTATACCGCCAAGGTGGAGGCCATGATGGCGGGCGATGACTCGATCGTGGCCCATCGCGAGCTTCTGCCCCGGGAAGCCCTTCTCGAGGTGGTGCGCAATTGCCGGCTCTTCGTGTTTCCTTCCGAGTACGAGGCGATGTCCATGATGCTGCTCGAGGCGATCTCCTGCCGGCGTCCGGTCCTCTGCTCGGACATCCCCGAGAATCTCGAGGTGCTCCTTCCCGGCTACCCGCATGTCCACCACAACAAGGATGCCGGGTCGTTGCGCGAGCGCCTGGACGCCGCACTCGGGGACCAGGAGCTGGAGGGATGGACCGATCGTCTCTACCAGAGGTGCATGCGGGAATACTCGTGGCCGGCCATTGCGGCGTCGTACGAGCGTATCTATCAGGAGTTGACCGGGGGGACGGTGACCCAGGCGAGCCGGAGCGTCGAGGCCGGCTCTCGAGGAGTTTGAAGCGATGAGACTGCATCTGAGGAAGCCCGGAGTCTGGGCGGCACTGTTGCTGGCCTGGGGTGTCCTTTTGCCGGACGGAGGCGCAGCCCGGGCGTCGGACACCTTCCTGGTGTTGGGGGGGCATATGTACGGGCTCGAGGGCGATCACAAGCCCTCACCGGGTTTCCAGGCCGTCGTGGACAGTCTGGTGGCCTATGAGCCCGATGCCTACATCGGAGCCGGGGACTGCACCTACAACGGCTCGGCCGTCGAGTGGGACAGTCTGGAAGCCACGTACTCGGGAAAGTGGGACTTCCCCTTCATTCCCGTCCTGGGCAATCACGACAGCGCGAACATGTACGAGTGGTACAGCCGCTTCGGCGACGATACGTGGCGACAGGACTTCGGCTCGACCCGTGTTCTCTTCCTGTGGTCCTCGCAATCGCCCAACGGCAACCCCGATCAGGAACACCTCGACTTCATCCTCGACGAGTTGTATCTGGCCGCGACGGACACGACGGTGACCGATCTGTTGATCGTCCAGCACCATCTCTTCTGGATCAAGACGCACCCACGCTACGAGATCGTCCGGGAGATGGGCAACGCCTGGTTCGACGAGTTCTCCACCCGCGGCTATGACGTCAACAACTTCTTCGACGAGATCTGGCCCGCGATCGCTGCGGTGGCCCAGGTGAAACCGGTGACCTTCTACTGCGGGGACACCGGCTATACCACCTTGAGACCGGGCATCTTCTACGATGTGCTCGATGGGGTGACCCTGGCCGCCACGGGGTATGATGCCCGCGGCGATGTGAACAACGACTCGGTGGTCTTCTATCGCAGCCACGATGGCGTGGTCACGCTCGACCTCTTCTCCCCCTGGGGAACCGATCTGGGCGCGTTGCAGGATTACAATCTGGCCTACTGGACGGCCCGGCTGAGTCATCCCCCCGATCCCGATCCCGGTTTCAACCTGGGGAAGACTCCACCGAATACCACCTTCATCGAAGGCGGCGCCTTCGAGATGGGCGATCATATCGACCCGCGCTATGGGGACTATTCCGACAGTACCGGATACAGCGTGACCCTCAGTCCCTTCCTCCTTGGAGTGAAGGAAGTCACGGTCGAGCAGTATCTGGAATTCCTCAATGCGGTCATGGACAACTCGTACGAAGGGGTCGAGTGCATCGATCTGGACGATGCCCAATGCCAGATCGAGTTCGATGGCAGTGCGTTCGTGGCCAAGGACCCGTCGAGGATCCACGATCCCATCGTCGAGGTGAGCTGGCAGGGAACGCTGGCCTATTGCAACTGGCGCAGCACCGAGGACGGCCTGACTCCGGCGTACGATGGCCTGGTCTGGAACCGCGACGCCGATGGATGGCGTCTGCCGACCGATGCGGAGTTCGAGTTCGCGATGCGCGGAGGCTACGGCGATCAACCGAATCGTCCCCAATACACCCGGTTCTGGACGGGGAACGAGTCGGAAGACCTGGTTCACACCTTCGCCAACTACTACGGCACCGGCGACGAGGATGTGTGGGAGGGCCTGGCTCCGGTGGGATCGTTCCGGCCCAATCTCTACGGCCTGTACGACATCGCCGGCAACGCCTTCGAGTGGACCTACGACCCGTGGACCTGGGGACGTGACCTGCAGGGCGAGGTGACCGACCCGGTGGGTCCGGGCACTCCCGGCTACACCAACTACCGGGTCATCCGCGGTGGCGGTTACAACTTCGACTGGGCCGCCTGTCGCAATGGATACCGCAGCGGCGAGATCGCCACCGAGAGCGAGAGCTACATCGGCTTCCGGGTGGCCAAGGCGGCCAGTGACACGCCCACGGGGGGCCCCGAAGTGGTGCGGCTCGTCCCGCATCCGGTGCTGGCGTCACCCAGTCCGAACCCCTTCAATCCCCGAACCACCCTGCGCTATGAGCTGCCCACGGGCGTGACCACGGCTTCGCTGGTGATCTACGACGCCCGGGGACGCCGGATCCGCGTTCTCCGTCAGGGGGACGGCTGGGAGCCCACGGGCTCGCTGGTGTGGGATGGACGGGACGACAGTGGGGCAGAGATCGCTTCGGGCAGTTACCTGGCGGTGCTGCGGACGGCGAAGGGCCAGAGCAGCCGGAAGTTGGCCTTGATCCGATGACAGGCAGGGAGAGGCGTCCGGTACTCTCGTGTCGGACGATCACTCCCGGTGTCTTTGTCTTCTAACCCAGCGACCCCAGGTGTTCGCATCCTTCCACGTACTTGCTGTTCTTGGAAACGTGCAGGGGCAGGCCCTCCAGGACACGCCGTACTGCGTCGGTGGCACTGCGGTGCGCCTTGACCTCGAGCACCAGGGTGCCGGGGGGCTGGGTGGGAAAGCCCAGGTTGGGACGAGTGGTGGACCACTGGTTCCAGTACTGTTGGTGGGTATCGACGGTCAGCCGAACGACTCCGTCGAAGGTGGCGAAATAGCGGCGGTGGTAGCGGTTGATGAGGACCGGCTGATCGAGAGCGCGCGCGGCGACGAGAACGTCTTCCGGTAGGGAAGCGCGGAGCACATCGAGGATCTGGAGCCAGCTCATCGCTCGCAGGTCGATCGCGCCGTCCACGGTGAAGTTTCGTTTCCATCCGAGACGGCCATGCTTGAGCTTGAACTCGAGATGGCCTCCTCCTCCGGCCGGATCCTCTCCATACCAGCGATACCGCAGCTTGGTGCGATCGTTGACGCCCGCGTAGTTCTGGTTGAGACGCGAGAGATCCTGCGAATCGAAGTAGATGTTGTTCACCCAGCGAGGTGGATGGAGGCGGCTGAGGCCACGGGGATGACAGCGCAGCAGCGCCAACAGCCGGGGGAGATAGGTCTCCGGAGCGGTGAGCTTCACCTCATGGCGCAGATCGTCGACCGGGATCATGGCGCTACTTCCCCAGGACGCCTTGCTCGTAGAGCTGTTTCACGTCGAAGTCACGGCTCGCTTGGTTCTCACCATCGAGACGGATGAACGATCCCGTCTGCACCAGGGCCCGCTGCCCGACATCCTCCAGGTGCAGATGTCGGCCACGAGGCGAGCCGGACCGAAGACGGCCTTCTTCACGTATGCGGTAAGGCCGATCCGGGTCTCGCGGATCTCGCCCTCCTGTGCAACCACCGAAGATAGATCCTTGCTCGCGATACCGATTCCTGCCTCGATCACCAGGAACTCGCGGAGCCGCAGGTGCGAGTCCTCTCCGGCGGAGAATGCCTTGTCGCCGATGCGCAGCGCCTCGATGCGCGTGGCGTCGACCGTGCTTCCGCTGATGTCGATCGCATCGCCGCCGACGTCGTGGAAGGAGCAGTCGACCAGGGTGGCCTCGATGAAGTCGCCGTCGAGCGCGTCGGATGGACAGTTGCCGATGATGACCTTCTGCAGATGGGCCCGGGTGTGGATGAGATGGACGGCGTCCTCCCCGCGATGTCCCTCGAAGCGGCTGTCGACGATCTCGATCTCGCTGCCGTGCACGTTGGCTCCACCGGTGACCAGCCAGCCCGCGCGGTTGGCGCCCGCGGTATCCCGCATTTCCAGGTGGCTCCAGCGGCTCGCTGAAGGAGCATCCATGAGATAGATGCCTCCCCAGGTGGTGTCGGCCGTTGCCAGCAGACGAACCGGGTTCTTTCCGGTTCCGTCGATGTCCAGCCGTGCCCGCGCCAGCAGAATCGTCCCCGCTTGCATGTGCAGACTCACACCGGCTTCGATGCGGGTGGGGACGGCAGGGAGGATGATGTCGCCGTCGATGGTCCAGTCGCCGGCCTCAACGAGCAGCTCGCCCGCCGAAGCGTCCCATCGGATCCACCTGCGGGATCGGGCAAAGGCCGAAGGATCGGATGGTGCGGGAGGAAGGATGGCGGGTGTGGGGAAGGGACCGGGAACCGGGCGCAGGGGCTGCTCCTGACGCGTCCCGTCGAGACCGTAGCTGCGATAGATGGCCGTCACCTCGGCTCCGGCCAGGGGTGAGGACAAGGGGATGCTCAGCCTGCGATAGTGGGGCTCTTCGGCTTGCCTGCGCGACGGAAGGACGAGGGGAGCGTCAGGTTCCCAGCTATGGTCGCCCAGGCGCAGGGCCGTCAGCTCCAAGGGCAGATCACAGACCGAGGCGAGCTCGATGACGAGGCTGTCGCCGGTGTCCTCGTACTCGCCGGTCATCGCCGCAAGGGGCTGCAGCTTGCCCCGGAAGAAGTCTTGTCCCCGGCGCAGGGCGGGGACGGGGCCCTCCAGACGGGGCCATTCCAGGCGCAGCGCCAGGAGTCGCTTCTCCAGCTCGTCGCCATACTCGTTCAGCAGGGAATCGGACCACGCCGGATCGCTGAAGCGCCACAGATCGCGCATGTACAGGGCGAGGGCCCGGGGATCGGCGAGGAAGTCGCGCATCCATGGATACCAGCCGCCCAATCCCATCGAGATCTGATGGCCGTCGATGATGTCGGTGCGGTCCATGTCCTCGCGGTTCCAGCCCCAGGGTTCGCCGTCGAAGGCGATGGGTTCCAGACGGGTGGTATGCGGGTTGTAGTAGAAACGCAGGTTGTGCCAGATCAGCGAGTGGTCGGCGCCCCAGACGCGGCACAGGGCCAGATAGCGGGCCATACGGGGCAGGTCGAAGACCTCCGATGCGGAGAGGGTGCCCCGCTGGAACCCTTCCAGCAGGTGTCGAGCGGCCTCCATCTCACCGTGGAGGATCGGATCCCTGCGGAGGGAACCCTCGGAGAAGAAGGACACCTGTGCGCTGCGGTAGTCGAGATGATCCAGGTCGAACCATCCCAGGCCATGGCGGTTGTGGGAGAGCTCGCGTTGTCGCCAGAGGGGGTCTTCATCGAACTTGGCGATGGGGCCCTCGGTGCGTTCCTGACTCTCCAGCAACTCCTTGGCGAAGTGCTCCTCGATGGCGAAGATCCCCTTGGGATCGCCGTTGAGGGTCACCCGGACGAAGTCGTAGCGAGGGGCGAGGATGCCCTCGCGCCTCATGCTATTGAGGAACAGCCACTCGCCGAGGTAGCGCCGGGCGCGGGGATGCTGGATGGAGAAGCGGCGCATGCCGCCGAATTGCGCGCCCTTGCGCATGCGCACGCGGAACGACCATTTGTCGGTCTGGAAGTGGTCGGGCCAGTCGCCCTTCAGACGCATCTTCACCGGCATCTTGCGGCCGTCCACCTCCAGGGTGGCCGGCACCTCGTCCTTCTTGCCGGTGAAGAGCAGACCGATGTGCATCGCTTCCTCGCGCTTGGCCAGGATTCGCTCGTAGTCCTTGAACTTCAGGTGGAAGTGGAGGTCCTGGAGCCGGGGGGCGTGGAGGCGCGCGTGCAGGTAGTTGCGGGGTGCCTCGACCAATATGCCCCGTGGATCGTGCCGGACCCGGCTGAGGAAGGCGCGGTTGAAGAAACCGAGGCCGGCCAGCGCCACCACCAGCGCGAAGGCCAGGAGAAGCAGACGGGCGGGCCATTTCCGCCGCCGCGGGCCGGAATCGACGATCTTCAAGGTGTCAACCGCCCAGGAAGTTCTGCTGCTCGACGAAGGTGATCCTCGCCCCGGGGAACGCGCGGCGCAGGTGGTCCATACCGGCGATGAGGTCTTCGTCGCTGCGGCAGTTCACGAAGTAACTGGCCTGCAGCTCGCCTTCGGCCACGTCCATCCGGCGCATGTCGGCGTAGGTGACGTGTTGGGAGAGGACGGCGTGGATCGCATCGAAGGTGGCCTTCTCGTCCTCGGTCGAAGGAATCGTGATGTTCAGGAAGAGGTTCTCGTCCTTGCGGGTCACCCCCGAGCGCGACACCAGGGCTCCGACGACGAGGATGACGGGGGCAGCGGCCAGGGCGGGCAGGCGTTGATCCGCACCGAGAGCGAGACCGGTGGCGATGCACAGGAAGAGATAGGCCAGCTCCTCGGGCTCCTTGATCGGCGTGCGGAAGCGCACGATCGACAGCGCACCGACCAAGCCAAGTGACAGGGCCAGCGACGACTTCACCACGCTGATGATGAGGATGGTCGTAAGGACGATGAAGGGGAAGGTCTTGGCCAGGGCCACGCGGTTGGACAGGCTGCGTCCGAAGCGGACGTAGTGCCAGGCGAAGAGCAGGGAGAGGACGATTCCCAGCGCCAGGTTCAAGAGCAGATCGCTCAGCGAGAGAGGGGTCGGCGCAAGGTGGGTGATGCTATTGGGCATCTTCTCTCCTCACATCTCAGGCGAAGGTGGCGGCGATGTAGTCCTTCAGGGCCACGCGCCAGGGACGCATCGGCGGTAGACCGATGAGCCGGGATCTCATGTTGTCCAATGCCTCCAGGCGGGGTCGGTGGGCGGACAGCGGGAACTCGGCGGATGAACACGCTTCGACCCGGCAATCGTCCACACCGGCGTACTCCACCACCGCCTGGGCCATCTCGAAGCGGGTACACCAGCCCTCGTTGGCTCCGTGATAGGTTCCGTAGCGGCCGGTGGTGAAGATCTCCAGGCAGCGTTCGGAGAAGTCACGGGTGTAGGTGGGCGAACCGAATTTGTCATCGACCGCTCGCAGAACTCCCTTGGTGCGCGCGATCTCGATCATCTTGGCCACGAACTTCTTGTCCTCGGCGCCGCCGCCGAACATCCAGCCGGCCCGGACGATGAAGTGCTCGGGCACCCATCGGCGCACCGCTTCCTCGCCCGCGTACTTGCTGCGGCTGTACACGCTCACCGGCTCGGGGCGGTCCCACTCGTGGTAGGGGGTGGGCTTGTCCCCGCTGAATACACTGCCCGTGGACACGTAGAGCAGGGGGATCTTCTTCTCATGGCAGATCAGGGCCACGTTCTCCGTGCCCATGGCATTGACCCGCCAGGTCTCCTCGGGATCGCGTTCGCAGGCGTCGACATCGGTGAGGGCACCGAGGTGGAAGATGGCGTCGGGGCGGAAGCGGTCGACGGCCTGGCGCAGGTCGTCGGGCGAGGTGATGTCCAGCCAGTCCTCGGGATCGTGACGCAGGCTGGCGATGTCCGTCGGCCAGACTTCATGGCCCTGCGCCTCGGCCACTTTCCGCAGGTCCCGCCCGGTCATGCCCTGGGCTCCGGTGATCAACAGCTTCATTCCATCCTCCTGAAGGCCCATCCTTAGAAGACGCCGTGATGGAGCAGCTTAGCAGAGGCCGGGCCAGGTGGCGAGGGACAGAGCAGGGGGATGGAGGACGGGTGGAACGGGCCGGTGAGCCAGGAGTTGGGTGGGGGTGGGGGTCGAGGGCACCGCCGGCCGGTTGGGACGGAGGGGCGAGGAGAGGGGGGACTCGTGGCCTGGTGGCTAATTCCTTGTCACCAGGGGATTTGGCGCTTCACGTGGACCGCAGCAGCCCCCCTTGGAATCCTCCAAGCTCTTGTGCTATACTAGCTTGGTCATGCGAACCCATACCCCACCCATCCCGTTCCTGGACCTCACCGCCCAGAACGCTCCCCTACGCGAAGAGATCGATGCCGCCATGAAGGAGGTCATCGACCGGAACGCCTTTGTTCTCGGTCCTGCGTTGGTCTCCTTCGAGACTGCCTTTGCCGCCTATTGCGAGGCACATCACGCCGTGGGGGTCAGTTCGGGCACGACCGCGCTGCAGTTGATGATGCAGGCGGCCGGAATCGGTCCAGGTGACGAGGTGATCACGGTTCCCAACACCTTCATCGCAACGGTGGAGGCGATCGCCGCCACCGGGGCGACACCGGTGCTCGCCGACGTCGACCCGAAGACCTGGTTGATGGATCCGGCCGCGGTGGAGGCGAAGATTTCCTCGCGCACGAAGGCCATTCTGCCCGTCCATCTCTATGGTATCCCCTGCGATCTCGACGCTTTGCGGTCGCTGGCCGATACCCATGGAGTCCTGCTCCTGGAGGATGCGGCACAGGCCCATGGCGCGCGGTGGGATGGGTCTCGCATCGGCAATGGCAGCACCGCCTGCGCCTTCTCGTTCTACCCGGGAAAGAACCTCGGAGCGATGGGCGATGGCGGCGCCGTGGTGACGAACGATCCCGATCTGGCCGCACGTGTGGAGGCATTGCGCCACCATGGTCAGCTTGAGAAGAACACCCATTCCCTCGTGGGCACCACCGGCAGACTCGATTCTCTGCAGGCGGCCGTTCTCGAGGTGAAGCTCGCACATCTGGACGAATGGAACGACGGTCGCCGCAGGGTGGCGCAGCGTTATCGGGAGCGTCTCGCTGGCTCCCGGTATCGCATGCCGGAACCTCTGCCCCAGGCCGAGCCGGTCTATCATCTGTTCGTGGTCCATCATCCTGAGGTCGAAAAGGTCCGCGACGCGTTGCGGGAAGCCCGCATCGGGCACGGGAGCCATTATCCCCTGGCCGTTCATGAACAACCCGCGTTCGCGCACCTGGGCAAGAAGGGCGAATTCCCCGTGGCGGAGGACATCTGCCACCATATCGTATCCTTGCCCATGTATGCCGAGCTGGACCTGGACTCGGTGGATTTCGTCTGTGATGTGTTGCTGAAGCTGGAATCGTAGGGACGGGTTCCTCGATTCCCGGCGGTTGAGATTGTCTGGCTTCTGGCCTGGAGGGACCACCGGCCGGATCAGATCGAGCCATCGATCACCGTGGAAAGCAGCTTAGCTTTGGGACGGCTCCTGACATGAAGAAAGACGCGACTGCCTTGGACCTCGCAACTCTGGAGAAGCAGCTGGAAGCGGCGGAAACGTTCAGCCTCCGGATCGGCACTCTGGATTATCCACATGCCCAGATCGTCGCGAAACGCGCGATGGACATTGCTTTTTCGTTCCTGGGCCTGCTCCTGGGAGCGCCTGCCTTCGCGTTGATCGCGGCGGCGGTGAAGCTCACCTCACCCGGACCGGTCTTCTTCCGCCAGACCCGGCTGGGACAGAACGGGGTTCCCTTCACCTTCTACAAATTCCGCACCATGCGGCACAACAACGATGAATCGCTGCATCGAAGCTTCGCCCAGAACTTCATCAACGGCCGGATGGAGGCCAAGGAAGGCGCCCGTATCTTCAAGATGGTGCGCGATCCCCGGGTGACCCGTATCGGCTCGTTCCTGCGCCGCAGCAGTCTCGACGAGCTTCCCCAGCTGTGGAACGTGCTCAAAGGGGAAATGAGCCTTGTCGGACCCCGTCCTCCCATCCACTATGAGCTGGATCACTATCAGGATTGGCACAAGGGTCGCTTGCGGGCGAAACCGGGGCTGACGGGGTTGTGGCAGGTGAGCGGCCGGAGCCGGGTTCCCTTCGATGAGATGGTGATGCTCGATCTGCATTACATCACCCATTGGAGCCTGGCCTTGGACGTGAAGATCATCCTGAAGACGATCCCCGTGCTCCTGAAAGGAGATGGTGCCTACTAGACGGGCTCCATCATCACAGACGACACACTTCCAACGTATGGAAACGAGGCCGACCGTGATTGCTCCCATCCGGGTTGGCGTCATCGGGGTGGGGTATTGGGGCCCCAACCTCGTGCGCAACTTCTACTCCTTGCCGGGTACCGAGTGCCGCTGGGCGGTCGATCTCGACGAGAAGCGCCTGACGCACGTCCAATCGATGTATCCGAGCCTGCAGGTGTCGACGAATCTGCACGACGTCATCGACGACGCCGAGGTCGATGCCGTCGTCCTGGCCACTCCGGTGGACAAGCACGCGGAGATCGCCATCGCGGCGATGAACGCGGGCAAGCATGTCTTCGTCGAGAAACCCATGGCCAGTACGGTGGAGGAGTGCAAGCAGATGCTCGAGGTGGCCGAGAGAACCGGCCGCACTCTCATGGTGGGCCACACCTTCCTGTACAACTCGGTCGTCCGCCGCATCAAGCAGCTCATCGACGAGGGCGAGCTGGGCGAGATCTTCTACGTGAACATGACGCGGGTGAACCTCGGTCTCTTCCGCGAGGACGTCAACGTGGTCTGGGACCTGGCTCCGCATGACGTGGCCATCCTCGAGTACCTCCTGGGGGAACATCCCATTCGCGTGCACGCCACCGGCAACGACTTCGTGCAGCCGGGCATCGAGGACGTGGCCTTCATCGACCTGGAGTATTCGGGGGGCCGCCGAGCGCATCTGCACGTGAGCTGGCTCGACCCGAACAAGATCCGCAAGGTCACGGTGGTGGGCAGCAAGAAGATGCTGGTGTACGATGACACCTCCAACGTCGAGAAGTTGCGCGTCTACGACAAGGGGGTCACCAAGATGCCCCACTACGACAGCTTCGGTGAGTTCCAGTTGAGCTACCGATACGGTGACATCGTTCTTCCCCGTATCGAGGAAGCCGAACCCCTGAAGACCGAGGCGCAGCACTTCCTCGACTGCATCCGCGAGGGCAAACGTCCCCTCAGCGACGGAGTCAACGGCCTGGAAGTGGTGGAGGTCCTGGAGGCGTCATGCCGGTCGATCGAGCAGGGAGGCGTCGCCATCGAGCTGAACGGGGTGGGGAGCCACCGCTGAATGACGGCCGCGACCGGCTGAGGGTCCGCTTCCTGGCGGACCGGCTGCCCGTCGGTGGAGCCGAGCGGGTCATCGAGTCGCTTTGCGCCGACCTGCCTTCCTTCGGTTTCGAGACCTCGGTCACCACCTTCCGCGGACTCGGAGCGATCGGCGAGGCCATCGCCCGCCGCGGCGTTCCCACCGAAGGGCGCCTGCTTCCCCATCCGCGCTCTCCTCTGGCCCTGCCTCGCCTCGTCGCCCATCTGCGCCACGAGGCTCCGGACATCGTCTTCGTTCTCGACCACAGCAATGCCCTCTTCCTCGGCCGTCTGGCCGCCCGTCTCGCGGGTATTCCGGTCCAGCTCTGCGCGGTGCATCGCACCCGGCGCGCCGACGGCAGCCCCAGTCTGGGACATCTCGATCGTTGGCTCATGCCGCTGTCCGACGCAGTGGTGGCGGTGAGCGTGGGACAGGCGGAATACCTGCGGGACGAGGAAGGGATCGTCCCGGAGCGGATCGTGGTCATCCACAACGGGGTCGATACCGCCTCCTTCGGGCCGCGCCTGCAGGGAGAGGCGCTCGAGCGGGCCCGGCAGGAACTGGGTCTGCCACCCGACGCGCCGGTGGTGGTGATCGTGGCCGCGCTGCGGCCGGAGAAGAACCACGCCCTGCTGCTGCGCGCCCTCGCGCGTTGTCGGTGCCGTCGCGCTCCCCATCTCCTGGTGGTCGGCGGGGGGCCGGAGGAGGAGAGGATCCGTTCGGTCGCGCGGGAGGAGGGACTGCACGATCGGATCCACTGGCTGGGCATCCGCGACGACGTACCCTGGATCCTCTCGCTCTCGGATGTCCTGGTGCTCTCCTCGTCGCCGGTGGTCGAGACCTTCCCCCTGTGCGTGCTGGAGGCGATGGCCGCCTCGCTCCCGGTCATCTCCACCCGGGTGGGGTCCCTGGAGGAAATGGTGGTGGACGGGGAGACCGGCTACCTGACCCCGCCGGGGGATGGCGATGCCCTGGCCCGGGCGCTCGAAGCGCTGCTGGACGATCCCGAGCGCGGCTGGAAGATGGGCCGGGCCGGGCGCGAGCACGTCTTGCGCAACTTCGATCGGAAGGCCATGGTGGAGAAGACCGCCCGGCTCTTGCGCAGATTGTCCCTGCAGACGGAGGCGAAAGGAAGCCATCGGTGAACTCGGTCTCGCTCGTCGGATTCCTCGACCAGCTCGTGCGCGATCTGACCCCGCGTCTGGAACGGGCGGTCGAGGAACCCTCGCACCGCTACACCCCTGAACTGCGCGAGGCCCTTCGCTACACCCTGCTGGCCGGGGGCAAGCGGATCCGTCCCGCGGTGATCGAGCTGTGGGCGGGGGACGACGCCGATCGTGAATCGGTGGCCGACGCCCAGGTCGCGGTCGAGCTCATCCACACCGCCTCACTCATCCTGGACGACCTGCCCAGCATGGACGACGCCCACCTGCGACGGGGGCGTCCCGCCTGCCACCGGGTCTTCGGGGTGGACACGGCCATCCTCGCGGCGACCGCGCTGCTGGCCCGGGGCTTCGAGTACCTCGGGGGGATCGACGCCCGCAGGCCGGAGGTCCAGGCCACGGTGATGTTCGCCCATGCGGTGGGTCTGGAGGGCATGATCGGCGGACAGCACGTCGACCTCAGGCTGGAGGCCGAACGACGCGACTTCGATTCCCTCGAATACATCCACCGGCACAAGACGGGAGCCCTCTTCGAAGCCTGCGGCCGCCTCGGTTGCCGGCTCAGCCGCGCGCCCTCGCAGACGGTAAGCGCCCGTGAGGAAGTGGCGCGTGTCTACTCGCGCAACCTGGGCCTGGCCTTCCAGATCAAGGACGACCTGCTCGATGCCACCGGCCACGCCGACGAGATGGGGAAGGATGCACGGCAGGACCGTGGCAAGCCCACCTTCGTGAGCGTGCTCGGCCAGAAGGCGAGCGTGGAGATCATGGAGCGATTGCTGGCCACGGCCCGGGAAAGCCTGCATCATGCCGACCGGGCCGACCCTCTCCTGGGCGAGCTCTGCGATTACGTGATGGCGCGAACGAAGTAGGGGAATTCCACGGTGCACCGCGGCTTCGATGAGGACGAGAACCTGCGCGAGGGCCTGCGCCGGCTGCGCGAGCTGGGATACCTGCAATCGCCGGCGGAGCAGTTCGTGGCCCGGCGGGTGCCCCCGGCGGCGGGCTCCTTCCGGGTGGCGGCCGTGGCCGGGCTGTGGCTCGGAGCGGGTGGCGGCCTCCTCCTGGCCCTGCTGTTGGCCATCTCCATGGCGGTGGTCGAACCCCTCCTGCTCGATCATCCCGGTGACCTGGGCCGTCTCACCCTCGACCTGCTGCTGGTGGGAATGGTGGGGGGAGCCGTTCTGGTGACCCTGCTCACCTGGCCTCTGGTGGTGTGGCGTCGGCGCCGAGGCGCCCTGCCGATGGGGGGGCTGGACCGCTTCATCGATCTGCTGGGACGCCTGTTGCCGGCCCTGTATCTCTGCGATCTGGCGGGACGTGTGCTCTTGCCGCACGTGGCCGGGGCACTGTGGTATGGCGCACTCGCGGTGGCTGCACTGGTGGCCACCCTTCTCGGTGACGCCTGGGGCCGGCTGCTGCGGGCCCTGGTGAGCGCGGCTGGACTGCGCGGTCGAGACGGCCTTTCGCTGGCGGGGGCGCGCGGTCCCATGCTCGCGCTGGTCCTGGCCGCCTCGGTGCTCCTGCTGGTGGGGGGACCGTACCGGCGGCTGCGGCCGCTGCCGCGGCTCGACCAGGTCAAGGCGCCGGTGGCGCAGCAGAACGGCGCGAAGCTGGCCGTGATCTTCGTGGATGGCGTCCAGCCGCAGGATGTGCCCGGGACGCTGGAGAGCCTCGATCCACCTCCTCCGGTGGAGATGAAGGGGGAGAGGCTCTCGGACCATCCCGAGACCTTCTGGAGCACCGTGGCCACCGGCTTTCCGCCGGCAATCCATGGTCTCATGTCCCCGGCGGCCATGGCACCGGCCGGAGTCGATGCCTCGCTCGGCGGGGTCGGGCGTCAACCCTTCCTGCAGCTCGTCGTGCAGGGCCTCTTGCCCGGCGTGGGCCTGGGCGTGGAACGGGCGCACGATCAAAGGGAGCTGCGCCGGCCCCCGTTCTGGGAGATCGCGGTCCACGAGGGCCGGCAGGCCACGGTGATCGACGCATGGGCGACATACCCCGCGGCCCGTCACGAGGGCCTCTCCGTGGTGTCCGACCGCTGTTTCCTGCGCATGTGGGACGGTGCCGACGCGGGCAACGATCCGCTGCTGGTCCATCCGCTGCAGCCGCGTCTGGTGGTGCGGGCCCGCAAGGCCCTGGGCGAACGGTCGAGTCATCCTTCCCTGGTTCAGGGCGATTCCCTCCTGGCGAATGTGGCCTTCCGCCAGATGGAGACCTTCCGCGAAGTGTGGGACTACGCGGCGGCCTCCGATCTCTTCCATGCCTTCCTGGCCCGTGAGGCCTTCCACGACAGGGAGACCGATCTGGTCGTACTGCAGCTCAACGGAGTCGACCTCGTGCGCCGGGCCGCGGCCCGTTGCGATGGGCCGGCCACGGCCGAACTCGCCCGCCGTCTCCTCGGATCCTATCTGGAGTTCCAAGACGATCTCCTCCGGGGCTTGATGGAGGAGGCCGCCGGGCGGCAGCGGCTGCTCATCCTCTCCCGGAAGGTGGCCGAGGAGGGGGCGTCCCGGCGACGGGCGTGGGTCTGGCCCCGGGCCTTCCTGGGAGAGGCCATGTCGGTGCGGGCGGTGACTCCCGGCGTGCTCGCCGCACTGGGCATTCCGGCCGCGAGGGACATGGTGCGGCCCTCGCCGCAAGGGCCCGCGAGTTGGGGATTGCGGCCGGCCTGGACGCCGGCGGCGGGGCGTTCCCCGGCCGATCTGGAGCGTCTGAGGAGTCTGGGGTATATTGGCTCGAGCAAGGAGCGATCGCAGTGATCGCTGCCGATCTTCTTCCCCCGCGAAAGGAAGGGACGATGCGTACGCTGTCGTGGTGCGGCGTCCTCCTTCTGATCCTGCTTGGGGCCGGCTGCGCGAGCCGGCCCGCACCGAGCGTGCAGTCGGATGCATCCGCGACGGCAGAGAGTCCGTCGCCGGGGAGCGAAGCAGGGCCACCGGCCGAGGCCGGCAGCCCGGGCGGGCCGGCGCAAGGTGGCTACGACCTCAGCCGTGAGGGTGAGGCTCCCGTGACCGGCGACGTGGAGTTCGAGGAGGATCGCCTGCCTCCGGCCCCGGAGGAGGTCGGGGCCGATACCCTGGAGAAGTCCGAGGTGGTGGCCCAGGAAGTGGAGGAGATGCCGCCGGTCCAAGGCGAACGGATCGAACCGAGCGTGACCGCCCCGGTGGAGCCCTCTGTCGAGACGCCGGTCGCTGGGCATCGCGCCACCATGAGCCGGGGTTTCCGGGTGCAGATCGCCGCCTCCAGCGACAAGAGCAAGGCGGAGGAGGTGGCCCGGGTGGCGCGGACCCGTGTGCCCGAGGCGGTGCATGTCGTCTTCGAGAGCCCATACTACAAGGTGCGGGTCGGCGATTTCCACGACCGGGCAGCCGCCCTGCAATTGCGCGATCGGCTGCGCGCCTATGGCTACGATCAGGCCTGGGTGGTCACCACCGAGGTCCAGGCGGCGCCGAAGGATTCCCAGCCTTGACGGAGGCGGGCCTTTGGCTAAACTAGTGAGTCCCCGCACGCGGCTGGGACGTGGCCGCGTCGCGCTTCGTCTTTGGGGGCGGGAATAGCTCAGTTGGTAGAGCACCACCTTGCCAAGGTGGATGTC
>JAOZPE010000073.1:0-4595 GCA_029932915.1 Candidatus Krumholzibacteriia bacterium
TGGGGCCGGGGTCTGCATGTGCGGTACCTGAACGCACTTCACTGCACATCTTCCGGTCCATGGCAACCACCTGACCGAACGAACCCCCGCCGGCAAAAGTCCCATTCGAGCCCCAATTCCTCCGTTTCTTGTCGAAATCCCCCCTATCCTGTATTCTACATGCCGTTGTCACTGCTCGGGTCGACGCTCTCCCCCCAGCTCGCCCGGCTGGTTCCTTGTATCCGCTCTTCGCCAGGAGGCCTCATGTCCCCAGTCGAACGTCGAGGGACGGGCTCGTTGCGCACTCTCCTTCCCCGGTCACCGCGCCGCATGGCCTTGCCCGCGCTGCTCGCCGGCGCGTTCTCGTTGGGCGTTCTGCTCTCCGCCTGTTCGGTCGGCCCCAACTACGTCAAGCCCGAGACCGAGGTGTCCGACCAGTGGAAGGCCGCGGTCACCGCCGAGCTCAGCGCCGAAGAGCCCGACCTGCAGCAGTGGTGGACCGCCTTCGACGACACCCTGCTCACCTCGCTCATCGTCCAGGCCGGTGAGAACAACAAGAACCTGAAGGTCGCGGTCGAGCGCATCCGCGAGGCACGCGCCATCCGCGGCGTCAGCAAGGCCGACTTCTTCCCCCAGGTGAATGCAAACGGCGCCTACACCCGCCGCCAGCTCAGCGAGAACGCCCTGGGCAATCTCGAGGCTCCGGTCGGCGGCATCCCGCCCACCAATGTCTGGGACCTGGGCTTTGACGCCTCCTGGGAGATCGACCTCTTCGGCCGCGTCCGTCGGCAGGTGGAAGCGGCGACCGCCGAGGTGGAGGCCTCGGTCGAGGACTACCGCGACGTCATGGTCAGCCTCTACGCCGAGGTGGCCCGCAACTACGTCGAGCTGCGCACCCTGCAGGAGCGCCTGGCCTTCGCCCGCCAGAACGCCAAGGCCCAGACCGAGAGCCTCGACATCACCCGCACCCGCTTCGAGACCGGCCTCACCTCCGCCCTGGACGTGGCCCAGGCCGAGGCCAATCTCTCCGGCACCCTGTCGTCCATCCCGCCCCTGGAGACCCGACTCACCGCGGCCTTCAACCGCCTGGCGGTGTTGATGGGCGAGCAGCCCGGAGCGCTCGAGGACGAGCTGAAGGATCCGGCGCCGATTCCCCGACCCACGCACGACCTGGCCACCGGTGTTCCGGCCAACGCCCTGCGCCGCCGGCCGGATGTGCGGCGGGCCGAGCGCCAGCTGGCCGCCCAGACCGCACGCATCGGGGTCGCTACGGCCGACTTCTTCCCCCGCCTGAGCCTTCCCGGCTTCATCGGGTGGAGATCCAACGACACGGGCAACCTCTTCAATGCCGGCAGCCTGATGTGGCAATTCATGCCGCAGTTCCGCTGGAACATCTTCAGCGCGGGCAAGGTGAAGAATCGCGTGCGGGCCGAGCGGGCGCGCACCGAGCAGGCTCTGCTGAACTACGAGCAGTCCATCCTGCTCGCCCTCGAAGAGGTCGAGAACACGATGACCGCCTACTACCAGGAGCAGCAGCGCCACCAGCATCTGCAGGACGCGGTGACCGCGGCCGAGCGGTCGGTCGAGCTGGTGCGCACCCAGTACCTGTCAGGCCTCACCAACTTCCAGAACCTGCTCGATTCACAGCGCACCCTGTTCCGGCGGCAGGATGAGCTCTCGGCAAGCTCGGGCAAGGTGGTCAAGGATCTGATCGCCCTGAACAAGGCCCTCGGCGGCGGCTGGAGCTACAACGCTCCGGTGCCCGGGCTCAGCGACGACGGCGATGAGACCGAGGTGTCCCAGGCCGGCGGCGCTGTTCCTTCGGATCCATCCCCCACCGTCCCTCCCGCCGGAAAGGTGGGTGAGTAGTGATGCAGTCCACTCCATTCCTGTCGAACCATCCGCCCGTATCGAACCATCCGCGAAAGAGGCACTCGAAGATGAGGCTCGACCGTTTCTCCCTGTTCCATTCCGGACTCGCGACCACTTTGCGCGGTATTCAACCCGCCGCGGCCATCCGGCCCGTTGCCCTCCTGATCGCCATCGTGGCACTGTCAACCGTGCTGAACGGTTGCGGCGAGAAGCAGCCGCCGCCTCCGGCGCCCCCGCAGGTGACCGTCGCCCACCCCATCGTGCGCGACGTCGTCAACTACGCCGAGTTCACCGGCACCGTCCGGGCCGTGTCCTCCGTGGAGATCCGCGCCCGCGTCTCCGGGCGATTGGAGAGCGTCGAGTTCACGCCGGGCAGCCTGGTGAAGAAGGGTCAGTTGCTCTTCGTGATCGAGCGCGAGGGGTACAAGGCCGCCCGCGACCACGCGGCCGCCGTCCTCCAATCGGCCCAGGCCGAACTGGCCTCGGCGCGTTCGGACGAAGAGCGCATCAGCAAGGCCATCGAGAACAACGCGGTCAGCAAGCAGGATCTCGATCAGGCCATCGCCCGGCGGAAGATGGCCGAAGCCGCCGTCCTGTCGGCCAAGGCCGAACTGGCGGCCAAGGAACTTGACTACAGCTACACCCTGGTGCGCTCGCCCATCGACGGCCGGGTGGGCCGCAACCTGGTCGACCCGGGCAACCTGGTGGGCAGCAGTGAGCGCACCCTGCTCACCACCGTCAACCAGATCCAGCCCATCTACGTCTACTTCGATGCGCCCGAGCGCATGGTCCTCGACTTCCTCTCCGAGACCACCCGCCGGGGTGTGCCTCAGGGCGCTGCCAACGCGAAGAACGCCAAGGCCGAGAACGCGAAGGCCGAGAACGCGAAGGCCGAGAAGGCCAAGGAGAACGCGGTCGATCCGGCCGATTCGGCCCAGACGGCTTCGCCCCCCGATGAAGGCGACGACAATCAGATCGGCCATACCCTCGTGCGCCTGGCCAACGAGAAGACCTTCATGCACAAGGGATACATCGACTACGTCGACAACACGGTCGATCCGGCGACGGGTACCATCGAGCTGCGCGCCCTGCTCGCCAACGAGCAACAGTCGCTCTTCCCCGGTCTCTTCGTGCGCATCCGGGTGCTGGGCGGCACGAAGAAGGACGCCGTCCTGGTGGACGAGCGCTCGGTGGGCACCGACCTCGGTGGCAAGTACGTGTACGTTCTCGACGAGCAGAACAATGTCGAGCAGCGTTACATCACCCTCGGCGCCAAGCAGGAAGACGGCAACATCGTCGTGGAGGAGGGGCTCGACGGCCAGGAGACCTACATCGTCAACGGCATGCTGCGCGCGCGGCCCGGCTTCCCGGTGACGCCGATGACCGAGGAGCAGATGAAGGCGCAGGCCGCGCAGCAGAAACAGGCGGCCGCCACCATCGCGCCGTCGCGGCGGCGCGGCGGCGGAACCCGCGCGCTCGAGGGGGCCACCTCGTGAGCAACTTCAGCATCTTCTTCATCAATCGCCCGGTCTTCGCGCTGGTCATCTCCATCGTGATCATCATCCTGGGCGCCATCTCCATCCCGACCTTGCCGATCGAGAGCATGCCCGATATCACGCCTCCCACCGTCGAGGTGAAGGCCACCTATCCCGGTGCCGACGCGGCAGTGGTCGAGGAGACCGTGGCCACCCCCATCGAGCAGAAGGTCAACGGGGTGGAGGACATGATCTACATGAGCTCGTCGAGCACCTCGGCGGGCACCATGACCCTCACCGTCTCCTTCGAGATCGGCACCGACGTCGACATGGCCGCGGTCCTCGTGCAGAACCGGGTGAACGAGGCCACACCCCTGCTTCCCGAGGAAGTCGTCCGTCAGGGCGTGACGGTGAAGAAGAAGTCCACCAACCTGCTCCTGATGGTGAACCTCATCTCCCCCGATGGCCGCTTCGACGACATCTATCTGTCCAACTACTCCACCACCCGGGTGAAGGACGTCCTGGCCCGCGTGGCCGGAGTCGGTGAAGTCAACTCGATGGGCAGCAAGGATTTCGGGATGCGCATCTGGTTGAACCCCGACCAGCTCAAGTCGCGCAACCTCACCACCGAAGAAGTTCTGGCCGCCCTGCGCGAGCAGAACGTGCAGGTCGCCGCGGGAAAGATCGGCCAGCCGCCCAATCCCGCCGGCCTGAACTTCGAGTACGCCATTACGACTCTTGGCCGTCTGCAGAGCGCCAAGCAATTCGAGAACATCGTGGTGAAGGTGGGCAAGGACGGAAGTCTCGTCCGCCTGCGCGACGTGGCCCGCGTGGAACTGGCCGCCCAGGACTACTCCTGGTACGTGCAACTCGACGGCAAGCCCAGCGTCGGCCTGGCCATCTACCAGCTTCCCGGCGCGAACGCCCTGGGCGTGAAGGAAGGCATCCAGAAGGCGATGGACGAGCTGGCCAAGGACTTCCCCGAGGGCCTCGAGTACCGCATCGTCTACGACTCGACACGCTACATCCAGGCTTCGATCAAGGAAGTGATCACCACCCTTCTGGTGGCCATCCTCCTGGTCATCCTCACCGTCTTCATCTTCCTGCAGGACTTTCGCACCACGCTCATCCCGTCGGTCACCATCCCCGTCTCGCTCATCGGCACCTTCGTGGTGATGAAGGCGATGGGGCTGTCCATCAACAATCTCACATTGTTTGGACTTGTACTGGCCATCGGAATCGTGGTGGACGATTCCATCGTGGTGGTCG
>JAOZPE010000073.1:4695-7162 GCA_029932915.1 Candidatus Krumholzibacteriia bacterium
TTTGGACTTGTACTGGCCATCGGAATCGTGGTGGACGATTCCATCGTGGTGGTCGAGAACACCATGCGTCTGATCGACGAGGAAGGGCTGAAGGCCAAGGAAGCCATCCGCAAGGCCATGCAGGAGATCGCCGGCGCGGTCGTCGCCACCACCCTGGTGCTCTTGGCGGTGTTCGTGCCGACGACCATGATGCCCGGCCTCACCGGCCGCCTCTATCAGCAGTTCGCTGTCACCATCTCCGTCGCCACGGTCTTCTCCTCGATCAACGCCTTGACCCTGGCCCCGGCCCTGTGCGGCATCTTGCTGCGGCCCTCGCCGGAGAAGCACGGCTGGTTCTTCACGAAGTTCAATTACTGGTTCGATCGCGGAACGAAGAGCTATCTGGGCGCGGTGAACGTGATGCTGCGGAAGGTGGTCATCGTCTCCGTCATCTTCCTCGTCCTGCTGGGAGCCACCTGGCTGGGCATCACCAGCCTGCCGCTGGGCTTCATTCCCGACGAGGACCAGGGCTACTTCTTCGCCAACGTCCAGCTTCCCGACGGAGCCTCGGTCGAGCGGACGAAGGAAGTGCTCGATCGCATCAATGGCATGCTCCTCGGCCGGCCCGGCGTCGAGGGCGTCATCACCATCGGCGGCTACTCCTTCCTCAACAGCGTGCAGGGCTCGAACTTCGGCGCGATCATCGCGGTCACCACACCGTGGGACGAGCGCAAGGGCGAGGATCTGCACGTGAGAGGCATCATGGCTGGCCTCCAGCGCGAGCTGAATCAGATCGAAGAGGGCATCTGCTTCACCTTCCTGCCTCCACCCATCTCCGGGCTGGGCGCGGCCGGAGGCTTCAGCATGGAGCTGCAGGACCGTGGCGGACTGGGCGCGCAGCAGTTGCAGCTCTTCGCCAACGACATGGCGGCCCGCGGCAACGCCTCGCCCATGCTCAACCGCGTCAGCCAGAACTTCAGCGCGAACGTGCCGCAGCTCTTCGTCGACGTCGATCGCGAGCGGGTGAAGACCTACGGCATCCCTCTGCAGAGCGTCTTCACCACGCTTCAAGCCAACCTGGGCTCGGCCTACGTCAACGACTTCAACTTGTTCGGGCGTACCTGGAAGGTGATGGCGCAGGCCGATCAGCAGTTCCGCTCGAGGGTCGAGGACATCGGTCGTCTGGAGGTTCGCAGTGCGCGGGGCGACATGATCCCCCTGGGCACGCTCGTTGCGGTCCGCGACACCGTCGGACCCTCGGTGAAGTTCCGCTTCAACATGTTCCCGTCGGCGCGGCTCAGCGGAACCCCGGCGCCGGGCGTCTCCTCCGGCCAGGCCACCGATGAGATCGAGCGCATCGCCGCCCAGACCCTGCCCTCGGCCATGGGTTACGAGTGGTCCGGGGTGACCTTCCAGGAGAAGGCCGCCGGCAACGCGGCGCCCTTCATCTTCACCTTGGCCATCATCTTCGTGTTCCTCTTCCTGGCCGCCCAGTACGAGAGCTGGTCGATTCCCTTCGCGGTGCTGCTATCGGTGCCCTTCGCGGTGCTCGGAGCGGCGGCGTACACCCTGCTGCGGCACATGGACAACAACGTGTACACGCAGATCGGACTCGTGTTGCTCATCGGTCTGGCCAGCAAGAGCGCCATCCTCATCGTCGAGTTCGCCAAGCAGTTGCGCGAGGAAGGCAAGTCACCGATGGAAGCGGCCGCCATGGCCGCCCAGCTTCGCTTCCGGCCCATCCTGATGACCGCGTTCTCCTTCATCCTCGGGGTGATCCCCCTGGTGATCGCCACCGGAGCCGGGGCAGAGAGCCGGCGCGCGTTGGGAACCGCGGTGATGGGCGGAATGTTACTGGCCACCGTCGCCGGGGTATTCATCATCCCGTGGCTGTACATGGTGGTGCAGTCGGCCGCCGAACGCCTGGGGAAGAAGAAGGAGGACGCCTCCGACGCGAAGGGGATGGCGGGCGACAAGCCGGCGACCGATGGAGGACCGGCTGCGAGGTAGTGGGGTGGTGAGTGCGGCGGCTGCCGGGTGTGTGCCCGGCGGCGAGGTAGTGGGGCGGTGAGTGCGTCAGCTGCCGGGTGTTTGCCCGGCGGCGAGTCGGTTGCGCGGTAGCGGGCGGAGAAGCGCCGAAAGCGTCGAGCCTGTGCGCCGCGGGGGACCGGCGGCGACGTAGCGGGGCGGTGAGCGCTGCGATCGTCGGGTCTGAGCCTCGCGGAGGATCGACTGCGCGGTAGCGGGCGGAGACGCGCCGAAAGCGTCGAGCCTGTGCGCCGCGGGGGACTGGCGGCGAACGCTTGTGAGAGTGGAGGTGCTGGATGGCCCCTTTGCCTGCCTACGATCCATCCGCCTGGCATCTCGCCGAGCACGGCGACTCACGCCAGCGACGCTGGGCACCGCGGGTCTGCTCGCTCTGCCCCGCCTACGAGCCCTTCTGGCAGAAGCACATCGTGCCGCTGACCTTCCGGCCGCACGATTCGAG
>JAOZPE010000043.1:0-3710 GCA_029932915.1 Candidatus Krumholzibacteriia bacterium
GCTCGGCGGTCTTGCGCGGGACCAGACCCAGCGCGACGGTGAGGAAGGCGAGCACGCCGGCGGCGAAGAGTTCGAAGGTCAACTCCACCCACAGGTGGACCACCCACCAGCGGTAGTAGTCGTCGACGGTGAAGTTGGGCATGATCTTGTGCAGCGGCATCATCCCGGCGATGTACAGGGTGGCGATGCCGAAGGCGCTCCAGATGATCGTGCCCACCAGGACGGTGTTCTCCTTGGCCTTGCGGATGACGCTGAAGACCATCAGGAACCACATCACCAGCCCCAGCAGCAGGCCGATGTCCCAGACCCGCCCGAGGTTCAGGTATTCACGCCCTTCGTTGCCCAGCCAGAACCACACTTCCCTCATGTGGCCGGTGGCTCCCAGGTAGATTCCGATCAGACCGCCGCCGCCCACCACGAGCAGGGCGACCCACAGGATGTCGACCAGCCAGGGGAACTTCAGGTCTTCCTTGGCCACCAACGGCGCGATCAACATGCCTCCGGCCAGCCAACCGATGGCCACCCACACGATGGCCAGGTTGGTGTGGAAGGCGCGCATCACATTGAACGGAAGCAACTGCTGGGAGATGATGAAGTTCTTGCCCGGCTCGGTGTAGATGTGGGCGAGATAACCGCCCAGGACGACCTGCAGGAGCATGAACAGCGCGACCACCGGCACGTACTTCAGCAGCTTCTGCTGCGAGGGGAAGAGCCGGTCGACGGTCAGGGGCGATTCCAGGACATCCTCGGGATTCTTCTTGAGCAGCTTGTCGTAGGCCACCCAAAGCACCAAGATCGTTCCCACCCACAGCGCCAGCATCTCCCACAGCGTGTACAGCAGGTTCGACCAGGTGGGACGCTGGTCGACCAGGGGCTCGGGCGGCCAGTTGTTGCTCCAGGTGCGATCCGATCCGGTGCGCATGGTCGAAGCCACCAGTTGGCTCCAGTCGACGAAGGCGGCGATGTCGCGGGCCTCGTCGGGTTGGATGACGCCGCCGGAGAAGGCGAGTTCCTCGTTTCCGTTCACCAGGAAGTCGGTCAGGTAGTCGACGTTGGCCCGGTAGGCGGCCGTCGACTTCTCCGAGTAGGTCACCGTGCTCGCGCTCAGATGGGTGTCGTCTCGCAGGTCGGCCTTGACCATCTCCTTGATACCGGCCCGCTGGACGGCGCTGAGCTCGTCGGCGGAGATTCCATACAGTTCCTCGGCGAAGCGCTCGTACAGGAAGACCGCCCGCCGGTGGAAGAACTCCACGGAGAAATCGGGTCCGAGGTAGGCGCCCATGCCGAGCAGGGTGCCGTAGTCCATGAGGTCGAACTGCTGGAACAGGGCCTTGCCCTGGACGACGTCGTCGTGGGTATAGAGGACTTCCCCGGTGGTCGAGACCACCTGCTCGGGAATCGGCGGCACTTCCCGCTGCAGCCTTGCCGTGAACACCACCAGGATGGTGACCATCACGATGGCCGAGATCCAGAAGGCCGTATACAGTCCCTTCCGGGACATCAGTTGATCGAGCCAGCTTTCCTTCACGTGAATTCCTCCGCTGAGGGGGCCGCAGAAGGGGGAAGGCGGCCGAGAGAGGCGAGATGGATCTGTCCACCGGAGCCTAGCATCGAAGTCATCGAGACCGAAGGCAAAACCGCCGGTGTGGGGCCGGGTTGGGGCGAGAACCCCGAATCCCTCCGGCGGCTTTTCTCGTAGAATCGGATACACACGCCCGGGCCCTGCCCGGTATCGAGAGTTCAGACCGGGGGTTCATGCCATGCCCTTCATTTCCCCTGCTCACGCTTCGTTGGGCTCTCCTCGCGCCCGGGAACTGGCCGACCGGATCGTCGATCAGATCGAGCAGTACTGCCGGGAACACCCCTCTACTACCGATGTTGATATTCGTCTCGCACTGCATCTGGCCCACCGCCGTACCTGGCGCCTGGGACAACACCTCGGTATCGCCGTTGCGCTGATCGTTTCGGTCCTGGGAATGGTGGTGTTCCTGGTCGCCGGCCAGCAGAACGGTGCGATCCCGGCCGGCCACCAGATGATTCCGATCGCACTGGTGGTCATGGGAATCGTGGTGCTTGCGGCGGCAGTGTTGGTCGCCCGCTCCGGCGGCGGAGAGGAAGGAGTTTCGCATCCGCTGGTCCTGATCCTGGGTGGCGTCGTTCTCATCGCCGCCCTGGTGGCGATCTACCTGTTGGCGATGCACACTCCCTGACCCGGATCCTTCTGCTTCTATTCGAAGAGTTCGGGCCGTTGCTGTTGCAGCCACCAGAAGCCACAGATCACCAGTGCGTGGGGGATCTCCCCGCGGGCGATGCGCTCGGGGATCTCCTTCAACGGAACCTTGACCACCTCGATGTCCTCGCCGGCATCGAGTTGCTGCTCGCCCTCCCAGTGGCAGTTCTCGATGAGATAGGTGGTGCAGATGTTGTCCAGGAAGGCGGGATTGGGCTGGACCACTCCAAGTTCGACCGGCTCGTCGCCGACGTAGCCCGTTTCCTCGCGGACCTCGCGCGCAGCGGCCGCAGCGGCTTCTTCTCCTTCGTCCACCAGACCGCCGGGAATCTCCAGGGTGATGGCCCGCGCGCCATGCCGCCACTGACGCACGAGGATGACCTCGCGCTCGGGGGTCAACGGAATCATGTTCACCCAGTCGCCGGTCGAGACCAGGGCCAGCCGGCGGATCTGGCCCGTGCGGGGATTGCGCGCGTGGATCTCGTGCAGTTGGAAGATCCTCATGTCGGCGAGGATCTTCTCGTCGAGGATGGGCCAGGCTTGCAAGGTCACGGTTCGACTCCAAAGGGAAGAAAGCCAGGAACATGGGGATGAAGATTGTAGAGAGCTTCACAGTATCATCATGGGACCGACGGTCTACAAGCATTGCATGAACCAGGGTGGTGAGCTGATGGGTTGACAGGGGAAGGAGATCACTCCAGCATTCTTCCGGCCCCCTTCTCCTGTCGATCTCGAGGTCAAAATGCTCCGTCAGCCTCCATCTGCGGAACTGAGAGAACTGGCCGAGCGGGCCGCTGCGTCGATCCGCCGCATTCTCGGTGGGGAAACCAGGGTCTATTGGTTCGGCTCGTGGATTTGGGGAACGCCGGTTTCCCGCTCGGACATCGATCTCGCGGTGGACATTGGCCGGCCGCTGCAACCCGAGGAGGTCACCCGCCTGCGCGACGAGCTCGATACGCTGCCGACCCTGCGGGGCATCGATCTGGTAGACTTGCACGGGTTGAGTCAAGACCGGCGGAAGCTGATCGTCGAAGAGGGGATGGAACTTTGAACGCACCACTGGAGAGCCTCGGATCCGCCATCGAACGGCTGGGCGAAGTCCTCGAGCTGCCGTCTTCGGACGTGGTGCGGGATGCCGCCATCC
This sequence comes from Candidatus Krumholzibacteriia bacterium, assembly GCA_029932915.1. Classification (GTDB taxonomy): domain Bacteria; phylum Krumholzibacteriota; class Krumholzibacteriia; order JAJRXK01; family JAJRXK01; genus JAOZPE01. The sequence goes on from JAOZPE010000043.1 coordinate 3,375, forward strand.
AACGCTTCGAGTTCTGTTTCGAGCTGGCCTGGAAAGCGATGCAGAAGCGCCTGCGTGAAGAGGGTGTCGATTGTGCCTCTCCCCGTTCCTGCCTGCAGGCCGCCTATCGGCAGGGATGGATCGAAGAGAAGCCCTGGATCGAGATGCTGGCCGACCGGAACCTCACCAGCCATACCTATGACCAGCAGCTTGCGGAGCAGGTCTTCCAGCGCTTGTCCCAGCACCTGCCTCAACTGCGGGCGCTCGATGAATCGCTGCGGCGTGAGGAGTGAGGGAGTACCCGTTCTCTGTTTCGCGGGGTGCTCTCACCCGACCGGTGGGCTTTGCAGCGCGGCT
>JAOZPE010000043.1:3810-21275 GCA_029932915.1 Candidatus Krumholzibacteriia bacterium
CGTCATCAGGACCGCAAGGACCGGGAGGCAGTGGGTTGGATCGACAAGCCGCTCACGATCATCGGCACCGAACTGGCGTGGATCGATGGGCCCGATGGAACCGAGAACTATTGTCTGTTCACCGATCAGAATTGCACCTTCGAGGGAGTTCAGATCAAGGACGGTGGCGGGTACGGGATGATGTTCTGGGCGGGCACCTCCACCGTTCGCGACTGTGTCTTCGAAGATCTTGGGGATGGAATTATCAGTGGGAATCCCGGGACACATGTGTCGATCCATGATAGCAAATTCTACCGCTGCTACTACAGCTGCATCAGCGCAACGATCGAGGCTACGGCGGTCGTAGATGGCTGCCATTTCGAGGCCAGAACGGGGCCGGGTGGAGTAAGTAGGGCGTGTTACGTCGCCTATGATGGAAAGCTGGATCTCAGTAGCTCCGAGTTTGTTCGTTATGGAATGGTAGAAATCTTTGGCCCGGGAACTGCTGATGTCACGGATTGCACTGCGCGCGACTTGAGAGTATCTGCGTTCATCGCCTGGAACGGAGGACTGATCCGAGCTTCCAGGTGTTCTCTCGCTGGCGGCGACTCCATTCCTGGACCCATTGGAATGGAGGTCACAAGTGGCGGACAGATCGTCGCCGAAGCGTGCAAGTTCGATGACATGACCTATGGAGCCTTGGCGACTCACTATGGCACGATTCAGCTTCACGACTCCGAGATCACGAACTCGAGATTATATTCCGTGCTCCTGAACGCGTACAACTCCGAGCCGACAACGATATTCGATTTCACGGGCAACTGGTGGGGTACAACGGACTCCACGGCCATCGCGGCCAGCATCTTCGACGGCCACGATGATCCCAAGGAAAACCCGCAGGGATTTGTCGAGTTCTGGCCGATACGGGATGTCCCCTTACCGGCCAAGGAGAGTTCCTTCGGGAGCTTCAAATCACACTACTGAGGAGCTTTGCTATCCCTTCTTCTCCTTCTTCACGATGAACAGGTAGTTGAATCCCCTCAGGAAGTAGTTGCCCTCGACCGCGCTGGTGTGCCAGTGGTGGCGCTTCAGCGTGCGGTTGTGGCGCACGACGGCCACGATGTCCACCGGGGTGAAACGGCGGCGCAGCCGGGCGAACAGTTCGAAGCCGATGGGCACGAAGCTCTTGCCCTTGCGGGCCGAATCGCTGACGTACAGCGCGAAGTAGCGGTCGGATCGCAGGATCCGATGCATCTCGGCGAAGACCTTGTCCAACTCCTCGAAGTAGTCCGGTCCGCTGCGGGCGTCGAGTTCGCCGATGCACTTCTCGCTGCCCGAGTAGGTGAGATGGGTGGAATAGGGGGGGTCGATGAAGACGAAGTCGGCCTTGGCCGTTTCCAGGGGGAGCTTGCGGGCATCGGCACGGAAGATGTCCTTGCGCGTGGGCTGCAGGTCGTAGCCCAGTGCGCGGCGCTTGAGGTCGCGGGCAACGTCCAGGGTGGTGCCGCTGCCCGCCATGGGGTCGACCACCAGGTGGCGCGGCTTGGTGTAGCGCTGCAGCAGGTTCCAGATGATGTAACTGGGGGTGGCGCCCGCGTAGTCGTCGTCCCCCTGCGGTCCTCCGGGATAGGTGCGCGAGGAGTAGTCCCACAGGGTGGTGGTCATCAACGGTACGCCGTCTTGCATGAGGTAGCGCTGTTCCTTGGCCATGGCCCGATCCTCCTCCCTGCAGCATAGGGAAGCGGGCCGGATCGGTCGAGAATTCCCCGCGACAAGCCCGAAGGGATTTCCGATACTGGGCACCGGCCCCGTCCGAGGAGGAAGACCATGGCCCACTCTCTCGACCGCCGCCGTTTCCTGGGTCGCGCTGCGGCCACCTCTCTCTTGCTCGCCGTGGCCCCCGATCTGCTCGCCGCCCAGGACGAGACCATCACCCCGGAGGCCATCGCACGCGCCGAGCGCCTCGCCGGCCTCGAGTTCACCGACGCCGAACGCGAGCTGATGACCGAGGCGGTGCGCGATCATCTCAAGGGCCTGCAGGCCCTGCTGAAGCTGCAGATGGGCAACGAGGTGGCGCCGGCCACCACCTTCTTTCCCTTGAGCCGGCAGAAGGTATCCTTCGACCCGGTGAGCGGTCCGCGGTCCTACGAAGGGATCTCCCAGGCTCTCGATCCCCTCGCTTCCGCCGCTCCGCCTTCCCTGCGCAGACTCGACGAGCTGACCTTCGCCTCGGTCTTCGAGCTGTCCCATCTTCTGCGCCGCCGCGCGGTGACCAGCGTCGAACTCACCCGCTTCTTCCTGGAGCGGCTCGAGAAACTGGACGAGAAACTGCAGTGCGTGATCACTTTCACCGAGAAACGGGCGCTGGAGAAGGCCGCGGCAGCCGACGCGGAGATCGCGGCCGGGCGCTACCGGGGTCCCCTGCACGGCATTCCCTGGGCCGCCAAGGACCTGTTGGCGGTCGCAGGCTACCGGACCACCTGGGGAGCCCAGCCCTACCGCGACCAGGTGATCGACGAGGACGCCGAGGTGGTGCGCCGGCTGGATGAGGCCGGAGCGGTGCTCATCGCCAAGACCACCGTGGGAGCGCTGGCCTGGGGCGACGTGTGGTTCGGCGGGACGACGAAGAACCCCTGGAATCTCGAGCAGGGCAGCAGCGGTTCGTCGGCGGGCAGCGCTGCCGCCGTGGCCGCCGGAGGTGTGCCCTTCGCCCTGGGCACGGAGACCCTGGGCTCGATCGTCTCTCCCTCGGCGCGCTGCGGAGCCACCGGACTGCGGCCGACCTTCGGGCGGGTTCCCCGCACCGGCTGCATGGCGCTGTCGTGGACCATGGACAAGATCGGCGTCCTGGCCCGTTCAGCCGAGGACGCGGCCCTGGTCCTGTGGGCGATCCATGGCGCCGACGGGCGGGACCGCAACGCGGTGACCGCCCCCTTCTCCCTGCATTCCCCGGGGAAGCTGGAGGAGTTGCGCTTCGGCTACGTGCCGTCGGCCTTCCAGGGCGAGTACGACGACGCGGCCATCGACGCGGCGGCGCTGAAGCAGATCGAGAAGCTCGGCGTCGCCCTGCAGCCGATCGAGCTGCCCGATCTCCCCGTCGAGGAGATGCTCGTCATCCTCGATGTCGAGGCGGCGACGGCCTTCGACCAGCTCACCCGCAGCAACCAGGACGAGGAGCTCGTCCGGCAGGTGAAGGACGCCTGGCCCAACGTCTTCCGGGCCGGGCAACTGGTCCCCGGCGTGCAGTACCTGCAGGCCCAGCGGGCGCGCAGCCTCTTGCAGGAGAAGTTCGAGGCGATGCTGGGCGATCTCGACGGCTACGTCTGCCCGTCCTTCGCCGGCCGCAGCCTGCTCGACACCAACCTCACCGGCCATCCCTGCGTGGTCGTTCCGGACGGCTTCCGCGAGGACGGCACGCCGGCGAGCCTGAGCTTCATCGGACGTCTCTACGGGGAAGGCGCGATCACGGCGCTGGCCGCCGCGTACCAGCGGGCCACCGATTGGAACCAGCGCCACCCGGCGCTGTGATCCGACCAGGTCAGCCCGCCCTGTGATCGGACCAGGTCACCCGACTCTGTGATTCGCGTACGCCACATGGCTCGGTGATCAGACCAGGTCGCCCGGCCCGCTTCTCTGTGGCGAGAAGATTTGCAGCGCCCGCGAACCGGGGCGGTGCAGGGCGTCGAGCCAGCGCGTCCACGCGTCGCGGGCGGCCTGCTCGTAGGCCTGGGCGTGGGCGGACAGGCGCCGCTCGAGTTCGCGCAGCAGGGCCCACTTGAAGACGTGCTCGCGGGGTTCGAAGCCACCGGCCTCCAGATAGGCCTCGAAGAAGGCCCGCCCGAGCTGGGGCCGCGGTTCGGCCTCGGTGATGGCCATCTCCACCAGATCGCTCTCGGGCGGTCCCCAGTGGCAGAAACTCCAGTCGATGAGGCTGGTGACCTCGAACCCGCCCTTGGCGTCGGGTGCGACCATGAGGTTGCCCAGGTGGGCGTCCCCGTGCAGCAGGCGTTCGTTGCCGGTGACGAAGCTCGGACTCAGGAATGGGATGAAGGTGGGCTCGTGGGGGGGGAATTCGATGCGGTGAAGGTGCGCGAGCTGCTGACCCAGCAGCCGGCAGAGCAGCTCCACCTGGGGTCCGCCTTCGCCCTGCCGGCGCAGGTCCTGGGCCCGGGTGCCCTCGACGATGGGCTGGATCGAGCCCTCTGGACGGTGCAGCGAGGGGATGAGGAGGGTGGGATGGGGAACGGGAATGGTGGCCGAGGCCCGGCGGATGGCCTCCTCCTCGCTGCGCAGGCGGGGCCCGGCGTCGCTGTCGATGGGCATCCGCAACAGCCGCAGGGGCCCCTCGTCGAGTTCCACCACGAAGAGATGGTGGTTGCTCCCGCGTCCGGCGTTCTGGATCTGCAAGGGGGGCAGACCACTGCGGCGGAGCAGCTCATGGGCGCGCAGAAGAGGAGAATCCTGGTCGCTCACGCGAGTGGGCCTCACCGGAGGCAGGTGCATGCAGATCGTCCCCCCGCTGCCCGGGAGACGAGAGCCGCCCGGCCGCCGCAGGGAACGCGAAGCGCGCCCGGTCGTTGCCGGGGGCGCGAAGGTGACCCGGCCGCCGCCGGCTCATCCCCTCTAAGCGTATAGGAAATCCTGGGCCGATGGCGAAGGGCTTTTTGCCCGCAGCGAGAGAAGCCCCCGCTTCGGTCCGGCGGGGGCCACATCCCGGCTCGCCTCCTCCCATCCTTCAGTGGAGGGTGTGCACCGCGGTGGGCTGTGCTATCCTCCCTGCGCGCCGCCCAACGCTTCCCCCATCCCGTGGTGCATCATGAACCATCGAAAACCTGTCCTGCCCTTCTCGCTCGGGCTCGTCGCCGTCCTCTTGTCCATCCTGGCCGTGGTGGTGACCCAGCCCGGCTGCGGCCGCCACGGCGGACCGAAATTGTGGATCATCGGCTTCGACGGGGCCGACTGGGACATCCTCGAACCCTACATGGCCAAGGGGGAGATGCCCAATCTCGCCCGCCTGAGGAAGGAAGGCGCCTGGGGCCGGATGATGACCGACGACCCCATGCTCTCGCCCATCCTTTGGACGAGCATCGCCACCGGCAAGACCGCCGATCTCCATGGCGTCACCTGGTTCATGAGCGACGGGCCGGACGGCTCGAAGATTCCCGTCACCAGCCGCAACCGCAAGGTCCGCACGGTGTGGAACATCGCCAGCGAACGGGACATCCCCGTCGGCGTCATCGGCTGGTGGGCCACCTGGCCCGCCGAGCCGGTCCACGGCTTCATCGTCAGCGACTACGTGGCCTACCACTCCTTCGGGGTCACCGGCAGCACCCTGGAGGTGCCGGGCAAGACCTATCCGCCCTCGCTCATGAAGCTGGTCGAGGAGAGCCTGGTTCCTCCTTCGCAGGTGCCGGTCGAGCTGCTCCTGTCCATGGTGAACACGACGGCGGCCGATCTGGACAAGGATTCGGGCAGCGGTCCCTACGGCGGTCCGGTTCAGCACCTGCGGCAGAACATCTCCACCAGCCTCCTCTACACCCGCCTGGCGGTGAAGCTCCTGCCACAGGAGAAACCCCATTTCTTCGCCATCTACTACGAGGGCACCGATGCCACCGAACATCTCTTCGGCGAGTACGCTCCGCCGCGCCAGCCCTGGGTGAGCGACGAGGACTACCGGCGCTACAGCGGCAGCCTGGAAGCCTATTGGAAATGGCAGGACAGCCTGCTCGGTGACATCCTCGCCCAGCGGGACAAGGACACGGTGGTCATGGTCATCAGCGACCACGGCTTCCGCACCGGTGACGAGCGCCTCAAGGAGAGCGCCTTCAACGTGGCCACCGCCGACCAGAGCCACATGCCCGACGGCATCGTCTGTCTCAACGGGCCGGGTATCGAGCCCGGCGGGCGGATCCACGGCGCCGACCTCTACGATGTGGCCCCGACCGCCCTGTACGTGCTGGGCCTGCCCGTCGCCGAGGACATGAAGGGCCATGTGCTCGAAGAGGCCTTCACCGGCGACTTCCGTGAAGCCCATCCCATGCAGAGTGTACCCACCTACGAGACCGGACCCTGGGACCGCGGCGACGAGATCGTCGTGGACAAGGCCGCCGGCAGGAAGATGGAGGAGATGCTGCGCTCGCTGGGCTATATCGGCGGCGGCGCAGGCGACACCACCTCGACCGCGGACAAGAGCCTTCCCAACGTCGAACAGGCGGTCAACCTGGCGGTGGTGTACCGCAAGCAGCACCGCTACGAGGAGGCGGTGAAGGAGCTGCAGAAGGTCCTCGAGCACGACCCCTCCAACGTGGAAGGGCGCTTCAACCTGGCCAATACCTACGCGGAGATGGGGCGTCTGGACGACGCGGCGGCGATCTTCGCCGCGCTGGTGAAGGATGATCCCGACGATCCGCGCAACTGGGAGAACCTCGCCTTGACCGAGGCGCGGCGCGGGAAGGTGAAGGAGGCCCTGAAGGTCTATGACGACGGTCTCGCGCGCCATCCCCAGTGGGCACCGCTGGCCGCGGGCCGGGGCTACGCCCTGCACCGCCTCGGACGCGATGGCGAGGCGATGGCGTCGGTCGATCATGCGCTGGAGATCGACCCGCGCCTGGCCGACGCGTGGTACTACAAGGGGGCGATCCTCTACGACGAGGGCCGCTTCCCCGAAGCCAAGCGCGCTCTGCAGAGGGCACTCGAACTGAATCCCCTGCACGACCAGGCCCGCAGCACGCTCAGCCTGACCCTGCAGAGGATGGGCCATGGCGATGAGGCCCGCCGTCTGCTCAGCGCCCAGGGGGACGATGCCGGGCCGGGGGTGAAGGCCCAACTGGGCAGCATCGCCCTGCAGGAAGGGCGCGTCGACGAGGCCTTGCCGCTGCTGAAGGAAGCTGCCCCGGCCCTGAACGATCCGGAGGTGTGGGGCAACCTGGGCATGGCCTACGCGATGTCCGGGGACATGGCCCACGGGGCGGAGGCCTTCGAGAAGGTCCTGCAGCTGCGGCCGGACATGCAGGACGCACGCGCGCAACTGGCCGCCTTCTATGCCCGGATGAATCGCATGGATGACGCCATGCGCCTCATCGACGAGGCCGTGGCGGCCGAACCGGACAACGCCCGTTTCATCATGCAACGGGGCATCATCCTGGCCATGCAGGGCAAGCGGGACGAGGCCAAGGCGGCCTTCGAGAAGGCTCGCCAACTCGACCCGCAGCTTCCCATCCCCAAGGGATTCGAGTAGGAACGGGGCGGATGCATCAGGGGTGGATGAGAAGGGACGGCGCCGGTTCCGTCCACACGAGGGATTCCGGGGGCGGGAGAAGCCGCCCCCGCCGGCGCAGGACTCTCGGTCCCTCGTTGTCTTCCCGGCTCGCCGCTCTGCTCCTGACAGCCGCCGTTCTGTGGCATCTTCCCGCCGTGGCGCAGTCCACGGCCGGATCGGCGGATCCTTCCCTGCTGGAGGGGACGATGATCCGCCCGGCCCTGAGCGCCACGCGCATCGCCGCCGCTCCGCGCATCGACGGCATCCTCGACGAGGAAGCATGGGAGAAGGCCGCCGTGGCCGATGGCTTCGTCCAGCAGCGCCCGTACAGTGGTGAGGCGGCGAGCGAGGCCACCGTGGTGCGGATCGTCTACACCGCTCGCGCCCTGTACCTGGGCTTCACATGCAGCGACAGCGAGCCCGAAGGCATCGTGCACCGGGTGCTCGGACGCGACGCCGATCTCTCGGCGGACGACTACTTCACCGTGGTGCTCGACACCTACCACGACCTGCAGAACGGCTATCTCTTCCAGGTCAATCCCAACGGATCGCGCTGGGACGCGGTGTTCCGCGCCGAGGGCGCGGCCGAGCAGGTGAACCACGACTGGGACGGGGTGTGGAAGGTCGCCTGCCGCATCACCCCCGACGGCTGGCAGGGCGAGATCGAGATCCCCTGGCGCACCCTGCGCTTCTCTCCGGCCAGCGATCTGAGCATGGGCCTGAACTTCGAGCGGCAGATCCGCCGGATCAACGAACAGGACCTGTGGTCGCCCATCGACCGCCAGTTCGACATCCTGCGGGTGAGCCAGGCCGGCTCGCTCGACGGCCTCCGTGGAATCTCCCCGGGGCGCAACATCCTGCTGCGGCCCTACGTGCTGGGCAAGGTGCACCGCGGCGATGCCGACGAGGAGGACGCCTGGAGCGGCGACAGCTTCTCGCCGGACGGGGAGATGGGCCTGGACTTCAAGCTGGGCATAACCAGCAACCTCACCTTCGATCTGACCGTGAACACCGACTTCGCCCAGGTGGAGGTGGACGACCAGAGGGTGAATCTCACCCGCTTCCCGCTCTTCTACCCGGAGAAGAGGGAGTTCTTCCTGGAGAACCGCGACTACTTCACCTTCGGCTCGCCGGCCAACCGGGTCTTCTTCAGCCGCCGCATCGGCCTGAACAACGCGTTCGAGACCGTGCCCATCGAGTACGGGACACGGCTCACGGGGAAGGTGGCCCGCACCGACGTCGGCTTGCTGGACATCCAGACCCGAGGTCTGGGAAGCGCGTACGACTACCGCTACGACGTGGTGCGCCTGAGCCAGGACTTCGGCCGACGCAGCCGGGTGGGCGGCATCCTGGTGGCGCGCACTGCGCAGGGGGGCGATGTCTACAACCTCGTCTACGGCTGTGACGCCGATCTCCGCCCGCAGCAGGATCTGGACATCTCCCTCTATGCGGCGATGAGCCAGGAGAGCCGGGAGGGCCTCCGGGACGATCCGCCCAGCTACGGCGACCAGCCCCGTGACGGGGTGGACAACGGCACCTGGGGTGGCCGGGTCCGTTACTCGCGTCCGCTGTACTACGGGACGTACTTCTACGAGGTCTGTGGCCGCGACTACGCACCGCGGGTGGGTTTCCTCCCCCGGCGGGACATCGCCCACCAGGCGGCCGAGCTGGGGTGGACCCCCCAGCCCAACTGGGGCGTGTTGCGGCGCATGGAGAGCTTCGTCTACGGCGAGTGGATCGACCGCAGGGATGGTCTATTCGCCTCGCGCAACCTGTGGGTGGAGGCGGCCGCCTTCGGGCCGGGCGACGAGAAGCTGGGTCTCTATGTCAGCGACTCCTTCGAGCGTCTCTTCGAGGACTTCGACCTGGGCGAGGTGGGCTTCCCGTCCGGCGACTACACGTTCACGCGGCCGGGCATCGCGTTGGCGGGCAATCCCTCCTGGCCGCTGGCCTTCGAACTCGAGGGCGAAGTGGGGCCCTACTACGACGGTTTCCTCAAGTCGCTGAGTGGATCGCTGGTGGCCCGGTGGGCGCCGCATCTGAGCATCTCGCTGGAGGGGGAGAGCCATCGCCTCCACCGGGACGACCCGGTGAGCGGGGAGGTCCAGCGCTTCGACGCGGACATCGCGCGTCTGCGCCTGCAGATCGACTTCACCAACGCCTGGAGCCTGGCCGTCTTCACCCAGTGGAACAGCGTGCAGGAGGGGCTGTACAGCCAGGCCCGGCTGCACTGGATCTTCGGCAACGAGAGTGACTTCTACCTGGTGTTCAGCGACGTGCGCACCGATGGCAGCATGGATTTCGCGCCGCGCGAGGCCGATCTCACCCTGAAGCTGAGCTACTCGATCCGTCTGTAGCCGCTGCCGCCCCGGCTCGTTCGCCGCCGGCGCTTGACCTCCCTTCCCCACGGCTGTTAGCTTCGCCTCCCTGGCCGGAACTTCTCGCCCCGGCGTCCAAGCATGCTCCGGGCCGGCCGCGTCTCCATCCGTCCCCACCTGTGTCGATGCTCGAATCGGTCACCAGGATCCTGACCGCCGTCTCGGATTTCCTGTGGGGACTTCCGCTCATCGTCCTCATCCTCGGCGGGGGCATCTATCTCACCTTTCTGACGCGCTTCATCCAGCTCCGCCATCTGCGTCACGCCTTCGACATCATTCGCGGCCGCTACGACGATCCCCGCGATGCGGGCGACATCAACCATTTCCAGGCGCTGAGTGCGGCCCTGAGCGCGACCATCGGCATCGGCAACATCGCCGGGGTGGCCACGGCCATCCACGTGGGTGGCCCGGGCGCGCTGTTCTGGATGTGGATCTCGGCCTTCGTCGGGATGGCCACCAAGTACGCCGAGTGCACGCTCTCCCATCACTTCCGCGATTTCAAGGCGGACGGTTCGGCCGCCGGCGGGGCGATGTACTTCATCGAGAAGGGGCTGGGTCCGCGCTGGAAGTGGCTGGCCACGAGCTTCGCCCTCTTCACCGTCATCGCCAGCATGGGCTCGCCCAACGTGGTGCAGAGCAACACCGTGGCCGGCAATCTCCGGGGCGATCTGGGCGTGCCCACCTGGTTGACCGGCCTGGTGTTGACCGGGGTGCTGGCCCTGGTCATCGTCGGCGGGATCAAGCGCATCGGCAAGGTCGCCAGCCGGCTCGTTCCGGTGATGACCGTGTTCTACGTAGGCGGAGCGCTCCTGCTCTTCACCCTGCATTGGCGCCTGATTCCGGCCGCTTTCGCCCTCATCTTCCATGAGGCCTTCCACCCCACCGCGGCCGCGGGAGGATTTCTCGGGGCGACGGTGGCCCTGACCCTGCAGTGGGGGATCAAGCGTGGCCTGTTCTCCAATGAAGCGGGTCAGGGCAGCGCGCCCATCGCCCACGCCGCGGCCAAGACGAAGGAAGCTGTCCGCGAAGGGCTCGTGGCCATGGTCGGCCCGCTCATCGACACCCTGGTGATCTGCACCATGACCGGTCTGGTCATCGTCATCACCGACGCGTGGCGGTACCTCGATCCGCAGACCGGCGAGGGTCTCAACGGAGCGATGCTCACCTCGTATGCGTTCATGCAGGGCCTGCGTCCGGTGATGGGAAGCTACGGAAAATACATTGTGACTCTGGCCATTCCCTTCTATGCTTTTTCCACTTCGGTCACTTGGTCGTATTATGGTGACCGCGCCGTCGATTATCTCTGGGGTCCGCAGGCCCGTACCGTCTATCGATGGGTCTTCGTGACCTTCCAGTTCCTGGGCGCGATCTGGAGCCTCGAGCTGGTCTGGAATTTCGCGGACATCACGCTCGGCCTCATGTCGCTGCCCAATCTGATCGGCGTGTTCGCGCTCTCGGGAGTCTTGGTCAGGCTGACGAAGGACTATTTCTCCCGCAAGCAGAGCCGGACGCGTTGACGGGGGAAGACGGAAGCCCCTGGGAATCCGGCGGCCGTACTCGCGGTCGCCGGGTTTGTTTCTACGGGCGATGGGATTCTCGCACGTGACGACCGGGAGGATCGCTCGCCGCCATCTCGTCACCTCGGGAAGCCTTCGGGAGTTCTGAAACCTTGCGTCTGCGCGTGCTGCAACTCTCCGACCTGCACTTCGACGCGCCGCTGACCGCGGGCGGGCTGGGACTGGACGAGGAGACCGCGCGCCGGCGCGAGCAGGAGCGCCGCGAGGCCTTCGCCCGGGCGATCGACCTGGTGCACCGCGAGGATCTCGACGGGGTGCTCCTGCCCGGCGACCTCTTCGACGACGAGCTGGTGCGCAGCGACACCCTGCGCTTCGTGGGCGAGACCCTGGCCCGGATCGCCCCCAAGCCGGTCTTCATCGCCCCGGGCAACCACGACCCCTACGGCGGCGCCTCTCCCTACCGCGCCCGCGAGAAGGGCGGGAGCCACGAGTTCTCCTGGCCGGACAATGTCCACATCTTCGCCCACGAGGACTTCCGCACCGTCGACTGGCCGGGAAAGGACGTGAAGGTCACCGCCTGCGGGGTGGCGGCCAACCGCCCCAGCGAGGAGAGGCGCCTGCGCGAGCCCATCGAGCGCCCGCCGGCGGCGATCTCCATCCTCCTGTTCCACGGCAGCCGCGACGACGGGGCCTTCCTCCAGGCGAACAAGTCCACCTACCCCTTCAGCGAAGAGGAGTTGCGCCGGCAAGGCTTCACCTGGACCGCGCTGGGGCACTATCACGGCCACCAGGTGGTGCACTGGGCCGACGGCGCGCCCGCCGGGGCCTACAGCGGCTGCCTGATCGGCGGTGGCCTGGACGAGACCGGAGAGAAGGGCGCGCTCATCGTCGAGCTGGGCGACGGTGCCCCACGCGTGCGGTTCGTCCCGCTGGATCGGCGCAAGGTGGTGGTCGTCGAAGCGGATCTCTCCGGCTGCGGGCATTCCGGGGCGGCCCGCGAGCGGATCGAGCGGGCCCTGGCGGACGCCGGGGCGACCGACGTGGACCTGGTGGCGTTGAAGCTCTCGGGACGACGGGTGGCCGGGCTCGATCTCGACTTCCTGGGGGAATATGGAAAGCGCTTCTTCCACTTCCGTTGCGACCTCTCCCGGCTGACCGTCGACATCGATCTCGACCGCTATCCCCGGCTCGAGGAGGCCCGCACCACCGAGGAGCGCCTGGTGGCGCGCCTGCGCGAGAGGATCGAAAGCGGGGACGCGGCCGAGACGGACACCGCGCGGCGCGCCCTGCTCTACGCGCTCGACGCCCTGCGGCGCGGGCGCCTGGACACCCGTTACGAGGCCTGAGATGGCGGACCTTCCCGGACACCCCAGCGCGGAAGCGCCTCGTCTTCCCCGCAAGACCCCGAGCGAGGCGTGATGCGGCTGTTGCACCTGAGCATCCGGGGGTTCGGCGAGTTGCGGGGCGAGTACGCCCTCGATGCGGGGGAGGGACGCCTGGGTCTGCTCCTGGAGCCCAACGAGGCGGGCAAGACCACCCTGGTCGAGGCCGTCCTGGCCGCGCTCTACGGTCTCGACCATGACAAGCGCAAGAAGCGGGGACGCCTGACCGAGTGGGAGCGCTTCCGTCCCTGGAGTGGGGACGCCTACGGTCTCACCCTGCTCCTGTCGCACCGGGGCGAGGAACTCACCATCGAACGCGACTTCAAGGAAGACTCCGTGCGCGTACTGCAGGGCGGCAGCGACCTCACCGACCGCTACCGTTCGGGCCGCCAGTTGCTTGTGGGCGAGACCCTGCTGGGCCTGTCCCGCGCCCAGTTCCTGCACTGCGCCTTCGTGCGCCAGGGGGAAGTGGCCTGGGGGGACGCGTCCGGCCTGGGCGAGGCCCTCCAGAGGGTGGCCGATTCCAGCACGGGGGAGAGCACCGCGGCCCAGGCCCTCTTGGCTTTGCAGAAGGGCCTGGACGAGTACGAAGGACTCACCCTGGCCGGACGGGGCAAGGTCGACACCGAGATCCAGCGCTGCCGCAAGGAGATCGACGCGACCCGCTCGGAGCTCGACGCCCTGCTGGCCGAGAGGGAACGCCTGGGCCGGCGCATCGATGAACTGCAGGACAGCGAGGAGCGCCGCGCGGCGAGAGAGCGGCGGGGCAAGGAGATCGAACTGGCCCGCCTCGAGCTGGAGAAGGAGGAGATCGAGGCAGCGCTCGCCGCCGCCGACACGCTGCGCGAGCAGCTCGACGAACTCGAGCGCCTCGATCGCGAGCAGGCCGGGCTGCTGGAGGTGGCCGAGAGCGACCTGGACGCGGCCGAATCGCTGTACCAACGGTGGGTGGGAGCGCGCCGCACCGCCGAGTCCTATCTGAAGGACGCCGACGCGGCCGAGGCGGAATCCGAGGCGGCAAGAAAGAAGGTCGAAGCCTTCGGCCTCTCCCGCGCCCCGCGGGCGGAGGACCTGGAGTCCCTGGTGCGGGCGAAGGCGCGGATCGCCGCCGCGCGCGGCGACCTCGAGCGCCTCCAGGAGAACGCCCGGCGGGAGAAGAAGGCCATCGAGGCGGCGGGCTTCACTCCCGAACAGGCCGAGTCGATGCTCACCGCCTTCCAGTACCTGACCGACGACGACCGCCAGCTGCTCGAGTCGCGGATGCGGGAGAGCATCTCCATCGACGAGCAACGGCAGCGCCTGCGCGAGGAACTCTCGCAATGGCAGAGGCGCCACGACGACCTGGAACGCGCGCGTGGGCGCCGCCGCCGCAACGGCGGTCTGATCGCGGCCGCCGGCGCGCTGCTGTTGGCCGGGGGGATCCTCGCCGGCCCCGTCCCGGGTCTCTCCTTCCCCCTCCCGCAGATCGCCGGTGGGGCGGTCATCGTCCTGGGCCTGTACCTGATGACCACCGCCGGGCGCTGGCGGCACACCGAGGAGAACCTGGCCCTGGGCCAGATGAAACGCTGCGCCGACGAGATCCACGAGATCGAGGAACGCAACCAGGAGCACGAGGTGGCCTGGCAGGACCTGGCCCACCGGCTCGGCATCGAACGCGACCAGCTGGAGCGGCGCTATCGCGAGTTGCGCAGCGTCGAGAGCCACCTGTCCGCCCTGCAGGGCATCGAGCAGCGGCGCGAGGAGGCCCTCTCCCAGGAGGAGTCGGCCCTATCGACCGCGGCTTCGGTGTGGGAACTGTTCGGGGAGGAGCCGTCGGCCGACCATCTCGACGAACTCCTGGAACGGTTGCGCGAGGCGCTCGAAGCGCAACGTGAGGCCGAGGCGACCGCCGACCGCCTCAAGACCCAACAGGCCCTGGCCGATGAGAAGAAGCTGGCCTGGATCAAGCGGCGCGGGGAACTGCGCGAGGCCCTGGGAAAGTGCGGGATCGAGGTCACGGAGAAGGCCACGGTGGAGGAGATCGAGGAGGCGGCGGGCCGCCTGAAGGAACTCCACCGCCGGCGGGACGCGGCGCGCCGCCGGCGCGAAGAGGAATTGCCGAAGCTGCGCGCCGAGGTCCTGGCTCCCGAGGATCGCTCGCGACGGGAGAAGCGCCGGGAGGAATTGACGGTCGAGATCGAACGCCGCCGCGCCGAGGGAATCGAGCCGGTCGAGGTGACCGGCGAGTGGGTCTTCTCCCGGCGCCGCGCGTATCTCGACGAACTCGCCGAGGAGTTGCTCGCCGAGGAGCGGGGCGAAGCGCGCCGCCGCGAGGAGTCGCTGACCGAGGTGCGCGCCTTCCTGCAGAAGTACGAGGACCAAGCCCCCGGGTTGTGGTCGAGGCTCGAGCAACTCGAACGGGCCCTGCGGCGCGCGACGGAGTTCCGCGACGCGGTCACCCTGGCCATCGACGATCTCCAGGCGATCTCCAAGGAGACCTACCACGACTGGTCGTCCCGCTTGAACCAGGAGGCCTCGCTGCTGCTGGAGAAGCTGGGAACGGGAAGCCGCGAGTTGCGCTTCGGCGAGGACCTGCGCTTCCAGTTGCGGCACGGGGACAAGCTGCTCGATGCGGTCGAGATCGATCAACAACTCAGCACCGGCGCGCGCGACGGAGTCTACCTGGCCGCCCGCCTCGCGGTGAGCCGTCTGTTGGGCGGCGAGGACCGCATGCCCTTGATCCTCGACGACCCCTTCGCCCACTGCGACGACGAGCGCCTGCTCGAAGGCATGCGCCTCTTGCTGGACGTGGCGCGCGAACAACAGGTCCTGCTTCTGGCCTGCCAGCATTCCCGCTACGCGTGGGCGAAGGAACAACTGGGATTTCCCGGGGAAGTGGTGGAGTTGGGGTTGGGGGAGTGAGGAACTTCCTTGGCGTATTTTTTTCTTGACCCCCCCTGTTCCGCTAGCTTCAAACTAAGACGTCCGGTATTGACACACCCTTCCTCGTATCCGGGCTCCCGCCGACAGATTTGACCAATCGGCGGGTCATTGGTTGCCTTGTTTGCCGCATTCCCGTGGTACGCCCAGGGTTCCACCGGGAAGCGGAGGCAAGTAATTCGAGGAAGGTGGTTACGAGTGTCACGAAGAGGTTTTCTCCTCACTTGTTTGGTGTTTCTTCTGGCCTTTCCGGCCATCGCATGGTCCCAGACCTTCGATCCAAACCTCCACAAGATGTGCATCGTGATGGATACGGCGGTGGTCACGGCACAGCCGTCGATCAAGGGCGGGTACCTCGTATGCGACAGTGTCGCGGGGAAGAATCCGCCCGACAGCGCGACTTCAATCTCAGTGCTTCTTGGCGAGTCGACGAAGTCATGGTTTCCACCCGAAGCCCAAGAGGGTGGGGGTGGAGCGTTCTGTCAGGGCCAGGTGTACCTACATTTTCCCAACCCAAATGAAACACCGGCACCTACCCTCCGCGAAGGGGGCGGTGACCAATGTGCCTGGTATGACGACGGTAGTGGTGTGCCACCGATTGGAGAATGGGGAAACAGCTGGTATCCATTTGATATGGACATGCCACAGGCTTGGGCAATCACCACGGGCGATTCAAACGTGGTGATCGCGTCCATGGATACCGGCGTCGACTGGACACATCCCGACCTGGGCGGGCAAGGGGTTCCAGAAGGAACAGCCACATTCGAGGAGCTCTTGACATCATACGCGGACGGTAATGTGTACCAGAATCTGCGCGAGGGCATCGGGGACAGCAATGGAGATGGAGCCAGTGGAACCATCGGGGTAGACGACGATGGCGACGGTACGGTTGACGAAGATCCGACCGGATTGAAGCCAGACAATGTTCCTGAGAGTGATGTGATCTTTGGGAACTGGACCGGTGTTTCAGGCCTCACGCTCTATGACTCCAACGCAACCTGGGACCCGGCAGAAATCGTAGGCGAGTATGTCTTCGGAAAGTACCTGCCGGGAACCCAGAACGGAGTGGTCGACAGCATCGTTGCGGCGACCGATACCAGTCTCACGACTTCTGGGACAATGGCGGTGATCAACCAGATCGGCGCCTGGGACGGCTTGGATGGTACCGGCGTGCCGCTGGTGACTCCCGGAGAGCCCTAAAAGATCTTCGATGGCCTGGATTCAGATGGTGATGGCGTCGTCGACGATTGGTGGCCATATAACCCCAATGATGACGATGAGAATGGCTTTGTGGATGACTTGAAGGGCTGGGATTTCCAGGATGCTGACAACGACACCCGTCCTGCCAGCGGCGGGGTTGCCTTTCACGGAACCGAGGTGGCGGGAGTGGCGGTCGCAATCGCGAACTCGGATGGCTTGGGTTTGGTGGGGGTCGCGCCGGGAAGCCGGGTGCTCACCAACGGGTTCAGGTATTCACTACCAACGGTGCGGATTTGAACGCGCAGCTTGCAGCTGCAATACACCACGCGCGTCTGCTTCGTGATACGAGTGGGAATCGTGTCGTTCGGGTGATCTCTCTTTCCACAGGGCTTACTTCAGGAATGACCCTGAATCCTTTCTCCGCGTGGGATTGTACCAGCATGCTTCACCGGGACGGCGCGGGAAACCTGG
Source organism: Candidatus Krumholzibacteriia bacterium (assembly GCA_029932915.1). Taxonomy (GTDB): domain Bacteria; phylum Krumholzibacteriota; class Krumholzibacteriia; order JAJRXK01; family JAJRXK01; genus JAOZPE01. The sequence continues at coordinate 20,915 of JAOZPE010000043.1, forward strand.
TAGACCCCCTTGCGTTCGAGATTGAGGCTGCGTTGGACTCAGGAATCGTCGTGGTCGCTGCCGCGGGCAATACGGATAGCGAGGTTTCAGATCCGTATTTTGTGCACTGCATCGACGGGGTGATCTCCGTTGGTGGGGTGAATGGTACCCGGCCATGGAGCGGGGTGGGTGAAGCTCAGGGGGTCTGGAACGACCTATGGGCCTTGGGTGGATTTGTCAGCACAGGCAATGGATGTCTCCGCACCGGTGCCGTGCGACAGCGGTGACTGCAATGGGTATTATGGTCTGACGCCCGTTGGTAATCACGGATGGGAGCATTTCGACGACGGAACCTCATTGGCTGCGCCAATCGTCAGCGGTG
>JAOZPE010000043.1:21375-23257 GCA_029932915.1 Candidatus Krumholzibacteriia bacterium
CAGCGGTGCGACCGGATACCACCTGGGCCAACACGGTCTGGGTCAGTGGAGACCTCAATACGCCCAGCGGAAGCTCGTTGATGATCCAAGCCGGGACGGTCACGAGGACCTCTACCTGGGCCGCCGGATCGAGTCGGGTGCATTCTACTACCGGGCGGAGGGGTCCCCGGGGGCGTCCAACAGTGGAATCCGGGTCCGCCTGGACGGCAATGGTGCCAATGAGACCAGCGGCATCGGCGCAACGGTGACTCTCCTGGTGGACGGTGTGCCCCGTCAGATCATGGAGGTGAGTGGTGGTGGTGGCCGGGGAAGCCAGTGCTCGACCGAGCTGGTCTTCGGCCTGGGGGACTACACCGGCGGAACTCTGCAGCTGAAGGTCGATTGGCCCGACGGGGCGAGTCAGACGGTCATGGCGGACACCACGGCAACGAATCTCCTGGTCGACACCCAGAGTCCAGAACTCGTCGTCTCGACGGTGGGTGTACAGGTTGCCGCGGCGGGCCCGGGGTTGAGCGAGTGGAGTTTCTCGTGGCAGACCCACTACGCGAGCAATGTCCAGCTGGACAAGGTTTTTGTCACCCCGCAGGGAAACTGTGGTTCGCCGATGACCCTGCAGAATGGCACTCCTGGGGTGCGGATCTATGTTTCGCGGCTGGCCAGTGGAAACTTCCTGCACACCCTGGTAGCCGACCAGATGGGCTGTACCCCCGGTTGCAGCTACAGCTACTACTGTCAATCGGCCACGGATGCCGTGGTGTCCAACCATCAGGCCAGCCCGAAGACCTTCAAGACCAAGATCTGCGCCCAGTAGGGGCGGAAAGGAGATCCTCATGAATCGCTTCGCGTATCTCGCGGTTCTTCTCATCCTCCTGGCCGCGCCCTGGGCGCGGAGCCAGGACGCAGTACCGGATGGTGTCCTGGGCCTCACTCCGGTGGGCGACCACAGCGGTTTCGTGGTGGAGGTACCTTTGGCAGCTGGCCAGGTGTTGCGGGGCTTCCGCTGGTTCCACAACGACGAACTGGTGGTGTTTCCGCAGGTGACCGTGGTGGAGGGGGCAGGGCCCCAGACGGTGGACACGGTGACCCCACTGGCCAGTTGGACGGCGGTGGGTGGCCCGAGCCAAGGCTGGGCAAGCTTGACCTTGGCGGAAGGTGCTCGCAGCGCCGATGGACGGGTCTTCGTGGTGTTCCAGCTTCCAGCGTATCGGGAAAAGCTGGGGGAAGGGCGCAATGGTGGTCCCGGGGTGGGTTACTGGAAACAGCGCGGAGGATACCGGGCGTGGATTGGTGAACTGGGCGGAGAGTGGTACCCCCTGGCGTCGGGCCTCACCCTGGCCTTCGAGGCCGACATCCAGGCTGTAGGCGTGGCGGCAGCCCCCACCGGGGGCAGCGCGATGACCGCGCAAACGGAGGCGGGGAGCGAGGAAGAAGTGTATGAGACCCGTCTCTTCGCTCCGCAGCCGAATCCCACCAACCCCTCCACCGTGTTCCACTTCACCCTGCACCGTCGCAGCCCGGTCGAGTTGGCGATCTACAACCAGAGAGGCGAGAAGGTGTGGTCGTTGCCTGTGGGCACCTATTCGGCGGGGCCGCATGTGGTACACTGGAACGGGGAGGATGCATCGGGCAGTCCGGTGGCCAGCGGGGTGTACTTCCTGCGGATGCGGGCGGACGGACAGAGCTTTCGTCAACGGGTGACCCTGGTCCGGTAGAACCAACGGAGGGAGCCCGCACCCGTTGTGGGCTCCCTTCCTTCCCATAAAGGGGGCAACGATGGACGACATGCGCATGGGGTTGGGGTTTTTCCGGGCGCTGGTTCTGGGCGCGGTGCTGGTGGGGTTTCCTGCCTGGGGTTTCGCGCGGACGATCACGGTGATGCAGG
>JAOZPE010000074.1 GCA_029932915.1 Candidatus Krumholzibacteriia bacterium
TTCTGGGTCGCCAACGTCATCGAGATCCTCGAGCGCTTCGCCTACTACGGCATCTACTTCAGTTTCGGGATCTACATGACCAGCCTGGGCTTCTCCAAGGATCAGCTCGGCGTCGTCCAGACGATCTTCCTCCTGCTGTCGTACACCGTGCCGCTGTTCTCGGGCACCTTCGCCGACCGCTTCGGCTTCAAGAAGGTGCTGATCGTCTCGTACCTGGCCTACCTGCCCTCGATCCTCCTGCTCATCCTCACCAGGTCGTTCTCGGGCATCGCCTTGACCATGCTCTCCATCGGTCTGGCCGCGGGCATCTTCAAACCACTGGTGTCGGCGACGGTGCGCGCGACCACTGACAAGAGCAACGCCACCTTGGGCTTCGGCATCTTCTACGCCATGGTGAACGTGGGTGGATCGCTCGGGCCCATCGTGGCCGGCAAGCTGCGGGCCATCTCCTGGAACTACGCCTTCTACGCCGCCGCGGCGAGCATCGTGGTGATGCTGCTCATCACCATCTTCTTCTACAAGGAGCCCGAGCGGGAGATCGAGGGCACCAGTCTCAAACAGAAGTTCGCCGACATCGGCGTCGCCCTGTCCGACGTGAAGTTCAGCATCTTCCTCCTGCTGCTGGGCGTGTTCTTCTGGATCCCCTTCTGGGCCTTCTTCAACCTCTGCGCGCTGTACGTCGACCGCTCCGTCGACACCGCCCAGCTCTACCTGAGCCTGAAGGGGGTCTTCGGGACCTCGGTCGCCAACTTCTTCTCCCAGGACGAGAACGGGACCCGGCACGTGCTGGGAGAGACGATCTCCCACACCGGCTACATCATCGTGGTGCTGCAGATCTTCGTGTCGCGCTTCTTCGAGCGCTTCCCCGCCATTCCCTCCTTCCTCTTCGGGCTCTTCGTCTCGGCGGTGGGCTTCGTGATCCTCGGGATGGCCCACCTCTCCGGCGCCGCGCTGGTCTTCCTGGGCATCTTCTTCTTCGCCCTCGGAGAGATGATCTCCTCGCCGCGCATCCAGGAGTACATCACCTGGATCGCGCCGAAGGAGAAGGCCGGCCTGTACATGGGCACGAATTTCCTGGCGGTGGGGATCGGCGCCTTCAGCGGGGTCATCTACACCCCCCTGTACGGTCATTTCCAGGGCCTGGGCCATCCCGAGTACGTCTGGTTCGTCCTGGCCGGCCATCTCATCGTGGCCATCGGGGCCATGGGCCTGTTCCAGCGTCTGGCCGGAGGCTTCGCCCAGCAGGACAACTGAGAAGCGGACGGTTGACAAGGCGGGTGCGCGGGCGCTCTCATCATGTCGCAGTCCATCACCGGATGGAGGTGGAAACGATGAACGTCGGTGGAATCGACCGGACCCTGCGCATCATCATCGGTATCGTGCTCATCGCCCTGGTCTTCGTCGGGCCGAAGGCCTCGTGGGGCTGGATCGGCCTGATCCCCCTGTTGACCGGGCTCTTCTCGAGGTGCCCGATCTACAGCCTGCTGAAGATCAACACCCACAAGGGCTCTTCCTCATCGTAGGAATGGACGGCCGGGCACGGGTGCCCGGCCTCTTCTTCCTTCGGATGGCCGACGCGCGTGACGGGCCGGAGACGCCCCGGCCGCCCAGGGGCAGCCCGGCGCATCATGCCATGCCCAGGGGAAGGCTGCGCAGCCGCCGGCCGGTGGCAGCGAAGACCGCGTTGGCGACGGCCGGCGCCAGCGGAGGCACCGGAGGCTCGCCGATCCCGCCCGGAGCCCTTCCACTGGGGACGAAGGCCACCTCGACCTCAGGGGTCTTGTCGATCGTCAACAGCGGATAGTGGCGGAAGTCGGTCTCGCGGGCGCGCCCCCGCTCGAAGCTCAACGCGCTCTCGAGCACCGAGGTCAAAGCGAAGACCACACCGCCCTCGAACTGGGCCCGCACCAGGTCGGGATGCACCACCACCCCGCAGTCGACCGCACACCAGACCTTGTGGACGCGGATCCTTCCCTCCCGGTCCACTTCCACCTCGGCCACCTCGGCGGTGATCGTGCGGCACGAACCGTAGGAATTCACCGCGATGCCCAGGCCGCGGCCCGCCGGGAGGGCGCGCCCCCAACCGGCCTTCTCCGCGGCCAGACGCAGCACGGCGGCGATGCGCTCGGGCTGGATGGGATCGCCGTCGAACTCGAAGTCCCGGGCCCGTTCCAGCAGATCGAGACGGTACTGGAGCGGATCGCGCCCGGCCGCATGGGCCAGCTCGTCCACGAAGCTCTCGGTGACGAAGGCGTTGTTCACCCGCGCGACGGCCCGCATCGCCCCCAGCTTCACCGGCACCGGCACGTACTCGAAGCCCACTCGCAGGTGGGGCACGGCATAGGGCAGGTCGGCCGCGCCCTGGATCTCGTAGGCCTCCGGATGCGGGGTCCGCCTCCACCAGCTCGCGCTGATCGACGGACCGGCGATGCGGTGGCTCCACGCCCGGGGAAAGCCCTCCTCATCGAGAACGGCGCGCAGACGGTGGGCGTTGCCGGGGCGGTAGACGCCGTGGCGGAAATCGTCCGCCCGCGTGTTCACCAGTTGCACCGGGAAGGGAAGTCCACGGGCAACGGCCACCGCTTCGAGGACGATGTCCGGGTAGATCCGCCGGCCCAGACCGCTTCCCAGCAGCGGTACGTGCAGGACGACCGCTTCCTCGGGCAGCTTCAGGGCCTTCAGCACCTCGCGCCGGGCCCAGTTGGGGAACTGCGTGGGAGCCCAGATCTCCGCTCCATCCCCATCGACCCTTGCCGTGCAGTTGAGCGGGAGCATGGTGGCGTGGGCGAGAAAGGGCACCGAGTAGTCCGCCTCGATCACCAGATCCGATGAGGAGAGTACGCGCTCGGCGTCACCTTCCTCGCGAACCGTCTTGCCCTTCTTCTGCAGGGCGTCCTGCAGCCGCCGGTCGTATTCGGCGGTGGAGAACCACGTGGCATCGCCCTCGTCCCACTCCAGCTTCAGCTTCCGGCGCCCCCGAAAGGCGGCCCAGGTGGTCTCGGCCACCACCGCGACGCCCACGTCGAGGGAGAGGACCTCGATGACGCCCTCCACCTCGCGCGCGGCCGCATCGTCCAGCCGGCGCAGTCGGGCTCCGGGCACCGGCGGGCGCTCCAGGCTGGCGAAGCGCATGCCCTCGACGCGGATGTCCTCGCCGTAGACCGCCTGGCCGCGAACGATGTCCTCGCCGTCGTAGCGCGGCGGCGTGGTCCCGATGAGCGAGAACGCGGCCGGATCCTTCAGCACAACGTCGCGGGGAAGATCCAGGGCCGCCGCCTCCGCGCTGAGTTCGCCGTAGGAGAGCCTCTGCCCGCCGGGACCGAGGACCCAGCCCGCGTGGGTACGGCAGAGGGAGGGATCGACCCCCCAGCGCGCCGCGGCGGCGCTCACCAGCATGGCCCGCAGGGTCGCCCCGGCCCGCCGCAGCAGATCCCACGAGCGGTAGACGCTCTGGCTTCCACCGGTGCCCATCGAGTAGCGCGGGTCGGCGTCGCCCTGCTCCACCACCACCGACGACCAGTCGGCGTCCAGCTCCTCGGCCACGATCATCGGCAGCCCGGTGCGAACCCCCTGACCCATCTCCGAGCGGACCACCTTGATGCGGACCGCTCCGTCGGGCTCGATGTGGACGAAGAGATCGGGGCCGTCCTCGGACGCGCCGGCGTGGGAGGCGGCCGGGCCCCTGGAGCGGTGCGGCAGATACACCGCCAACGCCAGGGCCGCTCCTCCGACCAGGGCAAGGCCGAGGAAGCGGCGACGGGACAGGCGGCCGTCACCATCACCGGCCGAAGCCGGCCGATGCCCGGTGTCCTTCGGCGCTGACGCATGCGGGGCCGAGGACCCGGGAGATGCCGATCCGCGCGGGGGCTTCATCGCTCCCCCTCGTCGGCTGCGCGGTGGATGGCCCGCCGCACCCGCTGGTAGGTGCCGCAACGGCAGAGATGATGCGCCAGGGCCCGGTCGATCTGCTCGTCGGTTGGATGGGGATGCTCCTGGAGCAGGGCGACAGCGCCGAGGATCATCCCCGGCTGGCAGGCGCCGCACTGGACCACCTGTTCGTCCAGCCACGCCTTCTGCACCCGGTGCATCTCCCGGCCGGCCAGGCCCTCGATGGTCAGGATCTCCCGCCCCACGACCGACTCGACCGGCGTGATACAGGAACGCCGCGGCCGTCCGTCCACCAGCACCGTGCAGGCGCCGCAGTCCCCCTGACCGCAACCGAACTTCGTGCCGGTCAGACCCAGGACGTCGCGCAGCACCCACAGCAGCGGCATCCCGGCGGAAACCTCCACCGTGTGCGTCTCCCCGTTGACGCGGATCTCGAGCACCATGGACGTCCTAGAAGGTTCCCGCCCCGAACTCCATCACGTAGCCCAGGTCGCTGAAACTGTTGTAGCCCAGGTAGCGGATACCGAGGCGGATGCCCCAGAAGTCGGTGATGGGCTTGAGGAACTTCAGCGGGCTCTCCTCCACGATGAAGCGCAATTTCACCCCGAACTCGGTGGCGAAGTAGGTCTTGGATATCTCGTGGTCGGTCTCCAGGCCGGCGGAGAAATAACTGTCGATCCACCTCGAAGCCGATGGGGTGAAGAGGATGTTCCACCCGAAGTCCCTCAGACCCTGGTCCTTGAAGTAGATCCGGTTGACCAGCCACCCTCCGCTGATCGGATCGTTGAAGTTCTTGACGATGAACAGGGGGAAGATGAAGGAGATGCCCACGTCGTTGTCCACGCGCAGGGAGATGGAGAGGGACTTGACGAAGTTCTCCTCGTCCATCCAGCGCCCGACCGCGCGCAGGTCGCTGTCGGCGAGGACCTCCGGCCAGTCGTAATGTCCCTTGCGGACGAAGCGCATGATGGCCTTGTCGCCGGAGCTGTCCGCATAGGCCTGCGCCGCCTCGACGGTGGGGAAGGGCCTCAGCGAATACACCGCGTGCCCCTTGGCGTAGACCCCGTCGACCACCCACTGCGAATAGGCCGGCGAGTCCGGCGGCAGGGGCGGATAGACCATGTCCTCCGGGCGCCGCACCTTGGTCTGCCAGCCCTGGTAGCCTCCGGTGTAGATCGCGCCGGTCCGCATGATGTCGCGCACGCCCCACGCGTCGTTCACCCGCTCGTTCACGTCGTAGCCGGGCATGTAGTAGCCATCGGCGTTCTGGTCGGTGCAGCTGGCGTGCTTGCCCTCCTCCACGAAGAGGTGGATGGGCAGGATGGTGTCCCGGTTCAGGGTGAGCGTGTTGTCGTACCAGAGGATTCCGTGGGCCTTGGCGGTGACCCGGTGGATGAGGATGGCGAAGCGGCATTTCTCGCAGTCGGTCTGACGGACGATGGCGATCTTCATCTCCGCCGACTCGACGTCGTGCCGGTGACGTCCGAGCCCCTCCTCCTGGGGATAGTAGAAGAAGAAGTCGAGATCGGCCCCGCTGACCTTGCTCAGGTCGATGACCGAGTCGTTGAGATCGCCGGGCACGCGCCGGTAGACCTCCCCCTCCTTGTCGGTGAGCAGGGTGCGCACCTTGTAGTGCACCACCGGTCCCGACGGTTTCTTCTCGAAGGGAAAGGCCGTGGGCATGTCGATCTTGCTGCGGTCCTTGATATCGCGCAGCAGGGGTTCATCGGGGGAGAACTCCAGGGCCGGGGCGCAGTACGATGCCAGCCTCTCGAAAGTCATGAGGGAATCCTCCCCCACCCACACCACACCCGTGGTTCCGTACAGATCGCAGCAGGGAACCTTCCGCTGGACGTCGATCTGGGCCCACGAAGCGGAGCTGCCCAGGACGAGTCCGGCCAGGGCCACCAGCATCAGCAGAGACGAGAGGAGAGGTGATCGGCCACCGGACATGGATTCCACCCTTTTCACCGAAGGAAAGTCAGGATGAGAACGCCGCGGCGGCGCCTGTGGCTCCCACGAGGAGGCAACCGGCCGCAGCGGCTCCAGTTTCCGGCGCCGGCGCATGGGTGTAAAGGGGGGATCCATCCCCTCCGGAGAGCTGTTCCCCGGAGAGAATGGGCCGACGGCGCCCCCCGAGGATCCCGGCGGGAACGCGCCTTGCTATTTGAACTTATGTTCATTATATTCCTGCCGTCAAATGAACCATGGTTCATATAAAGGACTTCGGAGGAGGAAGAGTGAGAGGCCCCTATCGGCGCCGGCGGGTCCAACGCCCCCCCAGGATGCACCGTTTCCGTCCGGCGGAGACCCTCGGCGACGAGTTGCCGGTGACCCGTCTCAGCGTCAGCGAGTACGAGGCGATCCGCCTCGCTGATCTGCTGGGACTGGAGCACCGCGAGGCGGCCGAGCACATGGCGATCTCCCGTCCGACCTTCACCCGCCTGATCGAGAAGGCCCGGCACAAGGTCGCTCAGGCCCTGGTGGAGGGACACGAACTGGTCATCGAGGGAGGGCTCTTCGACTACGTGGAGACCCTGTACCGCTGCCCCCAGTGCGGAGAGATCTCCCCCCGCCCGGTTCATCAGGGCAAGCGTGCACGGCATGGCTGCCGTTCGAGCCGATGGGAGGATCTCGCTGAACGCTTTCCTCCCGATTCCACCGAACGATCAGGGCACGGACACGCCCGGGAGAGGCAACGATGAGCGAACACGAAGAACGGAACGAACGAAACGAGCGTCCAGCGGAGGACGACGCCCGCTCCACGGATCGGAGCCGGAAGGACGGCCCCAGCGGCGGGCACGTCCACGACGAGGACTTCGGCTGGGGCCGGGGACTCGGCCCGGCTTGGGGCCGCGGCGGCTGGGGGCGAGGATGGTACGCCCACGATGAGGGCTACGGTTGGGGCCACGGACCCGGCATGGGTTGGGGCCACGGCGGCGGCTGGGGCCGAGGCTGGCACACCCACGGCGAGGGCTACGGCTGGGGCCGGGGACTCGGCC